>JBFOMB010000017.1:0-17297 GCA_040830545.1 Paracoccaceae bacterium | reverse complement strand
GCAGCGTTTGCCCGGCGCTAGGGGCGATCGGGGGCGTTGGGGGTGCTGGTTTGGCCAGAACAGCGTTGCCCGTTGCCAATGCGCCCGAAATTTGCCCGGTGAAAACCGCCCGCGGGAAGTTCCACGGGCTGATGCATGAAAAGGTTCCCGCCGGTTCGGCCTCGGGGATATTCGCTGCGTAATAACGCAGGAAATCAACCGCCTCGCGCAGTTCGGCCACTGCGTCGGGCACAGATTTCCCTGCCTCGCGGGCCAACAGCGCAAACAACTCGCCGTAATGTGCCTCGTACAGGTCAGCCGCGGCGTTCAGAATGCGTTTCCGATCCTGCGCCGAAGCCTGCCATGGGGAGGCAGAGGCCAACGCCAGTTCAACATCTTGCGCGCTGGCTGCGGCGATCGCGCCGGGCCGATCCTGCGGTTGTGCTGGGTTGAGGACAGGCTGGTCATCCTCAGGGTTGGCGTGGTCCGACAGCAACGGCTGCGAGTACCAGTGATGCGCCCGGAAGGCATCGCGCGCCGCGTCGATCCGATCAAGCGTCAGCGTGTGGTGCAGGTCAAAGCCCTTGGAATTGGGGCGTGCCGGCTGAAACAGATCAGGGCCGGTTGGCATCGGGGGCTTTGGTTCCAGAACGGTGTCGAACGGGTCTGCTGCAACCTCCTCGGGTGGTACGTTCTCATCCACGATCTGGTTGACGAAGGACGAGTTTGCGCCGTTTTCCAGCAGGCGTCGCACAAGATAGGCCAACAGGTCCCGATGCGCCCCGACCGGAGCGTAAATCCGGCAACGCGTGTTGCTTTGATCTTTAACGATCTGATGCAGGGTTTCACCCATTCCGTGCAGGCGCTGGAACTCGAAGGGCTGGGTGCCGGCCATATGCAGGATCGCACTGACCGTATGGGCGTTATGGGTGGCCAATTGCGGATAGATCCGGTCGGTCATGCCCAACAGTTTGCGGGCGTTCGAAATATACGAGATATCTGTCGCCGATTTGCGCGTGAACACCGGAAAGCCCTCAACGCCTTCGACTTGGGCACGCTTGATCTCGGTATCCCAGTACGCGCCTTTGACTAGCCGTACCATCAACTTGCGGTCATGGCGTTCAGCCATGTCGTAAAGCGTATCCAGCACGATCCCGGCACGTGGCCCGTAGGCCTGAACCACAATCCCAAGACCGTCCCATCCCGCCAGCGCTGGTTCAGCCATCACGGCTTCGATCACTTGCAGGGACAGCGACAAGCGGTCAGCCTCTTCGGCGTCGACATTCAGCCCCATTCCAGCGGCCTTGGCCAACAGACACAGCGCGCGCAGGCGTGGCATCAGCTCATCCATCACCCGGTCTTCCTGCGCCAGCTCATAGCGTGGGTGCAGGGCGGACAGCTTAACCGAAATTCCCGGATTGGCACGAATGTCGTCATGGGTGCAGGCATCGGCGATGGCCGCAATGGCGCGGGAATAGGACAGGTGATAGCGAGCGGCATCAGCCTCGGTGCGCGCGGCCTCGCCCAGCATGTCGTAGGAATAGGTATAGCCCTTGGCCTCCATCCCGCTGGCGCGATCCATGGCAGACCGGATGGTTTCGCCCAGCACGAATTGGCGACCCATCTCTTTCATCGCCCGCCCGACTGCGGTGCGGATCACCGGTTCCCCCAGCCGTTTGATCGCCCCGCGCAGGGCGCTGGCCGGGGACGCTTTGTCTTCGTCCAAAACCTTACCGGTCAACATCAAGGCCCAGGTCGATGCGTTGACCAGAGAGGACGAGGATTGCCCAAGATGCTTGCCCCAGTCCGACGGCGCGATCTTGTCTTCGATCAACGCATCAATCGTGTCGGCATCCGGGACCCGCAGCAAAGCCTCGGCCAGACACATCAGTGCGATGCCTTCATCGGTGGACAGGCCGTATTCGGCCAGAAACACCTCCATCATGCCCGGCGAGGTGCTGGACCGGATATCGCGCACCAACTGTGCAGCCGCAGCACAGATCGCGGTGCGGTCGGTCTCGGACAACTCGACCTCCGTGATCAGATGGTCCAGAATTTCGGACTGATCGGCGTAGGTCTGGTTGTCGATATGGGTGCGCAGGCTGTGTGTCATGTATCCTCCGGTGCTTTCGGGGAGTATACAGTCGATTTTTCAGGACAATCGCCTTAAATTGTGATTTCAAAAGGCGAATGATCTGAATTTTTGGGGCTCAACGATGCAAAAAGACCATCCCGATCTCGATCGGTTTGACCGGTCGATCCTGACGATTCTGGCTGAGGACGGGCGCGTCTCGGTGGCGGACCTTGCGCGGCGCATTGGATTGTCCAAATCCCCCACTCAAGCACGTGTGAAGCGACTTGAGGCCGAAGGGATCATCACCGGCTACCGCGCCCTGCTGGACCCCATTCGCCTTGGGCTGGACCATGTCGCCTTTGTCGAGGTGCGTCTGACCGACACGCGCGAGAAGGCGTTGTCCGAGTTCAATGCGGCGGTGCGCCGGGTGGCCGAGATCGAGCAAGCCCATATGATTGCGTCGAATTTCGACTATCTGCTGAAAATCCGCACCGGTTCGATGTCGGAATACCGGGCAGTTCTGGCCGAGAAAATCTCGTCTTTGCCGCATGTCGCCAGCACGTCGACCTTCGTTGCGATGGAGGCAGTGAAAGAGACCGGCGTGTCCGGAGCTATAGAAGGGATGGGTTGACGGGACGCACGCGCGCGTCACCATTGGGTTATGAAACAAATCGCCTTTGCTTCTGTCCTGTTAATCGCGGCCACGGCTGCTTATGCCGAGGGGTGCCCCGTTGCGCCGGATCACAGCGCGGATGTCAGCGGGGTCATCGCGCAAATCCAACAGGCAGATTCGGAACAAGCTGCCCGCCAGCTGTCAAACCAGTTGTGGCAGTTCTGGACGGACGCGCCGGATGAAAGCGCGCAGGCGGTGCTGGATCGAGGCATGACACGTCGCAACGCGTGGGACCTGCTGGGCGCAATTGAGGATTTCGATAAGCTGATCGCCTATTGCCCCTCTTATGCCGAAGGATACAACCAGCGCGCCTTTGCGCATTACCTGCGGCAGGATTATGAGGCCGCTTTGCCCGATCTGGACAGAGCCATCGAACTGTCACCAAACCACGTCGCCGCCATTAGCGGTCGCGCACTGACTTTATTGGGTCTGCAAAGGCTGGATGAAGCGCGGGAAGCTTTGAATCAGGCGCTGGAGTTGAACCCCTGGCTGTCAGAGCGCCACTTGCTGGCACCCGGAGGACCGCTGGCGCCACCGGGTCAGGACATCTGACAAAAAAACGCCCCCGAGACCGCAAGGTTCGGGGGCGTTTCAATTCGGTGGGGATTATCCAACCAGATCGTTGTCTGCACGTTTGATTGCAATCACCGAGGACCGCGGCGTGCCGCCATCCGGCCACTCGCTACCGGGGTGCTGAATGCCGACAAACATCGTGCGCAGGTCGCTGGACCAGGCCAGTCCAGTAACTTCACAGCCATTCGGGCCGGTCATGAAGCGTGCGATTTCGCCGGTGATCGGATCGCCAACCAGCATCTGGTTGTTGCCGTTGCCAGCGAAATCTTCCTCGTTGTCGTCATTGCCGTCCGTCTGAATCCAGATCAGGCCGGTCGAGTCGATGGCCATTCCGTCAGGCGAGTTAAACAGGTTGCCCTCGTTTACGTTCGGCGAACCAGCACGCTCGTCCGAGTGCACGGTCGGGTTACCGGCCATGACGTACAGATCCCAGTCGAAGGTTTCAGCGGCGTGGTCGTCATTTGCCGGACGCCAGCGCACGATCTGACCGTATTTATTGGCCTCACGCGGGTTGACCGGGTTGACCGAAGTGTCGTCACCACCGGCATTCGGCTTCACGCCACGGTTCTTGTTGTTGGTCAGGCAGCAATAGGCCTCAACCGCAACTGGACTGGAGGCAACCCACTCGGGACGGTCCATGGTGGTGCCGCCCGCAGCCGACGCGGCCATCCGGGTGAAGATACGGATTTCGGCGTCATCCATACCGGTGGTTTCCGGCGTAAGAGGCAGCCACTCACCGCTAGCATCGTCGTTGAATTTGGCGACATAGAGCGTGCCATCGTTCAGCAGGCTCTCGGTCTCACCACCGGGCTGATAGGTGCCGTTCGAGACGAACTTGTACAGGTACTCGCCGCGTTCATCGTCGCCCATATAGACAACCACGCGGCCATCTGCGGCCAGCGTCACCTCGGCGTTTTCGTGTTTGAACCGGCCCAGACCAGTGTGCTTGACCGGCGTGCTGTCCGGTTTGGTTGGGTCGATCTCAACGATCCAGCCTGCGCGGTGCGGCTCGTTCGGGTTTTTCGAAGTGTCGAAACGCGGATCGAACAGCTCATACCCGTTCCAGCTTTCGGCTTTGATGCCATAACGCATCATGCCGTCCGCGACCTTCTGGTCGTAGCTGGCGTTTTCGTCCGAGGAACCGAAGTAGCCGTTAAAGTTCTCTTCGCAGGTCAGGTAGGTGCCCCAGGGGGTCTTGCCTGCGCCACAGTTGTTCATGGTGCCCAGCGACGTGGTGCCTGTCGGGTCGGCCTCGGTTTTCAGCAGATCATGACCGGCTGCGGGGCCGACGATATTCATCGGCGTGTTGTGGTGGATACGACGGTTGAACGGGCTATCTTTGACGACGGACCAGCCATCGGGGCCTTCGACGATTTCCATCACGGTCACGCCCTGAATGTTCTGCAGTTTCAGAACATCGTCGGCCTTGGCAGGTACACCTTCCTGCGCGGCAGGCAGGTTGATTTTGCGGTTCGGATACTCGTGGTTGATCGCGATCAGTTCGTGACCCTGGAACGAGAAGGTCTCCATCCCGTCGGTGTTTTCGCCGAAGATACGGTCGGATTTCTCGGCGGCACCGCCATCGGTCAGGTCATACCCATCAGCGTCAGAAAACAGCGGGTCACCCCAGCGCATCATCACTTTCCACTCATACCCTTCGGGCACGTGAACCGTACCATCGGTCTGGGCTGCAATCGGAGTGAAGGCAAAGCGCGACGTGGTGACGGCGTGGGCAGCAGTTGACCCCATCAGGCCAGCACCCATGGCCGCGGCACCCGAACCAAAGGCCAGCACACCGCCCAGGAAACCACGGCGTGAGATGGCGCGTTCGACGACGCGGTCAAAGTCGTTTTCTTCAGGGCGGGGGAAATGCAGTTCGTCCCAGTCGTCGGCGGAAAGTGTGGTGGGGTCGACGTCTCTCATGGATGGCTCCTGGCTGTCGTGTCAGAGTTGATGAACGGCATTTAGGGAGTCTTTGTGACAGGTTTGTAACCGCTGTGTGAAGGTTATGGAACGGTGTTGATTAAACTGGAAAATCAGCGGAATACGCAAGAAGGTGATAGCGTCCTGATTTTCTACCGAAGCGCGGGATGAAGTTGTCAGATTGCCTCGGTTGAGCCTTGTCGCGTCAGGGTGCAATTGTTCAGTCAGCGGCAGCGTCAAGAGAATCCCCCATGTGTTCCCAGTGAAATACCTATTTAATACCACTTACACGCACTTTGTTCGGAGAGGGAATCTTTCAGCACAGCAACAAGATTTTGCACCCCAGGCCGCTAAATTACCCCAAATTCTGACTTTCTCATACCTAATAGGTATTATGATGGTATTGTCATGACTGAGTCTCCAATCAGCGCTGTGTTGGCCGTAGATGGCGGTGGAACGCGATGCCGTATGGCCTGCGAGGTCGATGGCGTGGTGCATAGCATTGAGACGGGTGCTGCCAATGTCTCAACTGACTTCGAGGGTGCGCTTGTCCAGATTCGGGCCGGGGTTGATGAAATCTCCCGGCGGCTGGGGGTCGAGGAAAAGGCCATGCGCAATTGGCCGTCCTTTATTGGCCTTGCGGGCGTCACCGACGAACGGATCGCCGGGCAATTGCGCGATGCGCTTGGTTTGACCTGCGCGCGGATCGAGGACGATAGACCCGCCGCGGTTCGCGGCGCGCTTGGGGCGCAGGATGGTATGATCGCGCATTGCGGGACAGGCTCCTTTCTGGCGCTGCAAGAGGGCGGTCAGATGCGGTTCGCCGGGGGCTGGGGACCCGTTTTGGGGGATGAGGCTTCGGCGCAATGGGTTGGCCGCCGGAGCCTGTCCGAAGCTTTGTGCGCATATGATGGCACGCGTTCTGCCACCGGTTTGACTGAAAAACTACTGGCCGATCTGGATGGCCCGGCAGGCTTGGTGCGGTTCGCCGGAATGGCCACTCCAACCCAACTCGGTGCACTGGCGCCCGAGGTGACATCCGCCGCGCAGGGCGGTGATGCTGTTGCAGAAGGCATCCTGCAGGATGGGGCGGACTATATCGCCAAAACCGCAGCACGGCTGGGTTGGCACCCCGGCAGGGTCATTTGCCTGACAGGTGGGATTGCGCCATTTTATGCGCCTTACCTGCCGGAAGACATGCAAGCGGCCATTTCGGTTCCGTTAGCAGAACCTCTTTCTGGTGCATTGGCGTTGGCAAAGGAGGTGCAGCATGAGCATCACTGAGTTCTTGCGGGCGGAATCGTGGCTGAGCCCCGAAAGCGGTCCGAGATACGTTCAGTTGCGGCGCAGGTTGCAAGAGGGGATCGACACCGGCGTGTTGCCGCCAAATTCCTCTCTGCCCTCAGAAAGAGAACTAGTCGAAATCACCGACCTGTCCCGCGTGACGGTCCGTAAGGCCATACAAGAATTGGTTCAGGAAGGCGTGATCGAACAGCGCCAGGGGTCTGGTTCGATTATTCGCGAGCGTGTTCCCCGGGTCGAACAGTCTCTGACGCATTTGACCTCGTTTACCGAAGACATGTCCAGTCGCGGTATGCAGACCACATCGAAATGGCTGGAACGGGGCGTTTTCGCTCCGACCGCAGAAGAGGTCCAAGCCTTGAGCTTGAAGGACAGCGAACAGATATCCCGCATCTATCGCTTGCGCGAGGCCGATGGCCGTCCGCTTGCGCTGGAGCGCGCCTCTCTGCCGCTAGATGTCCTTCCCAACCCGGTTGAAGTGACCACCTCGCTCTATGAAGTGCTGGATCGACTTGGCCGACGGCCGGTGCGCGCAGTGCAGAAGATATCAGCCCTGAACCTTGCCGCCCGCGAGGCAGAATTGCTGGACGTGCCCGAGGGGGCAGCCGGGTTGAATATCGAGCGGGTCTCATTCCTGAAAAACGGGCGGGTCGCGGAATTGACCCGGTCCCTCTATCGCGGTGACGCCTATGATTTTGTCGCCGAATTGCGCTTGTAACCGGAAAGGCCGGACAAAGATGTCTGAACACAGCTCGAAGATGCGCCAGGAGATTCTGGAAATCCCCGAGGCAGTCGAAAGACTGCTCAGCCAGGGCGCGGCAAACATTCACGAGGCATCACGGCTGATAAAAGAAGCCGATCCACGGTTCCTGATCACCGTGGCGCGCGGATCGTCCGATCACGCGTGCCTGTACATCAAATATGCCAGCGAGCTTTTGCTGAACCTGCCTGTGGCTTCGGTGGGACCGTCGGTCAGCTCGATTTATGGGGCTGATCTAAGGGCGAACGGCGCGCTGAGCTTGTCCGTTTCTCAGTCTGGTCAAAGCCCGGATATCGTCGGGATGACGCGATCGCTCAAGGCGTCGGGTGGGACAACCGTCGCGATCACCAACAATACCGCGTCGCGTCTGGCTGAAGTGACGGATGCAGCGTTGCCTTTGCATGCGGGTCCGGAACTGAGTGTGGCTGCGACTAAAACCTTTGTAACGTCGCTGGTGGCTGGCCTTTGGTTGCTGGCCGAAGTCAAGGGAGACGCTGAACTTGGCGACGCACTCCGTTCGCTGCCCGGCCATTTGGAGCAAGCGGCGCAATGTGACTGGTCCACAGCAGCAGAGGCAATCACGGGCCGGTCCCTGTTCACTCTGGGCCGCGGCCCGTCTTATGCGATATCGAACGAGGCTGCCCTGAAGATCAAGGAAACCTGCCAGATTCACGCCGAAAGCTATTCGGCAGCCGAGGTGCTGCATGGTCCGGTTTCGATCGTCGAAGAGGGGTTCCCCACCATTGTGTTTGCCGCCAAGGATGCGGCGGAACAGACGACGGCTGAGGCGGCGGACATGCTTGCGGACAAGGGCGCGACGGTGTTCGCTGCAACTGATAAGGTGTCCCGCGCGCAAAGTTTGCCAGTTGTCAGAACCGATCATTGGCTGACCGATCCGATTGCAACCATCACGTCGTTTTACAGTATGGTCGAGGCCGTGGCGGCCGCGCGCGGGATCGACCCGGACGCGCCGCGCCATCTCAAAAAGGTGACAGAGACAGTATGACTTCAGGATCAGTTACCTTTCGCAACGGTGCTCTGTTCGACGGCAAGCAATTGCAGTCCGGTTTGGCCGTTGTTTTCCGCGACGGCAAGATGGCCTCTCAGGTGCCCGAGGCGCAAGCTGAGGATGAGGGGCAGGTCATTGATCTGAATGGAGATATCCTGAGCCCGGCTTACGTCGACCTGCAAGTGAACGGCGGCGATGGCGTAATGTTCAACGACGATCCCTCGGTTGAAACAATCCACCGGATCGCCGCCGCGCATCGCCGGTTGGGCGTGGGTACGCTGTTACCGACATTGATCACGGACACGCCCGAGAAAACACGGGCAGCCATTGCGGCAACGATTCAAGCGGTGCAGGACGGAGTGCCGGGCGTTGCCGGGTTACATCTGGAAGGACCGCATCTGTCGGTTGCCCGCAAGGGTGCCCATGACGGGGCGTTGATCCGACCAATGGAAGACGCAGACTTGGCCGCATTGATCGAAGCGGCAGGCGATCTGCCATGCCTCAAGGTTACCGTCGCGCCCGAAACCGTTTCAGAGCATCAGGTTCGGGCGCTGTCTGACGCCGGCATTCTGGTGTCCCTGGGGCATAGCGATGCGGATTTTGCCACCTGTCAACGCTATGCGGCAGCGGGTGCACGCTGTGTCACGCACCTGTTCAATGCGATGAGCCAAATGGGCAATCGTGAACCCGGTCTGGTTGGTGCAGCGTTGGCCACTGGCGGCTTGTCGGCCGGGTTGATCGCGGACGGCATCCATGTCCACCCCGAGGTTATGCGAGCAGCCTGGGCCGCCAAAGCCGGGCCGGGTCAGATTTTTCTGGTCAGCGATGCCATGGCCGTTGCAGGCACCGAACAAACCGAATTCAAACTTGAAGGGCGCCGGATTCAACGAAAGGACGGGCGCCTGACCCTTGAGGACGGAACGCTTGCTGGCGCGGATCTGGATTTGACCACCGCGATCCGCAATCTGGTTAACCGCGTGGGGGTACCTTTGCAGGATGCTTTGGCCGCCGCGACGACTTATCCCGAATCCCTGATCGGTTTGCCCGCACAACGGCCCCTCCACTATGCGTCGATGATACGGATATCGTCGGACCTGAGAACATGCGCATGGCTTCCTGAACAGGTTTGAGGCCAGCCGTTTAAGGGTACCACCGACACCCCGAAACAATGCGCGCAGAAATTGAAATTCGCTGTCGAACGATGCTTGACGACACCACACGCATCCCTTAAACCGACCTGCGCTGAGCGGGCGTCGTATACTGGCTATTACCTCAGCCTTCCAAGCTGATGAAGCGGGTTCGATTCCCGCCGCCCGCTCCAGATCAGCCCCGAAATTCTGCGTCAAATGGCCCTGAACGGTGCCCAATTTGCGTCGCCAAGCTTGACCCCGCCTTCCGCTGCGGCCAAGAAACGTCAACCTGAAAGTCAACAGAAGTTAAGGGCCAAGCATGGCAAGAACCGCCTCAGCCAGTCCAACTCAGCAACCCGCTCCTGGTGCAAACGAAGAGCGTGCCAAGTCCAAGAAGATTGGCGTTCTGGCCTCGCTGTGGCCGTTTATGCGCCCATACCGGATGCTGATGGCGGGCGCGACGATTGCATTGGTCCTGACGGCCAGCATGACTTTGGCGTTGCCCTTGGCCGTGCGTCGCGTTGTCGACAACTTCCGCATCGAAGATGGCGCTTTGCTGGAGTGGTACTTTCTTGCCGCTCTTGGCATCGCCGCCGTTTTGGCCGTGGGAACAGGGCTGCGGTATGCGCTTGTGACCCGGCTGGGCGAACGCGTGGTGGCCGATATCCGCAAAGCCGTGTTCGACCGCGTTATCGGCATGAGTCCCGAGTTCTATGAACGCATCATGACCGGAGAGGTCCTGAGCCGTATCACCACCGACACGACCTTGATTCAGTCGGTTCTAGGCTCATCCGTTTCCATCGCGCTGCGCAATATGCTGTTGTTCATCGGTGGGTTGGTCCTGATGTTGCTGACCTCGGCCAAACTGACCGGCATGGTTCTGTTGCTGATCCCGCTGGTGGTTGTGCCGATTCTGGTTCTGGGCCGGCGTCTACGGGTGATCAGCCGGGAAAATCAGGACTGGATCGCCGCCTCATCCGGCAACGCCGGTGAGGCATTGGGTGCGGTACAAACGGTTCAGGCCTTCACCCATGAACAGGCCAGCCGCAAGCAATTCGGTGACATGACCGAAACGTCTTATGTTGTCTCGCTGCGGCGTATTCAAACCCGCGCTGTTCTGACGGTCATCGTGATCTTCCTTGTGTTCTCGGGCATCGTCGGAGTGCTGTGGATGGGGGCGAATGACGTCCGTAACGGCGAAATGTCCGAAGGCGTTCTGATTCAATTCGTGATCTATTCGATCATCATGGCTGGCTCGGTTGCGGCCTTGTCAGAAATCTGGAGCGAACTGCAGCGCGCCGCCGGTGCCACTGAGCGTCTGGTCGAGCTGTTGAACGCCCAGGATATGGTCAAGGACCCGGCCCGGGCCAAATCGCTGCCCACACCGGTTCGCGGCGAGATTCGATTTGACGATGTGACCTTCCGCTATCCATCGCGGCCGGACATCGTGGCGCTGGAGCATCTGAGTCTACAGGTCAATCCCGGCGAAACCGTAGCCTTTGTCGGCCCCTCGGGGGCTGGCAAGACCACCGTCATTCAGATGATCCAGCGGTTTTATGACCCCGCATCGGGACATGTCAGTCTGGACGGCGTCGATCTGCGCGAGGTTGATCGGGCCGATTTCCGCCGCCACATGGCGCTGGTGCCACAGGACCCGGTGATTTTTGCCGCGTCGGCCCGCGAGAACATTCGCTTTGGCCGTCTGGACGCCACCGATGCCGAGGTTGAGGCCGCAGCCCGCGCCGCAGCTGCGCATGACTTTATCTCGGCTCTGCCCGAAGGCTATGACAGCTTTGTTGGCGAACGTGGCGTAATGCTGTCTGGCGGGCAAAAACAACGCATCGCCATTGCCCGTGCCATCCTGCGCGACGCGCCGGTTCTTTTGTTGGACGAGGCAACCTCGGCTCTGGATGCCGAAAGTGAACGCGCGGTGCAGGGGGCGGTCGATCAGATGCGCGCCGGGCGCACCACGCTGATCGTTGCACACAGGCTGGCAACGGTTAAAAAGGCCGACCGCATCGTGGTTATGGAAGCCGGGCAAATCGTGGCGCAGGGCACCCATGACGATCTTGTGGCACAGGACGGCTTGTATGCCCGTCTGGCCCGTCTGCAATTCACCGACGGAATAGCGGCCGAGTGATGTGACGCTGGGGCAAATTCATTTGCTCCGTAGCGTAATTCTACCCCTTTGTTGGCTTCACGGCTAAGCCCTTTCTTGATCGTGCGCAGTTTTGCTTCCATCTTGGCGATGAATGCAAAAACCTGTGCCTGACACGGGATAGATAAAGGGAGGAGCCACATGGCCTTTGTGGGACTTGAAGACAAGGCAAGAATGGAACAGGAGATGCCGTGGGAGGACCGCGACGTTCCGGTTACATTCCACCAGTTGCTATCGCGCACAGCTGAAAAACACCCGAACAGCAACGCTGTCAGCTTTCAGATTTTCTCGGGTCCCATGGACAAGGCCGAGACGCTGACGTGGTCCGAGTTGCTGGGTAAGGTCAATCAGGCTGCCAACCTGTTCCGGTCGCTGGGCGTCGGTGAAAAGGATGTGGTGGCTTATGTGCTGCCCAACAGTAACGAGACGCTGATCACTATGATGGGTGGCGCGATCGCCGGGATCGTCAACCCAATCAACCCGTTGCTGGAGCCCGAACAGATCGCCGCCATTCTGCGCGAGACCGGGGCAAAGGTTGTGGTCACGCTAAGACCGTTCCCCAAGACAGATGTGGCCCAGAAAGTGGCCGAAGCCGTGCGCCATGCCCCCGGCGTCAAAACCGTTCTTGAGATCGACCTGAACCGGTATCTGACCCCGCCGAAATCCTGGATCGTGCCGCTGGTGCGTCCCAAGATGGAAGACAAAGAGCATCTGGCCCACGCGGACTACAAGAACTTTAACCGTGAATTGAAAAAGCAGCCGACCACCTTGGCCTTCGAGGACAGCAAGGAAGATCGCGTAGCGTGCTATTTCCACACCGGTGGAACCACGGGTATGCCCAAAGTGGCGCAGCACAAGTATTCCGGCCTGATCTACAATGGCTGGCTGGGGAATACGCTCCTGTTCACCGAAGAAGACGTCATCATGTGCCCGCTGCCCATGTTCCACGTCTTTGCTGTCCATGTGATCGTCATGGCCGCCGTGACGTCTGGCGCGCATGTGATCTTTCCGACGCCGCAGGGCTATCGCGGCGACGGTGTGTTCGACAACTTCTGGAAGCTGATCGAACGCTGGAAGGTCTCTTTCATCATCACTGTTCCCACCGCGATTGCCGCCAAGATGCAGCGTCCGGTGGATGCGGATATCTCGACCGTGAAAACGGCCTTTTCGGGCTCGGCTCCGCTGCCGGTCGAACTGTTCCGCCGCTTTGAGGACTCAACAGGCGTGACCATCGTCGAGGGCTATGGCCTGACCGAGGCGACCTGTCTGGTGTCCTGCAACCCGGTGGATGGCGAGAAAAAGATCGGCTCGATCGGTATTCCGTTCCCTTATACGGATGTCAAAATCCTGATGGACGGCCCGGATGGGCCGAAAGAATGCGGTACGGATGAGATCGGCGAGATTTGTATCTCGAACCCGGGCGTCTTCGCAGGCCACACCTATACCGAGGCCGAAAAGAACGAAGGCCTGTACCACTTTGACAAATACCTGCGGACAGGCGACCTCGGTCGCTTTGACGAGGAAGGGTATCTGTGGATCACCGGTCGCGCCAAGGACCTGATCATTCGTGGCGGTCACAATATCGACCCGGCCGAAATCGAAGAGGCCCTGCTGGGCCACGATGCGGTGGCCTTTGCTGGAGCTATCGGTCAGCCGGATTCCCACGCTGGTGAGGTTCCCTGCGTCTATGTCGAACTGGTCGACGGTGCCTCGGCCACCGAAGCAGAGCTGATGGAGTACTGCTCGGTCCACATTCACGAACGCGCGGCGCAACCAAAGCATCTGACGATTTTGGACGAACTGCCAAAAACCGCGGTCGGAAAGGTCTTTAAGCCGGACCTGCGCAAGGACGCCATCATTCGGATCTATAACGCGGCGCTGGAAAAGTCGGACGTTGCAGCCAGGACGGTTTCGGTGATCGACGACAAGAAACGCGGACTGGTCGCGCAGCTTGACGCCAATGGCGCTTCGGAAGAGGATGTCAACAAGGTGCTGGGAACCTTCACCCGGCCGTGGGAGTGGGCTGCCTGACCAGGAGGCAAAATGGACTATGAACGCCTGATTGATGAAGAAACCTGGGCGTTCATAAGACGAACGGCAGAAAGCTATCCGGATGATGCGGTCGAGATGTCGATCGACGAACAGCGTCGCGTTTATGACGCGATGTGCCGGGACTTTCGCCAGCCGCGACCTGAGGTTGTTGAAACGGAGGACAGGCACGCTGATGGCGTGCCTGTTCGCGTTTACACGGCCGGTGATCCGACACGGACAGTTGTCTATTTCCACGGCGGCGGGTTTGTTGTCGGGGGGTTGGACAGCCATGACGATGTCTGCGCCGAAATTTGCGCGCAGACCGGATACAGGGTGGTCGCCGTGGACTATCGCCTGTGTCCCGAACATGTGCATCCCGCGCAGTTTCAGGACAGTTGGACCGCGACAAATTGGGCGGCGCAGGAGTTCAAAGACCCTTTCGTTCTGGCTGGCGACAGCGCGGGAGGGAATCTGGCGGCGGCCGTAGCTCAGTATGGGCGCGGAAAGATTGAAAACCTGCTGGGGCAGGTCCTCATCTATCCCGGATTGGGTGGCGATACGTCCAAAGGCTCGTATGTGGAACACGCCCAAGCGCCATTGCTGACCCGAGAAGAAATCCTGTTTTATGAAAAAGTCCGCTGCAACGGGCAGGTGCCGCAAAACGATCCGACCTTTGCGCCTTTGTGCGATACGGATTTCTCGGGTCTGCCACCGACGGTGGTTGTGACTGCGGATTGTGACCCCTTGCGCGACGATGGTGCGGTTTATTGCGAACAGATCAATGCAGCGGGCGGGCAGGCCCATTGGATCAACGAGCCTGGCCTTGTTCACGGATACCTGCGCGCTCGGACCGGCGTGAAACGTGCCGCCGACAGTTTCGAGCGCATCTCGGTTGCGATTGAGGCGCTGGGCCAGAACATCTGGCCCTACGACTGATCGGTCACTTCAGGAACGGAGCAGCTTTCATCGTATCGGCCACAGGTGCGCCCATCCGCGTCAGGATCGTCGGGGCAAGTTGCAACTGATCGATCACCGTATCTGCTTCGGGGCCTTCGGCACCCCCGAAGTAATATAGCGCTGTTTCCTGTTGCAACGGTCCGCGTCCGCCATGGTGGCCGCGTTCGTCCTGACCGTGATCTGCGGTGACGATGACTTCATACCCCAATTGTCGCCAGCGTGGGATGAACGGAGCCAGCATCTCGTCCATGACGAAGCAGGCGTGGTCCATTTCCTCGCAATCGTGAAAAAAACGGTGGCCCATACTGTCCAGCGTGCTGGTGTGCAGAATGCCGTAATCCAGCCCGAACCGCAGGCACAAGTTTGTCAGTGTGGCAAACAGGTCCACGTCACAGGGCGTCATTTGGTTGGCTTTGCCATAGCCGGTCATGGTGCGAAACCGACCATGATTGATCGTTTTACTCTCCGGTTTATCTTATTCGACATCGCGTACGTAATCGAAGGGGTGCCGCTTGAAGAATTGCGACCAAAAACTGTGAGTCACGGCCCCGGTCACGCCGCCCGCCTCACGAACCTGGCTGAACACGTCCTTGTGGCCTAGGCGGAAGACATTCCCATTGCCGGTGCAGCCATGTTCCTGCGGCGTCACGCCCGTATGGATCGAGGCATAGCAACTGGCCGAGGTCGAGGGCAGGACGGATCGTAGTTTCCAACTCCGCGCCTCACCAGTGTCGACCCAGCCTTCCAGATTGCCGAACAAGCGGCGGAAATTGCGATAGGGAACGCCGTCGAGGATGATCAGCAGTAGTTTGTGGTTCATGTCAGTGGTCTTTCTTAAGGTGTTGCGTCCCTTTTGGCAGGTCGCCTGTTACTAGGCTGTACCAATTGCGACATCTGTTGCGCGCGAAAATAGCATGGCGTTGGTCGCGGAAATGTGAAGCTGGTGGGTCCTGTTTGCTCATATCCTTGGGGCCAGAGACAGGGACGCGAGTGGGACAATGGCGAAACTTTCAAAACGAAAAAAGGCGCAGCAGAAGAAGGCGCAAACACCTGAGGCCAAAGCCGAGCAGTCACGGCGACAGTTCCTGAAGCTGGCGCGCAATGGTGCGATTGGCATAGCCGCCGCAGGTGGTGCCGGCTTTTTCATGATGCGGTCTGTGCGTGCGATGCAGGCTGAACAGGACCTGACCCGTGTCGGGCAGGGCAAGCCGGTGATTGTACAGGTGCATGACCCGCAGTGTCCGACCTGCACAGCGCTTCAAAAGGAAGTCCGCAACGCGATGAAGCAGTTCGGAGAGTGTGATCTGGTCTACCTTGTGGCTGATATCCGCCAGACCGAAGGTGCAACCTTTGCCAATCGCCATGGCGTTCCGCATGTCACCTTGCTGCTATTTGATGGCGACGGAGAGTTGCGTCAGACCCTGCACGGGATGCGGTATCGGGACGAATTGCGTCAGGTCCTAAGGACGCACCATGACCGATACGGTGTAACGGCCTGAGGCATGAAAAAACCGGCAGAGGATCTGCCGGTTTGATCTTTGAAGCGTCGGGATCAGTTCCCGGCGCTTTCCATTTTGCGGTGGGCAACGACCTCTTCCAGCCAGCCCAGATGCATCTCCGGCACGGAACTGAGCAACAGGTCGGTATAGTCGTCAAACGGCGGGCTCAGCACCTGTGACTTGGGACCATAGCGAACCACGCGGCCCTGATACATCACCGCGATACTGTCGCTGATGGCGCGTACCGTCGCCAAATCGTGGGTGATGAACAGATAGGCCACGTCCTCTATCTTTTGCAGGTCCATCAGCAGCTTCAGGATGCCGTCAGCCACAAGCGGGTCCAAGGCCGAGGTGACCTCATCACAGATGATCATCTTGGGCTTGGCAGCCAGGGACCGGGCAATACAGACACGCTGTTTCTGGCCGCCGGACAGTTCCGCCGGATAGCGATCGATGAACTTCTCGCCCAATTCGATCTCATCCAGCAATTCTACAACCCGCTTGCGTTTTTCAGCGCCGCGCATTCCGAAATAGAACTCCAGAGGGCGACCGATGATCGTGCCAACTGTTTGACGCGGGTTCATCGCCACATCAGCCATTTGGTAGATCATCTGAAGCTCACGCAAATCCTCGCGCGAGCGGCCCTTGAGGTCACGGCTGAGCTTGCGCCCCGCAAAGGTGATCTCACCGTCGCGCGGGGGCAACAGACCAGTGATCACCCGCGCCAGCGTCGACTTGCCAGACCCGGATTCGCCCACAACCGCCAGCGTCTGCCCCGGATGAAGCTCGACATTGACGTTGTGCAGCACGTCAAAGTTCAGTCCCTTGTAGCGCGCGGTGATGCCGTCGACGCTCAGTACCGCTTCCGGCGTGGGCTGTTTTTCCTCGTGCTCAATCGAACGCACCGAAACCAGAGCCTTGGTATAGTCCTCTTGCGGGTTATTGATGATCTGGTCAGTGCTGCCATATTCGACCGTATCACCCATCCGCAACACCATGATGTCGTCGCTGGCCTGCGCCACGACAGCAAGGTCGTGGGTGATGTAAAGCGCAGCGACGCCCGTGTCGGCGATTGCCTCTTTGATCGCCATAAGGACATCGATCTGGGTGGTCACGTCGAGCGCGGTTGTTGGTTCGTCGAACACCACCAGATCAGGTTCGGGGCACAGGGCCAACGCCGTCATACACCGCTGCAACTGACCACCGGACACCTGGTGCGGATACCGATC
>JBFOMB010000016.1:0-6993 GCA_040830545.1 Paracoccaceae bacterium | reverse complement strand
GTTGTGTTGTGTAACAGGGGACGACGGTTGTGTGCGGGTGAGTAGACTACTCCCCGCCGTATCCAGAAGATGTTTGCCGATGATCCGGATACCCTGACGGACCTGTTGGAAGGTCTGTTCTACATTGCTGTTGCTGATGGGGAGTATCATCCGGGCGAGGATGACTTTCTGGAAACGGTGGCGGGTATTTTTGGTATGTCCGACCCGGTGTTTCGGGCCCTGCGGGCAAGGTTCGTCCCGGACGCGGCGCCAGATCCCTATACCGTTCTAGGTGTGACACCCGACATGACCTTGGAAGAGATCCGCAAGGCCTGGCGGCATCTCGTGCGGCAGACCCACCCGGACAGCATGATGGCGCGGGGGGTTCCGGAAGAAGCCATTCGCCTGGCTGAACGCCGGCTGATTGACATCAACCGCGCCTGGGAAGAGATCAACGGCACGCTGTGAGGCTCAGAGATGCGGATTGCGGCCTACAATGTGGAATGGTTCACAAACCTGTTCGGGCCGGATGACACGCTGATCCGCGATAATGAGTGGTCCGGTCGCCGCGATGTGACCCGTCTGGCTCAGGCTGATGCATTGGGGCATGTTTTCCGCACGCTCGACTGTGACGCTGTCATGGTGATCGAGGCCCCGGATGGGTCGCGCAAACGCCACACCGAACAGGCTTTGGCGAACTTTGCCACCGCCTACGATCTGCGCACGCGAGAGGTGCAGACCGGGTTCCTGAACGACACGCAACAGGAAATCGCTCTGCTCTACGACCCGGAGCGGATGGAGGTCCGTCACGACCCGGTGGGTGATGTAAGCGGCGCAGCCCCTCGGTTTGATCAGGATTTCAGGATCGACCTGGATGTCGATGCGACCGAGGACAAGGTGAGGTTTTCGAAACCGCCATTGGAGTTAGCGATACGTACGGCAAAAGGTACCGCCTTGCGTGTGATCGGTGCCCATCTGAAATCCAAGGCCCCTCATGGTGCGACCACGCGGGACGAGGTCATGCGGCGCTCCATCGCGAACCGGCGCAAGCAATTGGCGCAAGCGATCTGGTTGCGCCGTCGGGTGGAACATCATCTGGAGCAGGGGGATGGGCTGATTCTGCTGGGTGATCTGAACGATGGTCCGGGACTGGACGAATACGAAAACCTGTTTGGACGTTCGTCGGTCGAGATCATCATGGGCGACGACCTCTATGATCCGCATGCGCGGCAGGCCTTGCAGCGGCGATTACCCGCGATGCACACAACGGCGCGGTTTCTAATGCACCCACAGCAGACTTATCTGCAGGCGTTGCTGGACTATGTGATGATCTCGCCCGATTTGATGTCACGTCGCCCGGCCTGGCGCATCTGGCATCCATTTAACGATGCCGCTTGTTGGCGGGACGAAGAATTGCGGGGCGCGTTGCTTTCCGCGTCTGACCACTTTCCGGTGACATTGGATATCGAGATTTAAGCGCTTACTTGCGGAAACTGTCCAGCGACACGATTTCTGCGTCGGTCTGCTGTTGATCCTCGGCCACGTCGATCAGTTCCGCCACCGGATTCGGGTCGACAACTGGCGTTTCCTCCTCGTCCTCATCTTCAGCCGTTTCGAACCGCAGGCCGAATTCAACGGAGGGATCGACAAAGGTTTTGATCGCATCAAACGGGATATACAGCGGCTCGGGCCGGTTGCCGAAATTCAGCGTGACGGAAAACCCGTCCTCGGTCACGTCCAGATTGTCGAACCAGTGCTGCATGACCACGGTCATTTCGCCCGGGTAACGGTCGGACAACCAGTCCGCCAGTTCGGCATCGGGATGGTCCGTATCAAAGGTGATGAAGAAATGATGCGCACCGGGCAGACCGTTTTCCGATATGTCGGTCAAAACCTTTCGGATCAGGCCACGCATGGCCTCGTGCATCAGGTTTCCATAGTCGATGTCCTGGGACATGCGTTCTTCCCTTGCCGTCTTATATTCAGCATAGGGGATTCGATCAGAAACGAAAGACCGGGCGGACAGAATCCGGCGCGTCGCAGACGTTGATGTCAATATCCTGAGCAGTCGTGATGCAGGCCAACGCGCCGGGAATGCCGGGCCCCATGTCGAAATGGAAAAGTCGCCAGTTGGCAGGCGTCGGGAGGTCCGGTCCCGTGCGGGTCACTGCAACCGGGTCATCGGCGCGCAGCGTGACATCAAAACTGCTCAGATCGGTGTACAGCCCTGTGCCAAGCGCCTTGATCACAGCCTCTTTCCGCGTCCAGCAGCGGAAGAAGGCGTTGGTCCATTCAGGTTCTGAATGTGCAGCGATCTGCGCCTGTTCGGTCGCGGAGAAGGAAAGTTCGGCAAGCTGTGGTTCAACCGCGCGCGGGGCTTCGATGTCGATGCCCAGTGGCAGGTCGGTTTCTGTGTGATCCGGTGCCACGGCCAGAACGGCATACCCACCGGAATGGGACAGGTTGAAGGCGGGGCCATCCGTCAGAACAGGCTTGGATTTGGCGGTGGTGTCGATGCGCAGTGCCTCAGGTGCGGTCCCGGCATAGCTAGACAGGATTTCCCGCAAACGACCCCGTGCTGCCACGAAATGAGTGCGGTCCCGCGGGCGCACGAACCGGCCCGCGCGTTGGGTTTCGTCCGCTGACAGGAGGGACGCGAACCATGATTGCCGGGCCGGGTCGCCGGTCAGCGCCCAGGCCCAGATGTCAACGCGCACTGTCCCAGGCACGCCGGCTCAGGCCGCCAGACGCCGCTGTGCCCGGTTCAGGCGGGCCTGGATGACCTCGGCTATGCGGGCCGTGCCGTTCTTCAGCAGGGCGTCTTCGTGCCAGCCCTCAAGCATGTAGATCGGCACATCCGCAGGCAGGTGTGCGGCCCAGCCAAAACGCTCGGTCACAGCGCGGCGGGTCTGGCTGGCGGGCGCAAACATCAACGTGTCCCCCTCGAAGGCGTCGAATTCCCGTGTCAGAACGAGGTCACGCAGGTATCCGTTGACCTCCCATTCCTGATCCTCTGCCGCTGTGGGCCGGTCCAGTTTGCCGGTCCGCATCAGCAGGGATTTGCCCAGACTGCTTTTTGTCAGGAATTCTGTCCACCCCATCTGACCCGTCAGCAGCAACCCACCATAGTTTGCCACACGCCGCGCCTTTGCCCGCGCCCGCAGGCGGAACCGTTTCATCCCACTGATTTGTACGGGCTGTTTGGGCCGCCAACTGTCGATCATGGCCAGCGTGTCTACAGGACGACCAGCCTCGGCCATGGCTTGTGCGATCCGATAGGCCATCACGCCATCCACGCATTGCCCCAGCAACATGACCGGGCGGTCCCCGGCCAATGCCAGCGCATGGCGCGTCGCTTGATCGACCAGCTGGTCAAGCGTCGCAGCATCGCGGCTTTGCCGCAAAGGGGCCGGGTCGCAGATATGCAGGTTGGCGCAGGCTATGCCGTCATCCAACTGACGGGCAAGGTTGTGGTAGAGGAAGGGTTGGTTGACCGAGAGGACCAGCGGGGCGTCGGGCTGGCCGTCTTTCAGCCAGATGATTTCAAATGGGTCGTCCTTGTCGGTCTCGGGATCGGTCGTCTGTGGCGCGATCAGCCCGGCAATCATGGCGCTGAACCCTTGCAAGGTCGGGGACTGCAGGAAATCCGCAATGCCGGGACGGGTGCCAAACACCTCGCCCACTTGCGACAACATTCGCAGTACCATCAGGGAATGACCGCCAAGGTCAAAGAAATCACCGTCACAGGCGGATGGGTCGCGGTCCAGGATTTCACCCCAGATCTGTCGCAGTCGCGGTGCGATGGTGTCGTCCTGTGCAGACGACTGCGGCAAGGGCGCAGCCTGCGATGCCGGTTTCGGCGTGATCGTGCGGGGACGCACGGGTTGCGGGTGTTCATAAGGCAGGTCGGACAGGACCAGGTTGGCCTGATGGAACATCGATTCAAACGTGTCGCTGAAAAGTTGGCCAATCGCCTCGACCGTGCGGCGGTTGAACCGGCTGACGTCATAGTCGATCATGATCATCCACCCGGCATCCCGACCCGTCACGTTGATCGCGATGTCATGGGTGATCGCAGGCGTGCGCGACGGAATGGATTGCAGGCTGAGCGGACCGTAGGTGCGTTCCTTCAGGAATACGGGCTGCAGCGAAAACAGGGTGGACACCAAAGGTGTTCGCGTCGCGTCACGTGGCGGTTTCTGGTCCATCACGATCTGGTCGAACGGGTAGTCCCCATGCGCGAGCGCGTGGCGCACTGTGTCGGCTGCCTGGTCCACAAGCGCCGTCAACGTGCTGTCCGGCCCAACACCCATGCGCAGGACGACCGGGTTGACGAAGACACCGATCAGGTTCTCCAACTCCGCTTCACCGCGCCCGGCATAGGTTGTCCCGAACGAGATGTCTTCTGCCCCCGTCACCCGGTGCAAAACGGCAGCGGCGACAGCGGCCCCCACAGAAAACGGGCTGGTCTGAAATTCGCGCGCGGTGGTTTCCAGACTGTCCAGGAAATCCGCGTTCAGGGGAATGTTGATGCGACCCGAAGGGCGTTTCCCCAACGGTTTTGCGGGACGATCATAAGGCAGATGAAAATACGGCGCTCCGCCCAACTGCCGTTGCCAGTACGCTTGGTTCTGGTCCTGTGCACCGCTGTCCGCGCAGGCCTCTTCCCACCGCGAAAAATCACCATATTGCAAGGGCAGAACGGGCAACTCCGCCGTTTGACCGGACAGGGAGGCGGCAAGGATCGTGCCCAGCTCGTGCCCCATCACACCAATGGAATAGCCGTCAAACACTGCATGATGCGCAGCAATCAGGATCGAGGTGCAATCCTGATGCGTCCGCACCAGTGCCACACGCAGGTGACCCGGTTTGCCCAGATCGAACGGGCGATTCGACAATTCCGCAGCAACCCCTGCAATGCGACTATCGTGGTCATCTTCGCTGATCGTGCGCAGGTCTATAGTGCTAAGCCGGAAATCGGTTTTTTCGACCACCTGCTGAAATAGCACACCGCCGCGTTCCTCGAACCGGGTCCGCAGAATTTCGTGTCGGTCGATGATCTGGCGAAACGCCGATTCAATCAGCTCGGCCGGGCAGGCACCGTGCAGGTCCCAATGCACGGCAATATTGCTGGCCACGGATTGCGGGTCCAACTGGTGAAGATACCAGAACCGCCGTTGCGAGGCTGAAGCGGGAAACTCTGCAATCACATCGGAACGGATTTCGCTGATCTGCATTCGCTGTCTCTTTCTTCTTCGTCTTCGGGCCTGTGACAGGCTTTGGCAGACCGTTTGCGTTCCGATGTGTTGTGTCAATTTTGAGGCAGCGAATTGAGGTCAGACCCTTCAAATCGTGTCCTAATCCCGTCCTCGAATGCGCATTGTTCCGGATGCGGCAACAGGGTGGAAATCCGAGTGTACCGCAGGAATCGCGTTGGCTCGTCCCGCAAATCTTTATGAACAGCTGGACGGGGGGATCGATGCAACGACGCACAGCATTGCCTGCGCGTGAAACCGTTCGCCGCGCTCGAAACCGTTTTGGATGTTGAAAAATATAGAAAAATTTGAGTTTCGGGTCGTGGCACGACAGATGCGCAGACAGAAATCACCGAAAAAACTGACGCCTGGGCCATACAAGTGTCAGCAGACTCCCGTCCTCGTGAGGTGCCCCCGTTCACGACCTGTGAACGCTGTGTTTCCAAATTTGCACGCGCCAATCGGGGCAGGAATATGTCTTTTCTTGGTCATACTTTGTTGCGCTGCTCTGCGCATCTGGGGGAAGACATGTTGGATACGACACAGCCTGTGCGGCGTCCGGACGGGACGCTGAATGTAACGATTGGCAACGATGCCACGTTGTTACCCGAAGGAATCTACTGGGTTCGCAAGGGTCAACCGATGCCTGTGGCCAAGTTTCTTTTTGACAAGGTTTTTGCGGCCGTTTGCCTGATCCTGTTGGCCCCGGTCATGTTGGCGGTTGTGATTGCGATCCGGGCCAGCGGAAATGGCCCGGTACTGTTCGCCCACGAGCGGGTCGGGCAGGGCGGACGCACATTCAAGTGCCTGAAGTTCCGTACCATGCGACCCAACAGTCAACCGGACCTGGACGCCTGGTTGCAGATTGACCCGATTGTTCGCGACGAATGGGAAACCCAGCGCAAACTGGAACGCGATCCGCGTGTGGATCGGGTCGGGTACTTCCTGCGGGCCACCAGTCTCGACGAGTTGCCGCAGTTCTGGAACGTTCTGCGCGGGGACATGTCGATTGTGGGCCCACGCCCGGTCACACGGGCTGAAGTCGAAAGATACGGTGCGCACTTTGCCGATTATTCCTCGGTCCGCCCGGGCATAACCGGCATCTGGCAAGTCAGCGGTCGCAGCGACACGACTTATGAACGTCGTGTGGCATTGGATGTGTCTTATGTGCGCAGCTGGTCGATGTGGCAGGATTTGCGGATCGTGGCACGCACAGTTGGTGTGGTTCTGGTTGGACGCGGCGCCGTCTGAGGGTCAAGTTATGAATATCCAAGTTGGCGAACACCTGACCCGCCCGACATCTGTAGTTGGGGCTGGTGAAAACGAAACACAGCGGGTTGTTGTGGGCATTCCCAGTGCGTCACGCGCGCATATTCTGACCGAAACGGTACAAAAGATTGCTGACCAGACGCGCTTGCCAGATCTGGTTCTGGTATGTGTATCGGATTTTGCGGATGCAGGAGACGTAGAGCGGTTGGATTTGCCGTTTCCCGTTCGGGTACTGATCAGTGCCAAGGGGGCCGCTCGTCAGCGCAATAGGATCTTGAACGCGTTGGACGCGCAGGACCTGCTGTTGTTCCTGGACGATGATTTCCTGATGGCGCCGGATTACCTGGAGCAGGTCGAGGCGTTGTTTGACACGCAGTCAGATGTGGTTCTGGCCACAGGGACGTTGATCGCGGATGGGATTGTCGGCCCGGGGCTGGATCACGCTGCGGGTCAGAAACTGCTGGCGCAGGCGTTGAAAACGCCGGCGGGC
>JBFOMB010000015.1:0-3595 GCA_040830545.1 Paracoccaceae bacterium | reverse complement strand
GCTCTTACAATTTCCTGTCTTGCAACCCCCGCCGATTGAATCCGCTGCGCTCGCGATAGGCGCTGTCCCGTTCCTGCTGGCATTCCAGACATAACTTCACCCCTGGGCGTGCGACACGGCGGGCCTCGGGAATGGGTTCTTCACATTCCGCGCAATGGGTCAGGCTTTCGCCGACGGGTTGTTTGCCCGCGCGCATCCGGGCAAGTTCGTCGTTGATCGAAGCTTCGATCTGCTCGTTCACCGCCCCGTCGCGGGCCCATCCTCCGGCCATGTGCCTGACTCCCTGTGCTACAGCGCGGTTGCCCCCTCCAGCGCCCGGTCAATCATAACCTGCGTGCCGCGCGAAAACTCCAGCGGGACCGGGTATACAGCCCCTTCTCGTATGCTACGCCCGAAGGCCTCCACCTGCAATTCATAGTGGTTGGCAGATGGGAAGCGGACCGTTTCAACCGCCAGACCGGGTTTGTGCAATTCAACCCGCGCCTCGCCAAACACGCGCGCGTTGAACGGTGCGGTCAGGCGGATGGCCCCGGCCTCGCCGTGCAAGAACATCTCCTGATACGGATGCATGCGGATGCTGACATAGGCGGAATAGGTGAAGTCGGGAAAACGGGCCTGCACCTCGGCAAAGGCGTCGATGCCGTTTTCCCAGCGGATACGCGCCGACAAGTCATCGGGCTCATGACCGGTGACGTAGCGGGCCGAGCCGAACACATAGACCCCAATGTCCCGGAGCCCGCCACCGCCGGTGTCAGCCTTGTTGCGGATGTTGTCGACGTCTGCGCGGTTGTCGAAACTGAACTTGCCATCCACGTGCACAAGCTTGCCAATCGCCCCATCGGCGATCATCTGCTTGACCAACTGCCATTGAGGATGATGCACGATCATGTAGGCCTCTGCCGCCAACAGCCCGGTTTCATCCCGCTTTGCGATCAGTTGATCGAACTCGGACGCATGCAGCGTGATCGGCTTTTCGCACAACACATGTTTGCCGGCATCCAGCGCGCGCAGGGTCCAGTCGACATGCAAATGGTTGGGCAGCGGGATGTAAACCGCGTCAATATCCGGATCAGACAGCAGGGCGTCATAGTCCCCATGCACCCGCAGACCGGGCGCAAAGGCCTGAAATGGCGCGGCCTTTTCCGGGCTGGACGTTGCCAGCGCGGTCAGTTCCGCGCCTTTCGCCATGTGGATCGCAAGACCCATATGTTCGCGCGCAAACTTTGCTGCGCCCAGAATGCCCCATCGTACCGGTTTCGTCATGCGCCTGATCCTTTCCTGCCAACTGCCCGTGCCGCCGGGTCAGGCTTTGAGCTAACCGCGCCGGACGGTAAGGTTCAAGCAGATCAGCAGCGCGGTAACTCAGGGGTGAATGATGCGAACACTTGGCAAATGGCTGGGGCGGCTATTGATACTGGCGGTTCTGGCGCTGGTTGCGTTCCTGTGGTTCGGCCCCGGCATCGCGGACAAGATGATGAACCCGGTCGAGGATCTGGGGCCCTACACCGTCTCGGACAATGCGCGCACGTTGCACAATGACCTGATCGTGGGGGACTGGCACGCAGACACGATGCTGTGGACCCGCGACATCAACAAACGCTACGACCGGGGCCATGTGGACCTGCCGCGTTTGATCGAGGGGGGTGTGGGCCTGCAGGTGTTCACAGCGGTGACCAAAAGCCCCTCGGGCCTGAATTATGACTCCAATTCCGCAGAGAGCTGGGACGACATCACCACGCTAAGCGTCGCGCAGATGTGGCCGCCCCGGACGTGGACCAGCCTGCTGGAACGCGCGATCTATCAGGCGGAAAAGCTGCACGAGGCGGAGGCAGACAGCGACGGGCGTCTGCGCATCATTCGCACGGCAGCGGATCTGGATGCGGTGCTGGAGGCGCGCGCGAACGGAGACATGGTTGTTGGCGGCATGCTGGGGATCGAGGGCGCGCATCCGCTGGAATTGAAACTGGAAAACCTGGACAAGCTGGAAGAGGCGGGCCACCGGGTGATCGGGCTACAGCATTTCTTTGACAATGGCCTGGGTGGATCGCTGCACGGCCTAAGCGGTGCCGGGCTGACCGATTTCGGGCGCGAGGTCGTTGCCGCGATTGGTGAACGCAATCTGGTGCTGGACCTCGCGCATTCCAGCCCACAGGTCGCACGTGACGTGATCGAAATCACCGATATGCCGCTGATCGTCAGCCACACGGGCCTGCACAGCCACTGCCCGGTGAAACGCAATTTCGAAGATGATCTGATGATCGCCATAGCCCAAACCGGCGGTGTGATCGGCATGGGATACTGGGACGAGGTGGTCTGCGGCGATGTCACGCCTGCCGGGATTGCAGCGATGATCAAGGCGTCGATCGAGGTGCTGGGCGAAGACCACGTATCGCTTGGGTCGGACTATGACGGCACGGTACGCACTGGGTTTGACACGGCGGGCCTGCCAGCGCTGACCTCGGCGCTAATGGACGCAGGGTTGAGCGAGGCGCAAATCCGCAAGGTGATGGGCGAAAACATGGTCCGCGTTTTGCGCGAACGGCTGGGAGCGACCTGATTTCGGTCGCGTTGAATTGCGGTTCGCGATAGACGCAGGCCCATGACAGGATTGGAACTGGAACTTTTCCTCATTTGCGCGCCGGGGTTGGAGAGCGTTCTCGCCGAAGAGGCGCGCGATTTGAGCTTTACCGTCGGGGACACTGTGCCCG
The DNA here is from genome assembly GCA_040830545.1 of Paracoccaceae bacterium. GTDB lineage: Bacteria > Pseudomonadota > Alphaproteobacteria > Rhodobacterales > Rhodobacteraceae > HXMU1420-2. The sequence goes on along the minus strand of JBFOMB010000015.1, from coordinate 887 downwards.
GCGGCGTCACGCTACGCGGCGATTGGGACGCGGTGTGGCGCGCCAATCTGGAACTGCGCGGGGCAACGCGGGTGCTGGTGCGTCTGGGGTCATTTCCTGTGTTCCATCTGGCACAGCTGGACAAACGCGCACGCAAGTTTCCATGGGGCGACGTGCTGCCCTCGGATGTGCCCGTTCGGGTCGACGTAACCTGCCGCAAGTCCAAGATCTACCATGCAGGAGCGGCAACCCAGCGTATTGAGACTGCGATTGCGGAGACACTGGGTGCGCCGATTGACCCGAAGGCGACTTTGGTGCTGAAGGTGCGGATCGAAAGCAACCTGTGCACGATCAGTTTGGATACGTCCGGGGACAGCCTGCATCGACGCGGGCACAAACAGGCCACAGGCAAGGCCCCGATGCGAGAAACGCTGGCGGCGCTGTTCCTGCGCGCCTGTGGCTATCGTGGTGACGAACCGGTGCTCGATCCGATGTGCGGGTCCGGCACTTTCCCGATTGAAGCGGCAGAGATTGCGGCCGGGATGCAGGCCGGGCGCAGCCGTGGGTTTGCGTTTGAAGAATTCGCGAATTTTGACGCGACGCGGCGGGCCGGAATGCGGCGCGACGTGACCGCATCAGGGCCTGTGAGGTTCCATGGCTCGGACCGGGATGCCGGGGCCGTGGCCAATGCGCAGGCGAATGCCGACCGCGCGGGCGTCACTGCAATGACCCATTTCCGCCATGCGGCGGTCAGCGATCTGACGCGCCCGGATGGGCCAACTGGATTGGTCATAGGGAACCCGCCATATGGCGGGGCGGTCTGGCACAAGAAGATCCCGTTTGCGCCTTGTGGCCCGCCCGGCCAAGTGCTGAAAAGAGGGGTTTTCGGCGGCGGGCTTGGCCTGCGC
>JBFOMB010000014.1:0-21816 GCA_040830545.1 Paracoccaceae bacterium | reverse complement strand
TGAAAATGCGCATCAACACGATGAAAGGCGTGTTGAGCGAACGGATGTTGCGCCGGTTCCGGTTTACACTGATTTCCCGCATTCTGCGTTTCCCCCAGCCCTATTTCGAACGTGTCAGCCAGGGCGAACTTGTGTCCATGGTCACGGCTGAAAGCGAACCGATGGGCGGGTTGATGGGGGACGCGATCAGTCAACCGGTGTTGCAAGCCGGGCAGATGATCACGATTCTGTCTTTCCTTTTTGTGCAAAGCTTCTGGTTCGGCTTGGCCGCCGTTGCCCTGATCCCGGTTCAGGGCTGGCTGATTCCGAAACTGCAACGCCGCATCAACCTGCTGAACAAGGAACGGATTAAGCGGGTGCGCGTGTTGGCCGGGGCCATCGGCGAAAGCGCTGCGGGGGCCAGCGCGCTGCGTCTGAACGGCGGCTGGCGCTACCGGATGTCGATGATTTCACACCAGTTGGGAACGCTGTTCGAAATCCGCTTCGACATCTACCAGAAGAAATTCTTCATGAAGTTCATCAACAACTTCATCGGGCAACTGACGCCGTTCTTCTTCTATCTGATCGGCGGATTGCTTGTGTTGCAGGGCTCCGTCTCGCTGGGGGCGCTGGTCGCCGCTTTGGCGGCGTACAAGGACCTTTCTTCGCCGTGGAAGGAACTGCTAACCTATTACAACCAGACCCAGGATATGTCCGTGCGGTGGGAAATCATCACCGAACGGTTTGCACCGGTGGGCATGATGGATGACGACCTGTTTGATGGCGAACCCGAAGAAACACCGCATCTGACCGGCGACATTGTGCTGGACAAGGCGAACGTGCGTGATCTGGACGGCAACCCGGTGCTGAGCGACCTGAACGCAACCCTTCCTGCTGGAAAGATCATCGGGATTGCCGCGCCCAGCGAAGAGGACCGCCGCGCCTTTACCGAATTGATAACGCGTGAAGTGGTGCCGTCCTCCGGGTCGGTCACAGTCGGGCAGTATGACCTGAAAACACTGCATCATTCTGTTGTGGCGGCGCGCATCGGACGGGCGACATCACGCCCGCAACTGTTCCAGGGGTCCTTCGGTGACAATGTGGTAATGCCCTTGCGGTTCCGTCCATTGGGCGAGGCGGAAGACAAGAAGGCATATAACGAAGCGCAGCGCGCCGGGAACAGCCCTGACCCGTATGACACCAATTGGATCGACCCGGGCATTGCCGGTTTCAGCACCGAGGCCGAACTGCGAGATTGGTGGTTGAAACTGGTCGACGGCATGGGGTCGGGCAGTGCGCTGTTCCGGCGCGGTCTGGAACAGAAATTCCGGGTAGAGGATCACCCAATACTCGCGCAGAAGCTGGTGGATCTGCGACCACAAATTCAGCAGGCGGTTCTGGAAGCGGACTTGCGCAAAACGGCGTATTTCTTCCTGCCTGAAGATTATAACCCCGCGGTTCCAGTGGGTGAAAACCTGTTGTTTGCCACGCCGCGTGAACCGATCACGCCCGAGGTTCTGTTGGGCCAGACCGAGTTCATGGAAAAACTGCGCGACCTTCGGCTGGACGATGATCTGGTCGGGCTGTCCCGCGATGTGGTCGATCTGTTGCGGCAGATTTTTGGATTGGATGGCACGGATCACCCGTTATTCCGCAATCTGGGTCTGGAACCCGCCTTGTTCGAAGCAGCGGTGGAACTGGTTGAAAAGACCCGCGAAAAAGGGACCGAAGGTCTGGAACCCGAAGAAATCGCAACGCTGCTGACCATCCCGTCCCGGATTTCGGCCGAAGAAATCGGGCCAGCCTTCACGGATGAAATGAAGGCGCGGATCATCGAACTGCGTGAAAGCCACTCGGCAGAGTTGTTGTCCGTATTGGGATCGCTGTTCGAACCCTTGGACATCGGGACATTCTCACCCGGTCTGACGGTGATGGAAAACGCATTGTTCGGGAAAATTTCTGGCGATGCAGGCGGGCGTGCGGATGAACTGCGCAAACTGATCGGTGATATTCTCGTCGAGAACGGCGCTCAGCATCTGGTGATCGAACTGATTTATGATGTGCCGATTGCGTTGAGTGGTGCCAACCTGCCTGCGATCTTTGCTGAACCGTTGTCCTTTACCCGTGCGACGATCAAGCGGCCGGATATCCTTATCCTGGATCAGGCATTGGCCAGCTATGACGCGGAAACGCGGGTGACCGTGCAGAAGAACCTGCGCGAGCTGTTACCAGATTCGACGATCATCTACCTTCAGGATAGCTTTGACGACGAAGAGGTCTTCGACGTCACCTTTGAACTGAAACAGGGCCGGATCGTTAGCGATGAGGCGCATGTAGAGCAAGAATCTGACAGCGCAGCCGGCGCAGACCTTGCGCGCAAGGTTCGGGCGCTGGAACAGACCGACATGTTCTCGAAGCTCAACCGTCGTCAGTTGCGGCTGCTGGCGTTTGGCGCGCGCTGGTACACCGCGCACGAGGGGGAAGTCGTGTTCACCAAAGGCGACGAACCCAAGGACGGCGCTTACATGATCCTTCAGGGTGAGGCGGTACTTACCCTGCCCAAGCCGGAAGAAGAGGACGTGGTGATTGCGACAGTGGGGCCGGGGACGCTCGTGGGCGAACTTGGCCTGATCAAGAACGAACCACGCGCGCTGACCATGACGGCGACAGGGGAACTGGAGTGTCTGCGCATTGGGGCTGAGGAATTTCTGGCAGTGGTCGAAAACGACGCTGCGACGGCCTTCAAACTGTTGCAGGTTGTGGCTGGTTACGTATCAAACTGATGGTCCCAAGCCGTTTCGAAACGGCTTGGGGAAGCGCGTTTGAACGCGCTTCCCTCGCGATTTGAAATCGCGTTTCCACGGCTTTTCGAAAGGCCATTGGCCGTTTCAGACGAACCGGTTCACATAATTTTCCAGCATTTCCTGCTTTCCCGACCGGGGCTGGGGATCAACGTCACCCGCGTGCACCCGTGCGAAAATCGCGTCGAGGTCACTGTCCAGCATGTCCTGCGCTTCTGCCGAGTCCCACCCGGCATAACGGTCGGTCAGAGCATCCTCCAACCCGCCGTCTTCCAGCATGGCGGCCGCGGCCTTGAAGCCGCGCGCACAGATGTCCATCGCGCCCGCGTGTGCGGCGACCAGATCCTCGGCGTCCAGTGATTGCCGCCGAAGTTTCGCGTCGAAATTGGTGCCGCCCGTGGTGAACCCGCCCATTTTCAGGATCTGGTAGTAGGTCAGAGCCACCTCCGGCACGTTGTTTGGAAACTGATCCGTGTCCCAACCGGATTGATAGTCGTTCCGATTCATGTCGATCGACCCCAGCATCCCGTCCGCCGCAGCAACAGCCAGTTCATGTTCAAAAGAATGCCCGGCCAGGATCGCGTGACCCTGTTCGATGTTCAGCTTGACCTCGTTCTCCAACCCATACTTGCGCAGGAATCCGATGCAGGTGGCAACATCGAAATCGTATTGATGCTTGGATGGTTCCTGCGGCTTCGGCTCCACCAAAATCGTGCCTTCGAACCCGATCTTGTGTTTGTAGTCGACCACCATGTTCAGGAATCGGCCCATATGGTCCAACTCGCGGCCCAGGTCGGTGTTTAGCAGGGTTTCATAACCCTCACGCCCGCCCCACAGGACATAGTTCTGCCCGCCCAGCTTGTGTGTCGCGTCCATGCAGGTTTTGACCGTCGCCGCCGACCAGGCAAACACGTCCGGGTCCGGGTTTGTTGACGCGCCTGCCATGAACCGGCGGTGCGAGAACATATTGGCCGTGCCCCACAGCAGGCGCGTGCCGGTCGTTTCCATCTTCGCGCCGATATAGTCGATGATCTCTTCGAAATTGCGCAGACTTTCAGCGAACGTATCACCCTCGGGCCGGACATCCGCATCGTGCCAGCAGAAATACGGCTGACCCAGAATTGCAAACAGATCAAACGCGGCATCAGCCTTTTCCCGCGCGTGATCCATATCCATGCCCGATTGCCAGGGCCGCAGGAAGGTCGGCCCGCCGAACGGATCGCCCCCCTCCCACGCGAAGGAATGCCAATAGGCCACGGCAAAGCGCAGGTGATCTTCCATCCGCTTGCCCATGATCTCTTCGTCTGGATTGTAATGGCGGAAGGCCAGCGGGTTCGTGCTGTCGAGGCCTTCATAGGCGAGCGGGGCGAGTCCGGCGAAGAAGCTGTCGGTCATGTCAGGCCTTTCAGAGCAGGGTAAAGGGCACGGTAGTTGGCATAGGCATCATTGTATGCCGCGCGCAGGTCTGGGTTGGGGACTATGGTCTCGGCGATCGCGGGCTTGGTCATGACGTCACGCGGATTGGCCCCGGTCGCTGCACACAGGGCCAACCGGGCGGCTCCCATAGCAGCACCGAATTCGCCTTGCTCGGGCAGGTCGACGGGCAGGTTCAGAACCGTTGCGACCAGTTCCACCCAATATCGAGACTGCGCCCCGCCGCCGATGGCAATGACGCTTTGCAGGTCGGCCCCGGTGGCCCGCAACGCCTCCAGACTGTCGCGCAGGGCAAAGCTGACGCCTTCCAGAACCGCACGGGTCAAATCCGCGCGTGTTGTGGCGATGTCCAAGCCGACAAAGGCGCCACGGATGGCGCTGTCATTGTGGGGTGTGCGTTCGCCAGAGAGATAGGGCAGGAACTGGACGTTGCTCGGCGTGCCGATACGTTCACCCAGTTGCGCCGTCAGTCCAGCCGCATCGCTGTCCAGCACACTGGCTAGCCAGTTCAGGCTGTCCGTGGCCGCCAGAATGACGCCCATCTGATACCATGTATCAGGGATCGCATGACAGAATGTGTGCACAGCCGTCCCGGCGTCCGGGGAAAATCCATCGCGTGCGGCCAGCAGCACACCAGATGTGCCCAAAGACACGAACCCGTCGCCTTCGTTCAAAGCGCCGATACCACAGGCTGCCGCAGCGTTGTCGCCCCCACCGGCGGCCACAGGAATGCCTGCGGGCAAGCCCAGCTCGGCGGCAAGATCGGCGCGCAGGACACCAGCCACGTCGCTGCCTTCGCACAATGTCGGCATTTGCGTTTCGTTCAATCCGCTGGCGTCCAGCAATTCCGTGGACCATGCCCGTGCACCCGTATCCATCCACGCCGTGCCCGCGCTGTCGGACATGTCCGAGGTGTGCGCGCCGGCCAGCCAATGGGCCAAATAGTCCTTTGGCAAGAGGATACGCGCGATCTGGGAGAAGATGTCAGGTTCATTTTCAGCAACCCATTGCACCTTGGGCGCGGTGAAGCCTGGAAAGACGATATTCCCGGTGACAGACCGAAACGCCGGTTGTGCGTCCATCACCTGTGCCTGCGCATGGCTGCGGGTGTCGTTCCACAGCATGCAGGGGCGCAGTACAGCTCCGTTTTCGTCCAGCAACGTAGCCCCATGCATGTGACCGGACAGGCCAATCCCTTGCAGGTCGCGCAGTCCCCCCACATGCTTCGCTGACAGCGCTGCTATCACGTCCCGACACGCACTGATCCAATCGGCCGGGTCCTGTTCGCTCCACCCCGGATGCGGATGTGCGACGGAATAGCTGGCCTCTGCACTGTCCAGCGCGCGGCCTTCGGCGTCGATCAGCAGCCCGCGCAGCCCGGACGTGCCGAGGTCAAGGCCCAGAAACATGACGCATTCCTCCGAGAAACAGCAGATGCCTCAGAGTAACTCATCAAATTGAGGTGCGTCAATCATGCGAATGCGTGTTCAATAAATGGCTGATGATCGGCATTGTTGAGTGACAGAAAGATGAAGGATGACGGACGCTCGTCGGATTTGGTGCTGGGCAAGCGCGCCACAGGGCGAGCCAGCTAGTAACCGCGATCCCTGTCCACCAGATGCAGCATAGTCTCGCCCGTTTCATTGCGACGGATGTTCTCGGCGATCACTTCACTGGAACTGTCTGCGCGCGTTTCGGACGCGATGTGCGGTGTGACTGTTACCTTTGGATGCGCCCAGAAGGGATGAGAAGCGGGCAAGGGTTCAACGCGAAAAACATCCAATGTCGCATGTCCGACCTGGCCGCTGTCCAAAGCCGCCAACAGCGCGTCATCGTCGATCAAGGTGCCGCGGCCCGGATTAACGATTACTGCGCCTCTGGGAAGCATCGCCAGTGTGCTCGCATTCAGTGTGTTTTCTGTCTGCGGTGTGTTCGGCAACAGCAGAACCAAAATGTCGGATCGTGACAGAGCCGCGCTCAATCCATCCTTGCCATGAAACGTCTCGATCCCCGGGACTTCCTTTGCTGTCCGGCTCCACCCCGCAACGGGGAAGCCCAAGCCGGCCAATGCCGTGCCACACGCCACACCCAATGCGCCCATTCCCAGTATTGTCACCCGCCGGTCTCGTGCGAGGGGCGGCGCGACAGGCACCCATTCGCCGGGCGCAGCCGTGATATGTACGTCCATCCCCAGATGATGGCGCAGCACATGGCCCGTGACCCATTCGATCATGCCCTGCCTTAGACCGAAATCGACCATACGCGTCAGTGGAACCGTGAGGGTTCGATTTCCGACCACCGTTTCCACCCCAGCCCACAGCGATAAGACCGCTTTTAGACGGGTGTAAGGTGAAAAATCTGACACCGGCCCGTTTGGAGCAAAAACGATGTAGTCGACCTCTTCAGGCGCAAAATCTGTTCTGAGATCAAATTTCAAACCCGCATCGCTCAGCGCGACGCTCAACGGGGCTTCGTATTCCGCCCAGCGTTCGGGACGGTCAGCAAACAGAATATTCAGGGTCATCGGGCCTCAGCGGGGTCTGTGGACATGTGCGCTTTGGACGATACCAAATGCGGCCATCAACACCAGCATGGCAGACCCGCCATAGCTGACCATCGGCAGCGGCACACCAACCACCGGGGCCAGGCCCATGACCATCGACATGTTGACCGCAAAGAACAGGAAGAAGGTCAGCGCAATGCCGAGCGTGACCAGCGATGAAAACCGATCCCGCGTGGCGATGGCCGTCGCCACGCAGAAAACGATGATCAGCACATAGAGCGACAGCAATGAAAACGCCCCGACAAAGCCGAACTCTTCGGCCAACGTGGTGAAGATGAAGTCGGTGTGCTTCTCCGGCAGAAAATTCAGCCGCGATTGCGTGCCCTGCATGAACCCGCGACCGGTCCAGCCACCGGACCCCAACGCAATCTTGGACTGCGTGATGTGGTATCCGGCGCCTAGAGGGTCAGACGAAGGGTCAAGAAAAGTATCGATGCGCCGATACTGGTAGTCCGCCAGCAATTGCCACTCCGTGCCCCGGCTTTGGAACACGGCGGTGATCAGCCCGGCGCCCATACCAATGACAGCCGCGAAGTAGGCCCAATGCACGCCTGCCAGAAACAGCATGCCACCACCACCCGCGATCAGCAGCAATGCGGTGCCCAGGTCTGGCTGTCGCAAGACCAACGCAGTTGGCATCAAGATGATGAATAGCGGGAAGATCAGCCAGATCGGGTTCGACACACGCTTGGCCGGCAACCAGTCATAGTAAGCGGCCAGTAGCATCACCATCGTGATTTTGGTCAATTCCGAGGGCTGTAATCGCATGAACCCGAGGTCGATCCAGCGTTGCGCCCCGCCGCCTGCGGATCCGAAAAACTCCACGAACAGCAGCAGGGCAATCGATACGCCATAGGCGACAAAAGACAGGTTTCGCCACAGCCAGATGGGGATCATGGCAAAGATGAACATCACCGAAAGACCCATCAGGAACCGCTTGGCCTGAGGTTCCGCCCAGACGCCGAACCGGCCACCGGACACGGAATAAAGCATCATGATCCCGATTGCCGCCACGCTGCACAACAGCAGGATGAGAGGCCAGTTCAGGTACAGCAGCTTGCGCAGGCCCGTGGGCACATGTTTGACGGAATGTTCCAGATAGCTCATGCCGGACCTCCGTTACGCGCGATCATTGCTGTCGCGTTCACGGTCCTCGCGTTCCCGCTGCAGTCGTTCCTGTTGCGCGCGGATACGCTGCCGGTCCTTCGCCGGGTAGGCCTCCAGCGGCGGGGTTTCGCGGTATAGCGCCTGCAACGTGATGTCCCGTGCAATGGGGGCTGCGGCCTTGGACCCACCGCCGCCATGTTCGACCACCACGGCCACAGCTATTTTCGGGTTTTCCGCCGGGGCGTAGTTCACGAACAGCGCGTGGTCGCGGCGTTCCCAGGGCAGATCTTCGTTGCGGACGACGCCTGCGCGGCGCTCGGCCTCGGTGATGTTGCGGACCTGGCTGGTGCCGGTTTTCCCGGCCATACGGAATTCGTCGGCAATGATGCGGCTGCCATAGGCCGTGCCGCGCCGGTCATTGCTGACCGCATACATGCCGCGGCGGATCATGCGCAGGTGGTTTTCGTTGAGCCCCAGAGACTCGCCACCCTGATCGGGTTGCTCGACGCTGTCGATGGATTTGATCAGGCGCGGGGACACGTTGCGCCCCGTGGCCAGACGCGCGGACATCACCGCCAGCTGCAGGGGCGAGGACAGGACAAAGCCCTGCCCGATGGCCGCGTTTGCCGTGTCACCAACCAGCCAGTCGGACCCGCGAGCACGGGGCTTCCACGCCCGGTTCGGGGCCAGTCCGGCGGCAACGGCGGACATCGGCACGTCATGCTTGATGCCCAGCCCGAATTTTTTCGCCATTGCTGAGATCTTGTCCATCCCGACGCGCTGGGCGATGTCATAGTAATAGACGTCGCAGCTTTGCTTCAGCGAGTTTTGCAGGTCCACATGCCCGTGCCCGCCACGTCGCCAGCAATGGAAGCGGCGGCCAGACAGTTCCATGTGGCCGGGACAATAGACAGTTTCATCCGGGGTGATCAAACCGGCCTCCAGCGCGGCCATGGCGGTGATCATTTTGAACGTTGATCCCGGTGGATAGACCCCTTGAACGGTCTTGGAGGCCAGCGGGCGATATTTGTCATCGGTCAGCGTGCGATAATCCGCAACCGAGATACCGCGCACAAAGAGGTTCGGATCGTAGATCGGGGCCGAAGCGATGGCGAGGAGGTCGCCATTGTCACAATCCATGATCACGGCGCTGGCGCTTTCCGTACCCAGCCGGGCCTGCACATAGGCCTGCAAATCCGCATCGACGGTCAGCTGCAGGTCGGCCCCTGCGCGGCCTTCGGTCCGGTCCAACTCACGCATCACCCGGCCCGTGGCGTTGACCTCGACCCGCTTGGCCCCGGCCTTGCCACGCAACAGTTCCTCGCGCTTGGCCTCCACCCCGACTTTGCCGATCTGAAAACGCGGGATACGCAGAACCGGGTCGGGGTCCTGAATCTGGCTCAGGTCATAGTCGCTCACCGGGCCGACGTAGCCCGCCACATGAGCAAAATCCGGCCCGCGCGGATACACACGGGTCAGGCCAACCTCGGCTGTGACGCCTGGCAGGGCAGGGGTGTTGAAGGAAACGCGGCTGACGTCCTCCCAACTGACTTGTTCGGCGAGCGTAACGGGCAGGAAAGGCGGGCTGCGTTCCATCTCTTGCCGTCCGCGCTCCAAATCCTCTGGATCAATCGGCACCAATTGCTGCAACCGCTCGATCACCGCATCCACGTCGCCTGCATCCTCACGCACCATGACGATGCGATAGCTGGGGATGTTTTCGGCAATCACCTTGCCATTGCGGTCAAAAATCTCGCCCCGCGCTGGCGGGATCAGGCGAATATTGATGCGGTTTTCTTCGGCCAGCAGGCGGAACTGGTCCGCCTGTTCCACTCCCAGATTAGCCATGCGCCAGCCCAGCAGTCCGGCAAAGCTGACCTGCAACCCGCCCAGCAACAGCGCGCGGCGGCTGGTCCGACGCCAAAGGCCATGGTTTTCGCGTGGATTGCGTCTCATGACCGGGCCCCCAATCCGCCATCCGCCTTACGCGGATCGGGTTTGCGCACGCGCATGATCGCCGTGGTGGCGACAACCGCCAGCGGATAGATCAACATCGTAAGCACCATCTGGATCAGGGTCAGGCCCAGAGCGGGTGGATCGCTGGCGACCACGATCAGAACCAGCCGGTTGATCACCACAATGCCGGCAACCATCACGCAGACAGAGACCCATTCGCCAACAAAGCTTGCCTCCCGCAAACCCGCAAAGCGGATGCGCAATGCTTCGGTGCCGACCACCATCAACGCTGCCAACAGGCCAGGCGGGCGCTGGAACAGCAGATCAGCAGTCAGGAACACGGCGGCGATGGACAAAATCGGCACGTAGTCGGGGCGCCGCAGCGCCCAGGCGAAGGTGAACGCCATCAGGATGTCGGGCGGCGCCCAAAACCGCGGCACGGTGTCCAGCGGCAAAAGATGCGCGATCATCACCAGCAGGCACAGCCCAATATAGACCGCGCGCATGGCCAGCAATTGCGAGGGCGCGGTTCTAGCCATCGGTCTGCTCCACCCCGCTCAGGTCCAGGGCCTCGGGCACCACGACCGTTCCCGGATCTTCGATCCGTTCAATGCCGTGGTGACGCAGCACCCTCAGGAATTCCAGCCGCTCGTAATCCGCCGCCAGTCGCACCCGCAGCCGCCCAGTCGGGTCTGCTGCAACTTCGCCGATCAGCAGGCCAGCGGGAAACACACCTCCATCGCCCGAGGTCACAACCCGATCACCAGGGCGAACCAAATCAGGGCTTTCCAGAAAATCCACCAGCGGGGCCGAGGTGTTGTCGCCCGACACAAGTGCATTTTGACCAGAGCGTGGGATCACTGCAGGGATGGAACTGGACGCGTCGGTCAGCAGGATGACCCGCGATGTGGTCTTGCCAATGCCCGAAATGCGCCCGACCAGGCCAATCCCGTCAATCGCAGCCCAGCCATCCACCATACCATCGCGCGATCCCACATTGATCAACACTGACTGACGGAACGGCGACCCGGCATCCGCGATCACCACCCCCGTTACAAAGGTCAGGCGGGGGTCCAGCCGCACGTTGTTCAGGTCCAACAGCCGTGCGTTTTCCTCTTCCAACTGTACGGCGGCTTCTTTCCAGGCCTGCATGCGACGCAGTTCAGATCGCAATTCGCGGTTCTGCTCGGCCAGACGCTGATAGCTTTGGAAATCGCGCACCAGGTTGATCGCGCCGGTCACCGGGGCCATGGCCCAATCCATGTTCGGCACCACACTGTCCGTCACCTGTGCGCGGAACCGTTCCACGCGCGGGCTGTCGATACGCCAGACCAGAAAGATACCAAACAGGACCAGCGCGACAACAATCAGCAGCAACCGCCGAAGCGGTGTGGCAAAGTCATCCGTCTGAGACCGGTCTTTGGCCAATGTCGGTTCCCTCGGGCTGTTGCAGCCGATTTGGCCCAACATACTGCATTTACGCGCGAATTGCTCTCAAAACCGGTTGATTGGTTTTGCAAAGCGTCTGAGCGCCGGGGTTGTCCGTGCTGCGGCTGGGCCGTCAGCTGTCGTAGTCGATTGCGTGGCGCAGTTGTTTTTCGTATTCCAGCGCTTTGCCGGTGCCCAAAGCCACGCAATTCAGGCTTTCATCCGCAATGGACACGGCCAGCCCGGTCTGTTCGCGCAGCGCCAGGTCCAGATCGCCAAGCAAAGCGCCACCGCCTGTCAGCATCACTCCACGGTCCACAATGTCAGCCGCCAGATCGGGCGGTGTCGCTTCCAACGCGGTCATCACCGCCTCGCAAATTTGTTGAACTGGCTCGGTCAGAGCCTCAGCCACTTGTGCCTGATTGATCTCGGTCTCTTTCGGCACACCGTTCAGCAGGTCGCGGCCCCGGATCTGCATGGATTGCCCGCGCCCATCGTCCGGCATTCGCGCCGTCCCGATCGAGGTTTTGATCCGCTCTGCCGTGCTTTCCCCAATCAGCAGGTTCTGCTGCCGCCGCAGGTAGCTGACAATGGCTTCGTCCATGCGGTCCCCGCCAACCCGGATCGAACGGGCATAGACGATGTCACCCAGTGACAGAACCGCCACCTCGGTCGTGCCGCCGCCGATATCAACAACCATGTTGCCCGTCGGATCGGTGATCGGCATGCCAGCGCCAATCGCTGCCGCAATAGGTTCAGCCACCAACCCCGCGCGGCGGGCGCCCGCACTCAGCACTGATTGACGGATTGCGCGTTTTTCGACCGGTGTTGCGCCATGGGGCACGCACACAATGATCTTCGGCTTCGAGAAGGTCGACCGTTTGTGCACCTTGCGGATGAAATGTTTGATCATCTCTTCCGCTGTGTCGAAATCCGCGATCACGCCTTCACGCATTGGGCGGATCGCTTCGATGCTGCCGGGCGTCCGGCCCAGCATCAGCTTGGCGTCCTCGCCTACGGCCAGCACCTTCTTCACGCCGTCTTTGACGTGATAGGCCACCACCGAAGGCTCGCTCAGGATCACTCCTCGGCCTTTGACGTAGACCAGCGTGTTCGCCGTTCCGAGGTCAATGGCCATATCAGCGGTGAAAAACCCGCCAAGATTTGCGAACAGCGACATATGCGTGAAGTCCCGAAGATAGCAGTGCGACCGGACGACTCTCTCAAGCTGCCGGATTTCGCCTATATAAAGATGCGGGCGTTCCGCGAAAAGGTGTGAATCCGCGCATCTCGGCGCGAATTCGCCGCACGCCCCTTACGTCAGTGGCTCCAGATCAGGGAATTGTCGGGGACGTGACATACATCGCCTGCATGGCGCGCCCCGGTTCGATCCCCGGCAAGGCGATGCGGAAAATCTCGGCCATTTGGCCGGACAGGAACATCTCGCCCAGGATTCCATCGACCAGAAGCCGGAATTCTGTCGCGCCACGGGCCATAGCCAGCCCCTGCTTTTCCACCGACAGGATTTCCGGCGACACGCGGAAGTTCCCAAACTCCTGACTGGCTGAAAACAGGTACAACAGGATGGATTGGTCTGCGAAATAGGCCTCGATGTCCCCGTCGATCATGGCCTGCATGCCGTCGCGGTGATCTTCGTAGGTGACAAGGTTCATTTCCAGGCCACTGGCGCTCAACGTGTTGTTTAACGCCTGTTCCGTTGTCGTGTTTGACCGAACACCGACGGACTTCCCGGCCAGTTGCGTCAGATCACCCGAGGCATCGCGTGGCTGCATGACGGCTGTGCCGTCCACATATGTGGGAACCGAAAAATCCACCTGCGCACGGCGACTGATGGTGATCGTCGCTGCGCCACACAGCAGGTCGATTTCGCCGTTCACCACCTTGTCGAACCGATCCGCAGCATCCACAGGCACAAATTTGACGCTCAGGTTCTCAAGATCCAGCGCGGTGGCAATATTCTGCGCGACCTCGCCGCAAACGATAGGTGAATAGCCGGCCGGATTGCCGTTTTCGTCCAGAAAGGACAAGGGCGCCGCGTCCGTGCGGAAGCCCAGGTTCAGCTGGCCGGTTTCCTTAATACGATCAAGCGTTTGCGCGGCCAGCGGGGCCGCGAGAAACAGGCAGGCGGCAGAGGCCAGTACGGTTCGAAGCATGAATGATACCTTGTCGAGGGTGGTTTGCCCGCAACCTAAAGCAGTTCATGCCAAAACTGAACCCGGGAAACCCGGACCGGGACGTTTTCCGCCGGTCCGGGAAGGGTGACCCGATCAGGTCACGTCCTTGTAGCTGATTTCGCGCACATCCACGCCGGGCCCCGCCTTTTCCCGGCGGATCAGCAGGCGGTTCAGCGCGTTGACATAAGCCTTGGCCGAAGCGACCACCGTGTCCGTATTGGCGGATTGACCGGTGGCAATCACTCCGTCCTCCTCCAGGCGCACGCTGACCGTGGCCTGTGCGTCGGTGCCTGCGGTGACCGCGCTCACCTGATACAGCTGCAGACGCGCCTTGTTCGGATGGATCGCGCGGATCGCCTTGAACGTGGCATCAACCGGCCCGTCACCCTGTTCCGTGGCAACGATGTCGCTTCCATCCACTTCCATCTCGACAGTGGATTCCGCTGGGCCGCCAGTGCCGCAGACAACCTTCATCGACACGATCTGCAACCGGTCGTTTTCCGGGTCTTCGCCAGCCCGGACCAGCGCGACGATGTCGTCGTCATAGACCTCTTTTTTGCGGTCGGCGAGCTCCTTGAACCGAACGAACACGTCGCGCAGCTGGTTATCGCCCACTTCGAATCCCAACTGGTTCAGCTTGTCCCGCAGCGCGGCCCGCCCCGAATGCTTGCCCAATGGCAGGCTGGACCCTGCCAGACCCACATCCTCGGGTCGCATGATTTCGAAATTCTCGGGGTTCTTCAGCATGCCATCCTGATGGATGCCGCTTTCATGGGCAAAGGCGTTTTTGCCCACAATCGCCTTGTTAAACTGCACGTTGAACCCGGACACTGTCGCCACACGGCGCGAGATGTGCATGATCTTCGTCGTGTCGATATCGGTGTAGAAGGGCATGATATCGCCCCGCACCTTCATCGCCATGACAACCTCTTCCAGCGCGGTATTGCCAGCCCGTTCGCCAAGGCCGTTGATCGTGCATTCAATCTGTCGTGCGCCACCGGCGACAGCGGCCAGAGAGTTCGCCGTCGCCATGCCCAGATCGTTGTGACAATGGGTGGCAAAGATCACCTCGTCCGCGCCCGGAACCTCGGCGATCAGGCGTTTGATCAGGTCAGCGCTTTCCACTGGGGCGGTGTAGCCGACGGTATCGGGGATGTTGATCGTGCTGGCCCCGGCCTTGATCGCGATTTCCACGACACGTGCCAGATAGTCCCATTCGGTCCGGGTCGCATCCATTGGCGACCACTGCACGTTGTCGCACAGGTTGCGGGCATGTGTGACCGTTTCATGGATCTTGTCCGCCATTTCGTCCTGGGTCAGGTTCGGGATGGCGCGGTGCAGTGGCGAAGTGCCGATAAACGTGTGAATCCGTGGTTTTGCCGCGTGCTGGACGGCCTCCCAACACCGGTCGATGTCGGCGAAATTCGCCCGTGCCAGCCCGCAGATGACCGAGCTGTGTGAGTTCTTCGCGATCTCGCTGACCGCCTTGAAATCACCTTCGGATGCGATAGGAAACCCGGCTTCGATAATATCGACACCCATTTCATCCAGAAGCCCGGCAATCTCCAGCTTCTCGTCATGGGTCATGGTTGCGCCAGGGCTTTGTTCGCCGTCACGCAGGGTCGTGTCAAAGATCCAGACGCGATCCTTGTCAGTAGCTTGTGTCATTGCTGTATCTCTTTTGCTTCTGTCCTAATCCGAGCGGCGCGCAACTCTCATCCTCTGAGCGGGCGCGCCAAAAGGCACGCTCAGAGGCGGATTAGGAGCAGTAGGTCGCGCAACGCCACCCGGCAGGCAGCGGTCAAAATCTGATTATGCGCGGTTTTGTTCATGGCTAAGACTTATACAGAGCCAAATCTGGAAAGAAAGCGTGAATTTCATGCCCGGTTGCGCGATTCAGGCAGGTGCTGGGGTCGCTTCGGCCACGCCTGCAGTTTCCAATTCGGGACGGAATTTGCGGCTGACCGGAATCCGGTCTCCGTTCACAAGCCGCACGTAAATCTTACCGTCGTCCCGGTCTATGCAATCAATCGCTTCACGGCTGACCCAATGGGACCTGTGTGTACAGAACCCTTCTACCGGTTCCATCTCTTCGACCGCATCGCCGAACCGCATGCGCAAGGTATGCGTGGCCTGGGGGGTGATTACATCCACGCAGTGATCGCGCACCGTCAGCCGCAAAATGTGGCCCTGACATGACTCTGGCAATCTGCGCTTCAGTCGCGGCTGCGAGGTCGGTTCGACATTGGACAGTTCGGGTTCGGGCTCTGCTGAAGGAGCCGACGCAAGGTAAGGAGATTGAGTGAGCCCCGGCAGCATTCGTCTGAACATGCAAATGACAACGGTGATGCCAAAAACGTAGCTGCCGGCCTGCGACCAGGTCATCGGATTGTCAGGGCTGGCGACCATTTCATTCACCAGGACACGAAGGATTGGCGCGAAAAACAACGTGACCAGAAATGTCATCATGATGTCGGCACATAGTGGTCGGCCCGTCCCGCAATACGCTTCGGCGATGCCGTTGGCGACGTGCCCCAGAAAGCTGGAGATTGAAATCACGCAGACCCAGAACGCCAGATGCAGAACATAGCCTTCGACAAAATACATCCCGAAGGGGCGTGCGATCATGGCTAACAGCAGCAGGCCGAGACAGACCTTCAGGCTGAAAGGTGACACACACCTGCGCAGTGACGTCGCAAATATCGCGTAAATCGAATTCATAACATGTGTTGTCGACAGTATGAGGTGCCGACATTTTATCGTGCCTAAAAAAGGTTTGCCAACAGAAGTAACACAGAAAGTTGCATTTTCATACATTGGTCGCTTATTTGGTTGACTAAATCAGTCAAAAATAACCAGATCGAAAATTCGATCCGGTCAAAAATGCACAAAAACAAAACACGGCAGCGAATCGCTGCCGTGTGATGCGCAAGTTTTAGGCCGTCAGCCCTTCGGGCTCTGGCAGATTGTTCGCCCGGCAGCACGCGGTCAGCGTGTTGGCCAGCAGGCAAGCGATGGTCATCGGTCCAACCCCACCTGGCACGGGCGTGATCGCGCCCGCGACCTCCGCAGCGGAGGCATATTCCACGTCACCGACCAAACGCGTGCCGCCTTCGGGCTTTTCGATGCGGTTGATGCCCACGTCGATCACGGTCGCGCCGGGCTTGATCCAGTCGCCCGGCACCATCTCGGGTCGGCCAACCGCCGCCACGACGATGTCCGCGCGGCGCACCACATCCGGCAGATCCTTGGTCCGGGAATGCGCTATGGTCACTGTGCAGCTGTCGCCCAACAGCAATTGCGCCATTGGTTTGCCAACAATGTTCGAGCGGCCCAGAACAACAGCGTCCATCCCGCTGAGCGACCCGTGATGGTCGCGCAACATCATCAGACAGCCCAGCGGCGTGCACGGCACCATGCTTTTCTGTCCCGTGCCCAAAAGGCCGACGTTCGAGATATGGAAGCCGTCCACATCCTTGGCCGGGTCGATGGAGTTTATGACCAGATCGCTATTCAGATGGCCGGGAAGCGGCAGTTGAACCAGAATGCCATGCACGTCCGCGTCTTTGTTCAACTGGTCGATCAGCGCCAGCAAATCAGCTTCGGATGTGTCGACGTCCAGCTTGTGCTCGTACGAATTCATGCCGACCTCGACGGTCTGCTTGCCTTTGGAACGGACATAGACCTGGCTCGCCGGGTCTTCACCCACCAGCACAACGGCCAGTCCAGGCGTGACGCCATGCGTGTCCTTCAGCGTGGCAACATGGTCAGCCACCTTGCCACGCACCGTGGCTGCAAAGGCCTTTCCGTCAATGATCTTGGCGCTCATTGTAACTCCTTAGTTCTGTGTAAACGTCACCCGGTGGGACCAGGAGTCGCCGTCGCTGATGACCAGCGAGCGAAATCCGAGAAGATGCAGCATGTCATAGAAGGTCGCGACATATTGCAGGTTATCTTGCGTGAAGAACCCGCCGCCCCGCACATTGGACGTCATTTGTGCCATTACGGCCCGAGCGCGGTAGAGCGTTGAAAACACTTCGTCATCCAGCGCGACGAGGATCAATCGATCAGCATCCGTGCCCTTGGCAAAGAATACAAAACGCGGGCTTTCGGGTGCTTCTAACTGCGCGAGCGTGAGCGTGGTGACAAAGTCCACCCGCACAGATCGGCCCGGATCAGGTGGGGTGCGGATTGCGCGTTCAAACGTCTCTTCGGACGTGATCTGGGGATAGTAGTATCCTTCGTACCGTTCACTTGCCGCCAGGGTAGAGGCGGCAAGAACGGATGCGATGAGGGACAAAACAGCGAGCGCGCGGGTCATGGCAGGTCCTTTCATGTCATGCACCGCAAAGGTAGCGAGCGTTTTGTCCCTTGTCCTCTGGCCCGCACCAAAAAATGCGGGCCGAGGGCTGTTTTAGAACAGGCCTTCGATCTGACCACCGTCGTTCAAACGGATCGCTTCGGCTGCGGGCTGACGCGGCAGGCCCGGCATGGTCATGATTTCACCGCAGATGACCACGACGAAACCAGCACCGGCGCTCAGGCGCACTTCGCGCACCGGAACCGAATGCCCTGTCGGCGCACCGCGCAGGTTCGGATCGGTCGAGAACGAATACTGCGTTTTGGCCATACAGATCGGCAGATCGCCATAGCCCTGATCTTCCCAGTCCTTCAACTGATTGCGGATCTTGGCATCGGCCAGCACATCGTCCGCGCGATAGATCGACTTGGCAATACGCTCGATCTTTTCGAACAGCGACAGGCTGTCATTGTAGATCGGGGCAAACTGGCTGACGCCGCTGTCTGCAATCTCAGCCACACGGGTGGCGAGATCCGCAGACCCTTCGGAGCCCAGTTCCCAGTGACGGCTCAGGATCGCCTCGGAGCCCTGCTCGGTGACGTAGTCCTTTACTGCCTGAATTTCGGCATCCGTGTCGGTGACAAAGTGGTTGATCGCAACCACAACCGGCACGCCAAAGCTCTTGATGTTACCGATGTGGCGGCCCAGGTTCGCGCAACCGGCTTTGACCGCGTCCACGTTTTCCGCGCCCAGATCGGCCTTGGCCACGCCGCCGTTCATCTTCATCGCGCGCACGGTGGCCACCAGCACCACGCAGTCCGGTGCCAGACCGGCCTTGCGGCACTTGATGTTCATGAACTTCTCGGCACCCAGATCCGCGCCAAAGCCTGCTTCGGTCACAACATAGTCCGCGGTTTTCAGCGCGGTGGTGGTCGCAATGACCGAGTTACAGCCATGTGCGATGTTGGCAAACGGACCGCCATGCACGAAGGCCGGGTTGTTTTCCAGCGTCTGCACCAGGTTCGGCTGCATCGCGTCCTTCAGCAGGACGGTCATTGCGCCTTCGGCCTTGATGTCGCGGCAGTAAACCGGGCTGCGGTCGCGGCGGTAGGCCACGATCATGTCCCCCAGACGCTTTTCCAGATCAGCCAGATCTTTGGCCAGACACAGGATCGCCATGACTTCGGACGCCACGGTGATGTCAAAACCAGCCTCGCGCGGGAAACCGTTGGACACGCCGCCCAGCGAGGCGGTGATCTGGCGCAGCGCGCGGTCGTTCATGTCGACAACGCGACGCCAGACGACGCGGCGGGTGTCGATCTCCAGCTCGTTGCCCCAGTAGATGTGGTTGTCGATCATCGCGCTCAGCAGGCTGTGCGCGCTGGTGATCGCGTGGAAGTCACCGGTGAAGTGGAGGTTCATGTCCTCCATCGGGACAACCTGTGCGTGGCCACCGCCAGCCGCGCCACCCTTCATCCCGAAGTTCGGGCCAAGCGACGCTTCGCGGATGCAGATACAGGCGTTTTTGCCGATGCGGTTCAGCCCGTCACCCAGACCAACGGTGGTGGTGGTTTTGCCTTCGCCCGCCGGGGTCGGGTTGATCGCGGTGACCAGGATCAGCTTGCCATTCGGGCGGTCCTGCACCGAGTTGATAAAGCTCTGGCTAACCTTGGCCTTGTCATGGCCGTAAGGCAGCAGGTCGTCGGACGAGATGCCAAGCTTCGCGCCGATTTCCTGGATCGGCTTCTTGTTGGCCTCGCGTGCAATTTCGATATCGGTCTTGTAGCTCATCGGCGCGGAATCCCTCATTGTGCTGGACCGGCAGCGCCGGTGTGCCGCTGCATACCTCGGACCTGCGCGACCCACACCGAAGGATTCCGACATTTTCCATGTCCGAAACGTCGTACTCTGAATTGGGCTGTCGTGGATCGGAAACGTCGGACGCGCTTGGGCGTCCTGCATAGGGCCGGCCCAAGGTCTTTCGAAAGGCCTTGGAAACGCGATTTCAAATCGCGTTACGAAGCGCGTTCAAACGGATTGCGTGTGTCTTACTGGTTTAGGGTGACCAAGGACGTTGTGCTGGAATGAACAGGCGCAGCGTGTCCCCGACGTTCAGCGCACCGGGGCGCTCGACCCAGGCCGTAACCCCGCGGCGTCCGTGCGCCGCTTTGGGAAAACCGTCCCCGTGACCGGGGCTGTCTGCCTCAATCTCCTGAGCAGGATAGACGCAGGGCAGGTTTTCCATATCCACGGTCAGCGTTGCGCCGCTTTCAGCCTGCAACCGGGATCCCGGTGGCACATGGGTGAAATCAGGGATGCCGCGCAGCACGATATTGACGCCCAGCGTACATGGGTCCAGTGCGTCCAACCCGATCTCCGCTGCGATTGCGTCCATCTCTTCGCCCGACAGCACCGTCAGCTGACGCACGTTTCGAATCTCTGTTCCCTGCGGATACAGCATCTTTGTCCGCACACAGGCCGGTCGCGTCATGCCTTCATGCCGTGCCCCACTCAGACCCGGAAACCCCAGGTCCAGCGATTGCAACGGGGCCGACCGCAACGTGTCCGTGCCCCCGTCGCTCATCCCCAGCCATTCGACTGTCGCGACGTAGTCAGTGCGCGTGATCGTCGGCATCAGGCGGTTGGTTCCGGCTCCATCCCACCGTCGGGCGGGGATTTCTTGGCCTTGGTTTTCGGGATCGCTGTCACGCTGGGGGCCGACCCCTGATCCGGCGTGTCATCTTCGTCCGGGTCAACAAACGGCGGCTCGCCACGGGTCACGCGGTCAATCTCTTCTCCGGTCAGGGTTTCGTATTCCAGCAGGCCCTGGGCCAGTCGCTCGAATTCTTCTTCCTTGTCCTGGATGATCCCCAGCGCCCGGTCGTAACCTTCGTCAATCAGGCGCTTCACCTCTTCCTCGATCAGCTTCTTCGTATCCGCCGAGACCGAGAAACCAGCGGTTTGCCCCGAATAGCCCTGATGCGCCTCGGAATAGTCGATATTGCCGATCTTCTCGGACATGCCGTAGCGCATGACCATCGCGCGCGCCATGGCCGAGGCCTGCTGAATGTCACCCGCAGGACCACTGGATACGCTTTCCGCGCCGTATTTGTGGATTTCAGCCGCCTTGCCCGCCATGGTCATGGCGATCTTCTGTTCAGCCTCGTCCTTGAACAGTTGCAGTTGATCCACCTCGGGCAGGGACACAACCATACCCAATGCCGGGCCGCGCGGAATGATGGTCGCCTTGTAGACCGGGTCACATTTCGGCAGCGTCATGCCGACAATCGCATGCCCGGCCTCGTGATACGCGGTCTTTTCCTTCTGTTCGGTCGTCAGCACCATGGAGCGCCGTTCGGCCCCCATCATCACCTTGTCCTTGGCGTTCTCGAAATCCTCCATCGTGACAAAGCGACGTCCGACACGCGCCGCCATCAGCGCGGATTCGTTCACAAGGTTGGCCAGATCAGCGCCCGAGAAACCCGGTGTTCCGCGCGCGATGATGCGCAGGTCCACATCCGGGCCAAGCGGAGTCTTGCGCGCATGAACGCCCAGGATCTTCTCGCGGCCCTTGATGTCCGGATTGGATACGGTCACCTGACGGTCGAAACGGCCCGGACGCAGCAGGGCGGGGTCCAGCACGTCCTTGCGGTTGGTCGCGGCGATGATGATCACGCCTTCATTGGCCTCGAACCCGTCCATCTCAACCAGCAGCTGGTTCAGCGTCTGCTCGCGTTCGTCATTGCCACCGCCATAGCCTGCGCCCCGGTGCCGGCCCACGGCGTCGATTTCGTCGATGAACACGATACAGGGCGCGTTTTTCTTCGCCTGTTCGAACATGTCGCGCACACGGCTTGCACCCACACCCACGAACATTTCGACAAAGTCAGAGCCCGAAATGGTGAAGAACGGCACGCCTGCCTCGCCCGCAATCGCGCGTGCCAGCAGCGTTTTACCTGTGCCCGGAGGGCCAACCAGCAGCGCACCGGTCGGGATTTTTCCGCCCAGACGCGAAAATTTCTGCGGGTTGCGCAGGAATTCAACGATCTCTTC
>JBFOMB010000013.1:0-4120 GCA_040830545.1 Paracoccaceae bacterium | reverse complement strand
CGCCTAGCCGCGTAAGGCGGGGTTCGCAGGCACCTGGCAACAGAAGCCTGCACTCTCATGACCATCGCCCGATCAACGACACCCGCCAGCCGCCCAATCGCGCAGGTTGGTTTTCAGCGCGCCACCAAACGGGTGCATATGTGTCAGCGCCCGTTCGGCTGAGGCTGTCAGGTAACTTTGCCCATATTCGCACACGCGTTCGCGGTTCCATTCGTGGCATCCGCTGCAGGTCTGCGCCTTCCAATAGGACTCAGGCAAGCCCTCGACCGGGGCAAATTCCGGCGACATTTGCAACATATCCTCGATCGACAGGCCCTGCAGTTCGGCGCGGGTGGTCTGGATGGGACCTTGAAAGGTGATCTCGGCCTTCGGTGCCACAGGGTCCGGCGTTTCCATTTTGGCGACCACCCCCTGCCCGCCCTGACCAACCGGATCAACTGCGGCAGGTGTGCCGAGGGCCGCCAGTTCCATCCGTGCAATTTCTGCAAAAGTGCCGTCCGGATAAGCATCCAGATAAGCCTGATAGGCAGCTGCGGTCGGATTGGCCTGCGCAGCGGCAAAGAGTTGTTGTTCTTCCTCGGTCGGGCCGGTTTGCGCAGGTTGAGGTTTGTCGATCACTTCGGCCTCCAGCAACAGGGTTTGCAGCAAAACGCGCGCTTCGGCGATATGCGGGCTGTCGGGATAGCCGCGAATGAACAGCATGACCTGCACCGGATCGTCCGTGTTCTGGATCGAGGCCCAGACTTGCTCGGCCTCCATCACCTCGGCCGTTTGGCGGGGCGCTGCGGCAAACACGAACTCTGTCGTCAGCGAGGACGCATCCCACGGCGTCTGCCGCCCTTGCGTTTCCTCCAGCACGTCGTTGCGCACCGCTTTGAACACCCGTTCGATGGGCATGTCAGGGGTGGCCATGTGCCGGGCTAGTGCCGCGCTGAATGGGCTGTTCGACCCGGCGCCGTCCAGCGCCACCTCTCCCGGACCGGTTGCATAGGCCAGATAAGTACCTGTGGGCGCAGACATTTCCGCCAGACCGTCGGTCATGAAATCCGCCACACCGGTAAAGGGATTGTTGCGGCAAGCATCAAGGATCAGGATGTTCGTCCGGTTGCGCGCGGTATACATCTGGCGCAACACCGACTGCGCCTCTACCGCGACCAGATCCAGATCGGCGGCATTGCTGACAGCCACATCGACAGGCAACAAATAGTTCGTGCCAAAGGACTGCACGCCATGGCCCGCATAGTAGAACAACCCCGTCGCCTGCGGCCCCGCCGCGCGCAGGTCGCGGCCAAACTGGGCAATTGCGCGCTTCATCTCGACCTGGCTGGCGTCCAGCAGAACCGTTACGTCAAAGCCTGTCTGCTTCAACGTTTCACCGATCAGCTGCGCATCGTTGCCGGGATTATCCAGTGGCGTCACGGTGCCATAGCCGCCATTCCCGACCACCAGCGCCACGCGCGGTTCGGCATGCGCCACCCCGGTCAGCAGCGCGAAACAAAGGGCCACAATTCCAACTAGCAATCGCACGGTGCTCTCCTCGGCCCCAACATAACAGACTTTCGCTGCGGAAATGTTTACAATTCACTCAGCGTCTTCAGTTAGGTCAGAGCAAGGAGATTCTGTGGCCACAAAACTGCCCTCAATGCACGCTATGGTCGGCCCGAACGCAGGAAAAGGAAATATCATGCGGTTTTCGTTCCTAAAATCCTTGCTGGCGCTGGCCCTGATCACGGTGTCGTCCATGGCTCAAGCTCAATCCGCACCGTTTGAACATGGCTGGACGCTGGATGGCGCGTCCTCCGACCTGCGCTTTACTTCGGTCAAAAAGGGGGATGTGGCGGAAACCAGTTCTTTTGTTACCCTGTCGGGCGGGATTGATGAAAACGGCGCTGCCAACATCGAAATCTTGCTGGATTCCGTCGATACGAAGATTGACCTGCGCAATGTCCGGATGCGGTTTTTGTTCTTTGAAACCTTTCTGCATCCAACGGCCACCATCACCGCGCAACTGGACCCCACTGTGCTGAGCGATCTGGAAACCGTCCGGTCCAAGGTCATTCCGCTGACTTTCACCATGACCTTGCGCGACGTGTCGCTGGAAAAGACAACGGATGTGATTGTTACCTTGATCGACATGGACCGTGTGCAGGTTGCCGCGACCACGCCCCTGACCATCCCGACAAGCGAGTTTGATCTGGAAACCGGGCGGATGAAGCTGGAAGAGGCCGCCAATGTGGCGATCACACCGCTGGGCATTGTCAGCTTTCACTTCACCTTTGACCGCACGCGTCCCGGCCAACCCGCCAACACTGGTCTGGTGGTGCAGCCAACCACGCCCGCAAATGCCGCGTTGGAAACCAGCGGCGATTTTGATCGGGAGGCTTGTGTCGGTCGGTTCGAAATCCTGTCGCGCACCGGGAACATCTATTTCGGGTCCGGTTCCGCCCGGCTGGACCCGAAAAGCATGCCACTGCTGGACAACCTGTTTGACGTGGTCGACCGTTGCCCAGACCTGACGATTGAGATTGGTGGACACACGGACAGCGATGGCAGCGCTGAGGCAAATCAAGCGCTCAGCCAGCGCCGCGCGCAGGCGGTCGCCGACTATCTGGCGGCCAAGGGCGTGGGTGGGGCCCGCATGGTGGTCGTTGGCTATGGTGAAAGCCAGCCGTTCGTCGAAAATTCCTCGCGCGCGAACAAGGCACGCAATCGTCGGATCGAATTTGCCGTGGTGAACTGAAGCGCCGGGGCATTGACCCCGGGCCGCTGACCCGGCACAGTCGCCGCATGGGGCCAAATGCGACCGCCCCGTGAGGCGTCAGCCCAAGGTTCGCATGTTTCCTGCTGTGTAAGGAGCATGCCATGGCTGCGCCCAATTCCATCACTGTCCCACAACTGCTGCGGCTTATCGGGACCCCTGCCTGTCCTGTGATCGTTGACGTCTGTCTGGACGCGGATTTCGCGGACGATCCGTTCCTGATCCCCGGCGCGATCCGCCATCCCTTTGATGATTATGCCGGGTTGCGGGCCCGGCTGGAGGATCGGCGCTGCGTGATCGTCTGCCAGAAAGGGCGGAAACTGTCCCAAGGTGTGGTCGCGCACCTGCGCAGCGACGGCCACGCGGCAGAGTATCTGGAAGGCGGCATGTATGCCTGGCGCGACCACCCGGATGCGCCGCGTATTCCGGCCAACGCGATTCCGGCACCGATGGACGGCGCAACGCTCTGGGTCACACGGCACCGGCCGAAAATCGACCGTGTCGCCTGCCCCTGGTTGCTGAGGCGCTTTGTCGACGCGCAGGCCCGTATCCTGTTTGTGGCACCGTCCGAGGTCATGGACGTGGCGAAGCGTTTCGGCGCGACGCCTTTTGATACGGCAGAAGGTGAGTGGTCCCACGAGGGAGACCTCTGCACCTTCGACACCATGCTGGATCGGCTTGGCCTGCGGACCGAGGCGCTGGACCGCCTGGCCACCGTAATCCGTGCCGCCGACACCAACCGTCATGACCTCGCGCCGGAGGCGGCGGGGCTGCTGGCGATCTCCGTCGGGCTGTCCCGGCAGTACCGCGATGACTACGACCAACTGGCCGCTGGACTGCCCCTCTATGATGCCCTTTACCGCTGGGCCCGCGACGGGCATAGGGAGGGCCACGTCCACCCGACGGAGCGCCAGGCATGACCCCATCCTACCTCGAGATGCTGCGCGTGTTCGGGCGCATCGGATTGCTGAGCTTTGGTGGCCCCGCCGCGCAGATCGCCCTGATGCACCGCGAGCTGGTGGAGAATCGCCCGTGGCTGAATGAGGACACCTATCTGCGAGCGCTGTCACTGTGCATGCTGCTGCCGGGGCCAGAGGCGATGCAGCTGGCCACATATGCCGGATGGCGGCTGCGCGGTGTGCCAGGTGGCGTGCTGGCGGGTGGGGTGTTTTTGCTTCCCGGCGCGCCGGGGCTCCCTGTTCTCGTGGCGCTTTTTGCTGCGGTTTGGGCGGTGCCCCTGGTGCGCGCCCCGTTTACCGGCGTGGAGGGGGGCGGGGCCGCGATTGTCCCGGAGGGGCTGCGCCAACCGTTTGCCCGTGCGGTGTTCGGGCCCGTGGCCTCTGGGCCGGGAGGGGCGTTGTT
>JBFOMB010000012.1:0-21683 GCA_040830545.1 Paracoccaceae bacterium | reverse complement strand
GCACGCGCCCTGCGGCCAGCCACGGCGGCGTGGCACAGGGGGCGGGGGCCTAGTTGGGCACGGTTGAGGCAGTGCTACCGGTGGCGCTGTCCGTCGAGGCGTTACGTGCGCCCTCCGGGTTGGCGCCGTTCGACCTGACGGGGACCGGGGACACGCCGCTGGCGCTGACGCTTGATCCGGCGGACTTCACGGATGTGGACGGTGATGCGCTGACCATCGACCTGCGCAGCGAAGGCGGCGGGGCACTGCCGACATGGCTGAGCTTCGATCCGACCACGCTGGATCTGACCGGCACGCCGCCTGCGGACTTCCACGGCGACGTGGCGCTGGAGGCTGTGGCCGATGACGGCACGGTTGAGACGGTTCTGCCGGTGACGTTGACCATCGATCCGGTGAATGACGCGCCTGTCGCCAATGCCGATAGCTTCGATGCTGGTGATGCGCTGACCTTCACTATCCTGGCGGCGGACCTTCTGGCGAACGACACGGATGTAGACGGACCGGCATTGTCCATCGCTTCGGTCACCGGGACGACCGGTGTGGCGGCAACGCTGAATGGTGATGGTGACATCGAGGTCGTGCGTGACCGTGCGCTGGATGGTCAGTTTACGATCAGCTACGAGTTGAGCGATGGCACGCTGAGTGACACGGCCGATGTTTTGATCGACCTGACACGCGTAAACGAAGCACCGGTGATTGCGGAATTCGGACCGCTCACGGCGGATGAGGATACCGGATTCGATCTGGCCATTCCTGCGGGGACAATAACTGATCCCGATGGAGACGCTCTTACAGTTTCGGTGATACAGGGTGACGGGTCTGTCCTACCCGCGTGGCTGTCATTCGATGCGGTCAATCAGCGGCTGTCCGGCACCCCGCCGGCGAATTTCTTCGGCACTTTGCCGTTGCTGCTGACCGCGACAGACGGGTTCGACACAACCAGCCGGGCATTCGAGTTGGCGATCAACCCGGTCAACGACGCGCCGGTCCTGTTGGCACCGCTGCCTGATGTGACCGCAACCGAGGATACGCTGATTGACCTGCAACTGGCGCAGGGCATCTATGCCGACCCGGATGGTGATCCGCTGACCTACGAACTGCGGACCGCAGATGGTGGGACGATCCCACCGTGGCTCAGCTTTGATCCGGTTGAATTGCGGCTTCAGGGGCAGCCGCCGCAGGACTTCTTTGGTGATGTTGAGCTGCAATTGGTCCTGTCGGATGGAGTAACGGAAACGGTCGAAGGCTTCACGCTGACGGTGGAGAACACACCGGATGCTCCGGTGGTTGCAACCGATTTGCCCGATCTCTCGACCGACGATTCCGGCGCGGCTCTGGTGGAGGGCACGCCATTCGCCATCACTGTACCGGAAGAAAGCTTCGTCGACCCGGACGGCGATCCGTTGACCCTGACCGCCACGCTGGCGGATGGTGCGCCGTTGCCTGCCTGGTTGTCCTTCGACGGTACCGCGTTCACAGGGACTGCGCCGTCTGGTGCCGCAAGCGCGCCGATTGCGCTCCGTCTTCAGGCGAGTGATGGTAACAACACGGTGTCTGATGTGTTCGAGTTGACTTTTGAGGCGTCGACATCCAATGCGGCTCCCGATGCCCGCGATGATGCGTTCACCGCTCGGGTGCCAACGCCATTGGTCCTCGGTGCGGATGACCTGTTGGCCAACGACGTGGACCCTGATGGGGATACGTTGGAGATCACCTCGGTGGGTGCTGCTCAGAACGGCACAGTCACCTTCGAAGATGGCGCGATCAAATATGTCGCGGACTTCAACCATCGCGGCGCGGATCAATTCACGTACACCGTGTCTGACGGCCAAGAAACCGACACCGCAACCGTGACAGTGGATGTGGTCAACCGGTTCGACACAGTCAGCCAAGGCGGCGACCGCAGCGAGTTGTTCTTCGGCAGCCGAGGCAATGACCTTGCCTTTGGCGGTGGCGGCAATGACTGGATGTTTGGTGGCCGTGGTGACGACTATCTGGATGGTGGAGCCGGAAATGATGTGCTGTTTGGAGGGCGTGGCGATGACACGCTGCATGGTGGCTCGGGCAATGACGTGATCTTTGCCGGTCGTGGCAAGGATGTGATCGTTGGTGGCGAAGGCAACGACATACTGTTCGGTGGTCGGGGTCAGGATACGTTCCGATTTGAACAGGGTGATGGGGTCGACGTGATTTTCGGCTTTGATACGCCACGTGGTCGCCGTCGTCGCAAGCCTGGCGATCTGTTGGAAATCAGTGCGAACGGAATCGACGATTTCGCAGATCTGATGGCCAATGCGACCCAGACCCGGGGTGGTGTCCTGCTGGACCTGGGTGGCGGAGACGGGATATTCTTGGCCGGTACGCGACTGGCGTCGTTGGACGAGGATCAGTTCACGTTCTACTAAGAGCATCGCACTCAGCCAGATGAGCTTCCGGCTGAGTGTGTTTTGTTCCGCCAAAACTGTGTTTCGGTGCGGAGCATCAGGCAACACGGTGCAATCGCAGGCGCACCGGGTTTCGTTTGCGAACTGCCGACGCTGTGTGGGTCTGGACTCAGCCGTGAACAGAACGGTGGTAGAGCTCTTGTCCATACGCGGAAGCCAACTGCCCGGTGCGCAAGGTTGAAACCTCTGCGGTTTCTTCGATCCGACCCGCACGCAGGATGGCCAGCCGGTCGCACAGGAAGCTCACCACCGTCAGGTCATGGGTGACCAGCAGGAAGGTCAGGTTTTTCTCTTCGCGTAGAGATTTCAGAAGGTTCAGGATTTCCGCCTGCACGCTGACGTCCAGCGCGCT
This sequence comes from Paracoccaceae bacterium, assembly GCA_040830545.1. Classification (GTDB taxonomy): domain Bacteria; phylum Pseudomonadota; class Alphaproteobacteria; order Rhodobacterales; family Rhodobacteraceae; genus HXMU1420-2. The sequence goes on along the minus strand of JBFOMB010000012.1, from coordinate 18,887 downwards.
GGTGGGCTCGTCCAGCAGCAGAACCGGCGGGTCCAGCATCAGCGCACGCGCAATGGCGACACGTTGACGTTGGCCACCGGACAATTGGTGGGGCAGGCGAAACCGGAACCGGCGGGGCAGGCCGACCGCGTCCAGCATGCCGAGCACCCGTTGGTCACGGTCCGGCAGGCGATGGATGATCAGTGGCTCGCTGAGTGTGTCGTCAATCGTGCGTCTGGGATGCAAGCTGCCATAGGGGTCCTGAAACACCATCTGAACCTGTCGCGCCCGAGCGCGGGGGTCGCTGATCTGCTGGTCGCCGATGCTTAGCGAACCGCTCCACTGCTTAAGCTGACCGGCCAGCGCCTTGAGGATCGTGGATTTCCCGGACCCGGATTCCCCGACCAAGGCAAAGCTTTCGCCCGCCGCAACGTCGAAGGACACGCTTTGCAAAACCTGTGTTTTGTCAAAGCTGACGGACAGGTTTTCGACGTGGATCATAGCTTGCTCCGATCCAGCACGGGTAACCGGTCGCGCGTTTCGTCGATAGTCGGCAAGCTGGCCACCAGTCCGCGCGTGTAGGGATGCTGTGCGTTGTGGAGAGCGCCAGAGGGTAGCTCTTCAACAATTTCGCCGTGATACATCACCAGAATCCGGTCGCACCAGCGTGCAACCATGTTCAGATCGTGCGAGATCAGGATCAACCCCATGCCGCGACGTGACACAAGATCCGCGAGGATGTCCAACACCTGGCCGCGGACAGCAACGTCCAAGGCGCTGGTCGGCTCGTCGGCGATCATCAGGGTTGGTTCCAGAACGACCATCATCGCGATCATCACACGCTGACCCATGCCGCCGGATACTTCGTGCGGATAGAGTTGCGCCACACGCTCCGGGTCCTTGATCCGCACCGATGTTAATGCCTCCAGCATTTTTTCGCGGCGCTGGCGTCGGTTCAGCGTTCCGTGCACCGCCATCGCTTCTTCAATCTGATCGCCGATGCGGATGACCGGGTTCAGGCTGAATTTCGGGTCCTGCAGCACCATGGACATTTCCGTGCCACGCAGATTGCGCCGCGCCTCGTCCGAAAGGCCACGCAAGTCGGTGCCGTTGAATGCCAATTGATCAGCGGTGACGCGGCCGGGTGAAGGGATCAGCCCCATGATCGCGCGCCCGGTCATGCTTTTGCCTGACCCGCTTTCCCCAACGATCCCCAGCCGCTCTCGTCCAAGTGAGAAGTTCAGGCCGCGCACGACCTCGACCGGACCGTGATCGGATGGGAATGTGACGCGCAGGTTTTCGACTGATAGCAGGGTCATCCGCGCGACCTTTGTTTGGGGTCCAGCACGTCGCGCAGCCCGTCCCCGAACAGGCAGAAGCCTAGCGAGACAATCACAATGGCAAAACCCGGCATGGTGGCCACCCACCATTGGTCCAGAATAAACGACCGGCCTCTGGAAATCATCGCCCCCCATTCCGGTAACGGAGGCTGTGCGCCAAGTCCAAGGAAGCCGAGACCCGCTGCCGTCAGGATGATGCCCGCCATGTCGAGGGTAACCCGTACGATGGTGGACGACACACACAGCGGCATGACGTGCCGCACGATGATCCGCACCCGTGACGCGCCCTGCATTCGGATGGCATCCAGAAATTCGGCGTTGCGGAAGGTTAGCACTTCCGCACGCGCAATTCTTGCGTAGACGGGCCAGGCGGCGATGGCGATGGCGATCACGGCGTTTTCTATGCCCGGTCCCAGGGCCGCGACAAAGGCCAGCGCCAGAACCAGACGAGGCAGGGACAGAAAAATGTCGGTCAGGCCCATGAGAATGCGGTCGACCCAGCCGCCGAAATATCCGGCAACCGTTCCGATAATCAGACCCAACGGGGCAGAGATCACCGCGACCAGCAACACGATCATCAATGTGATCCGTGCGCCATGGATCACACGTGACAGGATGTCCCGCCCCAGTTCGTCCGTGCCCATCCAATGTTCGGCGGATGGCGCTTGTAACCGGTCGGCCAGCGTACCCTCAACCGGCGAGTAGGGGGCGAGCCAAGGGGCAAAGGCTGCGACCAGCAGCAAGGCGACAATGATGGCCAACCCGACCATTGCCAGCGGATTACGCGCCAGATCGCGGGCCAGGCGATAGGACACGCCCAACCGTGCCTGCATGCGCGTTTCAGGATCGTCAGACAGCAGCCAGTCGCGTGTGATCATGCGCGCGCCCTCGGGTCCAAAACCTTGTAGAGCGCGTCGGACCCTTTGTTGATCCCCACAAACACCGCTCCGATTACCAAAGTCGCCCCCAGTACCGCGTTCATGTCCGCGTTCAACAGTGCGGTGGTCAGATAGTTGCCGATCCCCGGCCAGCTGAACACGGTTTCGATCATGACCGACCCTTCCAGCAGTCCCGCGTAGCTGAGCCCGATGACCGTGATCAGTTGCACGCGAATGGGCCGGAACGCATGACGCCAGAGGATCAACCGTTCCGGCACACCTTTGACGCGGGCGGTGATGACGAACTCCTGTCCCAGCTGTTCCAGCATGAAGCTGCGTGTCATGCGCGAGATGTAGGCAAGCGCGAAGAAGCCAAGGATGAAGGCAGGCAGGATGATGTGCGACAGGGCGCTGCCAAACGCCTCCCAATTGCCATCCAATGCGCTGTCGACCAACAACAGCCCTGTTTGCGTCGGGACCATCCCGTCGAGGAAAAAGTCGATCCGCCCCGGCCCGCCAACCCATCTGAGGTTTGCGTAAAAGATCACCAGCCCAATCAAGCCCAGCCAAAAGGCCGGGATCGCATATCCGGCCAGCCCGACAACGCGAATGATTTGGTCCGCCAGCCGTCCCTGACGCGCAGCGGCAAACACCCCCATCGGCACACCCAGAACCACACCGATGATAATGCCAAGCGTCGCCATTTCGAAGGTTGCCGGGAAAACTCGCGCCAAATCCTCGGCTACGGGGCGGCCAGTTGACACGGACATGCCCAAATCGCCCTGCAGCACCTGCGCGACGTATCGGGTGAACTGCACGATCAGGGGATCGTCCAATCCCATCGCCTCTTTGGTGGCGTTGTAGGTTTCGATACTCGCCCGGTCGCCAACCACAGCCACAACCGGATCAATTGGTACCACCCGGCCAATCACGAACGTAATCGCAAGCAAACCCAGAAAGGTGACCGCAAGGGTCAACATGAACTGGGCTACAGGCAGGGTCCGGGTCAAGTCGCGCTCCACTTTTCAGCTTATCTATCAAAGATTTTTGACTGATCAAAATTTTTTTACTAACATCGAAATTGCTGAAGGAGATTAGATGTCCGAACCGCTGCCGAAAATGGACCAAGCCCGCCCACCTGCGTTTGGTCAGCGTATCCGGGATTTGCGCCGCAAGGCTGACCTGACCTTGCAGGCATTGGCGGATCAGGCGGGGGTTTCGGTTGGTTTCCTCAGTCAGGTGGAACGGGACAAGGCCACGCCCAGCCTCGGGACTCTGGCGGGAATCGCATCGGCACTGGGGGTCGAGGTCGACTACTTCGTCGCCACGCCCAAAGCCGTGGACAGCGTGACACGAGAAGGCGAGCGCCCGCGCTTTGCGCTGGCCCCGTCGTCATTGTCCTACGAAGAGGTGTCGACCGTCCTGCCAGGCGGCACCATGTCATCGCGCATCATACATATCCCCGAAGGTTACGTGTCCGAAGTCGTCGCGCATGAGGGCGAGGAACTGATCTTTGTTCTGGATGGCGTGGTGCGTCAGGTCATTGACGACAACACCTTCATCCTTCGAACTGGCGACAGCATGCATTTCATGGGGCAGACGCCCCATTCCTTCGCAAATGTCGGCGATGGTCCGGCCCGGTTGCTGTGGACCGGAACATCGCCCCGTCTGCTCGGGCAAAAGCTCGGGCTGAAATCAAATGACCCTAACAACAGGAGAGAGACATGAAACACTTCCCGAATTTCACGCGGGCATTGGTCGTCAGCGTGATCGCTCTGTCCACCGCGCCGGTGCTGGCTGAAACGCCGTCCAACGCGCTGGTGATCGCGCAGAACATCGATGACATCGTTACGATCGACCCGGCCTCGGCGTATGAATTCACCTCGGGTGAGTACGTCGCCAACACCTATGACCAGTTGGTGCAGTACGATGCCGAGGATACAACGACTCTAGCGCCGGGATTGGCCGAAAGTTGGGAAGTTGACGCGGCAGCCAAAACGGTGACGTTCAAGCTGCGTGAAGGCGTAAAATTCTCCTCCGGCAATCCTCTGCGCGGCACGGACGTGATGGAAAGCTGGAAGCGGGTGCTGGTTCTGCAAAAAGCCCCGGCATTCATTCTCGAAAACCTCGGCTGGTCCGCGGACAACATCGAAGAGATGGTCACCGTCGATGGCAACACGATCACCGTGCGTTGGGCAGGTGATTTTGCGCCGTCGTTTGTGCTAAACGTGCTGGCTGCGCGCCCTGCTGCCGTGGTGGATATCGAAACCGCGATGGCCAATCAGGTTGACGGTGATCTGGGCCATGCGTGGCTGAACCAGAACAGCGCGGGTACTGGTCCGTTCACGCTGGCGCGTTACGCGCCGGGTGAGGTGCTGATGCTGGAAGCGAACGGCAACTACTGGAACACAGCACCCGGCATTGAACGTGTCATGATCCGGCACGTGGCCGAGGCCGCAACCCAGCGTCTGTTGCTGGAATCCGGTGACGTGGACATGGCGAAAAACCTGACGCCGGACCAGATTGCGGGTCTGTCGGGCAATGACGAAGTGAAGGTCGAAACCTACCCGCAGACCGCCGTGCATTGGTTCAGCTTCAACCAGAAGCACGAACCGCTGACCAACCCCGCCCTTTGGGAGGCGTCGCGCTATCTGGTCGACTACAGCGGTATGGCCGACAGTTTCCTCAAGGGTCAGATGGAAGTGCATCAGGCGTTCTGGCCCGAAGGATTCCCCGGCGCGCTGACGGATACGCCGTTCACCTATGATCCGGAAAAGGCCAAGTCGATCCTCGAAGCGGGCGGTGTCGAACTGCCGCTGACCATCGAACTGGACGTGATCAACGCGGAACCGTTCACCGATATGGCGGCAAGCCTGCAACAGACCTTTGCACCTGCTGGCATCAACTTTGAAATCCTGCCGGGTACTGGCGCGCAAGTGATCACAAAGTACCGCGCGCGCACCCATCAGGGCATGCTGTTGTACTGGGGGCCGGACTTCATGGATCCGCATTCCAACGCCAAAGCGTTTGCCTACAACGCGGATAACTCCGACGACAAATATGTCTCGACCACCACTTGGCGGAATGCATGGATGCCTCCGGCGGAGATCAACGAAAAGACTAAGGCGGCTTTGGCCGAGCAGGACGCGGACAAGCGCAACCAGATGTATGTCGAGTTGCAGGCCGCCATGCAGGAAGAAGCGCCGTTCGTGATCATGTTCCAGGCGGTCAAGCAGGTTGCGATGGCCGACGATGTCTCGGGCTTCGTGAACGGGGCGAACGCGGACTACGTCTACTACCGGCTGGTCGAAAAGGAATAAGACCGGTTTTGATCATGGCCCGGGCGTTGCGTGCGCCCGGGCTTTTTGTGCACCCTATTCAGGTCACGCCCAACAGCGCTTTCGCCTGATCCATCGTGACCTCACCCTCGGCCGCCATGGCCTTGGCGATGCGGTCAATCTCTGGCCCCTCTGCCCCGGCGGCAATCGCGATGTTGCGCGCGTGTAGCGCCATGTGCCCGCGCTGAATGCCCTCGGTCGCCAAGGCGCGCAGGGCGGCCATGTTTTGCGCCAGACCTACGGATGCGATCACGCCGCCCAGTTCTGTTGCTGTTTCGATCCGCATCAGGTTCAAAGCAGCTTGGGCCGCCGGATGCGTTCGGGTCGCGCCCCCCACGATTCCAACGGCCATGGGCAGTTCGATTTCCCCAATTAGCGCGCCATCCGCGTCACGGTCCCAGCGCGTCAGTGCCGTGTACTGCCCTGACCGCGCGGCCCAGGCATGCGCACCGGCTTCGATCGCGCGCCAGTCATTGCCGGTGGCCAGAACGACGGGGTCGATGCCGTTCATGATGCCCTTGTTGTGGGTGGCTGCCCGGTAGGGGTCGATTTCTGCCAAAACGCAGGCTTCGACGATGCCTTGCGCAACGCGGTCGCCGGAAAAAGAGTCGGTGGTTAGCGTATCGGCAGCGATGCGAGTGGTTGCCTTCACCAACCGTCGGTCAGCGAGGTTCGACAAAATACGCAACCTCGCTTCGCCGCCGGCAATCTCAGCAAGCAATGGTGCGACGGCTTCCGCCATCGTGTTAACGGTGTTTGCCCCCATCGCATCGCGCACGTCGACCAACAGATGAACCACAACCATCGGGCCAATGCGGCTTTGCTCGAACACATGAACCTCGATGTCACGACACCCGCCGCCCAGGCCGGTCAGAACCGCATCCCGTGTGTTTGCGAGGTCTACAATCTCGGCCTTTCGAGCCAGAACTTCGGTGCGCGCGGCTTCGACATCTGCAACGCCCAGCAACTGCACCTGTGCCCGCATAATCGGATCGGTCGAGGTCGCCGTGAAACCGCCATTGTCCCGCACGATCCGTGCCATGAACGAGGCCGCCGCCACGACCGAAGGTTCTTCGACCGCCATCGGTACCAGATATTCTTTGTCGTTCACGAGGAAGTTCGCGGCCACGCCCAAGGGCAATTCAAACAGGCCAACGACATTTTCGATCATCCCGTCGGCGGTCTCTACCGGCAGCGTGCCCTGACCTGCCAAGGGTGCCGCGTTCTGGGACGCCAGCCCAGCGGCTTCGGTCACACGCGCCAGGCGCGTTTCCGGTGACTGATGACGCAATCCTGACAGGCGGGCGGTATAGGGGGTGTTCTGGGTCATGCGCGGTCCACGTGTCGGTTGATGGGTGTTTCTTCGCGCACAGGGTTATCGCGGGGATGTGGGGGCCGCAATCGGATGTGCGGTTGCGATCAACTCTTGACCTGCACGACCCGTACTGCACATCTGATCCTGCATTTGATTGGTCAGGATTTTCCGTGCTCCCTGCGCTTAGACATGTTTTTGGCTTTTTGCTGTGCCTTTCGCTGACAGCCTGTGTTTTTGAAACGCGCAACGCGGTTCCCCCGGCCCTCAGTGAATTGGCGCAGCCGATCGGGTATGACAACGTGCGCTTCTGGGGGGATTACAACGATCCGGCGGCGGTTGAAGAGTTGCTGGCGCACAGGTCTGCGGCCATCCGCAAACGGTTGCAGGTAGGCAAAGGCAGCCGCATCCGCTACTTGGCGCTGTCCGGTGGGGGCCAATACGGTGCGTTTTCGGCCGGAATCCTGACAGCGTGGAGCGACAAGGGCACGCGTCCGCAGTTTGATGGTGTGACGGGGATCAGTACCGGAGCGATCATCGCGCCCTTTGCCTTTCTCGGGGCCGACTACGATGATGTGCTGGAAGAGATTTACACGACCCTGACCACCGAGGATGTGGCCCAAAGGCGTGTATTAGCAGGCCTCTTGCGGGGTTCTGCGCTGTCGGACACCAAGCCGCTGCAGGATCGCATAGCGTCCTACGTCACGCCAGAGTTTCTCAAACGGATCGCTGCTGAACGGGCCAAGGGTCGGTTGTTGCTGGTTGGGACAACAAATCTGGATGTTGGGCGACCGGTAATCTGGGACATGGGGGCAATTGCCGCGTCTGGCCGCCCGGATGCGCTGGAGTTGTTCCGCAAAGTCATTTTGGCATCTGCGGCCATTCCTATCGCATTTCCGCCCGTGCGTTTCACGGTTGAAGCAAACGGGAGGCGATATGAAGAACTGCATGTGGACGGGGGCGTGACGTCGCAGGTCAGCGTGCTTTCGCCGCAAATCCCACTGGGCCAATTGGACGCGCGGGTCGGGCGGTCGTTCAAACGGGACCTCTATGTGATTGTGAATGGCGCGGTGACGCCGCTGCCCGAGGCGGTGAAGCCGACGGTGCCTGGCATAGGGGCCGCGTCTGTGAATACACTTTGGTATGCTCAGGCGACTGGCGATCTTTACAAGATCTTCGCGACAGCTCAGCGCGACCGAGTGAACACGCGTTATGCGTGGATACCGGACACATTTGCTGCGGAGCCAGACGAACAATTTGATCCGGTGTTCATGCGCAAATTGTTCGACCTTGGCCAATCATTGGTGCGACAAAACACTGTCTGGAACCGCTATCCGCCGAACTTCACGCCGTAGCCAACGTATCGCGCACCGAATTCGACAATCGCAGTTGTCTCTCCAGCGGCCCACTAACTGGACAAAGCGCGATCCATATGACAAAGCGCATCCGCCAAGGAGACGCCCATGACCACAACCCGTTTCGCGCCCTCGCCCACCGGTTACCTGCATGTTGGCAACCTGCGCGCCGCGCTTATGAACTATCTGATCGCGCGCAAGGCGGGCGGCACATTCATTCTGCGCATCGACGACACCGACCCGGAGCGGTCGAAAGAGGAATACGTCGACGCGATCAAGCAGGATCTGGAATGGTTGGGCCTGACCTGGGACAAGGTCGAGCGGCAGTCGGAGCGGCTGGATCTGTATGCCGAGGCGGCGGACAAGCTGCGCGACATGGGCCGGTTTTATGAGGCGTTCGAAACGCCGACCGAGCTGGACCTCAAGCGCAAGAAGCAGCTGAACATGGGCAAGCCGCCGGTCTATGACCGCGCCGCGCTGTCGCTGTCGGACGAAGAAAAAGCCGCGCTGCGGGCCGAGCGTGGCGATGGTGTGTGGCGGTTCAAGCTGGACCATGACCGGATCGAATGGTCCGACGGCATTCTGGGCGACATTTCCATCGACGCGGCATCTGTATCTGACCCGGTGCTGATCCGTGCAGATGGTCAGGTGCTGTACACGATTGCGTCGGTTGTGGATGACACGGGCATGGGTGTGACAGATGTTGTACGCGGCTCGGACCACGTGACAAACACGGCCACGCAGATTCAGATCATGGCGGCGCTGGGCCATGAGCACCCTCGCTTTGCACATCATTCCCTGCTGACTGGCCCGCAAGGCGAAGCATTGTCGAAACGTCTGGGCACGTTGGCCTTGCGTGACCTGCGCACAAACGGGGTGGAGCCAATGGCGGTTCTGTCGTTGATGGCGCGTCTCGGATCATCTGATCCGGTGGAACTGCGCCCCGATATTGCTGAGGTGATCGAAGGGTTCGAAGGCAGCCGCTTTTGCGCTGCGCCAACGAAGTTCGATGTAGAGGACCTGTATCCGCTGACCGCACACTACTTGCAGGGGCTCGACTATAGCGCCGTGGCGGCGCAGGTCGAAGCGCTGGGCGTGCCCGAGGATCTGCGTGAACCGTTCTGGCTGATGGCGCGGGACAACATCACCACGCTGACCGATCTGGAAGGCTGGTGGACGCTTTGCCGTGACGGGGCTGAGCCGCTGGTCGAAGAAGAGGATCGTGAATTTGTCGCACAGGCGATGGACTTGCTGCCTGATGCGCCCTTTAGTGACAGCACGTGGTCAGACTGGACCGCAGCGGTAAAGGAGGCGACGGGGCGCAAGGGCAAGGGTCTGTTCATGCCGCTGCGCAAGGCAATCACCGGACAGGCGCGAGGGCCGGAAATGGCCGCGCTGATGCCGCTGCTGCAAACCGTGCGCCGCTGATCCCACGCGCCACCGACCGGAGGATTACCGATGGCAGAGGCGCAAGCGAAGTTCCTGACCGGCAATCTGTTCCGGCATGTGACGGTGATGTCGCTCACCGCCACGCTGGGCCTGATGGCGGTGTTCCTGGTCGATTTTGTCGACATGGTGTTCATCTCTATGTTGGGTAAGGCTGAACTGGCTGCTGCTATCGGCTACGCGGGCGCAATCCTGTTTTTCACCACATCCTTCGGCATTGGGATGGCGATTGCAGCGGGGGCGTTGGCCGCCCGGGCTTTGGGCGCAGGCGACGAACAGCGCGCCCAGTGTACGGCAACCCACACGATGATTTTTGGCGTGGCTTTCGGTATCGCCTTTGCCGCGCTGGTTTGGTCGCAACTCGACCTGTTGGTAGCATTGATAGGGGCCACGGGCGAAACCGCAGACCTTGCCGTGGGCTATCTGGCGATCATCGTGCCCTCCATGCCGCTGTTGATGGTCGGCATGATTGGCAGCGCGCTACTGCGGGCACATGGGGATGCACGGCGGTCGATGATGGCGACCATCGCGGGCGGGGTTGTGAATGGCGTGCTCGACCCGATCCTGATCTTTGGTCTGAACCTGGATCTGACCGGGGCCGCGCTTGCCTCGGTTGCGGCGCGGGTGGCAATGGCGCTTGCAGCCGTGTTGCCCCTGATCCGCCATCATGGCGGGTTCGCCCGCCCCAACGTGACCGGACTGGCTCGCGACCTTGTCCCGATCCTGACCATCGCCTTTCCTGCGATCCTCACGCAACTTGCCACACCTGTCGGGCAGGCCTGGGTCACCCGAGCCATGGCCGCGTATGGAGAGGCGGCGGTAGCAGGCATGGCCATCACCGGGCGGCTGACGCCTGTAGCCTTTGGCGTGATCTTTGCCCTGTCCGGTGCCGTTGGTCCCATCATCGGCCAAAATCATGGCGCGCAGAATGCCGACCGCGTGCGGGGCACCTTCCGTGCCGCGCTGCTGTTTGCGGCGATTGTTGTCACCCTGATCTCTGCCGCTTTGTTTGCCCTGCGCGGCCCAATCGCCGCATTGTTTGAGGCAGACGGCATCACCCGCGAATTGGTCTTCCTGTTCTGCGGCCCGCTGGCGTTGGCGTTCTTCTTCAATGCGGTCATTTTCGTGTGCAACGCCGGTTTCAACAACCTCGGCCACCCGTTCCACTCCACTTGGATCAACTGGGGTCGCCAAACCTTGGGTACCATCCCTTTGGTCATGCTGGGAGCAGCGTGGTGGGGCGCGCCGGGGGTGCTGATTGGGCAGGCGGCGGGCGGGGTGATATTCGCGGCCATTGCGCTCCTCATGGTCCGTCGTGTCATCCGAGAGGCGGCCCCTGCGCAACCGGCGGAGTTCCAGCGCCAGGCGCGTCAACTGTCGTTGTTCCATAATCGGCGGTGATTACGTCCACGCCCCCTTGCAAACCCTCGCAAGCTGCGTTCATGTCGCCATCCATTGGCCACCCAATTGATGGTTCCCCGTGACTGATACGCCACATTCTTCTCGCCCCTTCCTTTGGGCTGACCCAGCCTGGCGGGCCGTCGTGGCCGCGTTTGCCTTCAACGGGCTGTTCTTCGGGACATGGGCGGCACGCATCCCGGCGTTCAAGGACAAGTTCGATCTGGACCCGCAGACATTGGGCCTCTTGCTATTGGGCCTCGCCGCCGGTGCGATTGTGTCCTTTCCAGTGGCCGGGACGCTCTCTGAAAGGCTGGGGGCTGCCCGCCTGACTGTTCTGTGCGCTTGGGCTTATGGGCCGGTGTTTGTAGCGCTGGCATTCGCCCCCAGTCCAATCTGGCTTGCCTTTGCCTTGCTGGCCTTTGGCGCTGTTCATGGCGGCATGGACGTGGTCATGAACGCGTGGGGAGCGAAGGTCGAAACGGATATGGGCCGGTCGACCATGTCCATTTTTCACGCCTTGTTCAGCGTTGGGGCCGGGCTGGGCGCGGCGTCCGGCTATGTGGCTGCCCGTCTTGGGATGGACCCAACCGCACATTTCCTGATTGTTGCCGGTGCAGGGGCGCTGGTGTCCTTGCCGCTGATGATCCCTGTCGCCCGCAACACTCTACCCGATCCACAGGCGGGCGGGACTCCGATGCTGGCGCTGCCATCGCGGTCGCTGATCCTTGTCGGGTTGATTGCGTTCACCTCTTCCATGGGCGAAGGCGCGATGGCCGATTGGAGCGCGGTGTTCCTACTCACGGTTGCCGAGGCGACGGAGGCCGAAGCCGCACTGTGCTACACCGTGTTCAGCGTGGCGATGGTGGTCGTGCGCCTGATGGGTGGCGTCGTGATCGCACGACTGGGGCCGGTTTTCGCCTGCCGGGCGAGCGCGGCGACGGCGTTCCTGGGCCTCATGATCTCGATCTTCGGCGGGTCGCAAGCGCTAATCTACATGGGCTTTGCCTTGGTCGGTATGGGATACGCGGTGATCATGCCTTTGGCGTTCTCACGCGCCGCAAATGACCCAAAAATCAGACCCGGCCCGGCCTTGGCGGGTGTCGCGACGTTGGGCTATGGTGGGCTTTTGCTGGGTCCGCCGATTATCGGGTTCTTGGCGCAAGCGGTTGGCATTCGCCTGTCGTTTCTGGCCTTGGCGGCGTTAACGCTGCTGGCGATGGTATTGGCCTCGCAGTTGCGCATGAAGGCTAAGGCCTAGCGATCTCCGTGCGATCATGGTCAGGTCCAAAAGCCTCGATTTGTCTTACCACTCCACCAACCGCGCACATCCAAACCCGTCCCGGCCATAGGCGTTGCCGTTATAGAACATGTAGGTTTGATCGCCAGCCGCCACGACCGCCGGGTAGGCCATCATCTCCGAATCCCAGCCCTTGGCACTCAAAGGTAGCCCCAACACATCGTCCTGTCGGTCCCAATTCCGTCCGTCCGATGATCGTGCAAAGGCCAACTCATACGGGTTGTCTTCTGACCCCTTGCCGAAAAACATAAGGTATTCGTCGCCGTTTCGGACAACATAGGGCCGACCAACCCGGTGTTCCTCGCCCAGATTGTCCAGCGCGACCTCACCCCGGTCCGGGAAATGGATGCCATCGCTGCTTTCCATGTAACGGATATTGTATACCGGCAGCGATTTGGCCTTGCCGCGTACGAAATCGCTGCCCCCGCCATACCACGCCTTCCACATGCCGTCTTCGTGGATCAGGGAGTGGATTACGCGGAATAGGGTTTCCTCACCCGTTGCAGGCAGGATCGGATCGGTCGAATAGCGCTGAAAACTCTGCCCATCATCCGTGCTGATCGCCAGACCACAATAGGCGCGAAACCGGACTTCGGCGTCACCGCGCAGGTAGCCAGCGTAGTAGAGGTACAGACCCTCGTCCCGCTGCGCGATGGCGGTAGGAACCACGCCGTGACAGTCGAACGCACCCGGCGCACCGATGTCCAGAACCGGGTTCGGCGACGCGCCCAGTACTTGCGTCGGGTCCGTCAAATCCAGATCGACAAACCCGACGCGGCCCATTCCGTCATCGTCGCGAAAGGCGCAAAACACCCGGATACGGTCATCCAGAACAATGGGCGTCGGTTGCAATGCCGAATGCCGCGCCCAATCCGACGAGCCATCAGGGCCGTAGACACGGCCCAGTTTTTCCCATTTCATCCTGTTCGTCCCGTTCAGGCGGTTTCTGCGAGTCCTGCGCCGAATTGCACACCCTGTCCAGGCGCCGCATCCAGCAAGAGCCGGGTGTAGTCGTGCTGTGGGTCGGTGTAAACGCGGTGTGTTGGCCCCTGTTCCACCACCACACCCTTCTGCATCACGATCAGCCGGTCGCAAATTTGCGCCGCCACCCGCAGGTCGTGCGTGATGAACAGCATCGCCAGATTGTACCGGTCGCGGATGTCGTCCAGCAGCTCCAGCACCTGTGCCTGAACCGACACGTCCAGCGCGGATACGGCTTCGTCCGCGATCAACAGTTCAGGGTTCACCATCAGCGCGCGCGCGATGCAAATCCGTTGCCGTTGGCCACCGGAAAACTGGTGGGGGTAACGGTCCAGAGCATCAGCGGACAGGCCCACGGTCTGCATCAATTCGCCGGCATTGGCCATCGCCTCGTCCAGGGTCTGGCCAAAGTTCATGGGTGCCTCGACCATTGACTGCCCAACAGTGCGGCGCGGGTTCAGGGACCGGTAAGGATCTTGGAACACGATCTGAACCTTGTCGCGATGGGGGCGCAACTGGCCCTGGCTCATGGTGGCAATGTCCGTGCCGTGCAGGTTGATCTCACCGCTTGTCGGGTCGATCAGACGGGCGATACACCGCGCCACGGTGGATTTGCCCGATCCGCTTTCCCCCACGATGCCCAGCGTTTCACCGCGTGCTACGTGCAGGTTCACGTCCGAGGCGGCCAGCACCTCGCGCCCGTTGCCGAACCATCCTTTGGAGCCATACCGTTTGACCAATTGGGTCGTCTGCACGGCGGTTTCACCTTCGACCGGGGTGCGTTCGGGCGGATGCATGGACGGAACCGATGCCATCAGCATCTTGGAATAATCCATCTGCGGGTTCAGCAGAATCTGATCGCGTGTGCCCTGTTCGACGATCCGGCCATGCTGCATCACCACAACCTTGTCGGCGATTTCTGCGACGACGCCAAAGTCATGAGTGATGAACAACACGCCCGTGCCGCGTCGTTCTTGCATTTCCTTCACCAATGTCAGGATCTGCGCCTGGGTTGTCACATCCAGCGCCGTCGTCGGTTCGTCCGCGATCAGCAAGGCAGGATCCAGAACCAGCGCGCAGGCGATCATGATCCGTTGACGCTGCCCCCCGGACAGCTGATGAGGATAGCTGTCGACCATCCGTTCCGGTTCAGGAAGGTGGACCGAGCGCATGATGTCGATCGCCCGTTTGCGCCTTTCGGCAGCGTTGTGGGTGGTATGAATCTCCAGCATCTCGGCGATCTGATCCCCGACCCGGGCGACCGGGTTCAAGGCCGTCATCGGTTCCTGAAAGATCATCGCCATCTTGGTCCCGCGCAGCGCGCGCAACCGGTTGGCAGGCGCTTGCAGCGTGTCTTCGCCCTCCAGCAGGGTTTCGCCCTGCACGGCCTTCAATTCCCGCGGCAACAGGCCCATGACCGCCTGCGCTGTCACGGACTTACCCGATCCACTTTCTCCCACAACACAGACGATTTCGCCCGGTCCAACGGTAAAGCTGATGTCCTGCACCGCATGTTGTCGGTCCGATCCGTGCGGCAGTTCGACGGCGAGGTTTTTGACCTCCAATACGTTTTCCGTCATCGCCTACACCCGTTTTGCAAAGCGTGGGTCCAGCGTGTCGCGCAGCCCGTCACCCAGCATGTTGACCGACAGCACCGTCAGCGCCAGCACAGCACCGGGGTACAGGATGTTATGGGGGAACAACTGGAACACCTCACGGCCCTCGGCCATGATGTTGCCCCATGTCGGGACCTCTGGCGGGATGCCGATACCAAGGAAGCTCAGGATCGCTTCGACGATGATGGCCGAGGCCACGATGAACGTGCCCTGCACGATCAGCGGTGCCACCGTGTTCGGCAGCACATGACGCAGAAGCAGCAGCGGTGCCGGCGTACCTGCGGTGATCGCGGCCTCTACATACGGTTCTTCGCGGATTGACAGCACCACGGATCGGACCAATCGGACGACGCGTGGCACCTCAGCCACGACAATGGCCACAATGACCGAGGTCAAACCGGCCGAAAACAGCGACACCACCGCAATGGCCAACAGGATCGCGGGGATCGCCATCATCCCGTCCATGACCCGCATGATGATCCCGTCCATCAGGCGGAAGTAACCGGCGACCAGGCCCAGACCCAGACCCACGGCAATTGCCAAAACAGCCACTGTTGCGCCAACGATCAGCGAGGTGCGCGCGCCATAGACCACACGTGAATAGACATCGCGGCCCAACGTGTCAGACCCCATCCGGTAAACCACCGGGATCTTGTTCCCGTCATAGTCGCGGATTGTCGCTTCGTAGCCCGGTACCTTGTTCCGGTTTTTCGGGCTGATGTCCGACGGATCACGCGTGCCGAGGAACGGCGCAAAGATTCCCATCAGCACGATCAACAGGGCGATTGTCCCACCCACACGGACCGAAGTGTTGCCCAGCATCCGCCGTAGCGTCTGGCGGGCCGGGGATTGTGCCGCGGATGAGGTAGCAGAAGGCGGGGATTGTTCAGTGACCGTCGACATCAGTAGCGTATCCTCGGATCAAGGAAGGTGTAGCTGATATCAATCAGCAGGTTGATCAGCACGTAAACGACCGAGAAGAACAGGATCACGGCCTGAATGGTCGGGAAATCCCGGTTCAGGACGGCTTCGACCGTTAGCAGGCCGAGGCCCGGAATGGTGAACACCGATTCCGTCACCACAACGCCGCCGATCAGAACGGCAATGGCCAGGCCGATCACAGTGACAATCGGAACGGCTGCATTGCGCAACGCGTGCCGCATCAGCACTTTGGTTTCCGTTTGTCCCTTGGCGCGGGCGGTGCGGATGTAGTCCTCGCCCAGCACCTCCAGCACGGACGTGCGGGTCATCCGCGCGATAAACGCAACAAAGATCACCGACAGCGCGAGCGACGGCAGGATCAACCGGATCAGCCAACCGCCAAACCCGTCCTCCAGCCGTTGATACCCCTGCACGGGTAGCCAGCCCAACTGCACCGAAAACACGTAGATCAGCCCGTAACCAATCACAAAGACCGGGACCGAGAAGCCCAGAACGCTGAACCCCATGATGATCCGGTCAAACCAACTGCCTTGTTTGTAGGCCGCGGCCGTTCCCATCGGAACCGCAATCATCACGGTTAGGAGGATGGTCATCACGGACAAGGAAAAGGTCGGCTCAATCCGGTTCAGGATCAGGTCCTTGACCTCTTTCTTGTAGTAAAAGCTTTGCCCCAGCTCAAACCGCAGCACATCCCCCAGCCAGATGCCGAACTGCTTCCACAGGGGTTCATTCAGGCCCAGGTTTTCACGGATCTCGGCGATCTGATCATCATTCGCAAAATCACCCGCGATCATCGCGGCGGGGTCCCCGGGTGTCAGTCGCAGCAGTAGGAAGATGAACACGGCGACGAACAGCATCACAGGGATGGTCGCCAAAACGCGTTTGAACAGATAAGCGCCCATGGCCTGTCCTTGTTGTGAGAATGGGGAGGGCGGCCCGAACACAGGCCGCCCCTTTGGTCACATCAGTTCTTGGAGATGTTCCAGAACACGGCAACACCGGCCTGCAGGTAGCCGTCAATGTTGTTGCGCAGTCCCGAGGACTGGTTCCACTGACCCAGGTGGATGTGGGTCGGGTACTCGGTCCAGCGCTTCTGGATCGCGTCAACAACCTGCTTCTGCTCGTCAACTGATGTTGCCCGGGCAAACTGGTCGCGCAGCTTTTCCATTTCCTCGTCACAGGGCCAGCCAAACAGCGCCTTGTCACAGCTGGAGTTCAGGAACGCCATCGCGACCGGGTTGAACAGGTCACCCGCAGCCCAGGCCGTGATGAACGCGTTCCAGCCGCCCTCGGAGGGCAGGTCCTTCTTGGACCGACGGGCCACCAGGGTGGACCAGTCCATGGACTGCATGTCGACATTCATGCCGATGGCTTCCATCAGGTCCTTGGCAACCGGAGCCAGGTTGGTCAGCGACGCAACGTTGGTCGAATGCATCAGAACAACAGGCGTGCCGTCATACCCGGCCTCTTCCAGCAACTCACGTGCCTTGGCAAAGTTGCTTTCCAGCAGACCGTCCATGTGGGCGTCCGATTCAAACGGCAGGCCGCAGACGAACAGAGCCTTACAGGTCTGATACAGGTCCGGGTTGCCGATGGTCGCGTCCAGGAAATCTTCCTGATTAAACGCATAGAGCAGCGCCTGACGTACCTTCGGGTTGTCGAACGGGGGATGCAGAACGTTGTAACGGAACGTGTACTGGAAGCCTGCGGGGTTCGAGTCCTTCAGGTACACTTCGTCGCTCGCATCCACCAGCGGCACCAGGTCTGCCGGAACTGATTCGATGATGTCGATCTCGCCAGCGATCAGTGCATTTACCGCCTGCTGTTTGTCGCGGATCGGGGTCCACTCCACACGGTCTACCTTTGCGATCTTCGCGCCCGAGAAACCGTCGGTTGGCTCGTCACGCGGCACGTAGTCGTCGAACTTGTCATAGACCACTTTGGTGCCCGGTTCCCATTCCGCTTCGTTGAACACGAAAGGGCCAGACCCGATGTATTCGCTGATCTGTTCCGACCCGGGCGTTGCGGCGATGCGTGCAGGCATGATGAACGGCACGTTCGACGACGGCTTGGCCAGCGCCAGCTCGACAAGGCCCGTGGGCGAATTCAGCTTGAACTCGAACGAATTGTCGCCGGTGGCCGTCAGACTGTCGACAAAACCCAGCATTTTCTGGCCCATCGCGTCCTTGGAGCCCCAACGATTGATGGAGGCTACGACGTCTTCGGCAGTCACCGGCGCGCCATCGTGGAACTTCAGCCCCGCGCGTAACGTCATAGTGACGGTCAGCCCGTCAGCGGACCGCTCAACACTGTCCACCATCTGCGGCTGAATGTTGCCCGCGGTGTCCAGACCAAACAGCGTGTCATAGATCATGTAGCCGTGGTTGCGGCTGATATAGGCCGTGGTCCAGATCGGATCGAGGATCTTCAATCCCGAATGCGGAACGACCCGCAGCACGGTCTCGGCCAAGGCATCCTGGGCAGTCGTGACCAGACCCGCGGTCATCGCCACGGCGGCCACGGCACCCATCAGCGCTCGGCGACGGATTGAATGCAGCATTTTTGTCTCCCTGTTTATTTGTCGCGATAATTTCACTTGTCGCGATCTCCACTATTGAGCGGGTCTGGCGTTCTGTCAAAGAATTGGATCAGGATTCAGGTTTTTCAGGCTGTATTTTCCGCGGGGCCCCTTAGGTCAGCGATGCAAATTCGGGCAAGTGGACCGTGCTTTAGTCTTTGATGAAGCGTCGTTTTTCCCGGGAGGCAGGCAGAATGAACTGATTCCGCCTAGCGCTTCGCAGATGGTGACAGCGCCTGCCGCAACACTGCGCTGGCCGTGTTCAAGTCAGGGCAGGGAATTACTCCGATTTGAACAAGGTCGGCTGTTACATCCACTGGCAGGCTGGTGTTGCTGCCCTCTGGAATCTGGTTCAACCGCCCTCCGATCCGCACCGGCAGGTCGATTTCCCCTTTCGCCATGGCCTGGGTCAGTACCTCGGCAT
>JBFOMB010000011.1:0-6813 GCA_040830545.1 Paracoccaceae bacterium | reverse complement strand
GCACGCGGCGCCGCCGGTGCCGAAATGGACGGCGTCGCCGCCGACCTCGATGCTGCGGGCGGGGTCGCGGCCGTGGAGGGGGAAGCGTTTGTTGGCCTGTGTGATGGCGTCATGGACCAGCGCGCGGGGGACGGACACGCGGTCGTCGTGCACGTGGCTGCCGCCTGCCTTCAGGTAGAGGTCTGCCAACCGGTCGGGCACCTGCCCCATGCCGAGTGTTTCGAGCAAATCGAGCGCCGCCTCAAAGATCGCCTGCATGTCGGCGACGGTGAGCGGTTGATATTGGCCACCCGTCTGACCCGGCGGGGCCGGGTTGAACTCAGGAGGGCGCTGGCGTTTGGCCATGCGTTCGCGGCGTCCCGCGCGTCGGGCTGGCTTGTCTTCTGTCATGGGCCTGTTTCAGCATGGAAATCCGGGCCTGCCCAGAGGCAAGATCGGGATGAAGCATCGCCAAAGCTAGATTTCGCGAAATCAATGACGCGTTTCAATCCATCGCCATGATCCATTTGGAATAGATGTCGAGGGAGGGGTTGAGCGGAATATGCATCGCTGGGCATTCCGCCGCTCGAAACGGATGTAGGGTGGGTGTGAACCCACCGCTGTTCGTGCCAGCCCGGGGTGGTGGGTTGCCACCCAACCTACGCCAAATCTGTCACCCCGGCGTCATGCGCCAGACGGTGCCGTTGCCTGCTGACAGGAACCAGATGCTGCCGTCAGGAGCCTCGATAATGTCGCGCACGCGATCCATGCCGTCTGCTTTCAATTGCTCGGCCTCTTTCATCGGGCTGCCGTCCAGTCGCGCAATGTAGTGGAACTTGAGCGAGCCGACAAAGATGTCGCCGCGCCACTGCGGCCAGAGTTTCCCGGAATAGACCAGCAGGCCTGAGGGCGCGATGGAGGGATCCCAGTAATGGGCCGGCTGTTCCATGCCCGATTTCGACGTGCCTTCGCCGATTTTCTGGCCACTATAGTGTGTGCCATAGGAAATCACCGGCCAGCCGAAATTGGCGCCCTTTTTGATACGGTTGACCTCGTCCCCGCCTGCTGCGCCGTGTTCGGCGGTCCACAGGTTGCCTTGCAAATCGAGCGCTGCGCCCTGCGGATTGCGGTGACCGTAGGACCAGATATGCGGCTGCACGCCATCCTGCCCGACAAACGGGTTGGAGGACGGCACACCGCCACCACGGGTTACGCGGACGATGGTGCCATTGTGGTTTGACCGATCCTGTGCGCTGGGCCTGTCGCCCCGATCGCCAATGGTCACGAACAGCGTGCCGTCCCGCGCCTCGACCACGCGGGAGCCGAAATGCCGCCCGGATTTGGCATCCGTCTGGGCCTCGAAAAGCGTGCGGACCTTGGTCAATCGACGCCCGTCGGGGCTGAGTTCGGCCACGGCCAACGTCGTACCTGTTGTGCCGCCAGATTGCGGGCGGGAATAGGTCAGGAACAGTTCGCGGCTTTGCGCAAAATCACGGGCGATGGTGATGTCCAGCAAACCGCCTTGCCCGCGTGCGCGGACCTTGGGCACGCCTGAGACCTCGGACTTCTGACCGTCCACGACCCGGATGAGTTTCCCGTCGCGCTCGGTCACCAGAAAAGAGCCATCGGGCAGCAGGCCGATTCCCCATGGGGCATCGAGACCTGATGCCATCTGTTCCAACCGAATGGCGCCTGCGGACGTGGCAAAGGTTTGCGCGAGCGCGGCAACCGGCAGGAAGGTCAGGGCCAAAAGGGTGAAAAAACGCATGACGACACTCCTCGTTCGCCCTGAATGATAGCCCGCGAACGCCCCCACGACATCCCTGCACGCAGAAAAGTGAGCGGCATGCACGACAAGCCCTGTTCCGGCTGTGCATCCCCCTTCCCTTTTTGCCAGAGCTTGCTAGGGTCAGGGCCGGACAACAACCATGTTCCAACGTGGGAACCAAGTTCCAAAAGGGAGTAAACACATGAAAAAACTGCTTTTGGCCACTGCGGCCACAGCGCTGATGGCCGGTGCGGCCTTTGCGGGCGGTCACGCCAAGGAAGTCAAGCTGGGCGTCATGGTCGGGTTCACAGGCCCGATTGAATCGCTGGCTGAGCCGATTGCAAAGGCGGCTGAACTGGCCATGGCGGAAGCCACCGAAAGCGGCATGCTGCTGGACAGTGCAAAGGTGACGGCGCTGCGCGCTGACACGGGCTGTATCGACAACGGCGCGGCAACCTCGGGCGCGGAACGCCTGATCGCTGAGGGCGTGCATGGCATCGTTGGCGGTGACTGTTCCGGTGTGACCGGCGCAATCCTGCAAAACGTGGCGATCCCGAACGGGATGGTGATGATTTCGCCGTCGGCAACGTCGCCGGGCCTCAGCACCGTGGACGACAAGAACCTGTTCTTCCGCACGGCACCTTCGGATGCGCGTGAAGGTCAGGTGATGGCGGACGTGCTGAAGGATCGCGGGATCGAGTCCATCGCGCTGACCTACACCAACAACGATTATGGCAAGGGCCTGGCGGATGCGATCCAGACCTCGTTCGAGGCCGCGGGCGGCACCGTGACCATCGTCACCAGCCACGAAGACGGCAAAGGTGACTATTCGGCTGAAGTTGGCGCGCTGGCGGCGGCTGGCGGCGACATTCTGGTCGTGGCCGGTTACATTGATCAGGGTGGTCTGGGCATCATCCAGGCAGCACTGGACGCAGGCGCATGGGACACGTTTGGTCTGCCCGGCGGCATGATCGGTGACTCGCTGCCCGCAAATGTTGGCCCGGACCTGAACGGGTCGTTCGGCCAGATCGCCGGTTCCGCCGGTGAAGGTGTTGAGAAGCTGAAGGCGCTGACGGACGAGTTCGACATCACCTCGCCCTACGCTCCAGAGGCCTATGACGCGGCGGCGCTGTTCATGTTCGCGATGCAGAAAGCCAATTCCACCGATCCGGCGGAGTATGGCCAGTACATCATGGAAATGGCCAACGCACCGGGCGAACAGATCTTCCCGGGTGAAATTGGCAAAGCGCTGGAGATCATCAAGAACGGCGGTGACATCGACTATGTTGGTGGCTCGGCGGTTGAGCTGATCGGACCGGGCGAAAGCGCCGGGACCTATCGCGAGATCGAAGTGCAGGACCAGGAAAACGTCACCGTCCGCATGCGCTGACATTGTGATACGACCATGGACAGACCGGGCCTTGTGCCCGGTCTGTTCCAATGATAGGCGCCCGCGTCCAAAGCGGGACCGCAACCCCGCACAAAGAAAAACACACGTGCGGGAACAGGGGGTGCAATGATCGTCGTCGAAGACGTGCACAAGCATTTTGGCGGATTCCACGCGGTGGATGGGGCCAGCATGACCATCGAAGAAGGCTCCATCACCGGGTTGATCGGGCCGAACGGTGCGGGAAAAACCACTCTTTTCAATGTGATCGCGGGCGTACTTCCACCAACGTCGGGGCGTGTGACCATGGCCGGTGAGGACATCACGGGCCTGCCGCCTCATACGCTGTTTCACAAGGGGCTGCTGCGCACGTTCCAGATCGCACACGAGTTTCATTCGATGACCTGCCGGGAAAACCTGATGATGGTGCCGGGGGGGCAGTCGGGTGAAAGTCTGTGGAACACGTGGTTCGGGCGCAAGCGGATCGCGGGCGAGGAACGGGCCCTGGCGGCGAAGGCGGACGAGGTGCTGGAGTTCCTGACGATCGAGCATCTGGCCGACCACAAGGCGGGTCAGGTGTCGGGCGGGCAAAAGAAGCTGCTGGAGCTGGGCCGGACCATGATGGTCGATGCGCGGATCGTGTTTCTGGACGAGGTGGGCGCCGGTGTGAACCGGACGCTGCTGAACACCATTGGCGACGCGATCCTGCGGCTGAACAAGGAACGTGGCTATACATTTGTGGTGATCGAGCATGACATGGATTTCATCGGCAAGCTGTGTGATCCGGTGATCTGTATGGCGGAAGGCAAGGTGCTGGCCGAGGGTACGCTGGACGAGATCAAGGCCAACGAACAGGTGATCGAGGCCTATCTGGGCACAGGTCTGAAAAACAAAGAGAAGGTCGACGCATGAGCGGTGCGGTGATCCAGAGGTGTGCCGCGGGTACGCAGGTTGGTTTGCGTTCAGGCCACGCAGGCCTTGGGGGGTTCACCCCCAAACCCCCAAAGTATTTTTCCAAAGATGAAGAACGGGGGCTGGTATGAGTGATGACCCGTATGATGATCGCGGCAACAAGGATGCGTCGATTGCCAATCCGAAGGGGGGCGGCACGTTGAAAGCAAGCCCGGGAACAGATCATCCGATGGACACGGCCAATGCCTATCTGATCGGGGACACAATGACGGGCGGCTATGGGGCCGGGCCGGATATCTTGCATGATTGCACGATTGCGGTGAATCCCGGTGAAATTGCCGTGATTGTAGGACCCAACGGCGCGGGCAAGTCCACCGCGATGAAAGCGGTGTTCGGGATGCTGAACCTGCGGCAGGGCTCGGTCCGGCTGGATGGGGAAGACATCACCGGGTTGAACCCGCAGGACCGCGTGGCCCGGGGCATGGGGTTTGTGCCGCAGACCAACAACATCTTCACCTCCATGACCGTCGAGGAAAACCTCGAGATGGGGGCGTTTATCCGACGGGATGATTTTTCGGACACGATGGCGCAGGTTTACGACCTGTTCCCGATCCTGAAGGAGAAACGGTTTCAGGCGGCAGGCGAGCTGTCAGGTGGGCAGCGCCAGCAGGTGGCCGTGGGCCGGGCGTTGATGACGCAGCCCAAGGTGCTGATGCTGGATGAACCGACCGCCGGGGTCAGCCCCATCGTCATGGACGAGCTGTTTGACCGGATCATCGAGGTGGCGCGCACCGGTATTCCGATCCTGATGGTGGAACAGAATGCCCGTCAGGCTTTGGAAATCGCTGACCGCGGCTTTGTCCTGGTGCAGGGGCGCAATGCCTATTCGGGGTCAGGCAAGGAATTGCTGGCCGACCCGGAAGTGCGGCGGAGTTTCCTGGGGGGATGAGACACGACGCGCGACACCAATGGCAGGCTGGGTGCGAGGTGAAGTGATGCACTCCGGCTTTGGCACAGCGGCACTTACAGGTTTGAGCGCAAGCCTGGCAGGTCCGGCGCTGGCAACGTTCTGTCATTTCGACAGGGAATGCCTGGACGACCAGACATGCCGTGACGCGGACATTGAGGTGCAAATTCTGCTGGGTGATCAGGGACCGGATGATGTCAGGATGCGCACGCCCTGGGGCGAGTTTCCGGCCTCCTGGCCGATAGGATCTGACCCGTTTGCAGCAGTAATTGCCGAAGACGATCAAGCCCTATTCGCGTTGAGCATTGACGTGACAACAATGAAGGCTCGGTTTGCGGCGCACCGATTGGGCCCGGAACTGACGACCTACGCAGGCACTTGCCGGATGGAGAACTAATGGACTTCCTCAACGCCATCGTGGCGCTTTCTAATTTCGTTCTGATCCCTGCGATCTCTTATGGCAGCCAGTTGGCGCTGGGGGCGCTGGGGGTGACGTTGATCTATGGCATCCTGCGGTTTTCGAACTTTGCCCATGGGGACACTATGGCATTCGGGGCGATGTCGACGATCCTGATCACCTGGCTGTTTCAAAGCTGGGGGCTGAGCCTGGGCGTGTTGCCGACCGCGTTGCTGGCCCTGCCCTTTGGCATCCTGTGTTCCATCGGGCTGGTGCTGGCCACGGACCGGGTGGTGTACCGGTTCTATCGCGAGCAGAAGGTGAAGCCGGTGATCCTGGTGATTGTCGCGATGGGGGTGATGTTCATCTATAACGGCATTGTGCGGTTCATTGTTGGTCCGGGGGACCAGAAGTTCTTTGACGGCGCACGGTTCATCATCAAGGCACGGGATTTCAAGGAAGCGACCGGGTTGAACGAGGGGCTGGCGTTTCGCACCACGCAGGGTCTGACCATTGCGACGGCCATCATCGTGGTGATCGCGCTGTTCTGGTTTCTGAACCGGACACGCACAGGCAAGTCCATGCGCGCCTACTCGGACAACGAGGATCTGGCGTTGTTGTCGGGCATCAACCCGGAGCGTGTGGTGCTGTATACTTGGATGATCGTGGCGGGGCTGGCGACAATTGCCGGCGTTCTTTATGGGCTCGACAAGGGGTTCAAGCCGTTTACCTATTTCCAGCTGCTGCTGCCGATCTTTGCCTCAGCCATTGTTGGGGGCCTGGGCAATCCGCTGGGCGCGATTGCGGGCGGGTTCATCATTGCGTTTTCCGAGATCGGGTTGACCTACGCGTGGAAAAAGGTGGCGACCTATGTGCTGCCGGACGCGATGGCGCCCTCGGGCCTGCTGCAATTGTTGTCGACGGACTACAAATTTGCCGTCAGCTTCGTGATCCTTTTGATCGTGCTGCTGTTCCGCCCGACGGGCATTTTCCAGGGAAAGGCCGTGTAAATGGATCCGCGTTTGAAAAACACGCTGCTGTTTGTCGTTGTCTTTGGCCTGATCCTGTTGACCGGGGTGATGCAGAGCTGGAACGCGGCGCTCTTGGTGCTGAACATGGGCATGATTTCGGCGATCATGGCGATTGGCGTGAACATGCAATGGGGCTTTGCCGGGCTGTTTAACGTTGGGGTCATGGGGTTTGTGGCCCTGGGCGGTCTGGCGGCGGTGCTGGTGGCGATGCCGCCTGTCAACGATGCGTGGACCGCTGGCGGGCGTGACGTTGTGCTGGCGTTGGTGCTGGGGGCTGCGACGATCACCGCGGCGGTGCAGGCGGCGACGCGTCTGCCCAAAGGGCTGATGCGCAATCTGGCGGTGATCGTGATCCTTGTGGGGGGATTTTTC
>JBFOMB010000010.1:0-59911 GCA_040830545.1 Paracoccaceae bacterium | reverse complement strand
TGAGGCGATCATCAGCCAGATCCCGGCAGGACGCCTGGGTGAGCCCGAGGAAATCGCGCGCTGCGTGGCCTTCCTGGCGTCTGACGAGGCTGGCTTCATCAACGGATCAACCATCAGCGCAAATGGCGGGCAGTTCTTCGTCTAAGCTTAATACATATCTCAATGAAAAGGCCGGTCACTGTGACCGGCCTTTTTCGTTTTCGGATGTGTCCTCAGCTGGACCGCCACAACATCCAGCGCAGTGTTCTGGTAAAGGCTGCAGCGCGTTCCTTGTGGGCAATGTGGTATGCTTGGCGATAGCGGCGGTCGATATTCGTTTCCAACATTTGGGGACCTCTTTGGTGAAGTGTTCCTGAACTGTCACATACATATTCCCTTTGAAGATTAGTCACAAACCAGACTTTCATTGCGTTCAGTTTAGTTTTACTTACCTATCATGAGCGACCGCCTGCCCCCCTTGACGGCCTTGCGCGCCTTTGATGCCGCTGCGCGGCACATGTCGTTTGCGCGAGCGGCAGAAGAATTGAACGTGACGCCGGCAGCCCTGTCGTTCCAGATAAAGAGCCTGGAAGAACATCTGGGCCAACCTCTGTTTCGCCGCTTGAACCGCGCTGTCGAATTGACGCCCTCGGGTCGCGCGTTGGCCCCAGGTGCCGCAGATGGGTTTGCGGCTCTGGCGGCGGCCTGGAACGCAACGCGGCGATTGCAGAACGAACAATCCCTGACCGTGACGGCAGGCCCGGCGTTTACGTCGAAATGGCTTGCGCCGCGGCTCTATGAATTTGCCCGCGCGCATCCCGAGGTCGATTTGAAAATCTCGGCGTCTCTTCGGCGTATGGATTTCGATCGGGACGATGTGGATGTGGCGATCCGGTTTGGATATGGGCGCGATGCAGGGCTGTATTCGCTGCCGCTGAGGCAGGAGTGGGTGACACCGGTCACCACGCCGGAACTGGCCGCGCAGTTTCCAACGCCCGAAAGCCTGAAAGACGCGCCCTTGCTGTTTGACGATTCCTTTGGCGATTTGGGCATGGATGCAGACTGGCCCGTCTGGTTTCGCGCGGTAGGAATGGATTTTCGTCCATCTCATGGTGCGCGGTTTTCGCAGCCGGATCACATGGTGGACGCCGCTCTGGCTGGGGCGGGCATAGCGTTGGGTCGCCGCTCCATGGTTGTGACCGACCTTCATTTGGGGCGGTTGGTGGCCCCTTACGGTGTCGCGTTGTTGACAGGGGCCCGGTTTCGGTTCCTGTGCCGCGAAGGCAGCGAAGACCGCCCGCATATCGCGGCGTTCCGCGACTGGATCCTGAACGAGATTTCCAAAACCGCACCGGTGTCCGACAACCTGAAAATGGTACAAATTGATCAGGACAGACCGGCATGACCCGCAACACAGCCACCGCCATCGGTTTTGTGGCCGTTCTGTTGTGGTCGTTGTTGGCCTTGTTCACGGTCGGCACCGCGCCCACGCCGCCCTTTTTGCTGAACGCCATCTGCTTTGCAATTGGTGGGACCGTAGGCCTGATCTGGACCATGGCCAGCGGCGGTATGGGTCACCTGCGGCAGGTTCCGACGCGGGTCTACCTGTTTGGGACGGTCGGACTGTTTGGGTATCACGCTTTGTATTTCTCGGCACTCCGGCTGGCCCCGGCGGCGGAGGCCGGGTTGATCGCCTACCTGTGGCCCCTGCTGATCGTGCTGTTTTCAGGACTCTTGCCGGGTGAGCAGCTGCGCGCGGGACATCTGGTCGGTGGCGCGCTGGGGTTTGCAGGCGCGGGTTTGATCATTCTGGGCGGTGGCGGCGGGTTTGATCAGGCGCATCTGGCGGGCTATGGGCTGGCGTTGCTTTGCGCGCTGACGTGGTCGGGCTATTCCGTTCTGTCGCGGCGCTTGGGTGATGCACCGACCAGTTCGGTCACCGTGTTTTGTATTGCAACCGCGATCCTTTCCGCGCTGTTGCATCTTGGACTGGAAGATACCGTCTGGCCGCAGGGCAAATTGGGCTGGTTGTCTGCACTGGGTCTGGGGCTGGGACCAGTTGGGCTGGCATTTTATGTCTGGGATTTCGGGGTGAAGCGCGGTGACATCCAGCTTTTGGGAACCAGCGCCTACGCCGCGCCACTGTTGTCGACGCTGATCCTGGTCGGTGCGGGCATTGCCGCGCCCAGCTGGTCACTGGGCCTGGCGGCGGCCCTGATTACCGGTGCGGCCGTGTTTGCCGCGCGGGCCAGCGCGCGGGCTTAGGTTCCATAGCCGCGCACCAATGCCGCCGCGATCAGCGACCAACCGTCCGCGATCACGAAAAACGCCAATTTGAACGGCAGGGAAACAATGGCGGGTGGAACCATCATCATCCCCATCGACATCAGGATAGCCGCAACGACAAGATCGATGATCAGAAACGGCAGGAAGATGAGAAACCCGATCTGGAACGCGCGGGACACTTCGGAGAGCAAGAAAGACGGCAGCAGTACCGACAGTGGCGCATCGGCGGACAGGTCCAGCGCGACGTCCCCATCCGGGCGCAGCTCTGCCATGGCCTGAAAAGTGTCAACCTCAACACGAGTGGCCATGAACGCCCGAAACGGGACCAGCGCCCGTTCTACGGCGATGTCCGCGCCGACCTCTTCCTCGATCAACGGGGAGATACCGGTTTCCCAGGCCTCCACAAACACAGGTTCCATCACAAAATAGGTAAGGAACAGCGCCAGGCTAATCAGCAACATGTTTGGTGGCGATTGCTGCAGGCCAATGGCCTGCCGCAGAATGGCCAGCACCGTCACGAGAAACGGAAAGCAGGTCAGCATCATCAGCAGGCCGGGCGCAAGGCTGAGCACCGTGATCAGCAGGATCAGCTGAATCGTGCGCGCTGAAATGGATCCGCCTTCTCCCAGCGACAGGGAAAACTCCTGCGCAAGGACCCCGGTCGGGGCCATCATTGTGATTGCGACGATCAGCCCAAAGGTCAGGCCGGTAGTGAGCCTCATTCGACGCTCTGTCTTATGTCCAGGATTTCCGACAGGCGCACACCCAACCGACCGCCCGGTTCATCCTCGATCTCTTCAAGCGTGCCGCGGGCGACCAGTTGCTCGCCGACATAAAGCTCGACCGGGTCCTCGATGCGCCGATCTAGCGGCAGAACGGCATTTTCGCCCAAGGCGCTGAGTTCCCGGATCAGAGGGCGGGCGCGCCCGACCGACACGAGGATTTCCACAGGGATGGAAGCAAACGGGTTCTGGCTGAAGTCGCGATCTGTCTCAGGCTTGTCCATGCTGGACCTCCCTTTCGGTTTCAAAGGTTAGGCCGGACAAAACGGCACGAATTTCTTCGAGGGCGGCAGAAGGATCGAGCACCGTTTCCGACCTGCCCACACGCAAGGCAACCTGATCTTCGGTCAGGGTGGGATCTTCGAACACGGCCACCTCAGGACCCAGTGCGTGCTCCACGATTGGACGCACCCGCTCTGTTCTGTCTGGCGGAACACTGACCTGAATCGGCAAATCTGACTGAGCGGCGACAAGCCCTTGCAATTCGGACACGATGCGGGCTGCTGAAGTCTGGTCAATGATCTCGGGCAGCACCTGCGATACAACCTGCTCAAGGATCGGTGCCATCGAGGCCAGAACCTGTTGGCGCGCTTCCGCAAATGTGAATTCCAAGTCCTCCAGATTGTGTTTCAGCGTCTTGCTGAGATCGCTGCGTTCCTTCAGTTGCAATTGCAGTGAATCTTCCCATCCGGCGGTGTAGCCACGTTCATAGTTCGCGACACTCTGCTCTTCCTGCTCGCTTTCACTGATCAGAGTCAGAGGTTCCGCGCCGCTGATCGCCGTTCCGAAATCCTGGAACAGATGTGAAATGGTCATCACGCTTTCTCCCGTTGTTCTTCAAGCCAGCTGCGCAGGATTTCGACAGTTTCGTCCTGTCGATCCCCGATCATTGCACGCAGTCGCTCTACTGGTTGTTGCGTGGCCTCCGATGTCAGCAATGCAGGGCCACCCTCGCCTGGCGCGTCATCGCTTGCTCCATCCTCGACGTCACCCACGGTTGCCGTGCCATCCACCGTTCCGTCGACAGTACCCTCCGGCAAGGCCATCAACGCAGACAGTTCCGGGCGGGAACGTGTCAGGATCGGCCGAAGCACGAACATACCCAACAGAAGGACGACCAGCGCCAGAAAGGCCAGTTGGATCAGGGACATGACATCCAGACCCGCAAAATCAAAGATGGACGCACTGGCCTCGGTTCCGACAGGCGCAACAGTAGGCAGATCCATGGATTTGATGGTGATGACATCACCGCGATCCGCGTTGAACCCAACCGATGATTCGACAAGCTCGCGCAGCGCTGACAGCTCTTCTTCGGACCGAGGTTCAAATGCAGAGGCGTCATCTACGGACTGCACACCGTTGACCAGAACTGCCACGGTCAGGCGTTTGATTTCACCCGGAACGCGCTGAACTTCGCGTTCAGTTTCAGAGACTTCGTAGTTTACGCGCTCGCGTGTCGCGCTGGTCTGGGCCTGCGAATCGTCGCCTGTGCCTGCGTCGCCATCCGGCAGGTTGGAATTCACCGATACTTCCCCGGCCCGGCTGGTGCTGCTGTTTGCGGTTTCTTCTACATCGGTGCTAATGGCGACCCGGGTGCCGGGATCGACGAGCCGTTCGCGAATGATTTCGCTTTCGGTCACGGTGTCGACGCTGACCTCGACAAACGCATTGCCCCGACCGACCCGCGCCTCAACGATTCGCATCACACGTTCACGCAGCTGATCCGCGCGGCTGAGCGCCGTGGTGACGCCCCCACCCTTTTCTTCGGCCCCGATCATCTGACCGCTCGAATCGACAACTGTTACATTGTCTGCGGTCAAACCGGCCACGGCAGACGCCACCAGGTGACGCAGCGCCTCGGCTTGGACGGCGGTGATGGGGGCCCCAGACGGCGTCACCGATACCGAAGCCGACGGATCGACCGAACGCTGAAACGGGTTGCCCGCTGTGTTGGCGATGTGGACGCGTGCGAGGCTGACATAGGGGGCGGACACGATGGTGCGCGCCAACTCACCCTCTTTCGCGCGCCAATAGGCGGCGTCAAACATCTGCGACGTCGTGCCAAACCCTGAAAGCGAATCAAGCAATTCGTACCCGCGTCCGCCATTGGCTGGCAGCCCTTCGGAAGCGAGTGTCATGCGTAGTTCGTCCCGACTGGACGCCTCGACATAAATCGAACCGCCGCGCACCTCGTATACAGCACCGCGCTGCTCCAACGCGCGCACGACTTCACCGGCTGTTCCGCTTTCCAGACCGGAATACAGCAACCGCCAACTGGGTTGAGTGGCGATTCTCGACATTCCGAGAATGCCTACAAACACTGCAACTGCAGCGAGAACGGCTAGAATCTGCTTTCTGCGATCCAGTCCCGTCCATGTGTCTATCAAGTTTAACACCGCGATCTCCAAGGCACCGGCCTTTCTGGCCTCGGACCCATCAATCCGCGATCCGGCTTAACAATCGGTTAGTTCCTGCGGGTTTATGGTGCCCTCGAACCGGAGAACTGGAAGCGCCATGGCAGACGCAACAGCAAACGCACAAGACCTGGAAGAAGACGCCCCGAAGAAGTCGGGCAAGCTGGGGTTGATTCTGGGCGTGGTTTTGGCCCTGGCCGGAGCGGGGGGCGGGTTTTATGCCGTCCAATCCGGATTGCTGGGCGGTACGGAATCATATGCCGATGACGCCGCATCCGACACGCCGGACGGTGATAATCCTGTCGCGCCACTGCCCGACCTGGCTTTTGTCGAAATGGACCCGATCCTGATTTCGTTGCGGGACACGAACCAATCCGCCCATTTGAGGTTTCGCGCTCAATTGGAGGTCGCCAAGGCCCATATGGAAGACGTGAAAACGCTGAAACCGCGAATCGTTGACCTGATGAACGGTTATCTCCGGGCGCTGCACCCATCCGATTTCGAAGACCCGCTGATTCTAACGCGGCTGCGTGCGCAGCTGCTGCGCCGGATCCAGATCGTAGCGGGTGAAGGGCGGGTAAACGACGTGCTTATCATGGAATTTGTTTTGAACTAGGAGGATGGATTGGAATTCATCGCAGACATCTTTCTCGGGGCGGGAGCACTCGGCGCCGGGCTGTATTGCCTGGTCCTGTCGCGCCGGCTGAATCGTTTTGGCGACCTGGAAAAAGGGGTTGGAGGCGCCGTCGCGGTGCTATCCTCTCAGGTTGATGACCTGACAGAGGCGTTGTCAGCAGCCCAGACCATGTCGACCGGATCTGCTGAAACGCTCGATTCCCTGACAGGGCGCGCCGAAGCCGTGGCCGGCAGGTTGGAGTTGATGATGGCAGCTCTGCACGATCTGCCGGATCAGAAACAACCGCAGGCCGAAGACACACCTCCGCCTGCGTCGGAGCCCGAAGAGGAACCCGCCGAACCCATGTTCGTCCGGCATTCCCGATTGCAGAGGCACGCATGAAACCCTCCGGCATTTTCAAATCGGGCTTTCGCGGCGGCGCTTTGCTGCTCATCGCATCCTTCATGATCGTCTCTGCCGTCGTGCGATTAGGGGCCGAGGCTGGCCCGGTGATCGTGGGAAGCGCCGCAAAGGACGACGCGCATGACGACAAGCCAATGGACAAGACATCAATGCCGGCATCTGGCCCGGTCGAAACCACGGCACTTCTCAAAGCTCTCAACCAGAGAGAGATCAACGTCACGCAACGCGAGCGGGAACTGGAAGACCGAATTCAAGCATTGCAAGTCGCGGAACAGGCCGTTCAGTCAAAGATTGTTGCGCTCGAAGCCGCCGAAGAACGGCTGCGCGACACGCTGGCGATGGCCGATGGCGCATCCGAACGAGATCTCGCGCAACTGACTTCGGTCTACGAGCAGATGAAATCGAAGGAAACCGCGGCGGTATTTGAAGAAATGGCGCCAGAATTTGCGGCTGGCTTCCTGGCCCGAATGCGACCGGAAGTTGCGGCCTCAATCCTGGAAGGCATGGATCCGAAGGCCGCCTATACGATCAGCGTCGTGTTGGCGGGGCGCAATTTCTACGTCCCAACCGAGTAGTCAAAAACCGTATGGCGGCACCGGTCGACCATACCTGTATAAACTGGAGAGCCTGATGGTCGGTCTCATTGGTATTCTTGTCATCTTCGGGATGGTGTTCGGCGGCTATCTTGCCGCAGGCGGCAAGATGACAATCATCCTGAAATCGCTGCCCTATGAAATGATGATGATCGGGGGCGCTGCAACCGGCGCGTTCTTGATCAGCAACAACATTTCAGAAGTCAAACATACTCTGAAAGACGTCGGGAAGGTGTTCAAGGGACCGAAGTGGAAGCCTGACGACTACCGGGATCTGTTGTGCCTGCTGTTCGCATTGATCCGCATCGCCCGGCAAAGCCCGGTCGATCTGGAGCAGCATATCGAAGCCCCGGATGACTCGGCAATTTTCCAGAAATACCCAAGAATCCTTGGCGATCGCGAAGCCGTCACACTGATCTGCGATACCTTGCGTTCTGCGTCGATGAACTACGATGACCCGCATCAGGTCGAAGAGGTCCTCGAAAAGCGCATGGAAGCGAATTTTCATCATGCCATGCACTCCAGTCATGCCCTGCAGACCGTGGCAGACGGGCTACCTGCGTTGGGAATCGTGGCCGCTGTTCTGGGCGTGATCAAAACAATGGGCTCCATCGACCAACCCCCTGAAGTCCTGGGAAAACTGATCGGCGGCGCCCTCGTAGGAACATTTCTGGGCGTCTTTTTGGCTTATGGTCTGGTGGGACCGTTTGCGTCAAAATTGAAGACTGTTGTCGAAGAGGACGGCCATTTTTATCAACTCATTCGAGAGGTTCTGGTGGCCAATCTGCATAACCACGCGGCGCCCATTTGCATTGAAGTGGGGCGCCAGAACACACCGTCCCATATCCGCCCGGACTACGCAGAGCTTGAGGAGTCGCTGAAGGCGATCAAACAGGAGGCCGCATGAAACGTCGTTTTTGTTGGCTCTTTCCAACGCTGGCGGTGCTTGGGACGCCCATTTCGGCCCAATCGGTCACAGTTCAATCTGGTGAGCATCCGGCATTTTCCCGGTTGGTTGTACCACTTCCACCAAATGCTTCATGGTCTGTCCGCACAAACGGGAAGGTCACAACCATCGACCTGGGTCTCGATACTGTCGAGTTTGATGTGTCCGGGGTGTTCAATCGCATTCCCAAAACCCGGATTGCGAAGCTGAACCAAACTGCCCCTGGGGACCCGCTGTCGGTTTCTCTATCCTGCGATTGCGAAGCAACTACTTTTGTCGAAAACGGTCGCCACCTTGTGGTCGATATCGGCCCGAAGGCGGACACATCGCCGAAAGATCCGGTGGAGCACCAACAGCATCACTACCGTTTCGCCGATCAGGGGCACGTCGGGGCTCGCGGGATGCCCATATCCTTGGGCCAGATAGCCGATGCACCGACCATACAGACCGAGCCAAAGCCCGTGCCTCAGCCGCTTGCGACGGACGGTGTTGAACCCGAAGACGACCTTCAGTTCACACAGATGTTGCCCGAACCTGAGACCGGCGAAGTTCTCAATGCCTCTCGGCTACGCTTACTGGAACAAATCGCGCGTGCCGCGAACCAGGGCTTGTTGACGACAAAGCCAGAGGCGAAAACTGACCTGAAACAGCAAAACAAGCCGTCGCCGAGCGCAGACGCGAGCGAGGTAACACTTGCCGCGACTACGGCCATCGACAGGGATCAATCTCAAATACGATTTCGCAACAAAGATGGCACCGACGCCCCAAATCCTGCCTGCCTGCCACAGAGCACGTTCAGCCTGAACACCTGGAACGGAGAGGGCTCGTTCCAGCATCAATTGGGACACCTTCGTGCGGCCCTCTATTCAGAATTTGACCGGGTTGAGGATGAAGCGGTGGTGAAGCTTGCAAAGTTCTATGCATTTCACGGTTTTGGCCAGGAGGCCGTCAGTGTATTGCAACAAGTCGATGAACACTCGCCCAAATCGGCGCTGGTGTTGGAAATCGCGCAACTTGTGGACGCACACCCTTCCCACCCCCTTCCGCATCTCTTGACCCAAGCTGAATGTGAGACGGACGCTGCCATGTGGGGGCTCTTGGCCCGTGCCGAACAGGGCGCTCCGCTGAAGGCCGAAGTGGCTGACGCGGCGTTGCGTGGATTCAGCAAGCTTCCTGTTCATCTTCGACGCCATTTGGGGCCGCGGTTGAGCCATCGCTTCATCCAGGCCGGCGACCCGCCCCGAGCCGCGAGCGTTCTGCGTGCCATAGACAAGTCAACGGATCCTTCTGACGGCGCCACTCAAATGGCAATGGCCGAAGTTGATCTGAAACGCGGGAAAAAGGACAAGGCCAAAGCGCAATTGGAACAGGTGGTTACAGAGGATTCAAAACAGGCACCACTGGCGCTGATCCGACTTGTAGAAACCAGTTTCCAGCAAGGTACGCCACCAGGTAAACCTCAGTCAGCATTGGCGGCGGCGTTTGCGGCAGAATATCGTGGCACCGAACTTGGCAAACAACTTGAGCATGCCGAAATCCTGTCGCTCATTATGGAGAACCGCTTTGGCGCAGCCTTTTCCGCGATTGAAGAGAGTGTTGCAGCGGGTGATCCAGACTACGTAGTGGACGCCAAATCGAACGTACTGCACGCCATGGCAGATCGGGCAGATGATGTCACGTTTCTAAGCCTTGCGTTACAGGAGTTGGAGAGACCTCAACCTAAGTTCAATGAGCACGCAGGAAATGCGGCAGCAGATCGCTTTGTTCAATTAGGATTCGCAGACGCTGCTTCTCGTTTGCTACAGTTTCCCTCTTACGCGCGCAAATCCGAACCGCGCAGAGTATTGCGGGCCCGGATCGCGCTTCATGACAGGCTCCCCAATCGTGCATTGGTTGAGCTGGCTGGGCTCTATGACCCTGCAGCGGAAAAACTGCGGGCCCAGGCGCTTGCCATGGTTGGCGAGTTCCAATCGGCCGCTGATGCATTTGAGGTTGCCGACGACGTGGACAATGTTGCGCGCGCGCACTGGTTGAATGGTGCTTGGAACTTGGTTCCCGACCAGAGCGACGAAAGGTTCAGCACCGCCGCGTCTCTGGCTGAACAACTCTTGTCCTCTGCGGAGATTTCCAGCGGTCCGTTGACAGCTGCAGAACAGTTGCTGGAGACCAGTTCGAAAACGCGCGCGGAAATTGACCAGCTTTTGACCACCATCGCGAATCCGTCGGGTCCGCTAAATTGAGCCTGATACCCGGTAACTGGTTCATAAGGCTTTGGACTTAACCTCAAGGCAAACAGCAAGACAAGCGGGACGGCAGAACGCCATGACGCAATCACATTCAGGCTCAAGTGGCCCGTGTCGCTACGGAACACGGCGGAGTATTCTGTTCTGGACAACTAATACGCTCGTCGCGATTTGCGGGTCTCTTGCCGCAACGCTTTTTGCTACAAAAGCTATCGCCAACGCGACATCCGCGATTTGCGATCATGCCGCGGAAAGCGCAGCACGCGCCCACGACGTTCCACTGTCCGTGTTGATGGCCATTTCGCGAACTGAAACCGGAAGGTCCGTAAATGGAGAAATCCAACCGTGGCCATGGACAGTCAACATGGAAGGCGCGGGCAAGTGGTTTGACACCGAAGACGCGGCACGAGCCTATGTGTTTCGCCACTTCAAGGCGGGCGCGCGGAGCTTTGATGTTGGATGTTTTCAAATCAACTACAAGTGGCATCATCAAGCGTTTCAGTCATTGGACGATATGTTCGATCCCCGGCAAAATGCACATTATGCGGCACGCTTCCTGACAGAACTTTTTGGTGAATATGGATCGTGGGATGAAGCGGTTGGTGCTTATCACTCAAAGACAGATGACCTGGCAGCCCGGTACCTGAAACGCTTCAAACGTATCCATGCCAACATCCCTGAAACTGCACCGCAACGCCCATTCATGGCTGCGCGTACGCCGATGTTTCAAACTGCATCATCGCAGCGCGCAATTGGTGGCGCGGCCAACTTTGGCTCTCTGATGCCAGCTTCGTCAGTTCCTTCGTCACCCCTGATTTCATTGAGGTAATTGGGTGCCCAGTTTTTCGATAAAAACCCTGTTCAGTCCGACCATCTTGCTGGCGCTGGCCCTTTTGGCCATCATTGTGATGATGATCCTGCCGATGCCAGCGTGGGTGCTGGATATCGGGCTGGCTGCGTCGTTTGCACTGGCTATCCTGGTTTTCACCATCACGCTTTTCATCGAACGACCTCTGGACTTCTCCGCCTTTCCTACAATTCTGCTGGCCAGCTTGATGCTGCGCCTGTCGCTCAATGTCTCATCTACCAAATTGATCATCGGCCAAGGCCACACCGGCCCAGACGCAGCGGGACGCGTGATCGAAGGCTTTGCACAATTCGTGATGGGGGGGAGTGTTTTTCTGGGCCTGGTTGTTTTCGCGGTTCTCCTGATCGTGAATTTCATGGTTATCACAAAGGGCGCCACGCGCATGGCCGAGGTTGGCGCGCGCTTCGCTTTGGATGGCATGCCGGGAAAACAACTCGCCATCGACAGTGATATGTCCGCTGGCGCGATTTCGCATGAAGAGGCCAAGAACAGGCGCCACCTGGAACAACAGGAAACCACGTTCTTTGGTTCACTCGATGGCGCGTCAAAATTTGTCAAAGGGGACGCGGTTGCCGGTCTTTTGATCACATTGCTAAACTTGGTGATGGGCCTGTGCATGGGTGTGTTTGTGCATCAGATGCCGTTGGGCAGCGCGCTGGAAACCTACGCGATTCTGACAGTTGGTGACGGGCTTGTGTCGCAGATCCCTGCGGTCATCGTGTCAATTGCGGCTGCACTTCTGCTGGCGCGAGGCGGTGCGCAAGGCGCGACAGACCTCGCTGTTTTCAACCAGTTGGCCCGCCACCCCGGCGCTTTGCTGACTGTTGCCGGGCTGATGGCCCTGTTCGCTCTGGTGCCCGGCCTGCCGTTTATTCCCTTCATGGCCGGTGCAATTGCATTGGGGGTGGTTGCCGCAATGATGCATCGCCGACAGGAACGTCAGAAAGAAGCCATCCAAGATGAGGTCGCCTCCGACCCCGCACATGCTCCGACATTGGGTGATGTACTGGACCTGGATGACGTCCATGTAGAATTCGCCGCGGACCTCGTTTCGATGGCGTTGGATCCTGGGACGGGATTGGATGCGCGGATTGCAAACATGCGCAACCATGTGGCGACACGGTTTGGGTTAATTCTGCCCGACATTCGCCTGACAGACCAGCCGGGTCTGCCGCCCGGGACCTACGTGGTTCATGTCCAAGGGGTCGAGTCGGCGCGGGGTGCGTTGCATCCGGATCTGGTTCTGGCGTTGCTGCCGGACAATCAGGATGCCCTGCCTGCCGGACAGGATGTGTTAGAACCAGTATATGGCGCTCCGGCCCGTTGGATTTCGGCTGCCGACCAGGAAACCGCGTCAATGGCCGGAGCCACCGTCGTTACCCCACCAGAGATTTTGGCGACCCATCTGCTCGAAGTGGTGCAGGAAAATTTCGGCCGCCTTTTGACCTTGAAATCCCTGCGTCGCCTGTTGAGCGAACTGACGCAACTGTCAGATCCGATCAGAGCCGAGGCCAACCGCAAAATGTTGGACGAACTGATCCCGGACCGCGTTCCGATGGATACGCTCCACGCAGTCTTGCGATTGCTGCTAGACGAAAAAGTGTCGATCCGTAACCTTCCCCTGATCCTCGAAGCCACAGCCGAGGCGCGGTTGACCTCGACCCAACCCGAGGCGATTTGCGAACATGTCAGGCAAAGACTTGGGTTCCAGCTCGTCTCGAGCCTGAAACGCGACGATGGCAGCCTGCCGCTGATCCAATTGGCGCCGGAGTGGGAGGATACATTCGCAGCGCATCAGATTGATACGCAAGGCAGTGGTCTGGATGTTGCGCTCCCGCCCGAGATGTTCAACCGGTTATCTGACAAGCTTTCGGACACCATAACTTCGGTTGCTGAAACCGGCTACGCAGCAGCACTTGTGACAACCATGCGGCGGAGGCGTTTTCTACGAACGGTACTACAGGCAAGGCGACTGGATACGCCGGTGTTTTCTTTCGAAGAAATCGGATTGGATGCCAGGCCCGCCCTGGTTGGCACAGTGGCCGCTTGACCGTTCTGTTTTCGGATATCACGGCAATTGCGGCAAGCGGGGCATGGGCGATTTTCGCTGTATTTCTCCGCACCAGCGCGATCGTGGCCATGCTGCCCGCGTTCGGCGAAATGACCGTCCCGGCTCGGGTAAAAATCATGCTGGCGTTGGGCTTCACTTTGCTGGTTGCGCCAGCCGCTCCGGCGAGTCTCACCCCCGCCACCCCAGTTGATGCGCTGCATGTCATCTGGTCTGAAATCCTGATCGGTCTGGCACTTGGATTGTCGTTGCGCCTGTTTGTCATCGTGCTGCAAACCGCAGGCACCATCGCCGCGCAAAGCACCTCACTCGCCCAGGTGGCCGGTGTCACGGTCGAACCTGTTCCTGCGATGAGCAATCTGTTGGTTATCGCTGGACTGGCATTGGCTGTAACACTGGGGCTGCACGTCAAAGCCGTGCATTTTATCGTTGCCAGCTACGTTTTGTTCCCAATCGGCCAACTCCCTGACGCCGCCGCGCTATCTGATTGGGGTGTATCGCGCATCGCCGCCGCGTTCAGGTTGGCGTTTTCCCTGGCGGCCCCGTTTGCGGTTGCTGCGTTCATCTACAACCTAACGCTGGGCGTAATCAATCGCGCCATGCCCCAACTCATGGTAGCTTTTGTTGGCGCACCGCTCACAACTTTCGGCGGTCTGTTCCTTCTGTTTTTGTGCGCGCCCTTCATTTTGACGCACTGGCAGACCGCACTGGACACACTGCTTGGCGGATCATTGGGGGTCCGCCCATGAGCGCTCAGGACACCGACCAGTCAGAAAAGTCCTTTGACCCGA
The DNA here is from genome assembly GCA_040830545.1 of Paracoccaceae bacterium. Taxonomy (GTDB): domain Bacteria; phylum Pseudomonadota; class Alphaproteobacteria; order Rhodobacterales; family Rhodobacteraceae; genus HXMU1420-2. Next base: position 45,902 of record JBFOMB010000010.1, on the reverse strand, counting down.
CACCAGAGAAACTGCGTCAAGCGCGGGAAAAAGGGGACGTGGCCAAGTCAGCCGATCTGTCTGTCGCGGCAAGCTACATTGGGCTGTTGGTTGTGTTCGCGGCACTGGGGTCGACATCACTCGTATCGCTTGGTTCCGGCCTGATGGTCTTGATCGACCGGCCAGATATGCTGTCGGCAGAGGTGTTCGACCTGTCCTCCCAGGTTCGACTGCGCGGCACGATCCTGCACAGCGTTCAGTCCACGTTGCCATGGTTCCTGGTGCCTGCGCTCGCCGTAATTTTATCGATTTTCGCGCAGCGCGCATTCGTTTTCGCTCCGTCCAAACTCAAACCCAAGCTGTCCAAGATCTCGCCCATCGCCAACGCAAAGCAAAAGTTCGGGCGCAACGGTCTTTTCGAGTTTTCCAAGAGCTTCGCCAAGCTGCTGCTGTTTTCTGCCGGGCTTGCTCTGTTTTTCAACAACAATCTGGAAGAGATTTTGGCTTTGTCGAGCATGGATGCTGCCGTATCCGTGTCCCGCCTGGGGTCTCTTACGATGCGTTTCATGGGTCAGGCGGTCATTATCGCCCTCGCCATCGGCGGGATCGACGCCGTCTGGCCGTACTTCGAACTGCGCAGGCGAAACATGATGACGCGTCAGGAAATCCTTGACGAAACCAAGTCGTCCGAAGGCGATCCGCATTTGAAACAAACGCGGCGCCAGCGAGGTCAGGAAATCGCGCGAAACCAAATGATTGCTGACGTCCCAAGTGCGGATGTGATCGTGGTCAACCCAACCCACTATGCCGTTGCTCTGAAGTGGAGTCGCGCCCCTGGATCGGCCCCGGTTTGCGTCGCCAAGGGTGTTGATGAAACCGCAGCTCGCATCAGAGAAACTGCAATCGAGGCCGGTGTGCCCATTCACCGCGATCCGCCGACCGCACGTGCGCTATATGCCACGGTTCATATCGGTTCCGAAATCGACGAAGCACAATATGCAGCCGTCGCAATAGCCATCCAGTTCGCCGATCAGATGCGCCAAAAAGCCAAGGGACGGGTCACATGAAGGCCGACGACATCGCACCGCTTCTGACGGTTTCTGATGCTGTGTACCAGAAGGAACTGCGCGCGATTTCTGACATTCTGACGGAAGAGGGTAAACTACGTCGGGCTATTGTCCGGCTCAATGAATCCCGTGCGCAAGCGCCCACAGGCAGCACCGAACTTGGGTTCGCGATGCAGGCAACCGGAGCGGAAACCGCCTGGCGGATGTGGTTGGAACGTCGGTTGACCGAATTGAACGCAGAGCTTGCGCGGCTATTGGCCCGTAAAGCCAAAGAAATGGAAAAGGTTCGGCGGGCGTTTGGCCAACGTGAAGCCCTCGCGATGCTCGAGACGCAATTGCGAACAGAAAATCAGGCTTCTTGATCGGAAACGAATGACGCGACCGCCCGGATTGCTACAGTCGCGCCGACGTCAGTTGTCAATGCGGGCGGCAGGAAAATCCGTTCAGACGTCCTGCCTCACGATATCTTGGATCAGCACCCCTTCGATGGCATCTCCCAGTTCTTTCTCGGCAATGTCATGCAAAGAACCACGAAGGACATCCATCATTTCGGAAGTCGTGAAGTTTCCCTGAAACCCACCCATATTGGCATGATCAAACAAAACCTGAAGGAACGAGTCTCGCAGCTTCGGTTCCAACGCATAGATCTGTTCTTCCGTACCCGGCTGCACCTCCAGGCTGAGAGATAGCACAACCATCGAGGCAACACGTTCCCGTTCCACTATGGGGATCACAAACTGATTGGCCATTTTGACATAGGCCTGCTCGGGAATGCCATAACCATCGTCACCGTGCCCTTGATCGGCCTTCTTGCCCTTTGCCTTGTCATTCTTCTTGTCGGCTTTCGCGTGATCCTTGTCGGCCTTCTTCTTGGCGCCATGATCGTCTGCCTTCGCCTCAGCCGCATGCGAGTCTCCGGGGGTTAGCATTTTGCCTGCCCCAATCCCGGCCCCTACGCCAACGAGCCCCATCACCACCGGCAGAATTTTCATCAACATGGTAATCTCCTAGAACGGCATGATAATATCGAGGATCTGCTGTCCATATCGCGGCTGTTGCACATCTGTGATCTGTCCACGACCGCCGTAGGAAATTCGGGCAGCGCCAATTTTGTCATAAGTGATCTCGTTTTGACGCGATATGTCCTCTGGTCTGACATAGCCCTTCACCAAAAGCTCGCGCAGCTCGAAATTCACCCGCAACTCTTGCGATCCAGAGATGCTGAGCACCCCGTTGGGCAGGACATCAACAACGGTCGCAGCAATCCTCAAGGTAAGTTTTTCCTTGCGTTTGACGGACCCTTCGCCGGCAGAACTGCTGGAGGAGCTGAGGTCGATGGCTTCTTCAAGTGAGGCGCCTGGCGGCAACTCACCCTGGATGCGCTGTGGGAAACCCAGCAGATGCGGCAGTTCCAGACCCTCTGAACTGTTGCGCGAGCGTTCCGTGTCGTTCGAGATCTCTGCCTTTTCGTCGATTTCAATGACCACGGTCAGAATGTCGCCTTTTCGACTGGCCCGGTGATCACCCAACAAGGAGCGTTGTCCCCCGCTCCAAAGCGATGACCGGTCTACCGGTTGCCGTCCCTCTGCAATCAGCGGCAGCCCCGGATACAGCATTGCTGCATGTTCCGGCCCATCCGTATTGGAGGAAAAACTGGGCGCGCGCCCCAGATGGTCAATGCGGCCACACGCGGCCGTGCCAAGCACCAGCCCGGCAACGATTACCCAATTCTTCTTCATCAATTTACCTCGATCCAACCATCTTCTCTGATCCGGCCGGTGACAGAGATCTTGGACGCAAGGTTGATCACACGCACCCGCTCCCCTACCGCACCACGGGTGAGCACCCTGCCTTCGGTCACGATTTGTAGCCCTCCCGTTTTGTAGATCAACGTCACGGTCTGGTTTCGCTCCACCATCGCCGGTTCGCCAACGTCACCGATGCGAATGGGGCGATTGGGGTAAAGCGTGATGCGCGCCTCAAGCCCCACAACTTCAGACGCGCCAATCAACTCCGACCTTTTGCGTTCCACATCAGAGGCCGAAATAACCTCCTTCGCGCGGATTACCCGCGTCGGCATAAAAACATCGGCGCTTGCAGGTGACGCGGCAACGGAAACGGCGATCAACAGGGCGCGCATTAGCGGACCTGCGCCGTGGCGGCCATCATCTGATCAGCAGCGGATATTACTTTGGCGTTCATTTCGTACCCACGCTGCGCCTCGATCAATTCGGTGACTTCGCGCACCGCATCAACCGAGCTGTCTTCCAGATAGCCCTGCCGGATTGTGCCCAACCCGTCCTCCCCCGGAGAGGCGATCAGCGGCGCGCCGGATGCCTCGGTTTCCCCAAACAGATTGCTACCCAGCGCTTCAAGGCCCTTCGCATTGGTAAACGAGGCCAGTGTAAACTGACCCAATTGCTGCCCTTCACTGGAGTCGCTGAAATAGGCATAAACTTCGCCGTCTGCGTTGATCGAAATGCTCCGCGCGTCTGTTGGGATGGTGATGTCCGGTGCCACGGGGAACCCATCAGATGTAACGATCAGCCCGTCCGCCGAGCGCTTCAGGCTGCCATCGCGCGTGTATGCGGACTGTCCGGATGGCAACGTTACTTCCAGGAACCCGCGCCCGTCGATGGCGATATCCAAGTCATTTCCGGTGGCCGAAAGGGCCCCTTGAGCCAAATGGATACTGACCGCTGAAGGTCGCACGCCCAGGCCCAGTTGAACACCGGTCGGCAGCACGGTTCCGTCCGCCGCGTTGACCGTGCCCGCCCTCGACACCTGCTGGTAGTGCAGATCCGAGAACTCCGCCCGGCGGGCGTTGTACCCAGTTGTGTTCATGTTCGCGAGGTTGTTTGAAATCGTTTCGACCCGCATTTGCTGAGCCGTCATACCGGTTGCTGCAATTTTGAGAGCGCGCATTTCAATACTCCTATGTCACGTTGATCGGATCAGGGTTTTGACGGATTCCCGGATGCGTTGATCTTCTGCATCCAAAAACGACTGACCCATTTCATAAGCACGCTGAATCTCGACGAGGCGCGCAATCTGAAGCACAGCGTTTACATTGCTGCCTTCCAGAAAACCCTGACGGATCATTGGGTTATCAACCGGCTCTACTCCACTGTTGGTCCGGAACAGAACCCCGTCTTCTCGATGTAGATCGTTGCGATCCACAGGCAGGAACAGGCCAATGCGCCCCAGTGGCTGACCATCTGCGCTGATTGTCCCGTCCGATGCGATGTGGACATCCACACCCGCTGGAACAAAGACTGGCGCGCCACCATCGTCCATAACTCGCCCACCATCCGGTGTCAGCAGCGCGCCATTGACATCGCTGGAAAACGATCCGGCGCGCGTCAAGCGTGGCCCTCGATCAGTTTCAATTTGAAAGAACCCCTCGCCCTCAATGGCGAGATCCAACCGTCCTTCGGTTTCGGTAAGTGTGCCCTGATCCAGTGACGTGTTTCGCGCGGCAGCGCGGGTCATCGACAAGTCAGACCCGACGGAGCCGGAATCGTGTACGAACTCCGAAAACACCAGGCCCTCCTGCCGGTAGCCTGTGGTCACGGAATTGGCCAGATTGTTGGCGACAACCTGTAATTCCCGGGCCAGACCAACCTGCCGTGACAGAGATGTGTAGGCGGCGGTTTCCATATCTAACCTCCTGTGATCATTGGGAGTATTCGCGTATCAAAGAATGCGACCATGGTTTGGGTCATGAACCCCATGGACATCCAGAACACGACGGCAATGGCTGCCAGTTTGGGTACGAAGGTCAGTGTCATTTCCTGGATGGACGTCAGCGCCTGAAAAAGGCCGATCACCAAACCGGTCAGCAGAGCAACCGCCAGAATTGGCAAGGAAACGATGACGGAAACCCAAAGCGCATGGCGTACCGCGTCAAACAACTGCCCTTCAGTCAGCATATCAGACAGGCATCCGCAGGATTTCCTGATACGCCTCGACCACTTTGTTACGCACCGTGACTGCCGTTTCAACCGCCAGTTCAGATTGCGCGAGCGCCTGCACCAGCGCATGCGGATCAGCATCACCGGTGAGTGACTGGGTGGCTAGGTCTTCGGCGGATTTCAACGTCCGCTCGAAAGCACCCATGGCGTTGGGCATGAAACCACCCTGCCCGGTTCCAGGCTCAGGCTGAGTACCCGCACGGGCCGAAGCATAGTTTTTGGCTGCGTAAATCGCTGATACATCCATTCTGGATCTCCTTTATTTTCTGAGCAAACTCATGAGGCTGGACGACATCTGTCGTACCTGGTCGAACATTTTCAGGTTCGCCTCGTAACTGCGCCGCGCCTCGCGGGCATCGACGATTTCAACCAACAGGCTGACATTCGACCCTTTGTATTGGCCGTTGTCATCGGCCAACGGGTGTTGCGGATCAAAGACTGTGGTTAGATCGGATTGATCCTGACGCACATCGCCGACCCGCAGCAGTGTCAGATTGGAGACCGGATCAACTTCTGCCTCGAAACTGACGGATTTGCGTCGGAACCCCGGCGTGTCCGCATTGGAAATGTTTTCTGACACATGGCGAAGGCGGGTCGCCTGAGCGTGCATAGCGGATGAAGACACCTGAAGGGCGCGCGAAAATTCGTTCATGACGGCCCCCTATCGCACGCGAATGGCGGTGCGCAGGATGTCCAAAGCTGACCGATAGACCGCCAGCGACCGATCATGGGTCCGCTTGGCATCCACCGCAAACATCAATTCCCGATCCAGCGCGACCGTGTTTCCGTTCGGGTCAGCCTCGCCCGGGCGTTCAAACGGTTCGATCCGGTTGATTTGAGATGATGTGCCCTGCAGATGTGTCGGGCGTGTTGCCTGCATTGCAGCGCCACGCGTTTCCAAACTCACCGCCTCGGCAAAATCGGGCAGGTCCAGAGCCCGGTACCCCGGTGTATCCGCATTGGCCACATTCTGTGTCAACAAGGCCTGCCGCCGTCCGGCATGGGTCGCCGCATTTCCGGCCAGTTGAAATATTGTCAGATCTTTTAGCATCGGGGCTTCTCCCGCGATTGGTTTCAATCAAGCCTTAACCCGCATTTCTTTAGAAAGGGTTTGCACAGAACAATTGAGGGGCAAACATGACTCAAATTTTCGACGCTGCACTTTCGGGTCTGCAATCAATTCGGGTCTCTCATCCATGTGGTCATGTCGCGTCGGTCCGCCATGGCATGTTGGTTGTGGCGGGTCTGCAGCCCACAGCCCGGATCGGCGCACAGGTGCGCGTTCAAACGCAAGGGCGCGCGATAGAAGGTGAAATCGTACAAGTCACTGAAACGCAAACATATGTTTTGATCGGGGAAAATGCAGAAGGCATTGCGGTCAATGACCGTGTTATCCTAACAGGCATCCCGGAATTCGCGCCGTCAGACCGTTGGATCGGGCGTATTATTGATCCGTTTGGACGACCCCTGGATGGCAAACCGCTTTTGCGCGGCTCTGTGCCCCGCCCGATCTCTGCCGGTGCGCCGGCTGCCGCGGATCGACGCGCGATGGGCGCGCGTCTGGGCACCGGTTTGGCGGTGTTCGACACATTGTTGCCTTTGGCTCGTGGTCAGCGGATCGGGTTGTTTTCGGGCTCTGGTGTCGGGAAATCCCGCCTGCTTGCCCGCATGGCGCGGGATATTGAAGCGGACATTTCTGTTGTTGCGCTGATTGGAGAACGCGGGCGTGAAGTCAGTGAATTTGTGCGTGAAACCCTGGGCGAGGACGGGTTGCGCCGGTCGGTAGTTGTGGCGGCAACGTCAGATCAATCCGCTTTGGTTCGCCGCCGATGCGCCTGGGCCGCGATGACGATTGCGGAGCATTTTCGCGATCAGGGCAAGCAGGTCCTGTATCTGGCGGATTCGGTCACCCGGTTTGCTGAGGCGCAACGGGAAATCGCGGCAATTTCCGGCGAAGATCTTTCTTTGCGTGGCTACCCGCCCTCTTTGACCCCTTCCATCACCGCGCTTTGTGAGCGAGCTGGGCCAGGAATGGGCGATCAAGGTGATATCACAGCTATTTTTACCGTTCTGGTCGCTGGTTCAAACATGGACGAGCCGGTTGCGGACGTCGTGCGTGGCGTGCTGGATGGACACATCATTTTGGACCGGAGCATCGCAGAACGCGGCCGTTTTCCTGCGATTGATGTCCTTAAATCAGTGTCGCGTGCGTTGCCAGGTGTTGCGTCAGTCCATGAAAATGATGTGATCCGCGACGCGCGCGCGTTGCTTGGGTCCTACGAACGATCCGAGGTCATGATCCGCGCCGGGCTTTATAGCGAAGGAACCGATCCTCAGCTGGATCGCGCCGTGCGAGCCTGGCCTGAACTGGATGCTTTTTTTGCAAAGCCAACACAAGAAGACATCGCAGGCAGTTTCAATCGGCTGACCCTTATATTGCGACGGGCGGGTGCGGACGTGACAGGCACCCGATAAGGTGTGAAATTTTTATGTGATGACACCCGTACGCAACGGTGACCTGCGGTGTGAGGGCTCAGGCTCGGCGTACCGCAAAAAAAAGACCGCTAAGCGAAGTGGATTGGCAGTTTTTCGGGCCGTCCTCTGGTTCCTGCACGGCACCAAACCCGACAGTCCGTTCGCGTTACGCTCTTTTGGCTATCTGCCGGACAACAAGGCAAGCGCCGTCGCGGCTGGCGAGGTCGAAATTGCCCCGGACTGAATTTGAGCGCGCGCTTGATACACCGTAATCAATTGATCCACCGCCTCCGGATCCTCGAACTGCGCGATCGAGTTTGACCCGGTCATGGATGCCAGTCGGTCTTGAAACGCTGTGAGCTGCCTTTCCAGATCTGCCTGGCCGAAACTGGGTGGAAATCCCAGCGCGGTTTCGAACAAAGCACGCAGAGGCGGTTGTCCGAGGATTGTGTACCATTTGGCATTTTCAGAACCCGCTCCCGTCGCAATTTCCGCCAGTTCCCGCTTGGCGTTCAAGGAAATACGCATTGTGTCATCTTGTTGACCGACAGCCTCCTCAAAGGATCGTGCCAAGTACAGATCTGCGATTTCTGCCATGGCCGCCGCATTGCCGGTTTGCCGGAATTCCCCCGGCCCCAACCCGAAGGCGGCACTGAACTCTCGATAGCGTGTATCCGCCAAGCGATTGCCCAGGGCGTCATCACTTTGCACCCCATCGCCTAAAATACGTTGCACGAAGTAGATATTCGGCATGTCCTCCGACAAACCAAAAGCCCCTAGCGCCACTTCACGCAGACGTCGATCCTGAACAAGATCACTTGCGCTGGTGATCGTACCGATCTGTTCCTTGAAATACGCCACATCCCGTTGCAGCCGCGCCTGTGCACTGAAGCTTTCCAGCTGAACCTCATAAGTGCGGTCCAGATACATCCAGCCCTGCAGACCACCAAACGGAATGATAGGCTGAAAGGTCATTGACTGACCGCCGCCATCAACCGATCTTCGCGGGGCATCAGCGAACGCAGAGATTTCAGACAGCGATAGTAATTTCCATCGATCAAGGCAGTAGTCGCAACTGACAACGCTGTACGGCTGTCATGATCCGTGAAAATCTGGCTCAATTCCTCGATACGACGCAACAGCGGAAGGCGGGCACCTTCCGGGTCCGCGTCACCCGACAGGACCAATTGCGCGCTATAGCAAATGCGTCGGACAGGTGTCGTCGCATCCTCCGGATGCAGCGCATCGCGCAACCTCAGGATATTGGCTTCGGGCGACACAATGGACAGTCGGCACCGCCGATCGCCGTTTTCAATCACCGCACCATTGATCAACAAACGCTCTTTGGGGCTGAGTTTCAGAACCAGTCCGCTCATGTCAGTTCCCTCCGCCGCGCAGCCCGCGCATGATCGCAGTATTGACGTCCAACAAGGGTTCAATCGCGCCAGACCGTGCCAGAACTTTGCTGCTGTGTTGCTGTACGAACCCGGCCAGAGACACGATTCCGGCGCGGAGCTCCAAAGGCAGCTGGTTTGCTTCATCCGCGGACTCCACGGCAAAGACCGTCCAAATGCGACGATTTTCGTGAAGCGCGCTGGCCAGATCGGAAAACCCGGCTGATCCTTTTTCTGACGCACTGCGCATCCGTGCCGTGATGCCCGCCAGCGCTTCGTATTCCACACTGCGTGGAGTCTTGATCGTCCCGCGGGCAGCAGAGTAGGCCTGCTTTGACCGAGCCAAAGTGTCCGGCATGACGTGTCCTTCTTGATAGTGTCGTCAAATCGGCCAGGGCGCATCACGCCCTGGCCATTTCGTTTACCGGAACAGCTGCAGAATGGTCTGCGGTGCCTGGTTGGCAATAGACAGGGCCTGTACGCCCAGCTGCTGCTGAGTTTGCAGGGCCTGCAACTTTGCCGAAGCCTCTTCCATGTTCGTGTCGACCAGCGATCCGACGCCGCTCTTCATGGCGTCAGACAGCTTGGAGATGAACTCGCCCTGATCCTTGATGCGAGCCGCCGACGCGCCAAGGGCTGCGGCCCCGTTGATCGCCGTCTGTAGGAAGGTTTCGATTTCACCCAGCGCGGTCGCAGCCGTTGTAGTGTCCGCAATTGCAGTCAAGTCGGACGCTAGGTCAATGTTGGCCTCAAAGTCCAGGGTGTTGACCGAAATCGTCGCGGCGGTTGGTGTACCGCTGCCAACACGGTTGATCGAGGACACAACCGACAGGCTGGTCGCACCGTTGCCATCAACATCCGTCGCCAGCAGGTTCGACCCGTTGAACTGCGCGGCGGCAGTGATCGATGCCACCTGACCAACGCGTTCCGTGATTTGCGCCTGGATTTTCGCGAAATCTACATTTTCGCTGTTGGCAGAGATCGCCAATTCCTTGATTTCACCCAGAACATTGACAATCTGCTCTGCCGCAGCAGAAGCCACGGCAACCGTGCTTTCCGCAAGGCTCAGTGAATCCGACACAGCGTTGAAGCCCTGCACATCGGATTCCATAACCTTAGAGATCGCCCAGACGGCTGCACCGTCCTTTGCCGTGGCAATTTCCTTGCCGGTCGAGATCATGTCCTGAGTTTTGGTCAGGTTGTTGTTGATCGATTTCAGAGTCTGCAGCGCCACCATGGCGCCATTGTTCGTAAGAATGCTGGACACAGCTTTTCCTTTCACACATCGGGCAGTTCGCCCCGGTTCCCCCCGCCCCCTGGGGCGGATCACGTGTCTTTCTGACCGATGCGGTGTCCGGCTGCCCGTCCCCGCGCCACTCCATCCAGAGTGCGAGGACACCATGCCGTTCTATGTGCTAATGGAATCCTAAATCGTCCCGGCGGCTTACCTAAGATTTGTCTCAACTGGCGATCACACCCGCCGCAACATGGACGGCCGCCCGTTTGTGCCATAGCGATGGGCCTGTCCCTTACCGTCATAGACATTCAGTCCGCTTTGAGCGGCCTGCAATTGTTTCAACCGCTCCGCCACTTGTCGAACGCCGTCCATAGCGCTTTGCAACAGGTCCTGGTTTCTGTGAAACTTGTCGTTCAACCCAACGATCCGATCCTCATCCAATCCTTCACAAGTGGCGAGCTGGTCTGCGAGGTCCGCTTTGCGTTCGACCAATTTTGACAGTCGCCCCAGATCCCCTTCCAGAATCGCCTGTCGTTCCTGATCCACCACGTCACCCAACGCGTCGATCAATTCGCTTGCTCCATCAACCGCCATTTTCCGCCTCTTTCATCGCGTGAAAAAATGTCTCGGCCAGACCGATTCCCCCTGCATCTGCGATTTGCTGCGCCTGCGCCCGCACCATAAGTGACGAAAACTGATCCTCGCCGGCACCACCGCTGAATTCACCGCCGGATTTGCCCAGCCCCGCAGATTTCAGCATTTCCGCCAGAAACGTCGCCTCCAGATCGCGCGCCGCTTGATGCAGGCGCGCATCGCCATTCTCCGACTGGTCGATACGCGCGCGGGATTGCGCTACCGGTTGCATGCTTGGGATATCCATAAAATGTCTCCGATTATTTCATGTAACCTGAGGTAGAGCCGATTCCGGTTAAAAACCCAGTAACCGACTCGATCTAATGTGCCATCACCACGCCAGAACGGAGGTGTCATGCAGATCGACAGTCAGTCCATACTTGGGCCCGTCGCCAGCCCGTCGGGAACGCGCCACGCGACAGAGGCCAATCAAACCCCTGCAAAGGGCAGTTCTGCATTTGGTGCGGTGTTTTCGTCTGCTGGTGAGCCGTCAGGGGAAGAGTTTTCTGCAGAAACACCTGAACCAGAATTCGTCGAACTCGCCGAAACGCTCGACCTTGCAGAGACGTTTGACGCCGGTGAGGAACCCCGTGCTGCATCCACCATTGAAAGAGCCAAAAGCCCCAAGCCTGTTTTGAGTGACCCGACCCGGTTGCACTACGATGCGCTTTCTGAAAACGCAGACCCATCGATCACGCAATCAACCGAGGCAGTTAACGCATTGCCCCAGGCGCCAAAGTCGCCCGATATGTTGCCGGGCGAAAAAACGACACTGCCTCACGCTCCGAATGCCAGCACGCAATCCGAAAAACCCCAGAATAGCGCAGCGCCGACCGAGGAACCGGTAGCGAATTCAATTGAACACAAGGTGGAGCCGGTCCTCGATCAAAATCAGCCTCGCACGTCAGCTCAGAAGAACACCATCCAGACGGACGAGCCGATTCCAGTTCAACGGATCATACCGACGGAGGCAGTAGAAGCCACCATACAAAGGGCTTCCGCAGGCATCCCTGCGACGTCTTCTATGGGCGAAACAGACGAGCCTGCCAACGATGTTCCAGCTGCAAAAACGGTGTCTCACAATGGCCCTATAAGCCAACCCGAGCAGGACTTGGTTTCCAAAACTGGTTCTACCGAAAGCCCGAACGTTCAAACTAAGGGCAATGAGCAATCGGTCCGGCTCGAGGCACAAAAAACTCCAAGCAAAACCTCGTTGACCAATGCAGCCGAACAAACCCGCAGCGTGGTTCCAGCAACCGTCGTGTCGGAAGTTCACAAAGTCACTCCAGGAACTCAAATGATCCGACCCGAAGCGGTCGAAAATCCGCCAAAGGACCTGCATTCGAGCATCACCACACAAACACCGCCGAGCAGCCCAACAATTGCGGCGGTGCCATCGCTTTCTGTGGCGTCGGTCCAGGCTTTTGAAAAACAGATTTCGCCATCATTAGGACAGTCGCCAAACTCAGCCGACATTGGACAAGCACCTCTTTTGGACGTTGTCGCAACTACTGCGGGCAGTGAGAACGCACGAAACGGCGTGGGGTTCCCGGTCACGGCTCCAACCGCGCGGTCTGATGCACCTGCCTTCGCCACGCAAATCGCTGAAATCCTGATGTCACAATCCGGGCGACGCGTGGACATCGCGCTCCAACCCGAAGAACTGGGACGTGTCCGAATGACCCTTGGACTGGCAGATGGTTCTACTACCATCGTCATAGCGGCAGAAAGGCAGGAAACCCTGGACCTGATGCGACGCCACGCGGACGCGTTGAGCGAGGCGTTGCGCGCCCTTGGTCACAATCACGTCTCGTTCGATTTCCAACATCAATCCTCGACTGAAGCGGGACCAGACCGAGATGATCGCGAAACACCAGCAAATGGTACCGCCGACGGGTCGGAAAACAGCGAGGCCATTGCCTTGACCATCCCACTCCGCAACGCGTCACCCGGCATGGAGACCGGGCTCGACATTCGGTTATAGGAGCCGCATTCATGGAAGTACAACCCGCAACGCCAACCGGTCAAACTGCAACCACGCAGCCCAAACGCGCATCGGCAATCACGTCGGATTTCAACGACTTCATCGAGCTTCTGACCGCACAGGCGAAGTATCAGGACCCACTGGAACCCATCAATTCAACGGACTACGTGGCCCAATTGGCCCAGTTTTCGACGGTGGAACAGCAGGTTTTAACCAACGAACTTATGTCTCAACAAATCGACAACTCTCTAGCCGGAACCGTCGCGTCCCTTTCCAGTTGGATCGGAATGGAGGCACAGGCCAACGCACCTGCCCGATTCGATGGAAGCGCGATCACGGTGGTGCCAGCGATTGCACCGAATGCGGATAGCGCCCAACTGGTCGTGTACAACAGCGCAGGGGTCGAGGTGCAACGCACAAACCTGGGGTTGGACGGCCAACGAGTCACCTGGCAGGGTTATGATGCGGATACCGGATCGACGCTTCCCTTTGGAAGCTACAGCTTTGCCGTCGACAGTTTTAACGGGTCTGAAAAGATCGAAAGCACGCCTGCAGATGTCTTTACCCGAGTTAACGAAGCGCAGCTTTCCAATGGACAGGTTACCCTGATTCTTGAATCCGGCGCGTCGGTCTCGACCGGCGATATCAGGGGTATTCGTGAACCAGCCTGAGGCGGTTTCAGGCCTTACCAAATCGCTGTTTCCCGGGGATCAAGTTGAAGCAAGTTTGATCCATCGCGCGAAAATCGATCCGACCCGCGACGCGAAACATCACCCAATGCGCTGAAACTGTAAACTTCCGTCAGCGTTGGGTGATTCAATACTTCAATTTCCGCTCGAGCGGTGCGTCGCGCATCGAAACCTCGTGCCTCAGGTGATGAAACACGGACAGCGCCTCAATCGAAACGCCAGGACGCCGCCCGAAAACAAGTTTTCAAACCACGTTGCCGGTTCCGGAATTCCGCGATTTCCGCCCTCGCACCAAGTCAAACGCAGCGTCACTCACGGCAAGGTCGAGACCAAACGAAAGACCGTCCGTCCCGGGCCGCCTCGTTCCCTAAAAACCAGCGCGTCCAACCGACGTGTAACGCGTGAACCCCGCACTTTTTGCGTCTGCCGGAGAATAGACATTCCGCAAATCTGCCATGACCGGAGTTTTCATACGGCTGGCAATCTGCCCAAGGTCCAGGGCGCGGAACTCGTTCCACTCCGTCAGCAAAACGGCAGCATCTGCGTCCTGAACGGCCTCATAGACATCTTCGACCCAGACCACACCGGGCAACAGTGCTTCGCCTTCATGCTGTCCTTGCGGATCGACCACCCGCACTTTGGCGCCGGCCCCAATCAACGCGGGAACGACAGTCAGGGACGGAGCGTCACGCATATCGTCAGTATCGGGTTTGAAGGTCACCCCCAAAACCGCAATCGTCTTGCCATTCACACCTTCGTCAAACAGTTCAACCACCTTGTCGACCATTCGGCGGCGCGTCTCATCGTTTACTTTGATCACCGTCTCTGTGATCTGCATCGGCATTCCGTGTTCCTGACCAATGCGTGCCAGCGCTTTTGTGTCTTTGGGGAAACATGATCCGCCATAGCCCGGGCCAGCGTGCAGGAACTTGTTACCGATGCGTCCATCCAGCCCCATTCCCTGGCTGACGCGTTTCACATCCGCACCAACCCGTTCGCACAACGCCGCAATTTCGTTGATAAACGTGATCTTCGTCGCGAGGAACGCGTTGGCCGCGTATTTGATCATTTCGGCACTTTCCAGATCGGTGGTCACGATCGGGAAATCACGCAGATAGAGCGGGCGGTAGATCCCACGCATCACTTCAGCCGCGCGGTCGTTTTCCACCCCAACCACGACACGGTCCGGGCGCATAAAGTCGTCAATGGCAGCCCCTTCACGCAAGAACTCGGGATTGGAGGCCACATCAAAATCAGCCTTCGGGTTGGCTGCCGAGATGACGGCCTGCACCTGCCGGTTCGTTCCAACCGGCACGGTTGATTTCGTCACCACAACTGCGTAACCTGTAAGTGCGCCTGCAATTTCCTCTGCAGCGGCCATCACAAAGGTCAAGTCAGCGTGGCCGTCTCCCCGACGAGTCGGAGTACCGACTGCGATGAACACCGCGTCCGCCCCGTCCACGGCACTCGTCAGGTCCGTTGTAAAAGACAACCGCCCGGCAGATACGTTTTTCGCGATCAACTGCTCCAGACCGGGCTCGTAAATCGGCACTTCGCCCCGCTCCAGCATTTCGATCTTTTCGGGGTTCTTGTCGACACAGACAACGTTGTGCCCAAAATCCGAAAAACACACACCCGAAACGAGCCCCACGTAACCCGTACCGATCATTGCAATCTTCATAAATCTGACCCTCAAAAACCACGCGGCGCACGAATGGTCGATTGGTCAACCCCTGTCAACGGGGCATCATGTCCGGTCCGCCCACCGCATCCCCAGATAGGCCGGCGGAACCAACGCGCGGCGCAATGAACCCAGCGGGAATCGCACCAGAGGAGACTGCATCAAAGCCGGGATTCCACTCGTTTGGGCAAGGTCCAACATGACCCGCGCCAGGTGTTCCCCCGCCCAACTGCCCATGGCCAAACCGTTACCATGATAGCACATTGCCGCATATTGGCGCTTCGTTCCGGGGATGGCCCCGACAAAAGGCGCGCCAGTTCTGCTGAGGCAAACCATACCCGACCATTGATGCGCGCTTTCGACATGGCGCCACGCCGGAAACATCTGCTCAAAATGTAGGCGATTTCGTCGTCGCGCGGCAAATTCAGCACCTGGAGTGGACCGCATCCCGCCACGCGATCCGAACAGGAACCTACGGTCGGGCATCAAACGGAAATAGTGCAGCAGGTGGCGGCTGTCATAGCTGGCCTGGCCAGTGGTCCAGCCCTGCGCGTCCAATACCGAATCGCTCAGCGGGCGCGCGACCAGCACGTTGGACTGCGTCGGCAAATATCGTCCCGCCATCCAATCCGGCACATCCTCGCTGGAATAGGCGTTGGTGGCCACAATAACACGGTCACAGTGCACCAGCCCATTCGGCGTCGTCAGCGTCACGCGATCCCGGGATTCCTCGATCCCCGTCACCGGCGAATTCTGGAAAAACACTGCACCTGCGCTTGCCGCAGCTCTTGCTATCCCGAACAGGTATTTTCGTGGGTTCAACGCAAAGCCGATGGGGATCGTGACAGCACCGTGAAAGTTTCCGTTCATCCCTTGAGTGGCAAGGTCCGTCGCTTCGGTAACCTTAACACTTACCTTATGCCGGGACGCCAGGACCTCAGCGTCCGCGCGCATCTCCTCCATCGCGGCATCGGAGTGTGCCAGCAAGGTCTCACCGTCAGAGTGGCGGTCCGCGTCGATGTCGTAGCGATCCAGCCGCGCAGCCACCAGTTCGGTCGCGGCGCGCTCGGTTTCAAGGTAATGCTGTGCGCCGGTTTCTCCACACTGTTTGACCATTTGCTTGTGGCTCATCCGTGCACCGCCCAGACAGCAGAACCCTCCATTGCGTCCACTCGCGCCCCAGCCTGGCGAGTTCGCCTCCAGCACAGCAACCTGCGCGCCCGCCTCGGCTAATGTCAGCGCTGCTGAGATACCGGTGAATCCGCCGCCGACGATGGCAACATCCACCTTGAGGTCACGATCCAGAACCGGCCAATCCGGTGCGGCGACGGTTTCGTCCCACCAGCATCCATCGCGAGGACCGTTGCCAAACGCGTAGTCGGAATAGATCCGCCTCACGCCAGTTGCTCCTCCTGCTGCCGTCGGACGGCGGCGCGTTTGGAGGCGAGTGATGCAGTCACGACGCCGACTGTCACAATAGCGATCATGATCGTGCTCAGCGCGTTGATTTCCGGGCTGACGCCCAAACGTACCGCCGAGAATATCTTGATCGGCAGAGTTGTGGCCGAGGGGCCAGATGTGAAGGAGGCGATCACCAGATCGTCCAGCGACAGGGTAAAGGCCAGCAGCCAGCCGGAAATCACCGCAGGCGCGATGATCGGCAGGGTCACAAGGCGGAAGGCATCAAAGGGCGTGCAACCAAGGTCCAGCGCGGCCTCTTCCAATGAGCGGTCAAAGGTCACAAGGCGGGAGGACACAACAACCGAAACAAAGCACATCGAAAACGTCGTATGCGCCAGCACAATGGTCAAAATGCCCCGGTCCAGCCCGATGCCAATGAACAACAGCAGCAAGGATAGGCCGGTGATCACCTCGGGCATAACCAGCGGAGCATAGATCATGCCGGAAAACAGCGTGCGACCCAGAAACCGCCCTCCGCGCACCAGCACATAGGCCGCCATCGTGCCCAAAACCGTGGCAATCGTGGAGGATATGATCGCAACTCGCAGCGTGACCCAGGCCGCATCGAGCATCGCCTGGTTGCGCAACAGTTCACCATACCACTTGGTTGAAAACCCGGCCCAGACCGTGACCAGACGGCTGTCATTGAAGCTGTAGATGATCAGGATCAGCATCGGGATGTAGAGAAACGCAAATCCCAGCGTCAGCGAAACGGTGTTGAACCACGACAGCCGCGTCATCCGTCAAGCTCCTGCTGGCGCTGCTGGTTGCGCTGGAACAGGACGATGGGGATCACGAGGATCAGGAGCAGGATCACCGCCACGGCGCTCGCCACCGGCCAGTCGCGGTTGGAGAAGAACTCCTCCCACAGTACCTTACCGATCATCAACGTGCCCGACCCGCCGAGGATGGAGGGGATCACGAATTCGCCCAGTGCAGGGATGAACACAAGGAACGACCCGGCCACCACGCCGTTGCGGGACAGCGGGAAGGTGACGAGCCAGAAGGCCTGCAACCGCGAGCATCCCAAATCCTCCGCCGCCTCGATCAGTGATCCATCAAGCCGGTCCAGCGCGGCAAAGATCGGCAGGATCATGAATGGCAGATAGGTGTAGACGATGCCGATATAGACGGCCGTATTGGTGTTGAGGATTGTCAGCGGCTCCGAGATTACGCCGATGCCCAGCAGGAATTGGTTCAGGTATCCTTCCTGACTAAGGATGCCCATCCACGAATAGACCCGGATCAGGAAGCTGGTCCAAAACGGCAGGATCACCAGCATCATCAGGGTCGGGCGCCATTCCTCTGGTGCGCGGGCCATGCCATACGCCATGGGGTAGCCGACCAACAGGGTCAGGAAGGTTGAGATGACGGCGATTTTGAGCGAACTCAGATAGGCCTTCCAGTAGAGACTGTCAGTCGCCAGAAAGACGTAGTTCTCAAAGTCCAATTGGCTGAGCAGCGCTCCGATGCCCTCGTCCCAACTGAACTGCGGAGTGTAGGGCGGACGCGCGAGCGCCAGATCGCTGAGCGAAATTTTGACAACGATGACGAAGGGCACCAGGAACAGCGCCAGCAGCCACAGATAGGGCACCAGAATGAGAGCGGCGCGCCTCATGTTCTGCCTCCGACCGGGGGCGCGATCCGAGGCCCCGGATCAAGTCCGGGGCTGCGGGGGCGTTTGGGGTCCAGCGGTGCGTTCATTGGTCCAGCAACACCCCGGCGGTGGCTGTCCAGCTGAGCCACACGGTGTCTTCCCAGGTGAAGTTGCACCGCGCAATGCGACGGGTATTGGCGGTTTGCGCCTTGATCACCTCGCCCGACGGCAATTCGACATGGTAGGTGGAAATGTTGCCAAGATACGCGATGTCCAGCACCTTGCCCTCGACTGCATTGTCGGCATCAGGCCGGTCCTGCGAAATCGCAACCTTCTCGGGGCGAACCGCGAGATAGCAGGGCTGCCCGTCCGAAATCGGACGCTCAGATGCAGCCTGAAAGGCCGGCTGTCCGGCCACCCAATCCAGCGCATAACGACCTTCGCCTGTCGCCCGGGCCTGTCCCTTGATCAGGTTCACATCACCAATGAAATCCGCCACGTAAACGGAATTCGGCCCTTCATAGATGTCCTCGGGTGTCGCCACCTGGATAATCCGACCATGATCCATGACCGCGACCCGGCTGGCGACTGTCATTGCCTCTTCCTGGTCATGAGTGACAATCACGAAGGTGGTACCGGTCTTCTCCTGAATATCCATCAGCTCGAACTGCGTATCCTGACGCAGCTTCTTGTCCAGCGCACCCAGCGGCTCGTCCAGCAGCAACAATTTCGGCGCCTTGGCCAGCGACCGCGCCAACGCGACTCGCTGCCTTTGTCCACCTGAAATCTGGTGCGGCTTGCGACGGGCAAATTGTTCCAGCCGGGTGAGCTTCAGCATCTCGTCCACGCGCGCGTCGATCTCGCCCTTGGCCAGCCGGTCGCGTTTCAGACCAAAGGCGATGTTTTCCCAGACCGACAGATGAGGGAACAGGGCATAGGACTGGAACATCATGTTCACGGCGCGCTTGTTCGGTGGCACCCCGTCAATGTCCTGCCCGGCCAGTTCAATCCGTCCTTCGCTGGCCTGTTCGAATCCCGCCAGCATCCGCATCATCGTCGTCTTGCCACAGCCCGAGGGGCCGAGCAGCGCGAAGAATTCCCGTTCAAAGATGTCGAGTGTCAGGTCGTCGATCGCGACGAAACTCCCGAACCGCTTGGTCACATTCTGGAACCGGATCAGCGGCTTGGCCGCGGGATCGTTCCAGGGTGCAAACACGTCGTGTGCCAAACAAAGCCCCCTTGGAATTGCGACGGGGCGCTGGTGCGCCCCGTCCTTGGCCCGATCAGGTGCCGGATTTGATCTTGGTCCACAGGCGGGTCACAGTCCGCTGAACCTTCGGATCATAAGGCGTCGTTGTGTAGAGGTTTTCCAACGTCGCCTCGTCCGGGTAGATCGCCGGATCACCGATCACGTCTTCTTCCAGCATCGGCTGCGAAGCCAGGTTGCCGTTGGCGTAGTAGACGTAGTTGGACGCATCCGCCATGTTCTGCGCGTCCATGATGAAGTTCAGGAACGCGTGCGCGCCTTCGGGATTGGGCGCGTCCACCGGGATTGCCATCTGGTCGAACCACATCAGCGACCCTTCAGCAAAGGCGTTATAGGCGACTTCAACACCATTCTCGGCCTCTGCCGCGCGGTCGCGCGCTTGCAGAATGTCACCGGACCAGCCAATGGCGACGCAGATGTCCCCATTTGCAAGCGCGTTGATGTATTCAGAGCTGTGGAACTTCTGGATATGCGGACGCACAGCGGTCAGCACGGGTTCCACCGACGCGATCACGTCCGGGTCGTGGCTGTCCGGGTCCTCGCCCAGATATTGCAGGACCATCGGAATGATCTCGGTCGGGGCATCCAGGAAGTGCACCCCGCACGCGGCCAGCTTTTCGATATTCTCGGGTTTCAGCACCAGATCCATGGACCCCAGCGGGGCGTCCGCGCCTAGAATTTCGGTCACCTTGCCGACATTCACACCGATGCCCGTGGTGCCCCACATGTAGTTGATGGAGTATTCATTGCCCGGGTCATACTGTGCGGTGCGGGCTTCGATCACGTCCCACATATTGCCCGCGTTGGACAGTTTGGATGTGTCCAGTTTCTGGAACGCACCGGCCACGATCTGGCGTTGCAGGAAGGTGCCCGACGGGACAACTACGTCATAGCCCGACCCGCCGGCCAGCATCTTGGTTTCCAGCACTTCGTTGGAATCAAAGACGTCATAGACCAGCTCATAACCGGTTTCTTTCTCGAACTTTTCGAGCAGTGCTTCGTCGATATAGTCGGACCAGCTGTAAACGCGCACTTCTTCCGCGCTGGCTGCCGCGGCCAGTGACAGGCCCGCGACGCTTGCCAGAAACAGTTTCTTCATGGTGACTCCCCTTGGTTTTGTTTTGCGGCATCATTTCCGCGTTTTGCAATTTGATCAAGTTCTACGCATCGCGTAGGCTGAATTCATGTTTCCACGCGCCTATTTCGCGCGCAAGTGATCGGCGACAGGATGCAGGACATCGCCCAACATGATCCGTTCACCACGCCCACCGGTGTGGCTGGCGTGACCGAAAAGCAGCCCGCGCATGAGCACGCCTACCGACAGTTGCGGGACATGGTGCTGTTTGGTGATCTGGCCCCCGGGCAGCCCGTGACGATTCAGGGGCTGACATCGACGTTGCGCGCGGGCATGACCCCGGTGCGCGAGGCCATTCGCCGCCTGACGTCGGAAGGGGCGTTGATCTTTCAGGGGAACCGCCGGGTCAGCGTCCCGATTCTGACGCAGCAGGACATTGAAGACCTCATTTTCCTGAGAAAAACAGTGGAGCCGGAACTGGCACGCCGGGCCGCTTTGGTCGCACAGGTGGATCAGGTGACAGCGTTGCGGCGGATTGACAAGGCACTGGATCAGGCCATCGCGGCAGGCGACATCCGGGGGTATCTGCGCGGTAACTACCGGTTTCACGCCACTCTCTACCAAATGGCGAATGCCCCGGTTCTGACAGAGACCACGGATCGCATGTGGTTGCGGTTTGGTCCATCCCTGCGGGTGGTTTGCGGGCGGTTGGGTACACAGAACCTGCCTGACTTTCACAAGGTGATTCTGGACGCGCTGGACCAAAAAGACGCAGACGCGGCCGCTGCGGCAACTGCCCGCGATCTGGAACAGGGCATGTCATTGATGGTCGCCGCCCTTTCCCCGACGCAGGCGTCAGGTGATTCGATTGACACCAAATAATTTGATCATATTTTGACCGCACACTGACAGGAGCCCGCCATGTCCGCGATCACCAACCACCTGCCCACCGCCGAATTGCAGCAATTGGATGCAGCACACCACATGCATCCGTTCACCGCCAACGGCGAACTCGCCGCCAAGGGCGCACGCGTGATCACCCGGGCCAAAGGCGTGATGCTGACGGACAGTGACGGGAACGAAATCCTGGACGCCATGGCAGGGCTGTGGTGCGTGAACATCGGTTACGGGCGCGAAGAACTGGCCGAGGCTGCGGCGCGCCAGATGCGCGAATTGCCCTACTACAACACCTTCTTTCAAACCACACATGTGCCCGCCATCGCGCTCGCGGCAAAGCTGGCGGAACTGGCACCGGGCGATCTGAACCACGTTTTCTTTGCCGCTGGCGGGTCAGAGGCGAACGACACCAACCTGCGCATGGTCCGCACTTTTTGGCAGAACAAGGGGCAGCCGGACAAATCCATCGTGATCTCGCGCAAGAATGCCTATCACGGGTCATCCATGGGCAGCGCGTCGCTGGGCGGGATGGTTGCCATGCACGAACAGGGCGGCATGCCCATTCCGGGCATCCACCACATCAACCAACCGAACTGGTGGGCCGAAGGCGACAACACCAACCCCGAGGAGTTCGGCAAGGCCCGCGCGCAAGAACTGGAAAATGCGATCCATGAACTGGGCGAGGACAAGGTTGCCGCCTTCATCGCGGAACCGATCCAAGGCGCAGGGGGTGTGATTGTCCCGCCTGACAGCTACTGGCCTGAAATCCAACGCATTTGCGACGCGCATGACATCCTGCTGATCGCAGACGAGGTCATCTGCGGCTTTGGCCGCACCGGTAATTGGTTTGGATCGCAAACGCTGAACATCCGCCCAGACATCATGACCATCGCCAAGGGGCTGAGCTCTGGCTACCAGCCTATCGGCGGTTCCATTGTCACCGACGAAGTGGCCGAGGTCATCGGCAGCGGCGAATTTGTCCACGGCTACACCTATTCCGGCCATCCGGTCGCAGCTGCGGTGGCACTGGAAAACCTGCGCATCCTCGAAGAAGAAAACATCATCGGACACGTCCGCGACGTTGCCGCGCCGTATCTGAAGGACAAATGGGAAGGTCTGACGGATCACCCGCTGGTGGGTGAGGCAAAGATCGTCGGCATGATGGGGTCCATCGCGCTGACCCCACACAAGGAAAGCCGCGCGGCATTTGCCGCTGATCCCGGCACCGTTGGCACGATTTGCCGCGAACACTGCTTTGCCAACAATCTGGTAATGCGGCACGTCGGGGATCGCATGATCATTTCGCCCCCACTGATCCTGCAGCCGACGGACATTGACCTGCTGATTCACCGCGCAACCGCGGCGCTGGACGCAACCTATGCGCAACTCCAGGACACCGACATGCTCAAAGCGCGGTCATAGGTCATTCGCGACGTCGTTTTTTGACGATGAACCGACGATCCGGTTGCATACGTGACCCCCGGTATGCTTAGCATTGTCCAGTAAGCTGGCAGCAAGCTGGCACAAAAAACGGGGAGTCCCTTTTGGCGGACAACACAAACTCGGACGCGTTCGTGGCCTTCGAACGCGTGCAAAAGAGCTATGATGGCGAAACGCTCGTTGTCAAAGACCTGAACCTCGCACTGCCCAAGGGCGAATTCCTGACCATGTTGGGACCGTCCGGATCGGGCAAGACCACATGCCTGATGATGCTGGCCGGGTTCGAAACGGCAACCCATGGCGAAATTCGTCTGGATGGCATTTCGATCAACAACATCCCACCGCACAAACGCGGCATCGGCATGGTGTTCCAGAACTACGCCCTGTTCCCGCACATGACCGTGGCCGAAAACCTATCCTTCCCGCTGGAAGTCCGCAAAATGGGCAAGTCCGAGCGTGAAGCCAAGGTCAAGCATGTGCTGGACATGGTGCAGATGGGCCAATTCGGCGGTCGCCGCCCTGCACAACTGTCTGGTGGTCAGCAGCAGCGTATCGCTTTGGCCCGCGCGCTGGTGTTCGAGGCCGAACTGGTGTTGATGGACGAACCGCTGGGCGCGCTGGACAAGCAACTGCGTGAACATATGCAGTTTGAAATCAAACGCATCGCCGACAACCTGGGAATCACCGTGGTCTATGTGACCCACGACCAGACCGAAGCGATGACCATGTCCGACCGCGTTGCCGTATTCAACGACGGTGTGATCCAGCAGCTCGCCCCGCCCGACAAACTGTATGAAGCGCCTGAAAACAGCTTCGTCGCGCAGTTTATCGGTGAAAACAACACACTCGAAGGCGTGGTGAAAGAGATCAAAGGTGACCTGGCATTGGTCCAGCTGGATGACGGCGAACTGATCGACTGCAACCCGATCAATGTCAGCGTCGGCGACCGCACCCGGGTGTCGATCCGGCCTGAACGGGTCGAATTCAACAAGGACCGCCTGCAGGAAGGCACCCACACGGTGAAGGCCGAGGTGCTGGAGTTCATCTACATGGGCGACATTTTCCGCACCCGTCTGAAGGTTGCTGGCAATGATGAGTTCATCATCAAAACCCGGAACGCCCCGGATCAGGTCCGCCTGCAACCCGGTCAACAGATCGAGGTCGGCTGGTTACCCGAAGACTGCCGGGCTCTGGACGCCTGACGTCCGGCCCGCGCGAACCCGGCAACAGAACCGGGACAATAATCCACTCGGAACGAAATCCAACTAGGAGAACTATGTATGACCCTTAAAACCCTGACGGCACTTGCCGCCACAACAGCGCTTTGCGTACCTGCAGCCTTTGCTGCGGACATGGCTGACGAAATGACCATCGTCAGCTGGGGTGGTGCTTACACCAAGTCGCAGCAAAACGCGTATCACGCGCCCTACTCGGAAAACACCGGCGTCAAGATCATCAACGACGACAGCGCGGCCGAGGCCGTCGCAAAGCTGCGCGCGATGAACGAAGCCGGCAACATCACCTGGGACGTGGTTGACGTGGTGGCTGCAGACGCGATCCGCCTCTGTGACGAAGGTCTGGCGATGGAAATCGACCCGGACACCATGCTTGCTGCTGCACCCGATGGCACGCCTGCGTCCGAAGATTTCGGTGACCTGCTGGTCAGCGAATGCTTCATCCCGCAGATCGTGTATTCGACCACCTTTGGCTATCGCACCGATCTGGTCGGTGACACACCGCCGACCTCGGTTTGCGCCGTATTCGATACCGACGCCTACCCGGGCAAGCGCGCGCTGGAAAAGCGCCCGATCAACAACATGGAATGGGCACTGCTGTGTGACGGCGTGGACAAGGGCGCCGTTTATGACGTTCTGGCCACCGAAGAAGGTCAGCAGCAGGCACTGGACAAGCTCGCCACCATCAAGGACGACGTGATCTGGTGGTCCGCCGGTGCGGACACGCCGCAGCTGCTGGCTGACGGCGAAGTCGTGATGGGCTCCACCTACAACGGTCGCCTGTTCTCGGTCATCGAAGAGCAGAAGCAGCCCGTTGCCATGCTGTGGGACGCACAGGTGTTTGACTTGGACGGCTGGATCATCCCGACCGGTCTGAGCCCCGAGCGTCAGGCGCGTGCACTAGACTACATCATGTTCGCAACAGACACGCAGCGTCTGGCAGACCAGGCCAAGTGGATTTCGTACGGCCCGGCCCGCGCGTCCTCCGCTCCGCTGGTGGGCAAGCATGCTGATCTCGGCATCGACATGGCACCGCACATGCCGACCGATCCAAACAACGCCAAGAACACGTTCCTCTACAACTACGAGTTCTGGGCAGACTATCGCGACGACATCGACGCGAAGTTCCAGGCATGGCTGAGCCAGTAATCAGGTTGTCTGACCTGACCTGAAAAGACCTGCGGGGGCGGCAATCTGCCCCCGCACCAGAGAACGAACAGGGGCGCATATGACCGACGCAACTCAATCCGGACCGATGCTGGCCGCTGACGGCACACCGCTCAAGCGCAGCCTGGCTCGCGCACTCCGGATGCAGAAGATCCGCGCATTGATGCTGATCGCCCCGCTGCTGCTGTTTATCCTGATCACCTTCATCCTACCGATTGCGGACATGCTGTTCCGCTCGGTCGAGAACCAGATCGTCCGCGACACGTTGCCGAAAACCGTTGTTGCGTTGCAGGACTGGGACCCCGCCTCGGACGAGGCACCGGGCGAAGAGGTTTTTCTTGCCCTTGCCCAGGACATGAAAATCGCGGTCGAGGCCAAGACACACACGCGCCTTGGTTCCCGCCTGAACTATGAACAGACCGGCGCCGCGTCCTTGTTCCGGAAATCCGGGCGCAAGGTCAAACGCATGGATCTGGAAGAAGACGGACCGTTCCGCGAGGCGTTCGCCGACATCGACAAGAAATGGATCGAACCGGATATCTGGCGCACGATCAAAACCTATTCACCGGCCTACACCAACGGTTATTTCTTGAACTCCATCGACATGCAAAAAGGCCCGGACGGGGCCGAGGCACGGCCGGAAAACCAGCAGATTTACATCAAGCTGTTCATCCGCACGATGATCATGTCACTGGCCATCACCGGGTCCTGTATCCTGCTAGGCTATCCAGTAGCATGGCTGCTTGCGAACCTGCCGATGCGACAGGCCAATCTGTTGATGATCCTCGTGCTGCTGCCCTTCTGGACCTCGCTTCTGGTGCGGACGTCGGCCTGGAAAGTCATGTTGCAGCAACAGGGCGTAATCAACGACACGCTCGTTTGGCTGGGACTTGTGGACGATGCCAACCGCCTGATCATGATCAACAACCAGTTCGGCACGATCATCGCGATGACGCATATCCTGCTGCCCTTCATGATCCTGCCGCTCTATTCCGTGATGCAGACGATCCCGCCCAGCTATCTGCGCGCGGCCAAGTCGCTGGGTGCTGACAACTGGACCGCCTTCTGGCGCGTCTACTTCCCGCAATCGGTGCCAGGCATCGGCGCGGGCTCGATCCTCGTCTTCATCCTGGCCATCGGCTATTACATCACGCCAGAAATCGTCGGCGGGACCAAAGGCGTCTTTATCTCGAACCGGATCGCCTATCACATCTCGTCCTCGCTCAACTGGGGACTGGCGGCGGCCCTGGGCACGATCCTGCTGGCAGTCGTCCTGCTGCTCTACTGGTGCTACGACAAGATTGTCGGCATCGACAACGTGAAGCTGGGAGGCTGAGCCATGAGCACCTTTGACACCGCCCAGCGCACACCCGTCAACTTCTACGTCCCAGTCGCTGCCGCCTCTGGCGCGCTCGCAGGCGTTCTGGTCGGCACCTCACAGGGCAGCACCCTGCTGGGTATCCTGATTGGCGCCGCCATACTCGCGGTCATTTCCTTTGTCAGCACCACAATGCTGCCCGAACGCCCCGCACGCTGGGGCATTCTGGCGCTGTTTTTGGTTGCAGGTGTCTTGATGAGCGGCCTTCCGGGGCTGGTGGTTGGCGCGATGTTCGGCTGGTTTTTCGGCTGGTTCACCTTCTGGCTGTTCGAGGGACGGTATCGCGCACCCCTGCCCCCCTACCTGACCGGGCCGCAGGTGCTGTGGCACTACAGCTTCCGGGTCATAGCCGGGGCGATCTTTGTCTTCCTGATCACGCCGATCCTCGTGGTGCTGCCGCTCAGCTTCAACGCGCAGGATTTCTTTACCTTCACACCGGAAATGCTGGCCTTTGATCCGGCGGGTTATTCGCTGAAACACTACCGCGACTTCTTCACCAATGACGACTGGCAGAACGCGCTGCGCAACTCGGTCATGATCGCGCCCATGGCGACGATCCTTTCCGTCAGCTTTGGCACATTGGCAGCCATCGGCCTCAGCCAAAGCCATGTGCCGGGCCGTCAGATCATCATGGCGATCCTGATTTCGCCCATGATCGTGCCGCTGATCATTTCGGCTGCCGGGATGTACTTCTTCTACTCGCGCATTGGCCTGCAGGGGACCTATATCGGCGTCGTTCTGGCCCATGCGGCACTGGGTATCCCATTTGTGATCATCACGGTGACGGCAACGCTGGTCGGGTTTGACCGCTCCCTAACACGCGCCGCCGCCAATATGGGCGCTGGTCCGGTGACCACGTTCTTCCGCGTGCAGATGCCCTTGATCCTGCCCGGCGTGATCTCGGGCGGGTTGTTTGCCTTCATCACGTCGTTTGACGAAGTGGTGGTCGTCCTGTTCGTCGGCTCCGCTGGTCAAAAGACCCTGCCATGGCAGATGTTCACTGGCCTGCGCGAGCAAATTTCACCAACGATCCTGGCCGTTGCGACGATCCTCGTGGTGATCTCCATCGCGCTGTTGACCGTGGTCGAACTGCTACGCCGCCGTTCCGAACGTCTGCGCGGGATGAGCCCCGGCTGATCATCTTAACGCGAAGACCCACAAAACACGCTGCCGCAGTCCCGGGCCTGACCCGGGACCTCGTGTCGTCAGTTCACCTGCCGCAACCGCGACAACGCTGCTGGTGAGGCATAGCCATCAGGCACCAGCCCCTCGGACACTTGCCAAGCCCGCACAGCGGCAATGGTCAGCGGCCCAATCCGTGCGTCGATCTTCTTCGTGTCAAACCCGGCGCGCGTCAGGCGGGTCTGCAACTCGATCCGTTCGTCATAGGTCAGGGCACGGTCACTGGTCGGCCAACCGCCCTTGATCGCAGGCCCACCTAAAATGCGGTCGCCCAGATGCCCGACACCGATCACATAGGCATCAGCGGTGTTATAGGCCTCCAGCACCTCGAAATTGTCAAAGATCATAAAAGCCGCGCCCTGATGTCCCGCAGGCAGCAGAATGGATGCACGCCCATGGTCCGGGACAGGCGAGCCATCCCACGCCACGATCCCACGCGCGGCCCATTCAGACGGCAAGCGCGTGATTTCGCGGTTGGCCTGCGTGTATTCGAAATCACCCGGCAGACGCACCTCCACCCCCCATGGCTGCCCTTTGGTCCAGCCATGATGCTTCAGATAGGCTGCGGCGGAGGCCAAAGCATCGCGTGGATCATCGCCCCAAATGTCGCGCTTGCCGTCTCCGGTGTAGTCAACCGCATGGTCCAGAAAGGACGACGGCATGAACTGCGTATGCCCCATCGCCCCGGCCCAACTGCCTTTCATGCGCGCCGGTGTCGTGTCCCCGGCATCGAGGATCTGCAGCGCGTTCAACAACTGGCCTTCGAAAAACTCGCTCCGCCGCGGATCGTAGGCCAGCGTTGCCAGTGACTGCACAACCGAGTGATTGCCCCGAAAGCCTCCGTAAGCGCTTTCCAGCCCCCAGATCGCAACAAGGATCTGCTTGTCGACGCCATACTTCTCTTCAATCGCCTCCAGAGACTCCCGATGCTTCGTCAGCGCCGCCTTGCCATTGGCAATACGCGCATCCGACACAGCCGTGCCCAGATAATCCCAGATCGTCTTGGTAAATTCGTTCTGATTGCGGTCCCGACGCACGACCTCTGCGTCATAAGAAATCCCGCGCAGAGCTGTATCGAGCGTCGCCGCCGACACCCCTTGGACCGACGCCCGCTCACGGAAACCTTGCAACCAGCCTTCGAAGCTTTGATCAGAAGTGGTCACTTTCACCTCCTGAACTACGGTTTTGGGCCGTTCGACGGGTCGAGGCGATTGTTCGACGGTGCCTGCAAATGCCGCGCTGGCTGCAATACAGGCGCCCGCGACGATGATGATGCGCATGGGTTCTTCCTGATGGTCTGCTCACCGGAAGCCTAACGCGTTTCCACAGCTGGGGAAAGTCGGGCGAAACGATGGATTTGCGAACCTTCGCTCACGGTAGGGTGCGGTCAATCTGGCCCTACCCGGCAGATCAGCGTTTGCGGCGGGTCACCTTACGCTTGGTCTTCGCTGCCTTTCGGCGCGATTGCGCTTGCTTCCGACGTGGCCCACCCCGCCGACCCGGCGCTGCCCTACGCGGCAGGTCCTTGTCCTCCAGCGCCAGCAGTTCCAGCTCGATCCCACCAGTCACTGGCGTCGCTTGCGACAGGCGCACGGTCACCCGCTGCCCCATGGCAATCGTCATGCCCGTGTCCGACCCCATCAGCGTGCCCGCGTCGCGGTCAAAGTGGAAGTATTCGCGCCCGAT
Source organism: Paracoccaceae bacterium (assembly GCA_040830545.1). Classification (GTDB taxonomy): domain Bacteria; phylum Pseudomonadota; class Alphaproteobacteria; order Rhodobacterales; family Rhodobacteraceae; genus HXMU1420-2. The sequence continues at coordinate 16,404 of JBFOMB010000010.1, read as the reverse complement.
TGAGCGGATCGGGATCAACCCATCTGCCCCGGACCCGTCCAGCCGCACAAACGCCCCGAACCGCGCCACACCGCTGATGCGACCGGTGAATTCGTCCCCCACCCGCTCGCTCAAATACGCTGCCAAGTAACGATCTGTCGTGTCCCGCTCTGCCAGCATCGAACGGCGCTCGGTCATGGAGATATGTTCGCCCGTGTCCTTCAGCCCGTCCGCCGCGCCCGCGTCCAGCCCATCCTCGCCCCAACCATGCGCCGAGATCAGCGCGCGGTGCACGATCAGGTCCGCATAGCGCCGGATAGGTGAGGTGAAATGCGCATACTTCATCAGCGCCAGACCGAAATGGCCAAAATTCTCGGGGCTGTAATAGGCCTGTGTCATCGACCGCAGGGTCGACATGTTGATCAGTTCCGCGTCATCCGTGCCTGCGGCAGCATTCAGCAACTGGTTCAGGTGACGTGTCTTCAACACCTGCCCCTTGGCCAGTGGATAACCCGCCGCCATCGCCGTTTCCCGCAGCGATTCCAGCTTTTCCGGCGCGGGTTCTTCGTGCACGCGAAACAGCTGGGGCATGCGTTTGGCCACCAGCGTTTCAGCCGCACAGACATTGGCGGCGATCATGAATTCCTCGATCAGGCGATGCGCCTCCAGCCGGTCTTTGAAGTTGACCGAAGCGACCTTGCCATCCTCGCCCAGCACGATCCGCCGCTCTGGCAGGTCCAGGTCCAGCGGCTGTCGTTCTTCCCGCGCGTTGGCCAGGGCTGCATAGGCCGCAAACAGTGGACGCAGCACCGGCTCCAGCAACGTCTCTGCCCGTTCGGTCGGATCACCGTCCTCAGCGGATTGCGCCTCTTCATAGGTCAGCGATGCCGCCGACCGCATGAGCCCACGCACAAAGTGATGTCCGCGTTTGTGTCCACCCGCATCAAAGACCATGCGCACCGCCAGACAGGCGCGCGGCACACCTTCGTGCAGGGAACACAGATCACCCGACAGACGGTCAGGCAACATCGGCACAACGCGGTCGGGGAAATAGCTGGAGTTGCCACGCTTGCGCGCCTCGCGATCCAGTGCGCTGCCCGGTGTCACATAGGCCGCCACATCCGCAATCGCGACCCAGACCACATGCCCGCCCGGATTGGCCGGGTCCTCGTCGGCATGGGCATAAACCGCATCGTCGTGGTCCCGTGCGTCAGACGGGTCGATGGTCACCAATGGCAGGTCACGCAAATCTTCGCGGCCCGACAGACCAACGGGCTTGGCCTTGTCGGCCTCTTCGATCACCGCGTCAGGGAAATTGTCTGGAATGCCGTGTTGGTGGATCGCGATCAGGGACACGGCCTTGGGCGCGCTGGGATCGCCCAGGCGATCCACGATCCGCGCGCGGGGCAGACCCATGCGGCCCTTGGGCCCGGCCTGTTCGGCCTCCACCAGCTCCCCATCTTTCGCGCCATGGACGGCGTCTGGGGGCACGGTCCATTCGGATTGGGACGCCTTGTCCACCGGCACGATCCGCCCGCCTTCCGCCCCTTTGCGAAACACACCCAGAATGCGGCGCGGGTTAGCCCCAATCCTGCGGATCAGGCGCGCTTCATAGTGGTGATCTTCACCCTCGACCAGCGTCAGCCGCGCCAGAATGCGATCCCCTTCACCCAAAACCGGGTCCGAGGCGCGCGGGATGGCCAACACCACGGGTTCCTCGCCTTCGCCATGCCATTCCAGCGGGCGGGCGAAAAGGTCACCGTCACTGTCCGGCGCCTTGACCTGCAGGACCGACACAGGCGGCAGGCGTTCCGGATCACGATAGGTCTTGCGCCGCTTTTCCAGATGCCCCTCGGCCTCCAATTCTTTCAACAGGCGTTTGAGGTCGATCCTGTCGCTACCCTTCAGGCCAAAAGCCCGGGCAAGGTCGCGTTTGGAGGTCTGGGTTGGGTTGGCCGAAATCCAGTCGAGGATTTCGGCCTTGGAAGGGATGCGCGTCATGCGTCCGCCCTATCACGCCACCCCTGTCCCGTCATGTCGAAATGCGTTCAAGTCCGCACCGGTATCCACATCCCGCAGCGTGTCAATCAACGAAGGGCGCAAACCGTCCAGGCTGGCCAGACTGTCAGCCAGCGTTTCAGGTGCGGACCATCGGACATTGCGCAGGAACGCAGGCGGCATAGCGCGCGTCCCGCGCAGTCCAACCAGCCAATACCCGCCATCTTCGGCTGGCCCAAATACCGCATCGGCCCAGCCCAACGCGTCAAAGGCACGGATGATATGAGCGCGCGAAATGTCGGGGATGTCGGACCCGATAAGGACCGCCGGACCACGAACAGCCGCCAGTTGCCGCCGCATCCTTTCGCCCAGATCACCTGACCTTTGCGGCGCGCGGTCCAAGTCCAAAGGCCACCATCCCGCGCCTACCGCCGTATCCGGCGCAACCGCCAAGACAATTCGCCAGCGGGGATCGCGTAGCCGACGCAGGGTGCGCGCAACCTGATGACGATACCACCAGGTCGCCGGAATACGCCCAATGTCACGCCCCAGCCGGGTTTTCACATGCCCGACCTGCGGGGCCTTCACCATGATGATCAGCGTGCGCGTCACGTCAGATCCATGATCATGTCCCGATGGGGCAGGCCCGCATCGTCATAGATTGGGCCAATCGCAGAAAAGCCCAGCTTTTCATAAAAACCCAGCGCATGGGTCTGCGCGCCCAGTTTTGCCTGCGTGACCCCGCCCCGCGCACGCGCCACATCGACCGCACAACGGATCAGCCCCACACCCAGCCCGGTGCCCCGCGCTTCGGCCAACACACAGACCCGACCGATCTTCACCGTTGCATCCGCAAAAACCACCCGCGCCGCGCCGACCGGGCGACCGTTGTCCCACGCGAGCAAATGCGTCGCCGTCGGATCCATTTCGTCCTGCTCTTCCTCCACCGGCACGCCCTGTTCTTCGACAAATACGGTGTGGCGCAGGGCGAAACAGGTTTCCAGATCGTCAGTAATCCCGACCGTCACGCAAAGAAATCCTGCAAGATGCGCGTATAGACGGCTTTCAGTTGATGGATCTGTTCCACCGGAACGCATTCATCCACCTTATGCATCGTGCGCCCAACCAATCCGAACTCCACCACCGGACAATGGCTTTTGATAAACCGCGCGTCCGATGTGCCGCCTGTGGTGGACAGGACCGGCGCGACGCCGGTTTCGGCCTCCACCGCACCGGCGACCAGAGCGGACAGGTCACCGGGAGGGGTTAAAAACGCCTCACCCGAGATTTTGAACCGAATGGCCACCTCAACCCCGAATTCGTCCTGCACGAGGTCGGCCTCTTCCCGCAGCCAGTCGGACAGGGACGCCCCGGTGTGCAGGTCGTTGAACCGGATGTTGACCGTGCCGGTGCAGGCGCCCGGGATCACGTTGGTTGCCGGGTTACCGGTGTCGATGGTCACCACGGCCAACGTCGAGGCATCGAAATGGTCCGTGCCCTGATCCAATTCGCGCGAGGCCAGCCGGTCCATCAACCGCGCCATGGCGGGCATAGGGTTTTGGGCCCGGTGGGGGTAAGCCGAATGCCCCTGAACACCTGTCACCGTGAACCAGGCCGACATGGACCCACGCCGCCCGATCTTGATCATCTCGCCCATGACCTCCGGGCAGGTTGGTTCGCCCACAAGGCAGGCGGTCATCGCCTCGCCCTCAGCTGCCATATGATCCAGAAGCGCGGTTGTGCCATGCAGCGCGTCGCCTTCTTCGTCACCCGTAATGGTCAATATGACGGCCCCATCCGGCGGTGTGTCTTTCACGAAATCCACGGCAGCAGCGGCAAAGGCCGCAACGCCCGATTTCATATCCGTGGCTCCCCGCCCGTACAAAATGCCGTCCAGTTCCACCGCCTTGAACGGCTCGTGAGTCCAGGCGGCAAGGTCGCCGGTCGGCACCACATCCGTGTGCCCGTTGAACCCGAAGGTCCGCGCATGGCCCTTGTCGCCCCAGCGCGCAAAGAGGTTTGGAATGCCTTCGCGATCCACCCGTGTGCACTCAAATCCCGCCGCACTCAACAGGTCGGCCAGCAGCGTCAGCGCGCCACCCTCCTCGGGCGTGACAGAGGGGCAGCGGATCAAGTCAGCGGTCAATCTGGCGGGGTCGATGGGCATGGGGCGGGTCCTCCAATCACTGCTGCGCCACTGGGAATGTGGCAATCTTGCGACGACAATGCCGCGAAATTGCGGATTTGCAACCTGAAGTGGGTTAACAGCCGGGGCCGCCACATGCTAGGTTTCTGGCAATAAAAAACAAATCCCTGAGGCAGGGATCGAGCAGTTCAAATCGTGACCCGAATGTCCGCGCGCGCGACCCGTGCCGGGCGCTTTGGATTCGTGCCGCCGTGACCGCCCCAGATCATACAGGTTGTCATGTGTTATGCCGGTTACCGCGTCCGAACTCCCTATCAACAACAACGCCTCTGCGCAGCAGATGGCCGAAGCAATCTTCGGCGACGGCGTTCAGATTGTTGCGAACTCGGCCAGCTACACGGGCGATAACCGATCCTCTGGCATCTATACAGACGGAGACAACACATCACCTGGCGTGACCCCAGGTGATACAGGCGTGATCCTGACCACCGGGCGTACCTCCGCGTTCACTCGCGGTGGCGGCGACCCCAACCGCTCTGGATCAACGACCACAGGCAGCAACGGGGTCAACAATGACGCGGATTTCAACGCCGCGGCGGGCACAAGCACGTTTGACGCCTCGTACCTCGAAGCCACGATCATCCCCGACGGCAACATGTTGTCCATGCAGTTCGTGTTCGCCTCCGAAGAATATCCGGAATTCGTGAACTCCATCTATCAGGACTTTGTTGGCGTCTGGATCAACGGCACGCTTGTGGATTTGGGGATCGGGGATGGCGACGCGGACCCCGGCAACGTCAACGCGACGAACAACGAGAACCTGTTCATTTCGAACGCCAACGACGATTACAACACCGAAATGGATGGATTCACCGTCACGATGACGCTGAAAATCCCCGTCAACGCAGGTGTACAGAACGACATCAAGATCGGCATCGCAGATGTCAGCGACAGCAGTTATGACTCGACCCTGCTGATCGCGGGCGACAGCATCCAAAGCTCTGTCATCGCATTCGACGACAGCACCACTGTCTATCCCAGTGGGACCGTGACCGTGGATGTGTTGGCCAACGATCAAGCCAGCGGCACGCTGACGATCACCCATATCAACAATATTCAGGTGGTTGCGAACGATTCCGTCATACTCAACACGGGACAGACCGTCACCTTAAACGGCGACGGCACGATCTCGGTTCAGGGGGATGGCGACACTGAGAACTTCAACTTCACCTACACGGCCACGGACGGCAGCAACACGGACACCGCTTTTGTCGAGGTTTCGAGCGTTCCCTGCTTTGTCGCGGGCACCATGATCCGCACACCCGATGGTGACCGACCAGTCGAATCCTTGCAGCCCGGCGATCTGGTTGTGACCAAGGATGACGGGCACCGTCCTGTGCGCTGGATAGGAGGCCGGACAGTCCCGGCCGAAGGTGTGTTAGCGCCGATTTGCATTCGGGCGGGAACATTTGGCGCGCATGACGAACTCTATGTTTCTCCCCAACACCGTATCCTAGTTCAGGACAGCCTGGCCGAACTGTTGTTTGGCGAGGGTGAGGTTCTGGTGGCTGCCAAGGACCTGGTCAATGACCGGTCGATCACACGTGTCGAGGGCGGCGATGTGACATACGTGCATGTCATGTTTGATCGCCATCAGGTGATCTATTCCCAAGGGCTGGAAACCGAAAGTTTCCTGCCCGGCCCTCAGACCACGTCCCTGTTCGAAGCAGATGCCTTGGAAGAAATTTGCCGCATTTTCCCCGAACTCGACCCGAATTCCGGTGCAGGTTACAGTCCTGCCGCGCGTCGCACCCTGCGCCACTATGAGGCGCGCCTGTTGACGTCAAGTCCAAGGGCGGCCTGACGCGATGGGGTGGATTGGGCTTTGGGACAAAGACGGTGCATTATTCAATCCGGCTGGCTTCGGTGGCCAGGCACGTGACTCGGCCAACCAAGAAGCCTCCGTGGATTCGCTGGTCACCCGTGGCTCGATCCTGCTGGAAACCCGTTTGACGCCCGGTCGCCGTCCACAAACCCTGTTGCGATACACATCCACCGGTTCCTGGCCAGTCCAATTGGCCATCTCTTCCCTGCCAGGCGGCGGCGCGACCTTTGTGCTGGACCAGGCGGACAAACTGGCTCATGCGGTCGTCAGCCTACCCCACACGGAAAGGCTGGAAACGATCCAGATCACCTATTCCTGGGACGCGCCCCGAAAATGGGGCCGACTGGTCATGCTGCATGTAGACAGCGGACGGTTCGCAATTTCCGAACTGACGGAACCTGCGCCCATTCGCTTGTCCGATCTGGAAGCGATGATCCACGAGCAAAACGCCACTTTCATCACACCGGACGCCGAGTTCCTGGCGGTCTCCACAGAGATCGAGCCAACCGGCCCCTGTCCGTCGCTGGTGGCACGCACACCGATTGAAACGCCTTTGGGAGAGGTACCCGTGGCACGCCTGCGTCGCGGCAACACGGTGCGTACCGAAACCGGGGACAGCGTCCCAGTTCTGTTCAAATTATCGCGAACGGTCCCTGCGCGCGGCAGCTTTGCGCCCGTTCGTTTGCGCGCACCATACTTTGGACTGCGCCGCGACACACTTGTTGCCCCAACTCAGAGGCTGAAGATATCGGGCAGTGTGGTCGATTATATGTTCAGCACCGAGGCCGTGTTGGCCAGCGCCAGTCATCTGGTTGGCGGCACGGCCATCGCAGATCGGGATCATCCATCATTTGTGACCTATCACCATGTCCTGTTGCCCCAGCACGAGGCGATCCTGAGTTCCGGCATGGCGCTCGAAAGCCTCTACATTGGTCGTCTGAGACGCAAAAAGGACTTGCTGGCGGCGACGGTTCTGGCCGGGCTGGACCGCGCCCGGCTACCCGAACACAGCACTCCGGCATTCCCTATCCTGCGCCAATATGATGCATTGGTTCTGGCGGAACAAAGATCGGCGTGACAATCGTCCCATCTTGCCCGACGGCGTAATCCGCCTTAGGGACTGCGCTAAGAATCTGATATGCGCAAACTACTGTTCCTCATAACCCTGCTTTCGGGCCTCGTCGCACATATCGCGGCCGCCCAGACGCTCACGGTGTCAACCGTGACGCGTCCACCGTTCTCTATGCTGGACGAAGACACGGACACTGGGTTTTCAATGGAGTTGCTGCGTGCGTTGGCGACTGATCTCGGCTGGGAAATAGAGGTCAAGCGACACGAGATATTCGGCGAGATGCTGAATGCGGTAGAAACCGGTGCGTCCGACCTGGCCATCGCCAATATCTCGATCACTGCGGCGCGCGAACAGGTGATGGATTTCAGTCAGCCAATTTTCGAGAGCGGGCTGCAAATCATGGTCCCGGCGCAGTCGACGCGGTCCCCGTCATTGTTCCGAGCGTTGATGTCGACGGACCTGTTGCTGGCTATCGGACTGGCGTTCCTGGTGCTGTTTTGCGGCGGCATGTTGATGTGGTTCTTTGAACGCCGCGCGCAGCCCTATTTCGACCGCCCGGCAAGCGAGGCGATGTTTCCGGCCTTTTGGTGGGCGCTGAACCTGGTCGTCAATGGCGGGTTCGAGGAACGTGTGCCACGCACCGTGTTTGGCCGGTTCTTTGCTGTAATCCTGGTGATCTCGTCCCTGTTCATCGTCTCTGTCTTTGTCGCGAAAATCACGTCCGTCATGACGGTCGAGGCGATCAGTGGACAAGTAAACACGATCAGTGACCTCTACGGGCAACGCGTGGCCACAATCGAGGGCTCGACTGCCGCAGGTTTCCTGGAGCGGCGCGAAGTTGACTTTCGCGGCTATTCCGATCTGGATTCTATGCTCCGTGATTTTGAGGACGGCCAGTTCGACGCCGTTGTCTTCGACAGCCCGATACTCAGCTACTATGCCGCCCATCAAGGTCGTGACTTCGCCTCGATGGCCGGGGCCGCATTCCTGCGTGAAAACTACGGCATCGTTTTCCCTGCGGGCAGCCCGTTGGTGGAAGACGTGAACCGCGCCCTCCTGTCGCTCCGGGAAACGGGGACATACGACACGATCTATCGTCGCTGGTTCGGCGCCATCAACTAAAGCGTTCCAGCACTGGCCAGCCGCCCTTTGTTGTTTCTGATCGAAACTATGGCGACGGTCACACGTCCAGTTCTTCCACGAAGCGCGCGTTTTCCTGAATGTACTGAAACCGCAACTCGGGCTTCTTGCCCATCAGACGCTCGACCAGGTCGCCGGTCTCACCCGGTTCATCCTCGTCAATCGTCACCCGGATCAGCTTGCGCGTTTCCGGGTTCATCGTGGTATCCTTCAGATCCTTCGCGTCCATTTCGCCCAGCCCCTTGAAGCGAGAGACATCGATTTTGCCTTTACCGCCCAACCCCTTGGACATCCATTCGTCCCTCTCGCGTTCATCCAGACAGTAAACGCGCTTGGCCCCTTGGGTCAGTCGGTACAGTGGCGGACAGGCCAGATAAAGGTGCCCCTGATCAATCAACGGCCGCATCTGGGTGAAAAAGAACGTCATCAGAAGCGATGCGATATGCGCCCCGTCCACATCCGCATCGGTCATGATGATGACCTTGTCATAGCGCAGGTCATCGATGTTGAACCGAGTGCCCAATCCCACGCCCAGCGCATCGCAGAGGTCCTTGATTTCCGCGTTGGTCGAAATCTTCGAAGCCGCCGCGCCCAGCACATTCAGCACCTTACCACGTAGCGGCAACATGGCCTGAGTTTTGCGATCCCGCGCCGCTTTTCCAGACCCACCAGCAGAATCGCCCTCGACAATGAATAATTCGGTTCCGTCACGTGTTTGATTAGAGCAGTCCACCAATTTGCCGGGAAGGCGAAGCTTTTTGGTGGCGGATTTGCGTTGTGTTTCCTTCTCGGCCCTCCTGCGCAGCCGTTCTTCGGCGCGCAGGACCAGGAAATCCAGAATAGCACCAGCAGATTTGGTATCAGCGGCCAGCCAATTGTCAAAATGGTCCCGCACGGCGTTTTCGACCATGCGCTGTGCTTCGACGGTGGCCAGGCGATCCTTGGTCTGGCCGACAAATTCCGGTTCGCGAATAAAGCAGGAGACCAAAGCGCAACCACCCGTCGCCAGGTCATCGCGCGTGATCTGACTGGCCTTCTTGTTGCTGACCAACTCGCCATAGGCCCGGATGCCTTTGAGGATCGCGGCCCAGAACCCGGCCTCATGCGTGCCGCCTTCGGGCGTGGGGACGGTGTTACAATAGGACTGGATGAAACCGTCGCGCGATGGGGTCCAGTTCACGGCCCATTCAACCTTACCCGGTGTGCCGAATTTCTCCATGAAATCGACGGTCCCGGAAAAAGGCGCGTCTGAATACGTGGAGGCAGTGCCGAGGCTTTCGTTCAGGTAGTCCGCCAGACCGCCAGGGAAGTGGAACGTCGCTTCGGTCGGGGTCTCACCATCGTCGATCTCGGACTTCCAGCGGATTTCGACGCCCGAGAACAGATAGGCCTTGGACCGGATGGATTTGAACAGGCGCGCGGGTTTGAACCGGTGGTGGCCAAAAATCTCTTCATCCGCGTGGAAAGTGACCGTTGTACCTCGCCGGTTGGGTGCCGCACCAATCGGCACAACCGGCCCCAACGGCAGACCACGGGCAAACCGTTGCTCGAACAGTTTCCGGTCCCGCGCGACCTGTACCACCATGCTGTCAGAAAGTGCGTTCACCACGGACGCCCCCACCCCATGCAAACCGCCGGAGGTCTGATAGGCGTCACCCGAAAACTTGCCACCGGCATGCAGGGTGCACAGGATCACCTCCAGCGCGGATTTTTCTGGAAACTTGGGATGCGGATCAATCGGAATGCCGCGCCCATTGTCCCGCACGGTCAGCGCATGGTCGGCGTGCAATTCAACCTCGATCCGCGTGGCATGCCCAGCAACAGCCTCGTCCATGGCGTTGTCGAGTATCTCAGCCACCATGTGGTGCAGCGCGCGCTCGTCCGTGCCGCCGATATACATGCCCGGACGCTTGCGGACCGGTTCCAGGCCTTCAAGTACTTCGATGGAGGAAGCGTCATAGTCCGAGGGGGCCACCCCGGTCAAAAGGTCGTTCATACCGCTGCTCATTCTTCTTTGCTGCGGCGGATTATGGCAGCGGAAACGTCCGGGGAAAAGGCCCGATGCGTGTCAGCGCGGCCAGTTGACCGGCAGTTGTCCGGTGGCCTGCGCCTGCTCCACCGACTTACGGTAGAACTTCATGCTGTGTTCCATGCCAAAACCCGATCGGCGCGCGATGCAGGTCGCAACATGGCCCAGATGATGAAAGGTACCCGGCAGATCGCAGACCCGGTCATCGTTGCGGTTTATGCAAAGACACAAATCGTTCTGGTGCATCCCACCGCGACTTTTTCGCGGACGTGGACAGGCAAAGCCGATGCCCGGCACGCGGTAACTTTTGCACAGGATTTGCGTGGCCGCTGCACCCAGAGAATGGCCGATGATGTAGATGGGGCGCTGGTTTTCCGCCTCCATCCAGTCCCAGATCGTTTTGGCATGGGCCAGAAACCCCTGATGCCACCGCGTGCCGCTGTGTCCGGCAGCAGTTGACGGATCGTCGATCCGATATTTCTTACCACCGATATTGAGAATACGCAGATTGAACTTGAGGTAGTCCATCACGGAATTGCTGCCAGGTATCACCAGAATTCTATTGTCCAAAAAATGCGCCTGAACATCGTTTTCATCCAGTGAATTGGCGATACGCGGCGCAAGGCTGCGATGTGCCTGTCCTTTGTAGGACGCCTGGGCCAGTTGCGCGGCAGCTTTGATCGGGTAGCGGTGCATGATGGTCTCCTTTGGATCACCTTAGCTAACCAATTGGTTGTCCGGCCATACGGGATTTCCAGACCTTTGCCGGGCCATTGCAAATCCAGTTCTGCTCGGCCACTCTGCCCGTGCAGGCACGCGACGAACGGCGATGTTCCTGGTAGCTCCCTGCGCGATTGGTCGGATCGACCCCGGCCATTCTTTCCATTTCCCGAGCGCGAGGCCCGCATGACCTGGATCAAGACCATTCCGTTTGACGAGGCCAAGGGCCGTTTGCGCAAGCTTTATGATCGTGTGACGGGCCCTAACAACAACGTCGACAACATCATGATGGCGCATTCCCTGCGACCTCATTCGATGGAAGGGCACATGGCGCTTTACAAGAATGTGCTGCACCACACGGGCAATAGCCTTCCGAAATGGGTGCTGGAGTTAATTGGGGTGCGGGTCAGCGCGCTGAACGGATGCTGGTACTGCGTGGAACATCACGCCTCCGGCATGCGCCGGTTGTTGCAGGACAACGCCAAGGCAGACGCGCTAAAGGCTGCGGCAGAAGGGGACGGTGTGTTCGACGCGCTCGTTGATGCGTCCATCCAGCAGATGCTGGCCTATGCGGAAATGCTGACGAAGACGCCCGAAAGGGCGGATGAGTTTGCGATTCAGGCCCTGCGCGACGCCGGGCTGGATGACGGCGCAATCCTGGAGGTGAACCAGGTGGTCGCCTATTTCGCCTATGCCAATCGCACCGTGCTGGGTTTGGGTGTCAACACCGACGGGGACGTTATCGGACTCAGCCCGAACTCAGACGACCCGGACGCGTGGGGCCATCAATAGCCCCCTGCCCCGCCTTCTGACCGTTTGTTATTCGCCGCCACCCTTCTCAAATGCGCGGGCATAAGCCGGACGGCCATGGATGTGTTCCACGAAACCGGCCAGCGCGGGGAAATCCGCGCGACGGCCCAGACGCATGGCGATTTCCGCCGGGAAACTCATCATGATGTCCACGGCGGACAACTCATCCAACACGTAATGCCCCGAGGGGCGCAGGATCTGTTCCATATAGCTGAAATGGCTGTCGAGCTGCTGTTCGATGCGGGGCTGCAACGGCGCGCCCGCATCCCCCAACCGGCCGACATAAAGGTTTAGCAGGATTGGCGTCATCGCTGAGCCTTCAGCAAAATGCATGAGCTCCAGGTGCTGGATGTAGGCGTCACTGCCTACGGACGGGATCATCTGCGGTCCAAACGCGTTGCACAGAACCTCGACAATAGCGGCACTTTCCGTGATCAGGCGCCCATCCATTTCGATCATCGGAGATTTGCCCAACGGATGAATTTCCATCAGTTCCGGCGGGGCCAGGTTGGTCTTGGCGTCCCGCTCATAGCGACGAACCTCATAAGCCGCGCCAAGCTCTTCCAGCAGCCAAAGGATGCGATGAGACCGCGATCGGTTCAGGTGGTGGACAACAATCATGCGGCGCTCCAGTTCAGGATGTGGGCCGCTATTTCGGCCGGTTTTTGATGGCATAGCCAGTGGTCGACGCCCGACATCTCGATCCGGGTCAGGTCGGGCGCAAACTCTTCCAGCCCTTCAGTTGCCTCTGGCAACAAAGCGCGGTCTTCCAGTCCCCAAATCAACAGATGTGGGCAACGCACAGTCAGCTTCTCTGGCGGCCATTCGGGCAAGTCGTCGATACGCTCACCCGTCGGCGGCACCTGCAGCGGAGAGGCGCGGTACCAGTTGATCATGGTGTTAAGCTTGCCCGGTCTGGCCCATTCGGTTCGGTACTGCTCCAACCGCTCGCCGGTCAGCCAGTCGAAGTTCATCTTGGCCGCGAAGAAGTCTATCAGCTTCTGATAGTTGTTCGCAGCGAACTTTTCGTGGCTATCAGGGCGGCGTAAGAAGTTGATGTATTGCGACGCTTCGGTCTGTGGCCCGCCACTGGCCAGTGCGCGTTGGAATGGCACCGGGTGCACACCGTTCAGGATGATCAGCCGATCCACCAGATCACCCCGGAACATGGCCAGCCCATAAGCCACCGCCGCGCCCCAGTCATGGCCCAGCACCGTGGCCCGCCCGCCAAAACGCTCGATCAGCAATGCCATATCGCCGGTCAACGCGCTGCCGGTGTAGTTCTCCACCTCAGGCGGAGCCCAGCTTTGACCATAGCCGCGTTGATCCGGCGCGATACAATGAAAGTGATCGGCCAGATGCAGCGCAAGGTCCTCCCAGGCGCCGCCATATTCCGGAAACCCGTGCAGCATCAGAAGAACCGGCTTATCCGGATCGCCCCAGCGGCGCAGGAAAAACGGTTTGCCGCCAAGGTCGATGGTCTCTGTCCGCATCGGGTGTGTCATCCGGTTACTGGCCTTTGTTCAGTGTTTCGAACATCAGACCCTGCGCCGTGCGCGGCGCAAACCCATTCCAATAGGTATGAGCATCGGTCGGTTTGCCGTCATCATCCAGGTCATGCACACCCTCGCCTGCTTTTTCGATCAGGGTCAGGTAGTCAGCCCTTTCGGCATCACCTTTCACATGCAGGTCCATGAAAGCCGTCGCGAAATGCTGCGTGATATTGTTCATACGGTTCGTGTCCCAAACCGCGTCCGCGTAGTGATCGAAGGGCACGAAATCCAAGGTCTCAACCGGCTCCCAGCTTTCTGCCGGGGCGGGCATCGGGGCCGCAGCGTTGTGATTGGCGTTTTCAAAGGTGAGCAGATGGCGGTCGGTTCCATTCATCTCTTCGAAAATCTGGCGCATGGCCGGGTAGCTTGACACGTCGTCCACACTGCCCGCCATCAACATCAGCGGCTTGCGTACGCCTGAAATGCCAACCGGATCCCAGAACCCATAGTGACGGCCCCATGGACCAACGGCGATGATCGCCTTCAGCCGGTCATCTGTCGCCAGCGCCTCATGCGTATCGGACCCGGCAAGATGCCGGTCGAGGATGGTCGCAGTGGGCTGCACCCAGTCATAGCCCAGCACACCCTCGGCCAGACCTGCGCCGCCATAAATCAGCGCGCCATAACCACCCATCGAATAGCCAATCAAACCAACGCTGCTTGTATCGGTGATGTCACCAACCGGGCCGTCCAATGCCTCCATCGAGTCGATAACAAACCGCTGATCCAGTGGACGGTTCAACAGGGTCGACCCGAACATGGATTGCGTTGCATAGGTGCTGTCCAGATGGTCGATGGACACCGTGACATAGCCCTTGGAGGCCAGGTTTTCGCCCAAATGGGACATCAGGAACCGGTTGCCCGGGTAGCCATGCGAGATCACGATCAGCGGGAAGGTTTCTCCGCTGGCGGGCGTTGCATCCCGCGCGGCCTGACCGTGCAGGGTAACCTCGGTCTTACCGTCCCGCAGATTCGCGGTGTAAGTGCCGCCGGGCTCTGTGCCCTCGGCCGCCGGATACCAGACCTCGACCGTCAATTCGCGATCATAAGTCGGCTGTGCGTCCGCCGTGGTGTTCAGCACATCCAATTGACCGGGATTGATGAACGTCATGGTCTGAACACCAATGGGATATGACCCGTAGGCAGCCAAAGCAGGCGCATCAGGGCGAACCTGATCAATCCGGTTTTCAGCGTGTGCGGCGGGAATGGTCATGGCAAGCGTACAGGCAATGGCAGGTAAAGACATGCGCGACATATGTGAACTCCTCCGTGCGATACATGCAGTGTCAGTCCCCCCTCTTCGCAGATCAATGCAAGCTTCTTGTGACGTCGCGGAAAATTTAGGCGGTTTTCTGGCTGTTTACTTGATCCGGATCAAGGCCGTCTGCTGTCCGCTTTGATAAACTCCCTGCGACGAAACAGAGGAGAGATAAATGGCCAATCCGACGCCAATCGCAGTCAATGGACAAGACGCCCCATCCCCCAGCGCCGCTCGCATCCGCGAAGCGTTCGAAGCGGGCATTTACCCCTATTCGAAAAAACTGCCCCGCCCGGAATACGAGGCGACCAAGGCTGCTTTGCAGGCCGAGTTGCTGAAAGTGCAGCTTTGGGCGCAAGAAACGGGTGAAAAATTTGCGATGGTGTTCGAAGGCCGCGATGCGGCGGGCAAAGGCGGCACAATCAAACGGTTCATGGAACACCTGAACCCCCGCGCAGCACGTGTCGTCGCGTTGAACAAGCCTGCGGACGAAGAGCGCGGACAGTGGTATTTCCAGCGCTACATCCGCGAACTGCCCACAAACGGCGAAATGGTGTTTTACGACCGCTCCTGGTACAACCGCGCAGGCGTTGAGCGCGTCATGAGCTTCTGTTCGCCCGCCGAGTATCTGGAGTTCATGCGTCAGGCCCCGTCGCTGGAACGCATGTTGGTTCGCTCGGGCATCCGGCTCTATAAATACTGGTTCTCGGTGACCAAGGATGAACAGAAGCGTCGGTTCAAGTCTCGCGAAACCGATCCGCTGAAGCGTTGGAAGCTCAGCCCGATTGACCGGTTGAGCAGTGACAAGTGGGATGACTACACGGAGGCGAAAGAAGCCATGTTCTTTTACACGGACACGGCAGATGCGCCTTGGACCGTGATCAAATCGGACGACAAGAAACGCGCGCGCCTGAACTGTATGCGCCATTTCCTGTCGACCATCGATTACCCGGACAAGGACGAGAGCGTTGTTGGCGAACCCGACCCGCTGATCGTGGGTGGCGCGTATCATGTGATCCACAAATCCCAGCACATTCTGGGTACCGCCTTGCATCCCGATACACGGCAAGTGAGCGAAGCAGCGGAGTAGCTCTACTGCTCAACGCTTGCCTGGGCTAGTTGACAGGCCTAGGCAAGCGCGAAGTCGCTTTGACAGCACCAATCAAACCGCATTGGACTACGGTAAAAAAGACGCGGGTAATCTAGCCCCGGAGACAATTCATATGCCATCGGGATTGGATCAATAGATGGCAACTGGCGGCCATCGCTTGAGAATGCTCGTTTCTTAAACGCTCCCCTGGCCCACCCGCCTCAATTCAAATTGGAAGGGACGCCCCACTGGTTTGAACGACACACAGTCCCAACGCTGGCGCCGTGAATTTGGTCGTTTCCATCCAGAACTAAGGCGAGGCTGACCATGCATCGCAAGCGACGTGATCTGCCCAAGTCGTTTGCGCCGGAAAACGACGCGGTTTCCAAAATACCCTGTTTCATTGGCTTCCGGGCCAACAAAATACTCCAATTCCAGATAGTTTAATGCTAAACCATTCCTGAAACGCATAGCGGGCATGTGCCTCAGGGGCTGCCTGCAGCCCGAAAATTACGTTACGGAACACGCTAGGTACGTCAGCAAATCTGACCCGAAAAGTGAGGAGATCAACATGAACCGAACAGCCCTTGTCACCGGTGGATCCCGCGGGATCGGCGCCGCAATTTCGAAAGCGCTGAGCGCGGCAGGCTGCTCGGTTGCGGCCTCATACGCGGGCAATGACGAGGCCGCCGCAGCCTTTACCGCGGAAACCGGCATCAAGACC
>JBFOMB010000009.1:0-18467 GCA_040830545.1 Paracoccaceae bacterium | reverse complement strand
TTCAGGGAATGCAACCTCTCGATAGCGCCGAACCGTGGGGCCGGTCCGCCGCTCGTCCGCCTCTCGGCGATTGCCCTGCAATCGCCTGCCGGCAACACATCGCGTAGCGATGTGTGAGAGGCGCCCTTCGGGCTTGATTCCGGGCGAATGCATTAACCTCGCAGAATTACGGTGCGCACACTAAGCTTGCACATCCTCTTCGAGCCCAAACTTTCCCTCAATAGACCAAACAGTACTCTCATGATCAAAGAATTTTCCGGAGAGCTTCAAATTGGCTTCCTCTATTTCTGACTTCAACTCTGAATTAACTCCGTAGTCATCATTGTAATTTATCGCAAGACTAAAATTCTTCAGCCCATATTTCAGGCGACCTTCAGCAATCGCCTTCCACGTTTCTTCAAACTCATACCAGACCAATCCCGGAGGTAATTCCGCTGAATTTGATCCGGCCAACCGAATAGAAAACAATATCTCCTGATTTTCTTTCTTTTGAGCCTCGGAAGCACCGGAAACACTAGCCCCAGGAAGTGCCAATCCCATTTCTGACGAGAACTCTCGGCTCCAACCACTCACATGCCTTATATCAATAGAGTTTGCCCCAAGTGCCATAAGTATTCGGACCGCCTCACTAACTTTACTCTCGAAAGTCTGTCGGTGGAAATCGGAAATTGGATAGTAAAGAAGCGTATCTGTCGGATGGGCAGAATATACAGCACCGATATCGGGATGACCGGGTGGAAACCGTATGTCTTCTAGATCGGTTTTGGAAACCGTCAATATTGACCCGCCTCGGCTACGAATAGCGCTTTGCAACCCGACGAGTCCCAAGTACAGGTCAATACCGGTGTTAAACAAACTCACAGCTTGATCTTCAACGCCACCGAATAAAAACCTCCTTAGTCGACCAAGTAGTCCAGCTTCCTCTCTTCTGGTGATCTTCGCTTCTGCGACTTTCTTTCTAAAATCTTCGTTTGGGACTACCGCGATTAACCTACGATCAAAATATTTGTAATCTGAAACTCTCATTGATCATCCCCCATTCGGAAGTTAATAAATCACTCCCTCAAACTCCCGCCATTCCCGCGCGCTCAACCCGGAGGTTTCCTGCGTCACGGTCTCGCCCGCCAGCATGCGGCGCAGGCAGTCGACCATTTGGGCGCTGAGGGTGACGGCCCCCAGGCGGTAGTCCTCGAACGCCTTATAGGCGAACGGTACCCAATCTGACACAACCTTGCAAATCTCCTCGGCATAGACGCGGATTTCGTATTGTGCGTGGGCGTCGGCCCGCAGGCGGAGGAAGTGGAACAGGTTGTGCAGGTCCACCTTCCAGTACCATTGCGTATAGATATTGGCGGGCAGGTTCATGCGGGCGAGTTCGCGGGCCAGGCCCTGTTGGCCGTCCTGGGAGATCATCGCCTCGTAATTGTCATAAGCGCGGGTGCTGTCGGATTTGAGGATTTCGAGGACGCGGGCGGCCTCTTCGCCTTGCAGCGCTTCGCCCCGGCCCTGGTTGTTGACGGCGGATTGGGCGGCGACGTGGTCGGGTGCCGGAATGTAGAACTCGCGGTCCAGGATCGAGTAGCGGGCGGAGTATTCGTTCACGTTGGCGGTGCGGTGGCGGATCCACTGGCGGGCGACAAAGACCGGGAGTTTGACGTGCAGCTTGAGTTCGCACATTTCGAACGGGGTCGAGTGCCAGTGGCGCATGAGATAGCGGATCAGGCCTTCGTCGTTTTGGACGGATTTGGTGCCCTTGCCATAGCTGACGCGCGCGGCCTGGGTGATGGCATTGTCGTCGCCCATGTAGTCGATGACGCGGATGAAGCCATGATCCAGCACGGGATGCGCGGTATACAGGTGTTTTTCCATGCCCGGCGCGGTGACACGGAGGGTTTGGCTGCTGGCGCTGCGCTGTGCGTCGATTTCGGCCTGCTGGTCTGGAGATAGCGGCATGGGGCGCGGGTCCTTGTTGGAAAGAATCTGTTGAGGCCTCCACTATATATGGGGTTCACGGCTGCGTGAACCGCGATATCGGGGTCACACTTTGGCCACGCAAGACAGGCGAGGTGTGAAGGGAGCATTGACTTTTAAGTGGTGGAGGCTGAGGGTTCCCGCAAAACCTGAGAAAAAACAAGGTTGAGGCAGATGAAGCGGATTTTGCTGGGCGTCGGTATGGCGGCCATCGTTGGGGCGTGTGGCGGGGGCAACCCGTTTGCGGAAACAACAACCACTCCTGATACCGGGACGGGAACGGACACCACCAACACCGGGAACACCGGAACGGCGATCACGTCGACCCGTACGGTGCCGCCGGGCACGACCTCGCCCGAGGCAAGCGCCACGATCTTCCGGACGGAACCCACCTCGGGCGATGGCGCACAGGCTGGGGACGGGCAGGTCAGCAGCGTGGCCTACAACTCGACCAACGACACGTTCACGGTGGATGGTTTGGCCTTTGACGGCGACAACGTCTACACCCGCGGCGGGGCGGTCAGCTCGCTGGGGCCGTTTGCAGTATACGAGGCCGTGGCGCAATTCCCCGACAGCAGCACGGGCACGCCGATCAACCAGTTCACGCACCGGGCGATTTATGGCGTCAGCACGTCGGGCTCGACCGAGTTTGCAATCGTGCGGACCGGGGCGTACCGGCAATTCGGGTTTGGCGGGTTTGTCTATCAGCGCAACGGCAATGTGCAGCTGCCGACCACCGGTCAGGCGAATTACACCGGCCAGATCTCGGGCATTCGGGATTTCGACGGCCAGGGCGGTTTGCAGTATTCGCGCGGGAACATTGCCGTGGCGATCGACTTCAACGACTTCAATTCGACCACGGGCACGCGTGGCGACGGGGTGCAGGGCCAGATCACGGGCCGGACGATTTTCGACGTGAACGGCAATGATGTGACCAGCACCGTGGTTTCGGCGATCAACTCGGCAGAGACGGCAAGCCTGACGGCGATCCCGACCCTGCATTTCACCGTGGGTCCGGGGGTGCTGGACAACAACGGGGAAATCCTGGGCGATGTCAGCAGCGCATTTGTCAACAATGCGGGTGAGACGGTGTTGTTTGAATCCGGCAAGTATTACGCGATCATCGCTGGCGACAACGCGGGCGAGATTGTGGGGATCGTGACCTCGACCACGCAGGTCGGGCAGCCGGATGGCGTGACGGTCCGCGACACGGGCGGCTTTATCGTTTACCGGAACTGAGGCGCGGCCCGTGGCAGGGGGGCGGAAAATTCGGGCCGGGCTGGCCCGAATGGCCGGACTGGCCTGCAGCTTGCTGTGTTCGGCCCATCTGGCACAGGCGCAGCCGGTCGAGCTGACCCCCGAACAACTGACACAGGCGGCGCTGGTTGCCCTATATGACGGGGACGCGGCCCGGGCACTGGCCTATTCCGAAGCGCTGGTCGGGCGCGATCCGCAGGATTTCGACGCTCAGGTCATTCGCGCGCGCGCCTTGCGCGATCTGGGCCGGTATACCGAGGCCCGGGATGCCACGCGGTTGGCGATCAAGGCCGCCGAGGGCGAGACCGAGAAATTCACCAGCGCCGTGGTCATGGCACAGGTGCAATCAAGCGCAGGAAAGAAGACCGTTGCGCAATACTGGCTGCGCCGCGCAGTCGAAATCGCGCCCAGCGAGGCCGCGAAGGCCGCGGCGATCCGGGATTTCAAATACCTGCGCGCCACGAACCCGTGGTCGACGCGGTTCACATTCTCCATCACGCCGGACAGCAATGTGAACGACGGGTCGGCCAATGACTCGTCCTTTCTGAACTACCAGTTGACGGAACTGCTGTTTGGTCAGCCCGTGGAATACCAACTGACCGGGGCCGCCCGCGCCCTGCCCGGCATACAATACACGTTTGGCCTGGACACACGGTATCGCCTGACCCAGACCGAGTTCAGCGCGCATGATCTGTTCTTCAAGGCGGACCTGCGCCAGTACACCCTGACCGAAGAGGCACGCAGGACTGCGCCGGGTGTCAGCGGGGATGATTTTTCCTTTGCCTCTGTCTTTGCCGGATATGGCTATCGCTGGCTGGGGGCCGAGAAAAAGACAGAAACCGCGCTGCGCTTTGATGCTGGACACAGCTGGTATGGCGGATCGGAATACGCGAATTACCTGCGCGGTGCGCTGCATCACGCGTGGATCAAGAGCGCCGAGACCAAGTTTGGCGGAACGTTGAAGGGCGAACGGCAATTTGGCATTCGCGCCGCGGACATCGATACGGTGTCAGCGTCGTTCTGGGGGGCACATACGCTGGATAGCGGGCACAAGCTGTTCTGGTCGCTGGGAGCGGCGCAGGCGACGTCGCCGTTCCGGTTCGAAGAGTATCACCAGTGGAGCGTGAATGGCGGTGTTGTACTGCCCAATCCGATCCTGGGGGCCAGCGTGCAACTGGGTGCAGGATGGCGCGCGCGGGACTATGACCTGTCCCCGCACAATCGCAGCGGACGGGAGGATCGCGAGCTGCGTGGTGACGTAACCTTTGTGTTTGAGGACATCGACTATCACGGGTTCAACCCGACGATGACACTGTATGGGTCGTTCAAGGACTCCAACATCGCGCTGTATGAATCCAACAAGGTTGGGCTGCATTTCGGGATACAGTCGGCGTTTTAGAGCGTTTCTGGCTACACTTGAGACACGAATACCCTGCCATGCTGCGCATTCTCGGGACATTCGTGTCGCAAGAAGTCTCAGGTCAAACCAGAAACGCTGTAGGTCAGGCAAATTTCGCTTGGGAGCAGAAATCGGTAAATCTGAACCACTCAACGCTGCCTGAAATCAAAGATTTCAACGCGTTAAGTGATACTCTGAAAAGCAGATTGAACCAATTTCGCTCGAGAGCAGAAATCGGTAAATCTGAACCACTCAACGCTGCCTGAAATCAGAGATTTCAACGCGTTAAGGGATGCTCTGTATTTGCAGAGTAAACCAATTTCGCTCTAGTGGATCAGGTTCAGCCTCAGCGCTTGAACGGCTGCGTGGTGTTTGTTGAGGCTGCCGAGCTTGTTTGATGCGCTGGAGGCGTGCTGGTTCACGGTCGACACCGAAATCCCCAAGATGGTCGCGATCTCGCCAGCGGTTTTACCTTCCAGTGTCCAGGACAGGCATTCCTTTTCACGCGGGGACAGCCCGATGCCTTCCCTTTCCCTGTTTTGCCTTGCGAGAACCTCGTCGAGCGCAATCTCGTGTGTATCATAGGCCGCTGCGTATATCCGGCTGTGCGCCCCGCGCAGCGCATCCTGAAGGTGGGCCTTGTTCGATGAAACAACGTTGAACACGGACAGTTCACCCCGTGCGCCGCGTACCGGAATCGTCATGCCGTATTTGATGTCGAACACACGCGCCTCGTCAAAAACCAGACGTTGCGATTTGGCGAAGTCCCGCAGGAACGCACCCTGCCCCCAAAAAAATGGCCGTATGGCACGGCGGCCCAGGTCGGCAACCGGGTCCAGGTTCCAATATTTGTGGCTGGCGTATCGTGTTGTCCATTCTTCGGGATAGCTGGTGCGAAAGGTGGTTTCGACCGCCTTTTCGCAGTGGTCCGGCCCGCGCAGGAAAAGAAAGGAAAAGTGCTCCAGCCCCAGGTTGCGCACGAAATCCGTCATGCGCGTGTCGACAGACGCAAATGTGTCTGTGTCGTTGTATTCGGAAGGCTCTGACCAAAGATCCATTCTTTGCCAGGCTCCTTTTCGTGGAATCAACTTGGCTGTTTGGCAGCACACTCAGTCTAGTCGCACAGGCCTGAAACTAGCAAACCTTTGCTATTGTCGGCTTTGAAAGGCGCCCACTACCCTGTCGCCAGCGAAAAAAACAACGTTTTGGGAGGGTAAAATGCGCTCGTTTCTGAAAACCACGGCCATTGTGTCAGCGGCCTCGCTGCTGCTGGCCAGCACGGCCTTTGCGGATCTGGTCAAGATCGGGGTGCTGGCCCCGCTGACTGGACCGACGGCGTCGGACGGCGAAGAATTCGTGCGGGGCGTCGAACTGGCGGTGAAAGAAGCCAACGCCAATGGCGGCGTCGCGGGCCACACGTTCGAGGTTGTGACGGCGGACGTCGTCGACCATTCCGCCGCCAATGTGTCCGCCGCAGCTGAGCGGTTGATTGGCACGGACGGCGTGCATGTGATCCTGACCGGCTATGCCAGCCTGTCGATGTTCGAGGTCGAGCTGATGGCCGAGGCGAACATGCCTTACCTGCCCTCCGGCCCCTCGCCCCAATTCGCGGCGATCACCACGCAGGACATCGATTCCTATAGCTGCTGCTGGTCGTTCACGGCGGATTTCAAAGGCTATGAAACCGACGTGACCCCGACGATCGAGGCGCTGTCCGCAGCCGGGCACTTCCCGCTGGACAACAAGACGGTGGCGATCATTTCCTCGGACAACCCTTATTCCAAGACCATCTCCGAAGGCATGAAGGTTGCTTTTGCCGACGCGGGCTGGACCGTCACGACGGATGAACTGGTGCCGTTTGGGCCTGTATCCGACTGGCGTCCGATCCTGGCCAAGGTGCGGGAAAACGCACCGGATTTGATCATCAACACCGACTACATCCCGTCTAACGCCGCACTGTTCACGAACCAGTTTCAGGAAAACCCCACGAACTCGGTCCTGTTCCTGCAATATGCGCCGCTGGTTCCGGAGTTTCTGGAGCTGACGGGGGCGAACGCAAATGGGGTGTTGTATAACGCCATTGGCGCGACGCTGAACGTGGATGCCCATCCACGGGGCAAGGAAGTGTCCGAAAAGTACCTGGCCGAGTACGGCGTGCCGTCCGGGGCCTATGGCACGGGGCTTTATGAACAGACGACCGTCTATTTCGACGCGCTGGAAAAGGTCGGCGATCCGACCGACCACACCGCCATCGGCAAGGCCATTGGGGAAACCAAGCGCGCGATTGTGTCGGGTTTCCTGGAATTTGACCCGGACACCCATGTGGCGCGCTACGGCAACGATTACGTTCCGGTGACCTTCTTCCAGGTGCAGGACGGCAAAGGCGTGATGATCAGCCCCGATAAATTCAAGTCGGGCGATTTTGTCACCCCGCCATGGATGACGCAGTAAGACACGCCCGCATGAGTGCGTTTCTGCAAGTTGACGGCCTGACCAAGGCGTTTGGGGCGCTGAAGGCCGTCAACGAGGTCTCCTTTCACGTGCACGAAGGTGAGATCCTCGGGATTGCCGGGCCCAACGGGTCCGGCAAATCCACGTTGTTCAACCTGATCAGCCGCATTCCCTTTGGCGCGAATGCCGGCAGCGTTGCGTTTCAGGGCAAACCGATCCACCGCATGTCGGACACGGCCATCGCGCGCATGGGGATCATCCGCACGTTTCAGCGCGAAGCCGTGTTTGCGTCGCTGTCCTGCGTGGACAACATTCTGGTGGCGCTGGAGCAAACACTGGGGGTGCGTGGGCGCGAGGCCGAGCGGCTGGCGGACGAGGCGTCCGAGCGGGTCGGGTTTCCGAAGAATTTCCACAACATGCCAGCAGAATCCATGCCGGTATTCTATCAGAAACAGTTGATGATGGCGACGGCGGTGGCCCAACGGCCCAAACTGCTGATGCTGGACGAACCGGCCTCGTCTTTGGTTGAACACGAAATCGACTGGGTGCGCGACACGATCCAGTCCCTGAACGACGACGGTCTGACGATCCTGCTGATCGAACATGTGCTGCCGTTGCTGATGTCCTGTTCGACCCGATTGCTGGTGATGGAACAGGGCCGCGTGATTGCTGAAGGAGACCCGCAACAGGTGATCCGCGAGCCGCGAGTGATCGAAGCCTATCTGGGGAGTGCCGCATGAACACGCCCCTGCTGGAACTGCGCAACCTCAGCGGGGGATATCCCCCTGTATCGGTGTTTCGTGACGTGAGCCTGACCGTTCACGAGCATGAAAACGTGGGCTTTTTCGGCCCGAACGGGCATGGCAAAACCACCCTGCTGAAAACTGTCGCGGGGCTGCTGGACCCGTGGGATGGTGGTGTCTATTTCGCGGGTCAGCGCCTGAATGCCGAAGGCGCGATGCCCGCGCGGACCTCGCAGAACCTGAACTATGACCTGTTCCGCAAACGCCGGATACGGGCGCAGGACGTGGTGGATGCCGGGCTGATCTATGTGATGCAGGGCAACCTGCTGTTCCCCGAAATGACGGTGGAAGAGGTATTGGACATCGCCCCGCGGGCAGCACGCGGGCGGCCCGGTGTTCGCGAGATGCGCGCGCAGATTCACGAACTGTTCCCCCGCCTCAGGGAACGGTGGCAATCCAAAATCCGCTACCTGTCCGGCGGCGAGCGGCAGATGGTCAGCATCGCCGTGGGCCTGATGGCCATGCCGCGCCTGTTGATGCTGGATGAACCGACGCTGGGCCTGTCACCCAAGCTGCGGATCGAACTGTCAGAGGCTGTGCGCAAAATCCGCGACACGGGCGTGCCATTGATCATCGTGGATCAGAACGTGGAGTTTCTGACCAGCCTTGTTGATCGGTTGATCCTGTTTGATCACGGCAGCATCACGCGGGAAATTTCGGCCCAGAACATGCCGGACCATGCGCAACTGATGGAAATGATGTTCGGGGAGGCGCATTGATGGGTCTGGATACCTTCATGTTCATCCTGGTGTCCGGCGTGCTGCTGGGCGGGCTTTATGCGTTGATGGCCACCGGACTGGCGGTCGTCTGGACCACGCTGGGTGTATTCAACTTTGCCCATGGCGCGTTTGTGGCGCTGGGGGCTTACATCGCCTGGCAGGTGACGCAGTTGGCGGCGGGCGGATTTGGCTTTGTCATCGCGTCGGTTCTGTCGGTGGTGGTGATGTTCGGGCTGGGCTTCGTGTTGCATTTCGCGCTGATCAAACCGTTTGAGCGCAATGCAAACGTGGTGCTGCTGGCCGTGATCTCGACCCTGGCGGCGGCGTCGATCATCGAAAACAGCATCCTGCTGGGCTGGGGTCCGCGTGACAAGCAGATCACCCCGCCAATCGAGTCGCGTGTGGACGTGTTCGGGGCCAGCATCAACGCCTTTGACTTTGTCATTCTGGCGATTGCCCTGCTGGCCCTGTTCGCCATGGCGCTGTTCCTGCGCAAAACCACCATCGGACGCACGCTGCGCGCCGCAGCGCAAAACCGCGAGGCGGCAGAGTTGATGGGCCTGAACGTGCCCATGCTGTTTGCGATCACGCTGGGCCTTTCTGCAGCCTCGGCCGCGCTGGCGGGGATTTTCGTCGGCTCCATCCGGTTCATCAATCCCAGCTTTGGCGCGGACCCGCTGATGAAATCGCTGGTCGTGGTGATCCTGGGCGGCGTGGCGCGGTTTTCCAGCCCCATTTACGCGGCTTTTGTTGTCGGGATCGCAGAAAGCTTCTCGGCCTATTTCCTGGGGCTTTACTGGAGCCCTGCCGTGCTGTTCGCGATGATGATCGCCGTGCTGCTGATCAAACCCGAAGGCCTGTTCGGCCACCGCTCCAAGACGCTGTAAGACCATGAAATACGCTCCTCCTTTCCAGCGCACAAATGGCTTTCTGCCGGTTCTTCTGGTGTTTGCCGTGCTGTTGCTGCTGCCGTTTGTGGTGACGGAAACCTATGCCCGGCACACGCTGATCCTGATTTTCATCTACGCAGTGCTGGCGTCGAACTGGGATATCTCGCTGGGCTATGGCGGGATCGTCAATTTTGCCCATCTCGGGTTTTTTGCCATCGGGCTGTATAGTTACGCGATACTGGGCAAGGTTGTGGGGATCGACCCTTGGCTGGCCCTGCTGCTGACGCCGCTGCCCGCCGTGCTGTTTGCGGCCCTGCTGGCGCTGCCCGTGCTGCGGCTGGAGGGGATATACGTGATCCTTGTCACCATCGCCGCGACGCAGTTGTTGCAACAGGTGGTGGTCAGCCAGTCAACCTATACCGGCGGGACCAGCGGCATGGTGCTGCTGCCGCGTTTGACGGTCGGGGATTACAAGCTGAGTTCGGACAATCGCATCGGGTATTATTACCTGGGGCTCGGGTTGCTGACGGCGTCGACGTTTTTCCTCTACAAACTGGAACGCTCTGCCATGGGCCGCGCGATCAAGGCGCTGCGGGACAACAAGTACTACGCCATTTCCCGTGGCGTGTCAGAGGCGCGCACACGTTTGCTGACGTTGAGCCTGTCGGCCATTTTCCCTGCCTTCGCGGGCGGGTTTTATGGGGCCTACCTGCGCGTGGCCTCGCCGGATGTGTTTGGGCTGGGCTTCCTGACGATCACGTTGTCGGTGCTGCTGCTGGGCGGCGTGGCGACGATCTGGGGGTCGCTGATTGCAGCCAGCGTGGTGGTGGGTCTGTCGCAACTGCTGGCGGACTATGGCGCGTGGCGGAACATCGCGATTGCCTGTGTGATCATTGGCGTTGTGGTGGTTTACCCCGGTGGATTGTTTGCCGCGCTGCAAGAACTGTGGAACGGGTTTGACCGGCTGAAAACCAACCTGCTGGCCAGCTACCGGCGCCGGACGAGTGCGCCCCTACGCGCCCGTGCAATGGGCACGGCGGATCAGTTGATCGAGACGTCTCATGGACAGGTGTCGGTTTGCGATACGCAGGTCGGCGAACAGGCGATCCTGTTCATTCACGGCAATTCCTCGTGCAAGGAAGTGTTCCGTAACCAATTCCACGCGCTGCGTGACCAGTACCGGTTGGTGGCGTTCGATCTGCCCGGACATGGCGTGTCCCCGAATGCCGACCCGGAAAACGACTACAACCTCGCCGCTTATGCGCAGATCGCGCGGGATCTGGTGGACCGGCTGAAGCTGGGCAATCCGATTGTGTTTGGCTGGTCGCTGGGGGGATACGTGGCGTTGGAATATGCCGCTGCGGGTAATCCGGCGCGGGCTGTGGCGATTTCCGGCACCTCGCCCGTGCGGACGTTCCCGGACGACATGCCCAGGGGCTATATCCCCTCGCCCCACATGGAACTTGCGGGCAAGAGGTTCCATTCACCCCATGAGAAAACGCAGTACGCCACGCACACGGTTGGTTTGCCCAAACACTCCGAACCGTTGCTGTGGCAGGCGGTCTGGCGCACGGACGGGATGGCGCGCAAGCAGGCCTTTGCCAAGCTGCAGACCA
This sequence comes from Paracoccaceae bacterium, assembly GCA_040830545.1. Lineage (GTDB taxonomy): Bacteria > Pseudomonadota > Alphaproteobacteria > Rhodobacterales > Rhodobacteraceae > HXMU1420-2. The sequence continues at coordinate 7,361 of JBFOMB010000009.1, read as the reverse complement.
CCGACTGGCAGCGCCAGATGGGGGTGATACGGGATGGGAATGTTCCGTTTGTCATGATCAATGGGCCGCGAGACCCGTTCATCAATCACGACTTCTGCGCCCGTCCCGAGTTTGGGACCGAATTTGCAGAGAAGCCCATCCTGATCGACACAGCCGGCCACGCGCCGTTTCTGGAGCTGTCGGATGTGTTCAACGTGCAGTTTTTGAATTTCATCCGTGCGGTCGAGGGTCGCGGCTGAACCGTGGTATCGGATCGCGCGTCTCACATCCTGATCTTTGGCTGATGGTACCGCCTCCCTGGCTTGAACAGGGGACCTCTGGATCCACAATCCAGCGCTCTAACCAACTGAGCTAAGGCGGCACTGGCGGTCCGTTTAGCCGCCGCTTTCACCGATTGCAAGGGGTCTGTGGCGTGTTGTCGGGAAATGCGTTCAGGGCATCCATTGGGCGCGCAAACGCGTTTCGGGTTCAAGGAGAGACAGGACGACCTAACTGTGCCTTGTGCGCCGTCGGACATCCGTATCAGCGGTGTTTCAGACAAAATCCGAAACGCTGTCCGGATGCAGATTTTTGACCGATTTCGCTCTAGGCCTGCTCTCCTGTCAGTTCGATCACCGTGATCTCGGGCACCACGCCGAACCGCACAGGCAGGATCGAAAAGCCCAGCCCGCCGGACACGACCAGATCGCGCGTGCCTTCTCGCACATGGCCATAGGCGTACCGATTGCCATAGCGGGACGGGACGATGGGTGACCACCCGAACAGGCGCACCTGACCGCCATGGGTGTGTCCCGACAGGGTCAGTCCAACACGGTCCGGCACCTTGGGGAAGATGTCGGGCTCATGCGCCAGCAGCACAACGGGCGCGCCGTCATCTTCGATCTGCGCCATCGTGCCGGGCAAGTCGTCCAGACCTATGATCCCCAGCGAACCGCGTAGGAGGGCCAGTTGATCCTCCAACCCCGCCAACCAACATCCGGCTTCCGGCAGTTTCAGCGCCTGATTGGACAGGACCGGAATGCCCTCTGCCTCCAGCGCCTGGGCGTAAAGGTTCGGACCTCCACCCTGACGTTGCGCGGTTCTGTCATCCCACCAGTCGTGATTTCCCAGAATGGCATAGACGCCATGTTTTGCCTGTAATTTGGCCAGCTCGGGCGCGACGTCGGCAATCAACACGGGCTGAGTGATGAACCGGTGGCCTGCTGCATAATCGCCAAGCAAAACGACCAGATCAGCGCCCAATGCGTTTGCGCGGGTTACAACCTGTTGCACGCGCCGCAAGCCAACATACGGGTCACCCACATGCAGATCGGAAATCGCAACGAACCGCAGCGGCGGCGCGGTCCAGTCCTTGCGCTGTATCCGCCAGATTTTCACCCGCAACCGCAGAGCCGGTTCGATGAAAAAGGCGTAAAGCGATGCCAGAAGCCCGGCGAGGATCACGCCAAACAGGCCCTTCAGAAATCCGCGTCGGGTCATGGTGCCTCGTGCTTTGCTCTGGCTGCTCTGATGCGGTTGTCCGATGTACCGCCGCCTCGGGCAAGGTGAATTGACGTTTATTAACGTCATCCGGCCCTCTGAAATTATGTAGAGGATGGGTCAAACCACCAGTTGGACGCGGGGCAACCAGATCGCCGCCTATTTCAGCGTCGGCATGGGCAAAGATCGGTGGGTCAAGAGTTACGTGCGGCTCTATCCGCCTGATCAGACAGACTGACGCCTTGCGATGGCGGGCATATGATTTACGCCTGCCCCTTTCGGCTGCATCGCTGGATTGTCCAGCACAGCCACGATTCGCGTGCATTGTTTCTGCTTTGGGAAACGGATGCAGGGTTGCAAGAATACCGTTTCCGCTTTTCCCATAATCACTGGTTATTGTGCCTGCATGTTTTGCCAGAATGGCCACTGTGATGGGAGGGTCCTGTCAATAACGAACAGTTGAAGTTGGCAGCGCCAGCCGTGAGGGACCGGACATATCCTCTGCTTTCGCGCCAACCTCGGGCGGCTGTCGCCATGACATTGAAGGGACCGGACCATGCCGAAGGACACATTAGTTGATGCGCAGATTCTGGATCAGGATCAGCACACCCTGTTTTCCTGTGACACTGCCGCGTTTCGGCGCAATTTCACGAAGCTTCCGTTCGAATTGCAGCACAATTTCGCAGATAGCGAGTTGTTCACCCTGCCCCGGTTGGCGCGGGCTGCCGAACAGTTGATTGATCAGGGGCGCGGGCATCGGTTCATGGCGCGGCGGGGTCAGCATGACATTGGGGCGGGCTGGGGCTCCATGCCGACGGTGAAACGCGTTGCCACGGCCATCGAGTCGATTGGTGAACAGGAGGCGTGGGTGAAGGTGTCCGCCCTGAACGAGGCTGACCCGGTCTACGTGGAGTTTCTGGACACCGCCATTGACGAGATCGAAGCGCGGATGGATCAGCCGTTTCGCGAGACGATCACACATGCGCAGATGACGGCGTTCATTTCCTCCCCCGGGGTGGCGGCGCCCTATCACATCGATCATGAGGAAAACTTCCTGTGTCAGGTCTATGGAACCAAGGACGTGTGCGTCTATGACCCGTCCAGCCGTGAAAATCTGCCGGATGCAGAGATCGAGAGGTTCTATTTCGGCAATCTGGACGCGGCGACTTATCGCGAGGACATGTCCCACCACGGCAAGGTATTCCACCTGAAACCGGGCGTGGCGGTGCATCATCCATCGCTGGCCGGGCATTGGGTGCGCAATGGCGACGAACCGTCGGTCAGCGTGTCGCTGGTGTTCTGCACCAAGGAGATCGATCGCCGGGCCTATACCTATCAAAGCAACTTCCTGCTGCGGAAGCTGGGCCTGCGCCAGCGCACGCCGGGACGCTCACCCTTCTGGGATGGGGCCAAGGCGGGCGCGATTCAGGCGATTTCCAAGCGGAACCCGAAATCCTACAACGAGCTGATCCTGTCGGGCCCCAGCCGGATCAAGGCACCGGCCCGCATGGTCAAGAGATTGGTTAAGGGGGCTTAACCAAGATGGGGGAGCGTCCTGTCACGCTCCCCCCGAGTACGTCGGACCGGTTTTGAGCGCGCGACCTTGGTCCGCCAATCAGTCTCTCAAAATGCGGCCCGCACCGGAAGGCACAGCCGCCGTCAACAACTCGTGTAGCGCCAACATCCGCTTTTCCATTGCGGACCAGCGTGGTGTTTGCAAATCTTGCGCCCAAACGGGAAGGTACATTCCTCTACGGGACAGGCTCCATGCGCGTGTTATTGAGTTTGCTGGTGATGGGTTTGCTGGCGATGCTGCCTGGGTCGTCCTACGCGGATGAGATCGAGGGGGCCAACGATCCTGTTTTTGCACAGGCGGTGCAGACATGGCTGAACGGCGAAGATCTGACTGCGCTGAAAACACTTGCGCAATTGTCCCATGACGGAAACCCCGCCGCGCAGATCCTGCTGGCCGAAATCGCGTCGCGCGGGCATCTGCACACGCACACCACCTATATGATGGCGCGCAAGGACCGGGTTGCATTGCTGCGCTTTCCGATGGGCGTGTCGGGCCGGTCCTGGCTGACCTTTGCGCAACAGCGTGAACCACTGGCTCGCGCGTTGCTGCAATCGCGCCAGACGGACGCACAGGCAGCGTCAATCGCGGCCCTGGTAGAATTGGGCGAGCCCATGGCCGCGTTGCGGGTCGGCTGGCATATGCTGGCCCGTGAAGAGGCCCCTGCCCTGCTGAACGTGATGGCGGGGATCGAGGCCGGGTTGCCGGAACAGGCAACGCTGTTGCTGGGCACAGCACATGACCAGTTTCAGGCGCTCTATGGCCCAAGCAACATGATGGCCCCGTCGAACCGGCCGACGCTGGAGGATGATGTACATTGGCGGCTGGGGCTGGTGGCCTTTCCTCCGACTCCGCTGAGCCTGGTGGAAAATGAGGCGTCTCGCGAACGGGCCATGGCCCTGTCTGATGACGTTGTGGCCTGGACCCCGATCCGGCGGTTTTGTGAAGCCCATTGCGCAGACAGCATGCAGACCTGCACCACGGTTGGGGCGGCAGCACTGTTATCAGCCAGCCCGTACCTCCTCAGCAGCCCGTCAGAGCGTTTGATCCCGAACGACACCTATTGGAGCAGCCCCCGAATGACCGCCGATCTGGCGCGCCAGACAGAAAACGTGCGGAGTTGGCCCGAGGACAGTCGATTCCGACAGATTGACAGCTGTTACTTTGCAAGCATGGCAGATGCTCAGAAGCAGCACGGGCACGCAAAATGAAGGGATAAAAGGCGCGCCTTGCGGCGCACTGGATATCTCGGTGAAAACCGTCCCGATTTTCACCTCGGGTGTTCGGCCTGACGGCCTCACCGCCTCCGGCGGGAGTATTTTGGGAACAATGAAGTCAGAGGGGAGATGCCTGGTTCCGAGCGGTTACCTTGACCCGCGCTCGGGCCCGCCAACGAAAAAACCCCACGCATAGGCGCGGGGTTTTTCATGTGAGAGCGGTTGTCGCTTACATGCGCGAGGCGACGTTTTCCCAGTTGACCAGGTTGTCCAGGAAGTTGGTCAGGTACGCCGGACGCTTGTTGCGGAAGTCGATGTAGTAGGAATGTTCCCACACATCGCAGCCCAAGAGCGCGGTCTGACCGAAGCACAGCGGGTTCACGCCGTTTTCGGTTTTGGTAACGGCCAGCGAGCCGTCCGCGTTCTTGACCAGCCACGCCCAGCCCGAACCGAACTGACCGGCACCTGCGGCGGAGAATTGCGATTTGAATTCGTCAACCGAACCGAAGGAGTCGACCAGCGCGCTTTCCAGTTCACCCGGCATGCCCGCATCACCCGGACCCATCATTTCCCAGAACTGGTTGTGGTTCCAGAGTTGGCTGATGTTGTTGAAGATACCGTTTTGGGCAACCGCGTTGGAGTCGTACGTGCCGACAATGATCTCTTCCATCGACTTGTCTTCCCACTCGGTCCCGGCAATCAACTTGTTGCCGTTGTCCACATAGGCCTTGTGGTGCAGATCGTGGTGATATTCGAGTGTTTCCTGGCTCATGCCCTTGGAAGCCAGGGCATCATGTGCATAAGGAAGATCCGGTAGTTCGAACGCCATTGGTGCGCCTCCCGCTGATAATTGGTTCCCCCCGGTAAATGCGGCGCGGACCCACTGAGGTCAAGGGCGAAAGGCGTGGAAAACAGGCAAGGGAAATCTGCATGCTGACTGCACTGCGAAAATCCATGTACCGCCTGCGCGGGTCTGTTCCCGTGACGTTGGCCGGGGAAAACTATGTCTGTGACCCTTATCACAGCAAGTTCTGGCGCAAGGCCAGTTCGGGCGCGTGGGAGCCCGAGACATTTCGCGTGCTGGACCGGTATTTGCAGGCGGATCGGGATTACCTGGACATCGGCGCGTGGATCGGGCCAACGGTTCTATACGGCGCGCGCAAGGCGGCGAAGGTCTGGTGTTTCGAGCCTGACCCGCGCGCGTATCGGCATCTTGCTTGGAATATCGAGTTGAACGGCTTGACCAACGTGTCCGCCCTGCCCGTTGCACTGTCCGGTGAGACCGGGATCGCGCGGATGGCCAGTTTTGGGGGCGAGACCGGGGACAGCATGACAAGCCTGCTGAACACAGGCGGGGACGGGTTTTCCGCTGTGACGCTGGCGTGGGACACGTTTGCCGCGCAAACCGACCTCAGCCGCGTGTCACTGGTCAAGATGGACATCGAGGGGGCGGAGTTTTCGGTGCTGCCTGCGTTGGTGCCCTGGTTGAAAGAGCACCGCCCGACGCTTTATCTGTCGACCCATGCGCCGTTTTTGCCGGAGACAGATCGCGTGAACGCCATGGCGCAACTGGCTGAAACGCTGTCGTTTTACGAAACGGCGACTCCGGACAATGAAGCGGCAATGTCGGTTCGGCAGGCGCTAACGTCACAAGGTGCGCATTCGCGGTTTTGTAGTTTCGTGTTCAACTGAAACGTCCGGCTTTTCGCCCCGGCCGTTTAATTGTCGCAAATGCCGCCAGAGCGTCAGGGTATTCGTGCTTAAGGTTGGCCGTCAGTCGATCCTGTCGCTCAATACACGCCCACGCCTGACTCCGGATCCGCAGCCACTTTCAGCAGGTTGAACACATAGTCCCCCACCGACCGGAAGCAGACGACGCGGAACGTGTCTTCGTCTTCCTGCCAGACGGCGGCGGCGACTTGTGCCATGCGCGTGCGGCGGATTTCGCCAACGGCAAACACGTCGCGGCTAAAATCGACCGGGCAGAGCTTGCCCAGAACCTCGCGCGCGGCGGGGCCTGTGACGTGGAACACTGCGCGGGCATCGGAGACGTTGACCGCCATGTGGTGCTGGCCAGCCAGTGCCTCGCCCAAGGCTGCGGTTGTCGCCTCGGCTGTGTCATGCGGGCAGAGCAGCAGCAATTCGTCGGGGGACATCCAGGCTGCGCTGCTATCACCGTCCATGGTCACGGATCGCTGTGCGGGAATCGCAACGCCCACAGCGGATTTCACGGCCTTGGCCATCGGTTTAGACGCCAGATCGCCACGCAGGGTGATCATGCCCTGCAATCCGGTCTCTTCGATCCGGGCCAGCCCGTGGAACCGGGCGCCCATGACTGCGCTTACCGCCTCAGACATTCTGCTTCTCCCCGTCCTTGTCATAGAAGACCTGATCCACGATCCGCGCCTGATAGACCTTGTCGTCGGTGCCGGGGAAATCCAGCACCTCGCCCATCCGGTCGGGCCCATGCAGGACCAGCCCCATGGCGATCCCCTTGCCCAGCGTTGGGGAATGATAGGTCGAGGTCACGCGCCCCTGCACGTTGCGCTGCCCGTTGGCGTTGATCCCATCAGCCATTGCGTAGGCCCCGTCAGGCAGGACAGAGCCATCAACCGTTTCCAGCCCCACCAGTTTCCAGCGGGTCGGGTCAGTCATGTGTGACCGTTCCTGTGCGCGTTTGCCCAGGTAATCCTCTTTCTTTTTCGAGATCGCCCACTGCATGTTCAGGTCCTGCGGGATCACCGTGCCGTCGGTTTCATCGCCGATCATGATAAAGCCCTTTTCGGCCCGCATGATGTGCAGCGCTTCGGTGCCATAGGGCATGACGCCGAATTCCTTGCCGGCTGCCATCAGCGCGTCCCAGAACGCCTGCCCCTGGCTGGCGGGCACGGCGATTTCGTAGCTGAGTTCGCCCGAAAAGGAGATGCGGTAGGCGCGCGCGTCAAAATCACCGATCTGGCCATCGGCCCAGGCCTAGAATGAAACGTTGGGAGCGGCCAATTGGCCGGATGTCACGTCACACCAGCCCGCTGGCTTAGACGGTGAGCAGGCCCCGGAGGGTCAAGGCGATGCGGTTCATGTGATGCCCTCCT
>JBFOMB010000008.1:0-199360 GCA_040830545.1 Paracoccaceae bacterium | reverse complement strand
TGCGGCCCGCGCGGTTCGCGGCGCACATCCTTGATGTAGACGCGGATGCGGTCATTCGGGCGATAGGATTCGCGGCCGATCTTTTCATTACGACGCAGCACAGCTTCGCCTGCGCCCACGTCGACGATGACATTGCCGTATTCCTCGCGTTTGACCAGACCGTTGATGATGGTCCCGGCGCGATCCTTGAATTCTTCGTACTGACGATCCCGTTCGGCTTCGCGCACCTTCTGTAGGATCACCTGCTTGGCCGACTGCGCTGCAATCCGACCCATTTCGACCGGCGGGACCTCTTCGATGAACTGGTCTCCGACCTTGGGGTTGTCCAGATACTGTTTGGCCTGCTCAACGGTGAATTCAGCCTGGTAGTTTTCCAGCTCTTCTTCTTCGACCACGGTGCGGACGCGGGTGAACGTGGCCTTGCCGGTGCGGCGGTCGATGGACACGCGGATGTCCATTTCCGCGCCGTAACGGCTCTTGGCAGCACGGGCCAGGCTTTCTTCCATCGCTTCGACCACCAGACCGGGGTCGATCATCTTTTCGCGGGCCACGGCCTCGGCCGTTTGCAGCAGCTCCAGCTGGTTTGCTGATGTGATCGCCATCACTCACCCTCCACTTTCGGTGTCTCTGTCTCTATCTCGTCGAAATTGTCTTCGTTTAGCGCTCCTGCGGTCTTCCGCTGACGCAGCATTTCCTTGATCAGATCATCGGTCAGGACCAGCTTGGCATCGCTGAGCCAGTCGAATTTCAGCCCGACCGTACCTTCTTCGATGTTGATCAGGACTTCGTCGTCCTCGATTCCGGCCAGTTCGCCTTTGAACCGGCGGCGGCCATCGATCAGTTCGGCTGTTTCCAGCTTGGCCTCGTAGCCTTCGAACAGATCGAAATCCTTCAGCCGCGTCAGGGGGCGGTCAATTCCGGGGCTCGACACCTCCAGCGTGTAGGCGTCCACAATCGGGTCTTCCACATCCAGAATCGCGCTGATCCCGTTGGAAATCGCCGCGCAATCGTCCACTTCGATGCCGCCACCCGCGCGATCCGCCATGACCTGCAAGGTCGGCGATTTGCCAGACATCAGCCGCACCCGGACCAATTCGAATCCCAAATCCTCGATCACGGGCGTGATGATCTCGGCCAGGCGGCGATCCATCGCCGATTTCGCTATCAGATCGTTCGACATTCTACCTACCCACAAAACGGGCGCAAAAAAAAACGGGCCCGCGGCCCGTCTGACTTCCGGTGGAACCTTGGTTCAGGGAACCAAAGTGCCGCTGTTGATCGTCATATATGAAAACCCTGCGCAAACCGCAAGGGCCGATACCGGCCGATCACTCCAGCCACAGCCGTTCTGCCATCCGGCTGTCCATGCCTGCCGTCGCCGGGGCACAGCCGACCCGGTCAGACAGCACCAGTTCCGGCGCACCGGACAGTGGCAAACGCCGCAACCCGGAATACTGCGCCAGCCGGGTTTCTTCGGGGAAAACCGCCGCTTCGACCATGCCGTCACCCAGCGCCTCAGCCCGGATACCGGGATCGGACATGGCAACGATGTCGACCTTGTCGGCCCACCCGGCCTCTTCGGCCAGATAGTGGTCGTCCACACGAACCGCCGCCAATCCGCCACCTGCCGTAACATGGCGCACGGCATAGAGCCCGCTGCCAATCAGCCCGCCCTGATTCGTCGCAGGGCAAATGATACAATCCGATCCAGCCAGCCGGATCGGCAGATGCGGGTCGCTGTCCGCCAATGTCAGCCGCACGCCATCCGGCCCGGTCAGGGCAATGTCGACCAGCGCGGGCAATCCGATGGGCGCATGTTCCAGTGATACGGCCACGTCCTCGGCCCGCACCGGGGCACCGTCATGAAACGATGCATCCGTCCGCAGCGTCAGAACCCAGACCGCCGCGTTCTGCGTGCTGTGCCAACCGGTTGCCAGCCGCCCGCGCAAAACTCCGTCGGGCGTCAGTTCAGTCAGGGTTTCAAACACTGCTGCCGAGGCCGCGGGCGCCAACCCATCGGCACGCGGCACAGCAATACGCAGATGCCCGCCGCGTTTCGGCGTCGCAGCCAGCGACATGCCCGTCGCCGCCAAAAGGGCAGCGGCAGCACCGGACGCAAACAGGGCACGACGGTCAAAACGTGTCATGCGACCTCTGCGCTTTCAGCGATCTCGTCCATGATGCGCACCAGTTCGGCACTGATCCCCGGTTCTGACAGCGCATGCCCCGCGTTTCGGATCATTCGCAGGTCCGAATTGGGCCAGCGCCGCGTCAATTCCCAGGCCGAGGTCGGCGGGCAGATCATGTCGTACCGCCCCTGCACCACCACGCCCGGTATATGCGCGATCCGGTCCATGTTCTTCAGGATCTGACCGTCTTCCTCCAGGAACCCGGCGTGGGTGAAGTAGTGGTTTTCCAGCCGCGCAAAGGTCCGCGCGTATTCTCCGGGGCTTTCCCCCGACGAACCCGACGAATGGATCGAGGCCAGCGCATTTTCCCACGCCGACCAGCAGCGCCCGTATTTGATTTCCTCGGCCACATTGCCGCTGAACAGCCGCCGGTGATAGGCGGCAATCAGGTCGTCACGCTCGTCCTCAGGGATCGGAGCGACAAACCGCTCCCACGTCTCGGGCCAGAATTTCCCGGCCCCGCCGCCATAGAACCAGTCCAGTTCCGCCTGCGTCATGGTAAACACGCCGCGCAGAATCAGATGCGAGGCGCGATCCGGGTGCGTCTGCGCGTAGATCAGTGCCAGCGTCGCGCCCCAACTGCCGCCAAACACGCACCAGCGGTCGATGTCCAAAAGCTCGCGCATGATTTCGATGTCGTTGACCAGATGCCAGGTCGTGTTGTCCTTCACGCTGGCATGAGGACGCGACCGGCCACAGCCGCGCTGATCGAACAGAATGATTCGGTAGCGCGCCGGATCGAAATACCGCCGCATCGCGGGGCTACAGCCGCCGCCGGGCCCGCCATGCAACACCACAACCGGTATCCCATCAGGATTACCGCATTGTTCCATATAGACGCGGTGAGACTGGCCAACATCGACCATCCGCTGATCGAACGGGTCGACCGGCGGGTACAGATACTGAACTGCGCGCTTTTGATCCGGGTTTCTATCCATTGCGATCTATATAGAGCATAGCAACCGGCAGAGTACACGGGGGTTCATGATGGAAACCGTCACAAATACAGTTGATCCCGGCGAGGTCGCCAAGTTCGAGGCGATGGCCGATGAATGGTGGGACCCGAACGGCAAGTTCAAGCCGTTGCATATGCTCAACCCGTGTCGGCTGGATTACATCACCACGCAGATCGCGGCTGAATTTGACCGGAACCTGAGCGAAAACGCGCCTTTTTCGGGTCTGCGTATTCTGGACATCGGTTGTGGCGGCGGGTTACTGAGCGAACCGATGGCCCGGCTGGGGGCCGAAGTTGTGGGAGCGGATGCGGCAGAACGCAACATTCCGGTCGCGCAGGTACACGCAACGCGATCCGGCCTGACCATCGACTATCGCAACACGACTGCGGAGGCTTTGGCCGAATCGGGTGAACAGTTTGACGCGATCCTGAACATGGAAGTGGTCGAACACGTCGCTGACCCGCTGGCCTATCTGACCGCCTGCCAGCAATTGTTGAAACCCGGTGGCATTCACATCTGCTCGACGATCAACCGGAACCCCAAATCCTTTGCCATGGCCATTGTCGGGGCCGAGGTGGTCATGCGCTGGTTGCCGCGCGGCACACATGAATGGCAGAAATTCATCACGCCGGACGAACTCTATGACCTGTTGCGGCAGGCGGGATTGAACCCGGTGGATCGCAAAGGGTTCGTTTTCAACCCGATCAGCTGGGCCTGGCGCATCTCGGATCGCGATCTGAGTGTGAATTATGTGACAGCCAGCCTTAAGCCCTAGGGGACCGGGCATTTAGCAGCCGGGCGACTGTTCTAAGCCTCTAGCTTGAGCCGTAATTCGCGTAACACGGGCACAACGGCGCGCACCTTGTCCGTGCCCAGCTTTTCCACCACCTGCGTGATTACCGGTGTCATGTCTGAAATCGCCTGATCCCGCGCGCGTTTGCCTGCGGGGCTGATCGCCACCATCTTGCGCCGCGCGTCGTCCCAATCAGGGCGCACATGAATGTAGCCGGCCCATTCCAGTTTGCTCAGCGTGTTTGTCATGGCCCCACGCGTCACATGGAAGGTATCCGCCAACTGCGCCGGGCTGCGTTCGTCATTGACGAAAACCAAATGGTTCAAAACCGAAAAATGCGACAGCTCCATCCCCTTGGGCAGCGCGCGGCTCAACCGGTTGCGCACCAATTGGTCCGCCACCAGAATCTCGCTGAACAGCGAAATCGCCAGGGAACTGGGCTCGTCCGTCATTACGGTCCTTCATAACGGGCATCCACGCTCATGCTGGGGATTTTGGCGCGTGCTGCCTGAACATCATCCAGGTTCAGATCAGCAATTATCACGCCCGGCGCGGTCCCGCCATCCGCCAAAACATCGCCCCAGGGGGACACGATCAGGGAATGACCATAAGTTTTGCGCTGGCGGCCCTGGGTTGTGGGGTGGGTGCCGCATTGGGCCGGGGCCAGAACGAAACAGCCGGTTTCAATTGCGCGCGCCTGCAACAGGGTGTGCCAATGGGCAGCACCGGTGACCGGGGAAAAGGCGGATGGAACGGTCAGTATCTGCGCCCCGGCCTGCGCCAATTGCCGATAAAGATGCGGAAAGCGTACGTCATAGCACACGGTCAACCCGACCTGCGCCATTGGTGTATCCGCCACCACAGCCCGTGCACCGGGGCGGTAGCCCGATGATTCGCGGTAGGTCTCTGTTTCGGACACCTGCACGTCGAACATGTGGATTTTGTCGTACCAAGCCACAATTTCGCCGGTCGGGGAAATCAGGAAAGAGCGATTGGCAAACCGCCCATCCGAGTCATCCGTGGTCAGCGCCAGCGACCCGATCAGCAGCCAGATACCCAGATCCCGCGCCGAGTCGCGCAGACCTGCCAATGTTGCATCCTGATCCTGCCCGGTCAAAACCGCGCGCTGGCGGGTGCGGCTGGCGGACAGGCAATTTGTAACCTCAGGGGTCAGCACAAATTGCGCGCCCTGACCTGCCCCATCCCGAATCATGTCCCGCGTCATGGACAGATTTGCCACCGGGTCGTCCGAGCTGGTCAGTTGAGTCAGGGCGACCCGCATCACGCGGTCAGCATCGGATCCAGCTTGCCCGCCCGCTCCAGCGCATAAAGATCGTCACAGCCGCCGACATGTTCACCGCCAATGAAAATCTGTGGCACGGTCCGGCCACCATTCGCACGGTTGATCATTTCAGCCTTGCGGTTCGGTTCCGCCCAGACGTCAACCTCAGCAAAGGAAACGCCCTTTTGGTTCAACAGCTTCTTGGCCGCGTGACAAAATCCACAAAGGGGGGAAGTATAGATTTCGACTTGTTTCATGTGTCCAATCCAAATGTCTGACCTTTTGTCAGCGATTTATGGATCATTTGCAACGCGTGCCAGTACCAACACGAAAACGTCAGACGCGCCGCCTACTAAACAGGCGGTGCTGCATGCCTCCAGCGTTGCGCCGCTGGTCATCACGTCATCCACGATCAGCACTGGCCGGTCCTTGATCTGACCCGTCCGACCGGGATGTACGGCAATTGCGCCGGACAGGATTTCAGTCCGTTCCTCGCGTGTTCGCCGGTCCAGCGACGGTGTTTGCCGTGTACGCACCAACAAATCGGGGCAATGCGTCAGGTTCAGCCGGGTCGCCACTGCTCGGCTCAGCAGCGCGGATTGGTTGTAGCGCCGTCGCAGCAGGCGAAACCGGTGCAACGGTACAGGCGCAATGACCATATCCGGCTGAATCAAAGGTTTGGCGGCCTGCGCCAGCCACTGTCCTGCAGGGCGCGCGATATCCTGACGATCCCCATGCTTCAGCCCCAGCACCATTTTGCGCCCGGTTCCGGAATAGAGCATCGCCGCCCGCCCCATACGCCAGCTGCGCGGGGTTTGCATACAGGCGTCACATTCCAGCCGATGACCATCGACCGGACCCGGCAAAGGCACCCCACAGCTGTCACACACAGGTCCTGAGATAAACGGCATGTCCCGCCAGCAATGGCCGCAGAGGCCAAATTCGGACTCCACCAATTCACCGCAACTGACACAGCTGGGCGGGTAGAGCGTGTGCAACACGGCTTGAATTCCCCAGTGTATCGCCTATCCAGCGCGCATGACCGCGCCGCCCCCTTTGTTTGATCGTCCAGCCCTGTTGCGCAACCGCCGCCGCGCCACGCCACACGGGTTGTTCCTGCATGACGCAACCCGCGACATGATCGAGGATCGGCTCAAACTGATTAACAGAACGTTTACCAAGATCGCCGTCGTCACGCCTTTTCCCGAAATTTGGGCGGATCTCTGGCCGGATGCGCGGATTGTGCCGGACGACGATGTGCTGGATCTGGTACCGGAGGCGCATGATCTGGTGATCCACGCGACATGCCTGCATTGGGCGAACGACCCGGTGGGGCAGTTGATCCAATGCCGCCGCGCCTTGCAGGCTGATGGTTTGTGCGTTGCGGTTCTGCTGGGAGGTTCGACCCTGTCTGAACTCCGCACCACCCTGCGCGATGCCGAGGCGGAGGTGTCCGGCGGATTGTCGCCGCGAATCAGCCCGATGGGCGACATCCGCGATCTGGGGGCCTTGTTGCAACGCGCTGGATTTGCCCTGCCCGTGGCCGACGGCGAAATCCTGACAGCAGAATATCGCGACATCTGGCACCTGATGCGCGATCTGCGGGTGATGGGGGAACCCAACGCGCTGGCCCAGCGGCGCCGCAGGTTCACCGGGCGACACCTGTTTGAACAAGCCAATACGCTCTATCAGGCTCGCCACAAAACCCCATCCGGCCGCATCCCTGCGCAGTTCGAGCTGATCACCCTGACCGGCTGGAAACCCGCCGACAGTCAACCGCAGCCCTTGCGTCCCGGCAGCGCCGCCGCCCGTCTGGCCGAGGCGCTGGGCACCGACGAATTCAAGCTGCCCGATTGACCGGACCCGCCAAACGCCTATCTGCATCGCAGACCCAATGAACAGGACACCACAATGAAGGACGCCGCCCCCGCGATTTGCCCGGCCCACGCCCCCAAGGATCACCCGGCGATTCCGGCAGAAAAGGTCGGCATCCTGTTTGCCAATCTGGGGACACCGGACAATTACGATTACTGGTCCATGCGCCGGTATCTGAACGAATTCCTGTCCGATCAGCGCGTCATCGACTACCCGGCATGGAAATGGCAGCCATTGCTGCAAACGATCATCCTGACCAAACGTCCGTTTTCCAGCGGCGCGGCCTACAAATCCATCTGGAACGAGGACAAGGGCGAAAGCCCTCTAATGACGATCACGCGCGATCAGACGGAAAAGCTGGCCGCGGCCTTTGCTGACCTGCACGGTGACAATGTCGTGGTCGATTTCTGCATGCGCTATGGCAACCCGTCGACCAAGTCCAAGGTGCGTGAGCTGATTGATGCCGGTTGCCGAAAAATTCTGTTTTTTCCCCTTTACCCTCAATACGCTGGCGCGACCTCGGCCACGGCAAATGATCAGTTCTTTCGCGTCCTGATGGAAGAGAAATGGCAGCCCGCCGTGCGGACCGTGCCGGCCTATTTTGATCACCCCGATTACATCGACGCGCTGGCCCAATCGGTGGAACGTGGATACGCCGCGCTGGAGAACCACCCGGACATTCTGGTCGTGTCCTATCACGGCATGCCGCAGCGCTATCTGACCGAGGGCGATCCCTATCACTGCCAATGCCAGAAAACGACGCGGCTGTTGCGGGAACGGCTGGGCTGGCCCGAGACGGAGATCACGACAACCTTTCAATCCGTGTTCGGACCTGAAGAGTGGTTGCGCCCCTATACCGTGGAGGAAGTCGCGCGGCTGGCCTCTGAAGAAGGCAAAACCAACATCGCGGTCATCGCGCCCGCGTTTTCGGCGGATTGCATCGAAACGCTGGAAGAGATTCAGGAAGAGATCAAAGAAAGCTTTGAGCACGCAGGCGGACAGGAATTCACTTATATCCCCTGCCTCAACGACGAAGACGCCCATATCGAGGCGTTGGTCACCATTGCCCGCACGGAACTGAGCGGCTGGCTGGGCTGACTGCCACGACGCAGCCCCGGACCTGATCCGGGGCCTCGGCACCGGCGCCCGGTCAAACACCAGACACAAAAAAAGGCGGTGGAAAAACCACCGCCTTCTTTTTCGTTGCCCTAGGGCTTAGTTGCCAGCTGCGACAGCTGCTGCAACCAGAACCAGCAGGATCAACGGCACCCAGATGCCGCTGGAGGAGCTGGTGGTTTCTTCAACGATGACCGGTGCTTCAACAATCGGCTCGGCCAAGTTGCCAGCGAAAGCGGTCGATGCGGCACCAGACAGCGCTGCTGCGAGAACGAGTTTCTTCATATTAACCTCCAGATATTGCGGGGACCTAATCTAATGATCCACGCACCCAAGACTTACCTCGTAGGGTTTTTCTAATCAGCAATGAACGTGGATTGCAAACTCTTGTTGGTCGCAAAACCTCGTGCCGTGCTGAAATGTCGTCAAATAAGCAACACTTGCGTGCCTACGTTCGTCAACTCGTACAGTTCCGAGATGTGTTCATTAAACAGCCCGATGCATCCGTTGGACGATTGCCGCCCGATCTTGCGCGTGTCGTGTGTGCCGTGGATGCGATAGTATTTCCAGCTCAGGTACAATGCGTGCGTTCCCAGCGGATTGTCCGGCCCCGGCGGGATGTATTTGGGCCATTCCGGGTTACGTCGCAACATGTTGGGGGTCGGGCTCCAATCCGGGCCAACAACTTTGCGAATCACTGATGTCCGACCGCGTTTGGTCAGTTCTTCGGTGAGTGGAACACTGGTTGGGTACAGCTTGTAGATCGACTGATCTTCGGACCAGTAGTGCAAAACCCGCGACCGCGTATCGACCAGAACCGCCCCATTGCGCGTATTCGAAAAATAGGGTTCCCAGCTGAGCGAACGGAAACTGGAAATGTTGCGTCGTACGGCAGGTTCAGGTTCCGGCGGAGGGCGCAAAGGGTCAAATGCCGGGTCTTCGGTAGCGGTTTGCGCCAAAACAGGTGTACCCAAAGTTGCCGCTGTCCCGGCCAGAAAGGCGCGGCGCGACACGGAATCAAATGTCTTGCGTCCCATGTGACATCTCCAATCAGAGTCAAACCAACGATTGCAGATGCATATTATGACCAGAAAGCCGCAGTCGCAAATCAAACACGCCATCGTCCGCCTGATACAGATTTGTGAGTTTGAATCCTGACCCGCGCCAAGGTAATCGGATAGCCAAGTTATCACCGGGTGGATTATGACGCGTCTTTTTTCCCTGCTGGCCATTGGGGCCGTGGTTCTGGCCGCTTGTGCGCCGAGTTACGACAATTCGCGATTGGGCGCGGACGGCAAACCGTTGCCTCAGGTCTATCGCATCCGGGGCGGTGATACGTCCAAAATCCAGTTCCGCATGCTGGATTCGGTGAATTCGCTGCGACAGGCGTCTGGTGTGCAGCCGATCCAGTTGAACTCCCAATTGAACGCGGCCGCGTCGACCCATTCCCGCGATATGTCGGTGCAAAACCGGCCCTGGCATTTTGGCTCGGACGGGTCGTCGCCGTTGGATCGCGTGCGCCGGTCGGGGTATGGTGGCGCGCTGATTGGTGAGGTTATTTCAGAGACTTATGAGTCCGAACTGGAAACCCTGGCTGCATGGATGGAACAGACTGGCACGCGTGAGGTCATTATGGACCCCAGAGCCACGCAGTTGGGATTTTCGTGGTTTCAGGAAAACAATGGCAAGATCTGGTGGACCATGGTGCTGGGCGGCTAGCGCATATCGTCGCCGGTTCGGTTTGAGGAACGGATGTGCCGCCGGGGCTTTGACTCCTTCGGGACTATAGCACCAAAACTCTCTCGCATGCGCTGACGACGCCTATCAGGCCCTGTTCAGAGCCACATAAATCGCGTTCCCGTCCATCATCCCGGCGTAGGTATAACGCAGGTCCGGGAAATGCGCGTCCAGGCAAGATGCCTGGAATCTGCGGATTTGTTCGGAAGGTGCGTTCATCACGATCATTGGCGCACAATCATGCACGGTCCGTGTTGCACCCAATACGGCCGGAACCTCTCGGCCACCGGAATTCAGATAGATCACTGAAACATAGCGGCCTGCTGGTATGATCTTGTCCAGCCGGTTCATTTTGACGGTATGCTCGGTGTCCCCGTCCAATGCGTCTTCTTCACTCAAAACGCGCGTTGCGGGCACGTCGCGATTTCGTTTGCCCGCGAAAGCCTGGTGCAGTTGCAGGTTCTCCAACCCGTTCAGCTGCGCAGTGAACCTTGCCGCAGCAAAGGCTGGTTCATACGGCTCTAAGGCGTGGATGACTGATGTTGGGGCCAGTGCGTCGTGCAGAACGGGCAATGCGCTGCCCAGCCCTGCCCGGCACATGACAAGGTCGCCGCGTCCCATTTTGCGCGAAACCAATTCCAGTGTGGCCTGTTGAAAGATGCCAGCGTTGGCGGTTTCGACCGCTTCTTGCCGGTCAGCCATACTATCTGGGATGCAATAGTGGCCATAAGGATTGCTTGCCAGCGTATAGGCAAACTCGGGTTCTCCGGCGGAAGAAGCCTCGGTTCTCGTGTCGACCGCTTGCGCGTCAACGTCCCGGAATGTTTCGGAATCGAATTTGATTTGACCAGCATCGCTGGCCAGCTGCTCAACCTGCATTTTCCGCCTCTTGCGTTTGCGCCCTTCAGGGCGTCGTTGCGCGAAGTATGATCCACATTGCTGCCCAAATCAAGGGATGGTAGGGACGCGCAAGACACGAGGACGATCCCGGAGCACATCATGACGACCGACTACATCGTAAAAGACATCTCGCTTGCGGGCTTTGGCCGTAAGGAAATCGAAATTGCCGAAACCGAAATGCCGGGGCTGATGGCCCTGCGCGAGGAATATGGCGCTTCGCAGCCGTTGAAAGGCGCGCGTATTGCTGGATCGTTGCATATGACAATCCAGACCGCCGTGCTGATCGAAACACTGGTTGCGTTGGGCGCTGACGTGCGCTGGGCATCGTGCAACATCTTCTCGACCCAGGACCATGCTGCCGCTGCGATTGCTGCTGCGGGCACGCCGGTGTTCGCGATCAAGGGCGAAACGCTGGAAGAATATTGGGACTACGCGGACCGTATTTTCCACTTCTGCGATGACGGCTGCAACATGATCCTCGACGATGGTGGCGACGCAACGATGTACATCCTGATCGGCGCCCGCGTCGAAGAGGGTGAAACCGACCTGATCGAAACCCCGACCAGCGAAGAGGAAGTCGCCTTCTTCGCGCAGATCAAAAAGCGCCTGAAGGAAAGCCCGGGCTGGTTCGTGAAACAGCGCCACAAGATTCAGGGCGTGTCCGAAGAAACCACCACCGGTGTGCACCGCCTGTATCAGCTGATGGACAAGGGGCATCTGCCGTTCCCCGCCATCAACGTGAACGACAGCGTGACCAAGTCGAAATTCGACAACAAATACGGCTGTAAGGAATCGCTGGTCGACGGCATCCGTCGCGCAACCGACACCATGATGGCGGGCAAAACGGCGGTGGTCTGCGGCTATGGTGACGTGGGCAAAGGCTCTGCCGCGTCGTTGCAGGGGGCTGGCGCCCGTGTGATCGTGACCGAGGCGGACCCGATCTGCGCATTGCAGGCGGCAATGGACGGGTTCCAGGTCACAACGCTGGAGGACGTGGTGTCCTCGGCTGATATCTTTGTCACCACCACCGGCAACAAGGACGTCATCCGCATCGAGCATATGCGCGAGATGAAGGACATGGCCATCGTCGGCAACATCGGCCACTTCGACAATGAAATTCAGGTGGCAAACCTGAAGAACCACAAGTGGACCAACATCAAGGATCAGGTGGACATGATCGAAATGCCCTCGGGCAACCGGATCATTCTGCTGTCCGAAGGCCGTCTGCTGAACCTCGGGAACGCGACAGGGCACCCGTCTTTCGTGATGTCCGCATCTTTCACCAACCAGACACTGGCGCAGATCGAACTGTTCACCAAAGGCGATCAGTACGAAAACAAGGTCTACGTCCTGCCCAAGCATCTGGACGAGAAGGTCGCGCGCCTGCATCTGGCAAAGATTGGCGTGAAACTGACCGAACTGTCGTCAGAACAGGCCGCTTATATCGGCGTCACACCCGAAGGCCCGTTCAAGCCGGAACACTACCGGTACTGAGCCGATGCGCGTCGTCGTCTACGGGATGGGGGCGATCGGAGGGTCGATCGCCGCTGCCCTGACGCGCGCCGGACACGAGGTCATAGGCATTGCCCGTGGCCCACATCTGGACGCCATCCGCGCCCAGGGGCTGCGGTTTCGCGCGCCGGATTTGGATGAATACGTCGCGGTGCCCTGCGTGGCCGCGCCGGATCAGGTGACGTTCCGGCCAGACGACGCCATCCTGCTGGTGATGAAAACGCAGGACACGGTTGCAGCCTTGCACGCGTTGCGCGCCGCCGGGGTCACGGATCAACCTATTTTCTGTATGCAGAACGGCGTCGCCAACGAACGCATGGCGCTCCGCGTGTTCCCGAATGTCCATGGTGTCACCGTTATGATGCCCGCCACCTACCTGGTTCCGGGCGAAGTTGCTGCGTTTGGTACGCCCAATCACGGCATGTTTGACGTCGGTTGCGCACCTGCCGGTCAGGACGAGTGTGATCAGGCACTGTGTGAGGTGTTGAACGGCTCCGGCTTTGCCGCCTTTCCAACCGACAACGTGATGTCGGCGAAACATGGCAAGGTACTGATGAATCTCGGCAACATCCTGCGGGCGGCGGTCGGGAAAACCCCGGATTTGAAACCCTTTCATTCGCGGCTCAAGGACGAGGCTATGGAGGTTTTTCGGGCCGCGGGAATCGCTTGGCACGAAGTGGACGAGGCAGATCCGCGTCGGGCTGATCTGTTGCGATTTGCCGACGTTCCAGGGGTCGAGCGCGGGTGGGGATCCACAGCACAAAGCCTGAAGCGCGGCCAGCCGCTGGAAACAGACTACCTGAACGGGGAAATTGTTCTTCAGGGGCGGTTGGTTGGTGTGCCTACACCGCTCAATGCAGCGATGTGCCGATTGGCGGCGGATTTGGCCGGGCGTGGGGCCGGGTTGGCGAGCATGGAAATCAGGGAACTGACCGAAATCTTCGACGCAGCATCGCTTCAAAATTGAATGCGCGGCAATAGGCGTGGACCAAGGCCATTCGAATGGCCTTGGCCAGCGGATGGGTTAGTTGTTGTAATCTAAGGCAGGAAACCAATCTGGTCGCCCAGCTGGCGTGAGATCCAGCATATTCCAGAGCGGCCATAGTTGGTCCACATGCCTTGGATGGCCGTCCAGCCCGGCGTGAAACATCTCGGACCCCCAGAAATGCCGCACGCCATTTTCCGTCTGGCTGAACACGTTCATCATGGGTAATTGCGACCCATCCGGTGCTTCCGCGCCATAATCGGTCTGGTAGGTCGACCCGTCCGTCGACAGCAGGCGCAACGCGCCCCACCCCCGGTCATCTGAAAGGGCTCGCAATTGTTCCGGCTTCGCCGCCGCAACGACAACAAAGTCCATATGCTGAGCGATATGCTGCGCCTGCCCTGCCAACCCATCCAGCATGGAGGTGCACATTGGGCACGGCGCATTCTGATCCGGGCGAAACATCAGGCTGTAGATCGCCAGAGTTCGGTTGGGGTGGGAGAATAGCTCGCCCAGCGCTAGTGTTTCACCGGAAAGTTCCTGAAACGCATAGTCTGCAACTGAACCGCCAAGAGGCAAGTCCCTGCGCAATGCCGCTACACGTTCGACCTGTGCACGGAGCGCGATTTCTTCAGTCAACAGCGCGTCACGTGCCGTGCGGTAGGCTGGGGATTCTCCGGGGAAGGTTACTGGCATAGATAATCTCCTCTATAATTAACAATAAAGTTAAATATAGTTTGCGCTGAAATCAAGCCTTCAGGTGGGGGGATCACCCCTACAAAGTTTCCCTTTTTCTGACCAACCGATGCGCTTACGCTTCAAACAGGGATCGCCCAACCTCAAAAACAGGGCCAAAACAGGGGAAATCTGATGAGTAAAAGAGACGATCTGATTGCGCAGTACGCTGATGATCTGAAAAACAAGTGCGGGATGGACCCGGACATGGACCTGCTGACCAAGGTCACTATCGGCTGTGGCCCGGCGATCTACAACGCGGACAGCTCGACCGTGGCGGCGACTCAGGAAGGTGAGATTGAGACGGTCAAAAACAACTTTCTGATCAAGAAACTGGGCCTGTCAGACGGACCGGAACTGGACGAAGGCATTGCCAAGGTTATCGAAACCTATGGCCAGTCCGAGCGGAACAAGTATCGTGCCGTCGTCTACTACATGCTGACCAAGCATTTCGGGAAAGAGTCTGTTTACGGCTGACCCAAAGGGTTCGATACCGAACCATTTGTTTGTCCCATCCCTGCCGGGCGCTATCATTCCCGGCAGGTTGAACGGGAAACACACTATGCTTGCGCGACTGACCATTACCCTGACAAGCGTCTGGCTTGCTGCTTCGGTGGTGGCCGAAGACCTGCCAATCTTTGACGCGCACATCCACTACAGTCACGACGCGGTGGAACGTGTACCGCCGGACGAAGTTGCCCGTATCTTGCGTGAGGCCGGAGTACGTAAGGCATTGGTATCCAGCTCTGACGACAACGGCACGCAACTCCTGAAACAGGCGGCCCCGGACATCATCGTGCCTGCGCTTCGGCCCTATCGTCGGCGTGGGGAGATTTCGACCTGGATGCACGATCCGACGGTGATCGACTACCTAAAGGATCGATTGGGTCGGTTTGAGTATGAAGCCATCGGCGAATTTCACGCCTATGGCGACGACATCCAAACCGAGGTGATTCAAGCGATGATCGCCATGGCGCGGGACCGAAACCTGATCCTGCATCATCACGGCGACCGCGCGGCACTGGATTTGATTTTTCAAACCTGGCCCGACGCGCGTGTCTTGTGGGCCCATTCAGGATTCGAAGGTTCTGACGCCGTGGCCGAAGCTTTGGACACCTATCCCAAGCTATGGGCCGATCTGGCGTTCCGGTCAGAAATGGCGACCCGCGGTAAATTGGACGCAGATTGGCAGCGCGTATTCCTGAAGCACCCGAACCGGTTCATGGTTGGTACAGATACTTTTGCACCTGAACGCTGGTACTATGTCGGACCACACGCCAAGTATTCGCGCGAATGGCTGGTGCAATTGCCGCCCGACGTTGCGCGCAAGATTGCATATGAGAACGCGGAAGCGATGTTGGCAGCGGAATGAGGGCGATGCTGGTCGCTCTGTTTCTGATGTTTGCATCATCGGTCTGGGCCTGCCCGGACAATCAAAGAGCGGTTGAGCTGATTTCAGCCGACGCAAATGCGCCACCAGTATTCGTTGATATGGACAAGGTGCCGGTATCCGCTCCCTTCTCCGTCTTTATCCAGGTTTGTGCGGAATCAGGCCCTATCAAGCTTGATTTCGACGCCGACATGCCGACCCATCAACATGGCATGAACTACACACCGCAAATCACAGATCTGGGCGACGGAGAGTTTCAGGCCTCGGGTGTTGTGTTCCACATGCCGGGTGCGTGGCGTTTGAGAGTAAAGGTCACCGCCGGAAGCGCGCGCTTCGACTACTCAACCGAGATTTCGGTTCAGTGACCTGGCGGATTCTGCTTTGCCTCGTACTCGGTTTCTCGGTTCTTGCTCTTGCAAGCAGAGCTGACCCTTTGACAGACGCTGAAATTGAGAAAATCCTGTCACACGGCCCGTGGCCACCTGATGCAACACATGACCCTAGCAACAGAGTTTCGGGCGATCCGGTGGCGATTGCCTTGGGCGAAATGCTGTTCAACGACACCACATTGTCCGCTGGACGGGACATGTCCTGTGCGACCTGCCACCAGCCTGATCAGCAGTTTGCCGACGGCTTACCCCGCGCAATTGGGCAGAAACGGTTGGATCGAAACACGCAGTCGCTGTGGAATGCCCATCTGAACCGTTGGTTTGGCTGGTCAGGAGACACGGACAATCTGTGGGCGCAAAACCTGACGCCCTTGTTCAATGCGGACGAAATGGCGCTTGATCCAGAAAGCCTGCAAAGTGGCGTCGCAAAGAGCCAGAATTTAGCGTCATATCAGCGGGTTTTCGGACCGCTTGACGCGCAATCCCCAATGGACACCAGCGTGAACGTGTCCAAGGCGTTGGCCGCCTATCTGGAAACACTCACAACAGGGCGCACATCGTTCGACAGTTTTCGGGACGCGTTGGCGACGCGTGACCAGGCGGCGATGGCCGACTATCCCGAAGCTGCGCTAAGGGGCTTACGTCTGTTCGTTGGGCATGGGAACTGCGCGACGTGCCATTCCGGGCCACGGTTTTCGAATGGTGAGTTCCATGACGCGGGCGTGCCCTATTTTCTGGAACACGGCCGGGTAGATGCCGGGCGGCATGGTGGCTTGCAGACCCTGATGAGCAGCCCGTTCACGCTGGATGGCGCCTACAGCGACGACCCCGACAAAACCGGGGCATGGGCGGTTCGATCCGTCCGCTTTCAGCACTCCGATTTTGGCACATTCCGGGTGCCGTCGCTGCGGCGGGTTACGCTCACCGCGCCTTACATGCATGACGGGAGCCTGCCCGATCTTCGCGCGGTTCTGAACCATTACAATCATATCGACATGGAACGGTTGCACGCGGATGGAGAGGCGATTCTGCGACCATTGAGTCTGCGCGATGACGATCTGAATGATCTGGCGGCGTTTCTATACACCCTGTCGGACGATTGACGCCCCGAGGTTCACAAGATTTTAGATACTTGCCGTTTGAGCGAGTCGGGCACTGGTGCTAGTGTAAATCCATGGCCAGTACGGCCAGGACCTAAGTTCAATCGTGTGTGGTGAGTAGGGAGCACACGGGGTGAGGGAGGGGCCTGGTCTCGGGGGCCCCTCCCGCTTTGTGGATCAGACGCATCAGCTGGGATCAGTGTCGCCCAACCCGCAAACTGCCGCCCATTCATCTGCTGTCACCGGCTGCACGGACAGACGGGAATTTTTCACCAAAACCATCTCTGACAGGGCCGGGTGTCCTTTGATCTGGTCCAGCGTCACCGGAGTCTGAAACGGACGAATCGCGCGAATATCCACACATGCCCATCGGTCGTCATCGGTTGTGCTGTCTGCGTGTGCCTCTGCACAGACCTCGACAATCCCGACAACGGCCTTTTCCTTTTGCGAGTGATAGAAAAATCCTCGGTCGCCTACCTTCATCTCGCGCATGAAATTGCGCGCCTGATAGTTGCGGACACCGTCCCATTCCTCGCCAACTTCACCTTTGCCAACCTGATCTTCCCAGCTCCACGTGGAGGGTTCGGATTTGAACAACCAGTAGTTCATGTGCATTCCTTCCGTTGCTTCCGATCATACCGGGCGATGTGGTGAAGTCATTCCTGTTTCAGTGGCCGCGACAGCAGGTCGGCCATAGCTTGCGCAACGGTCTGCCGCCCGTCCAACAGGGCCACAACAGCCGCTGCGATGGGCATGTCTAGCTCCGAGCGCTGGGCTTCTCCCACAACGGCATAGGCGGTTGCCACACCTTCGACGGTGACGGCGGGGTCGAATGCTTCGCCCCGGCCCAGGGCGAACCCCCGTCGGAAATTGCGCGACAGGTCCGATCCGCAGGTCAGCGTCAGATCGCCAAACCCGGACAGGCCCGCCAGTGTTTCCGCCTGTGCCCCGCGTGCGGTGGCGTATCGCACCATCTCCGCATATCCACGCGTCATCAGGGCCGCGCGCGCACTTTCGCCCAGCCCAGCCCCGATTGCAGTTCCGCATGCAATGGCGATCACGTTCTTCAGCGCGCCGCCTGCCTCTGCCCCTGTCACATCGGTCGAGCGATAGAGGCGCAGGACGGGTGTGGTCAGCTCAGACTGCAATCGCGTCCCGACCCCTTCGTCCGTGCAGGCCAGCGTGAGAGCCGTTGGCAACCCGCGTGCGATTTCGGTGGCAAAGCTGGGGCCGGTCAGCACGGCGGCTGTGGCGTCTTCCGTGACTTCCTGAATTACCCCGACTGGACCCAGGCCTGTCCCGGCCTCGGCCCCTTTGCAGCAGGCGACAAGGGTTTTTCCGGCAAATCGAGCCTTTTCGGCGATCAGGAAGCCCCGCAGACATTGCAGGGGAATGGCCAGCAATAGGGTCTGGCAGGTGCTCACATCGTTCAGATCGGACGTCACCCTGACCGCGTCTGGCAACGCCACACCGGGAAGCCGTGCCTTGTTTTCGCGGGTTTCGATCATGTCCCGCGCATGTTCCGCTGACCGCGCCCACAGAGTCACCGGGCCATTTTCAGACAGCGAAATCGCCAGCGCAGTGCCAAACGCCCCTGCGCCCAGAACCGCGACACTCATGCCTTGGCTCCCTTTTTGCCACTGCCCAACAGCGCTGGGTTGGTGCGATCCAGTGGCCAACGGGGACGGGCGGACAGGTCCATGCTATCGTGTTCACCAGACTGAAACCGTTCGATCCCCGCATAGGCAATCATCGCGGCGTTGTCGGTGCACAGCGCCAGCGGTGGGGCAAGAAATCCAACGCCCTCGCGGTCACACAGCGTTTGCAGGTGGGTCCGAATCTGCGTGTTCGCCGCGACACCGCCTGCGACTGCCAAAACCGGCTCAGCGGGTTCCAAGGTCAGGTAGCTGCGCAACGCACGCTGCGTTTTCAGCCGCAGAACATCGGCCACCGCGTCCTGAAACCCCGCACACAGGTCGGCGCGGTCCTGTTGAGTTAATCCGCCTTGATCAACAATCAGCTTGTCTCGTTGGCGCAACACAGCCGTCTTCAGGCCAGAGAAGGACATGTTGCAATCGGGCCGATCAGACAGCGGGCGCGGAAACGTGAACCGCGTCGGATCGCCCTTGGCCGCCTGTGCCTCCACGATCGGACCGCCGGGTTGGGACAGGCCCAGCAGGCGTGCGGTTTTGTCGAACGCCTCCCCCGGAGCGTCGTCAATTGTACCGCCCAGACGTTCAAACTGATCCGGGCCTTTCACGATCAGGAACTGGCAATGCCCACCCGAGACCAGCAGCATCAAATAGGGAAACGCCACGCCATCGGTCAGCCGGGGCGTCAATGCATGCCCTGCCAGATGGTTGATACCCAGCAAGGGCAAACTCTGCGCCGCACTCAGCCCCTTGGCAAACATGACGCCGGCCAGCACACCACCGATCAGCCCCGGCCCGCTGGTCACCGCAATGCCATCGATTTCAGCCAACGTCAGCCCAGCCTGATCCAGCGCCTGTTGTGCGCAAAGGTCCAGCTTTTCCGCATGTGCGCGCGCGGCAATTTCGGGCACGACCCCGCCAAACGCGGCATGTAAATCCGTCTGACCGGACACGACCGAGGACAGGATCTGCGCTTCGCTCGGACACCCACGCACCACGGCGGCGGCTGTATCATCACAGCTGCTTTCAAGGCCAAGGAGTGTGACAGGCGGTTGGGACATGGAACGCCATCGTTGCAGGGCGGGTCGCGGCGGAGTATCACCAGAGGCCGCTTTGAACAATGCCCGGGCCCGGAAATGGACGAAACGCCAAAGGCCATTCTGCTGCTGACGCGCCCTCGGGTCGCGGCGGAGGAGTTTGCCGAACGGGTTCAGGGTGAGGGTTTTCAGGGGCTGGAGGTCTGCGTCTCACCCCTGATGGAGATTGCGTTTCACGATGCACCCATTCAGACCGAAGGCATTGTGGGCCTGATCTTCACCTCTCGCAATGGCGTAGATGCGGCGGTGTCTGCCGGGGTGTCGCGGCACCTACCTGCCTACTGCGTCGGTGCGGCAACGGCGGAACGCGCGCGTATGGCCGGGTGGCAGGTCAGTCAAACGGCGCAAGACGCAGATGACTTGGTTGCACGGATGATGGTTCAACAACCGGAGACACCAATCCTCCATATCTGCGGCGAAAATCGGCGGGGGCAGATCGCCCAAAGGCTCAGCGTGCAGGGTCTGCTTGTGGAGGAACGCATTGCCTATGAACAGACGCTCCAAGGTCTGTCGGATGCTGCCCGCGCCGCGCTGACCTGTCATATTCCGGTGATCGTGCCGCTATTTTCACCGCGAACAGCGCGACACTTTGCCCGTCAGGTGCCCGAAGGTGGGTCAATTTGGGTCGTGGCGCTCAGTGATGCGGTCGCCGAACCCCTTGAAACCTTGCCTATTCGCGCGATTGAGGTCGCAGCGTCCCCGGACGCGCCGTCCATGATCGCGGCAATTCGCCAAGTTTATCAGAGGGCGACTCGGGTTGAGGGGCAAAGCGACGATGATTAGTTTGGTCGAGCAGTTCTTGGCCAGTCAGAATTAGAATCACGGAGTGCGATTAAGGTGGCAGACAAGCCGAAACCCGACGAGACCGCTCAGCAGCATTCCACTGAAGAGATTGAAACAGAAGCGACCACCGAAACAACCGAGGTGTCGTCGGAAAACAGCGTTGTGGTCGAAACCGTCGAGGTTGAAGACATCCCCGTCGATGAGGTTATTGACGGTGAGGTCGTGGAAGAAGTCGAACTGCCTGAGCCTGAGCCTGAGCCTGAGCCTGAGCCTGAGCCTGAGCCTGAGCGCCAGGTTGCCGAAAAGCAGACCCGCAGCGGCGGCTTCGTGCCTGCCCTGCTGGGTGGCGTAATCGCAGCTGGTATTGGGTTTGTCGTCGGACAAGGCGGATTTTTGCAGGGCAATGATCCGACCGCTGGCCAGATTTCGAACCTGCAATCTGACGTCGCTGCGCTGCAAACCAGTGTGGATAAGCAATCACAGGTGCAGGCAGATACCGCCGCCAAGATCCCCGATCTGGCCCCCGTGACCGCTCGACTGGATGTGCTGGAACAGGTCGGGGCCGATCAGGACAGCGTGTCGACCAAAATCGCCGGGCTGGAAACCGCTCTGGCCGATCTCGGCGACCGCCTGACCGCATTGGAAAAGCGGCCCATTGAGGACAACGTTTCGCGCGAAGCGATTGCGGCCTATGAGCGTGAACTCACCTCTCTGACCGACCGCGTTGGCGGTATTCGTGACGAGGTTGAGGCGCTGTTGAACGACGCGAAGGCCTATGAAAACAGCGCCCGCGATCAGCGCGGCGCGGCAGAAGCTGCGGCGAAACAGGCGGAACTGGATCGGGCGTTCAACGCGCTGCGCATGACTGCCAGCGCCGGTGCACCATTTCAGGAACAACTGGATGCCGTAGCGGCGCTGGGCATCGACCTGCCTGGCCCGATCACCGAAGCCGCACAATCCGGCCTGCCCAGCGTTGCGGTTCTGGCCGCTGCATTCCCTGACGCCGCACGCAATGCGCTGGCTGCAGCGCGCGCAGACTCCAAAGGCTCCGAAGGACTTGCGGGTTATCTGCAACGGCAGCTTGGCGCGCGGTCAACATCGCCGCGAGACGGGGATGACCCGGATGCGGTTCTGTCCCGTGTCGAGGCCGCAATTCTGTCCGGCGACATTGCCGGTGCAATGGACCTGATCACTGCCCTGCCCGAGGCCGCGCAGGCCGAACTGGCCGGATGGACAGAACAGGCGCAACACCGGCTGACCGTGATGGCCGCCATTGACGGGCTGGCCTCGGCCGCCTTTCCGAACTCGAACTGAAGGACGAACCGATGCTGTGGTCTTTGGTCAAAATATTGGTGTTTGTCGCTATCGTCGGCCTTCTGACGCTGGGTGCCGGGTTCCTGATGGAAACCGACGGCGGCCTGCGAGTGGAATACGCGGGGATGGAATATTCGCTGACCCCGCTGCAAACCGTGCTGGCGGCAGGTGTGCTGGTGGTGCTGGTCTGGCTGTTCCTGAAGCTTCTGTCGTTCCTCGTCGCGGTTCTGAAATTCCTGAACGGGGATGACACCGCGATTTCGCGCTATTGGGATCGTGGGCGCGAACGCAAGGGTTATCAGGCGCTGGCGGATGGCATGATGGCGCTGGCTTCAGGCGAAGCACGGTTGGCCATGACCAAAGCCGCGCGCGCAGAACGGTATTTGCAGAAGCCGGAACTGACGAACCTGCTGACCGCACAGGCGGCAGAGATGTCGGGTGACACCAAGAAGGCCACGGAAACTTACAAGGCGCTGATCAAGAATGACCGGACGCGCTTCGTGGGCGTGCGCGGCATCATGAAACAGAAACTGGCCGAAGGTGACACGGAAACCGCACGCAAGCTTGCGGAAAAGGCGTTCGATCTGAAGCCGCAACACGAAGAGGTGCAGGACACCCTGCTGCGCCTTCAGGCACAGGCGCATGACTGGTCTGGTGCACGCGCCACGCTGGGGGCCAAGCTGAAATCCGGCACACTGCCGCGCGACGTTTATACAAGGCGCGAGGCTGTGCTGGCCCTGTCCGAAGCAACCGACATTCTGGACGAAAATTCATCTATCGAAGCTCAGGAAGACGCCATTCAGGCCAACCGCCTGTCGCCCGACCTGATCCCGGCGGCAGCGATGGCAGCGCGTTCCTATATCAAGATGGGCAAGGCCAAGAACGCCACGCGCGTGATCACCAAGGCTTGGAAGGCGCAGCCGCATCCCGAACTGGCCGCCGCCTTTGCCGAGATTGTACCGGACGAATCACCGGCGGATCGCGTGAAGCGGTTTGAGCAGCTGATCAAGCTGCATCCGGAAAACCCCGAGGCCAAATTGGTGCAGGCCGAGCTGCTGATCGTGGCAGAACAATTTCCCGAAGCGCACCGTGTTCTGAGCGGTCTGGTTGACAACAACCCCGATGCCCGCGTTTTGACGCTGATGGCTGCGGCTGAACGAGGAAAAGGCGCGTCGGATGCGGTGATCCAGGGCTGGCTGACCCGTGCACTCGGCGCACCGCGCGGCCCGCAATGGACCTGCAGCAACTGCAACCACGCGCACGCGACATGGCAACCGGTGTGCAACCAGTGCGAGGCGTTTGACACTCTGTCCTGGGAAACGCCGCCGGCACCAGAAGTCACGCCCGCCACCGGCACACATATCCTGCCTCTGGTCACCGGAGCGGACACGGCTGATACGTCCGCTGTTCCTGCGATTGAGGTGATGGAGGCCGAAGAGGTTTCTTCAGAGGCGAAAAACGCTTAACCGTCCGGGCCCGACCAGCACAATCGATTTTGCCTTGTCGGGTCTGGGCCGGTTGTATAAAGGAACGAACGCGTTATTCCGCATGTGAACAGGCGTTTGGTCCTGTTGATGCTGTGGAACTGGGCAGGCCGCTGTAGCTCAGCTGGTAGAGCACGTCATTCGTAATGATGGGGTCGGGGGTTCGAGTCCCTTCAGCGGCACCATAAAAGACTTGAGGGTCTGTAACCCCTCCTAAAGCTTTGAACGGAAACGCTAAATCGGCGGTTCTAGCACCTTCATTTCGGCAGTATCTGATGCGGTCTGTGAAGGCCAGTTTGAGCACTAATCTACGTGCTGCGACACTGCCACTTTCCCATATTTTCCAAGGGTTTGAGAGGAATGTGAGGGCCGGTTCTAGTTTTTCGACCATGCTGCCTTTCGGCTCACTCTGATTTTCGAGGTTTTCCAGCCATAGCGCTTTCTGTTTGTTCAGTTCTCCAATCTTCGATTCATAGGTTTCGATGACGGCTAGGTTGGACGACTCCATAATCCGTCCGAGCAAAGTCTCGGTTTGTTTGTCGATGTCTTGGATTTTCAGCTTTGCAGCGGCGGCATTTTCGGCTGCTTGTTCTCTCAGACTTGCCCACGCATCACGGAACATCTCGGTTGCAAGTGTGATCAGCCCTTTGGTCGGTTGCAGTGATTTCACGAGGTCTCCGACATCGCTCTCCAGTGTGTCTCTGGCAATGGACTTGCCATACTGGCTGCATGTTTTGGTCTGACACAGATAGTACGGATAGCGCTTGGTGCGGCCTGTGGACCATGAAGAGCGCAGAGGCACGTCGCACTCGCAGCATACGACCATGCCGCGCAAGGCGAAGTCATCGTCCTTGCTTTTACGCAGAGGCGCACGGGCAGTGCCTCCGCGTCTCTCCTGTACCTTTTCGAATGTTGCGAGAGAGATTAAGGCCTCGTGCTGGCCTTTCAGCCAGTCAATGCCATAACGCTCGCTACAGATGTATCCCGTATAGATGGGGTGGGTCAGCATGTCTGTGACCCGCTGCTGCGTGATGATGCCTTTATTGTTTCTTGGGAAGGCAGGCAGGCTTTCAAAGAAGCGCTTGATCTCAGCCTGTGTCTGAAAGCGACCCGAGGCATAACCTTCGAAGGCCTCTCTCACCATGTCTGCAAAAGGCTGATGCGGCACGAGCACCTTGCCGCGTCCCTTGATCGTCTCATAGCAGTAGCCAATCGGCGGATAATGAATCCAGTACCCGTTTTCCATGCGGGCGCGCATCTTCTGCGCAACCTGCCGTCCGTTCTGCTTGCGCTCCAATGCCCCCTGCGCTGCCATGATCGTCTCGATGAACTCACCTTCGGGCGTCTCATCAAACTTGAAGTTCAGGCATTCAATTTTGGCACCGCGCAAACGAAAAGCTTCTCTCAAATCCAGATGAAAGCGCGTGTCGCGGGCAAAGCGTTTGAGATCATCGAAGATCACGACAAAGCGCTCATCAGGCTGGGCATCAAGAAAGCTGAGCAGTGCGACCATGCCTGGACGCTTCATAAAGTCCCCGCCGCCTGTGATTGTATCGGGAAAGACCGCAGCGACCTCATAACCTTTGGCGGCAGCGTGCTGGCGACAACGGGTTTCCTGAGACTCAAGGCCGTGGCCTTCGCTTTCTTGTGCGCGTGATGAGACACGGCAATAAATGACGGCCTTCGTCTGGTTTGCGTTCTGACCTGCAATGGCAAATTGTTCTGCACTCATGGCTGCTCCTGCTTTGTTCGTGGGTTTTGGGGAGCCACTGTTTCAGGCGCTGTCGTCTCAAGTGTGATGTATCTTACCACATCATCGAAGCTATGGTCAGCGCCTTCGTAGAGCTTATCCCCAGACTTCACGCTGAACCCCAGCTCAGCAAAGCTGCGCATGATCTGCCAGAGCGCCATCAGGAGTTCTTTCTGCTGGGGCTCAATCAAATCATCATCATCCAGATGATGACCGTATGTCTCCAGCAGACGGTCCGGCTCATCCTTTGGCGGTCCAACCGCTTGATTCATAACCTTTGTTGCTTTGATGTGTCCTCTATCTCTCATGGCTTTGCCTTTCTTGTTTTTGTTATTGTTCTTGAATGAGATCAGGACGGACGCGGCCCCACACAGCCAAGCGTCCGTCCGTCTTGCTCAACGTCCTCGCCCGTTCGGTCTAGGTCGTTTGTTCGCAGGCTCTTGCTGTTGTTCGGCGGCCATATCGCGGCGCGCTTCGCGGACATAGCTGTGGGCTTCACGCGCCAACTCAGCTACCCGCAGCAGCTCAGCACCTGTAAAGGAATTGCTGTCCTGGAGTTTGCCGTCACGGTCTTCGAAGGTCTTGGCGAGGGTGACGCTGTGATAGAGGCCGGACTGACCGCTATTCTCCCAGATGGTGGCTTTGAGACGACCGTCACGGAGGGTCTCAATAGGTTGAATGGGTGCAGGTGTTCGTTCCATGGAATGCTCCTTTCCTTGGTTGGGGGTTCAGTTGTCAGGATGTGTGTCTGTTCAATTTGCGGGATCGCTTTCACCGCAAAAGAACATATAGTGAACATATCACATGGTGTTTCTCCCTTTCAACCAAAAAGTGTTTCTATTCAGAATATTAGAGGTTCCTGATATTCACCGACCTCTCCCAACAGCACGCTTGAACTGGTGAGACGTGATGCCGTTGCGGTTCTTGAAAAACTCTTCGCGGGTGATGCCGTTCTCTTTTTCACGCTGAAGCGTTTGGTCGGTGTCGCGTTCCAGCGTCCGCAGATCGTTTTCTTTCCGTTCGTGGAATCTATCCTTCAATTGGCTCGCTTCAGCTGTTCCGTGAAAATCATGTTTGAGTAACTCGACCGTGTGCTCATAGTCGTAACCCGCATAGTCCATCTCTAGCTTGAGGTCGGGCTCCGGCTTGAGGTGGCGATCCACATAAGCGGCTTCAGCCTTAGTCATGACGGGATCGTTTTCTGGCGTGCGGTTCTTCAGGTTCAGGAACCGCTCTTCCAGCCCGCGCCGGGTGTCCTGATCGACCACCAGATTTATGCGCATCTCAAGCTGATCTCTTCGCAAAATTTGCGTCGCGGAATCGAACTTTGATACGATTTTGTCGTTAGCGTTAGGAGATTCATTGACCACTGAACCGACCCCCAATGATTATGATTACGACAGCCTGTTGGATGCGATCAAAGAGCTTACTGAGCAGGCCATCAAAGACGGAGCCGACCCGCAGTTTGTCGCGGCAGGTGTTCTGACAGAAAGTATGGGCACTGCCCTTAGGAACGGCCTGACATGCACGTTGAAACACATCCTTCATACCCAAGATCAGGCCGAGCGAGATATGCGCCGCTTCTATGACACCTACAATCATCGCTTTGATCTGCGGGAAGTGCTCAAGGGCAATCTGGTTGAGAAGAAGTAAACTCATGGCTTGAACCCCTCGATGTAAGACCACATCCCGTCCCGGTACTGGGGAAGGTGTGCAAACTCTTGCGGGACAGGTTCGGTGACAATCGCGCGACGACGCGCGCCCCATCTTGTCTGAACGATCACGCTGTCGGTTGGCGGATGATAAGGATCACCGAGATAGCGCCCCGCCATCCATCGTTGCTGCCAGTACGGTGTGCGCTCTGCGAGCAGCGGTCCTGACAGGCCATCTGTGAAGACCAGGTGGTTGTTGTGTGGCAGGTGTCTGATCTCATCAGGATTGACCAGACGGCGGCGCAGTTTGCGCTTGTGGCTGGTCTCATACTCTTTCTGGTGAAGTTCCTTCACCACGGCGAAGGGATCAGCCCCGTGCATGACCGCATTCCAAAGCTTGCGCCTGTCTACATCGGCGCGGCCTTGGACGAGTTCATCATCAATCTCCAGGGTCTGGTCGCCAATCATCTCTGAGAGCAGACGGGCGGTGTCAGGTTCCCGTATCCCATAGAAGCGCTGAAGCTGCGCACTCGCCATAATGATCTGGCGGGCTTTGTGTCCCAGCACATCCATCTGCGCCGGGTTCTGGAAGATTGCCCAGGGGCGAATACCCAGACCCGCACCATAAGAAAACAACTTCGGCACCAGATCAAAGCCGCCGAGCAACGCACACTCATCCAGCACCCATTCCTGGCGCGGGGCATCGGGCTTTCTTGCCTTGGTCACAAACAATGCGCTCAACATCGCCTTGATGATGGGCGCATGGGTAACCATTCGTTCGGCTTCACATACAATGAAGAGGTTCGCAAAGCGGTCTTTCCCGCACAAATCATCTGCAATCGAACAATTGAATGGCGGAGAGACGACCCGCATCAGATTGGGATCACTCAGACACGAAACGGCGTTTGTCACCTCGCCGATGATGTCTTTCATTGCGCCGTGCGGATCAGCATGAAAAACCTCAATCTCTTTCCTGATCCGAAAGCACAGAGGAGAAGCAGCAGCGCTCATATCATCAGCAAAGTCCGACCAGCCCGACCCTCCGATCAGAGCAAGGTTGATGACCTGGTAGAGCGCCGGAAGTGTCGCTTCGCCGTCTCTCAAAGTCAGAGCATAGAGCAGTCCTTCCATCACATCGCGGGCACGCCCTTCGAAGTATTTGGCCTTGCCGTCACCACTGGGCGGGATCAGTCCCTGCACAACCGTTTTGATATCGGCCTGAAGTGTCGGCGAGGAAGCCGTCAAAGGTTCCAGCGGGTTGAGACTATCGAGTAGCAGGCCGTCTCGCCCTTCAAGGTTCCAGCAATAAACTGCCTTGTTGTCAGCGGTTTGGTTTGCGGCGATCTGGGGCAGGTCGCCCTTACAGGCGAGAATGATCTGGGTCCGTTTGCGTCCCAGTCCCGCGCAGATATTCTGAATGATGAAACAGGTGCCTTTGCCTGCGCGCGCGCCCGCAAAATCCAGCACACCGCCATCGCCGTTAAAGTATAGGTTCTGCTTGCCGAGATGGCCCGTGTAATGCGCATTCTCATGGAAGCGGAACAGACCGACTTTCTCTGCCTGCCTCGGACTCGCCCACTCAGCAGAGCCAAAAGGGGTGATTTCGTTGTTCGAAGTCATTTGCGAAACAGCGCCTCAACCAGACGCATCAGCCAGACTGACAGAGCAAAGCTCAGCACCGCCCGCACGAGATGAAAGACGAGCAACCAGAGAATTGCCATCCAGCCCCATCGCATCCAGCTAGCGACTTGAGGATCAGACGTGTAGTTGAAGATCAATTCAGCGATGAAAGCATTGGTGTGGGCGTTTAATTCCGGCACTGCCCAGAACGCTGCCACGGCTGCCAGCATCCAGGCGACACCGCCTGCTGATGCAGTCATTGGGGATTTTGAGGGACCCATGTCGTTCTCCTAAAGGAGAGCTGGCGCAGCGACTGCGCCAGCCCGTGGCCTTACTTACCTTTCAAGCCGCTCTGGACGTCTTGACGGACTGGAGTAGGCAGACGCGATAAGTCAGGTGTTGGCCGCCCGCTTTGCGCAATTTGTTGTCCAATTTTCACATTCTCTGTCTTGGCCATGAAATCTCTCCTTTGGCTGGTTTCAGTATGAGCCGCCTGTTAGGTTCGGCCCATGTGTCCAGAGAACGTTATTTCCTTTCAATTATTTGCGGAAAATCACCGCAAACGTCGTCTCAGCAAGGATACAGTCCCTACGGCGATGACGTTCTCGCCGGATTGGAAAAGTGCATGCCTGGAAATTCTCAAAGTCTTTCAGGAAGTTGAAAGACAGAGGCTTAAACGCTCCAAATTTCGCTGGATGGCCACGCGAGATGTCATTATGCGAAAATTCGATGATGCAAGTGGGAACAAGATATTAGCTAGGGACCGACGCCTTACATACGATCATTTGGTCGATTGGGACAGGCACGGAACTATTCCTGATACAGCGTTTCGATTTGTAGACCACTTCGTGCGTTCGCTAGCGATGACTCGTGAATACAAGGACGTTTTACTTAAGGCGCAACACGTCAAAGAACGGCAAAATGCGATAGCCCTTTCCAATCTTTATCAAGTCAGCAACGCGAAAGAAGAGGTTACAGCCTATATTTTCGAAATTTCAAAGGACTACCTTTACACATACGACGTGGCCGAAGCTACATACGATGGGATCGTGCTTCGATTTGATTTTTTCACGGAAGGCGTGATTAAGTTTACAGTCGCATATTTTAGAACCCCAAACAGTCTTGAAGGCCCGCAGAGCATTGATGACACGCTGTTTTACGACGGCTACATGTTTGTCGTTCCGTTTTCAACTGATCCAAACAAAGAGTTTAAACCCTATGAGATTGCGAGCTGGAACTGTTGGGTCAAGCTGAGTCAGCAACATCAGAAAGGCTCATGGCATTCTGGGTGTGCAGATGGTTTGATCAGCTATAGCGTTCTGGACCATCGGCGAGATAGCCTAACAATTGATATTCATATTGATTTCCCAAACAGTGTTTTGACTCCGCGCAGCTCAAAAGACTGTCTAGATGACAGATTCATTCCGGGAGTACAAAATGGAAAACCCCAGAACTTAGCGAAACCAAACTTGTATAAGGCAAATGATTTGTCAGAAAAATTTGACCGTATTTTTGAAAAATACTACAGTGGGTACCTATTTTAATGAGCAACCCGGAGTATTACCTGGAAACAAAGAGAAGCGAACCTAATATTTTTCGCGCCGCCAAGAATGATGATGTTGGCGAAATGCTTGCTGCACTAAATTCCGGTCAATCCCTATCCACTCAAGATGACGAAATTCTTGACCGTACTCCGGTCCATATTGCGGCAACGCGATCAAGCAATAAGTTTCTGGCCGCTGCGGCTCAGCAACCATCTTTTGACCCTTGGATTCGAGATGCAAATGACCGAGTGGCTTGGGACGATGCTCGTGCATTCAACAACGAAGATGGAATGGAAATTCTCTTTCAGGCTATGCATGGTGATTTACAGCCGGACCCTAGCCATCTTGACTATTCTGACAATGCTCCAAGCGAAATTTACCCAGAAGTTTAAAGCTCCACCTGCATGAAGAGTGAGGCGACCTCATCTGACTGGATGCAGAGATAGTCGAGTGTCTGCTGCTGCCGTGCATGACCGTAGGCTTCCATCAATAACGGCAGCACTAGGTGTGGCGGTGTTTTGGTATTGCCGCGCAGCTGATGGTAGCCCCATGTCTTGCGCAGGGTGTGAGAGCCGTAATTGCCCTTCAGACCCGCTTGGACGCACCAGCCTTTGACCATGTTGATGAACGGCGAGACGGTCAGCGCTTTACGGGTGCGCTGCGAGATGAAGAGCGGTTCCGCGTCTTTTGGATAGGGATGGGATGACAGCCAGGCCTGAATACCAGCAACGGCGGCATTATTGAGCGTCGTGATCCGGTATCGCCCGTTTTTGCTCTGCTTGAGATCAAGCTCATCACCGGGTGAGAGATGTGCCACTTGCCCGACCCTGATCGAAAGCAGTTCATTTGCGCGGTAGGCCGTATTGATCCCGAGCGTGAACAGGCACAGATCACGCGGACGTGAGGACAGGTTTTCTTTGATGGTCGCAATCGAACCCAGATCACGGATCGGCTCAACCTTTGTCGTAGAGCCCGCCTTCGGGTGATTGGCATTTCGGAGTCTTTTCAACGACATACGCGATCACAGCACGCGATAGGATCGCAAGTCAACTTCTATCTAATAGTTGATATCATGCCAAATAGTTCCGGTTCGTCAACAGGATAGAGAAATCTTGAGTTCAAAATATCGGATCAAAACGACTGTCACTAACGCCTTCGCTGAATATCCCAACTTCTAGATAGAAGTTGCTGATCGCGGAGGTCACATGCGGTATGTTCGAACGGCCCTATGCTCATTTCTGATCGCCTTTGCCAGTGTGCCAGCAAGCGCACAGAGCAATCACTCCATTGATCCTGCAACCGATATCATCATCGGCGCAGATGACGCCCAGCATGAACTTGTCATCTACTTCGGACCCAATTGTGGCAAGTGTCGTCAGACGCATGTGATGGCGTATGAGACGATCCGCCGAGACTATGTCGATACCGGAAGGCTGCGTCTGATCTACCGCGATCCAAACGGTTTGATTGCCGCGCCCAGTCAGGTGCCGCAGTTTCAAGTCCTCAATAGTATGAATGTGCTGTTAAGCCAGAACCTCGCTTGCCATCATCTAACTCATGGCAGCGAACATGCCGCCCAGATGATTGACCGTCAGTTCAGGTTTCTTGAAGCAGCCTTTCCAAGAGGCATGCCGCCCATGGAGCAGGAAGACGCACGAGGTATTACGGCCCATATGGTGCGCGAGGGGATAATAGTTCCGGAGGAATATGATGCTTGCAGGGCGCAAGATGTTGCGCGCCAGATTCATGAACTGATGGTGCAGCACCGACAAACCCTGAGAGAAGTGACAGGTGCAGAATCCACCATCAGTCTGCCCGCCTACTTTCTAAACGGTGAACTGGTCGCAATAGACAGCGAAACAGAACTTCCCCTCATTCTTGATGCGCTCGCCCGCGAGATTGGGGAGTAAGTCAGATGTTCTTCAGGCGACGCAAATTCATCAACACGCGGGACGAGGCCTTCATTAAGGAAGAGCTGAACACCAATCCAAAGGCCGCGCGTAAATCCAAGATCAAATCGCCCGATCAGACGTTCTTTCGCTGCGGCACATGCTCAGGCATCGGCTTCATTATGGACAAGTTTGCCACGGCACGGGATTGTCCGAACTGTTTTGGGAAAGGCTATACTAAGCGGTAAAGATCGTCTTGAGTAGTAAAGGAAGCCCACATGCACAAGCTGAAGCCCGCTCAAATCGTAAAGCACCTCCAACAGCTTGCCGACATGGCAGGGCGGCTTTCTGACAAGATCGGCATTGGCCAGACGCGCAAGCCAGAACTGGAGAGGCAACTCCGAGTTCAGAGGGGCGCAATGGATCAGCGTTACTTCAAACAGACGAAGAACTCTGACCCACTGGGACGCTTGAGCGAAGATTCCGAAGATGACGACATCGCCATTCACTACCGCCTGACCCTGCAAACGCTTCAGAAGCATTTGACGATCCCGCGCATCCGCAAGCTGGTCATCGCCGAGATCATCGAAGTGCGGCCTGATCTAACAGTCTTTGAAGCTGGGCAACTGGCGGACAGATGTTTCCATGAACGCTATGGCAACCTTATCGAGTTTTCCCGTCGTAACGACAGCCAGAAGCAAGCCATCCCGTGGTAGATCGCGTGAAAGAACTCCGCACCATCGCGCGCCGTGCAACAGGTCATGCCGCAATGCTGCGGAACCTGCAAAAGATCACCAATGCAGGGGACGAGGAAGTCGAACAAGAACTGTCCAGACGCCTAGCCAACGATCTGGAGGACTACCAGCCAGGCCGAAGGCCCTGCGAATAGAGCTGGCAACCAAAGGTTTATCTGACTTTTCCTAACTCAATTGATTTCCTTGTTAATTTATGTCAGTGTGACTGACGTAAATATTATGAAATTATTTTCTTCAAGGATTTTCCCATCACTTCTAATCGTGGCTCTGTTGATTGGCGCGATATTATTCTCATTTGCGTGGCAAACAGCGCGATACGATGTCTGTGTGTTTTGGCGACCGGGCCTCACACCGCAAGAGAAACTTATTATTGCGCTGAACATATCAAACAAGAACAAACCATCAATTGTCATTGAACAGCTGGCAGGAGTGGGTGAGCCAAAGATTGTTCCTGCAAAATATGTACCATTCAGCAGCGCCAGAGAAGTTCTAGAAGCTGACCCAGAATGTTGTTCAATGTACACGGCAACGTATCAAAATAATCCATCAAAAGAAATTAAATTTGATGAGTACAAGATATTTCCAGAGTTCGACCGCGTGTACTTCACCGGGAACCCAAACAAAGAATTGCATCCGAAAATTGAGGGCGTCGCAGTGCTAAGGCACGTTGCTGATTTTGAAGACAGAGATGGACGAAGGGCAAGCTTTTCAACTTTTTCATATGCCGATTTCAATCAGTGTAAGCGCAGCAACCTGGGAGTATTTGGCCAAATTACATCAAGACTATCTTGGCTGTAAGTCGTTCAAAAAGGGAGAATTTATGACATCAGGAATTACACTTACACCACTTATTTCACAAGTTATTTCACTTTACCTTTATGGCACAACTGCGCCCCCAACAGACAAGGCGGCGGAAGACTTGATACGCCCTGCGGGTGCCACAACAAGCATCTCTATGTCGGCCTCAAGCTTCATGACGACAGGCGCTGGGCGTTATGCAAAGCCAAGCCAGTTTGAAGTAGTTTCCGAGTTCTTCAACTCCGGCAACACTGTCGCAGCAGGCACATATACATTCTCACAGATTTTAGGCGTTTTGGGACTTACAGTCCCCGGTGTCGATTACAGCACGGTGGCAATTGATCAGAAAGATTATAGCTCGGGGAATGACTATCTAGAAAGAGTTCTCCTAATCAACAATACTGAGTTCAGGCTCGCAAATACCAGCAACATGCTATTCCATGTAAGTGCGAACGGAGATCGCTCAATTGACAACGTACAGGTGGTTCCAGAAAATGAAAATTTTGACTTGGTTGGAGGAGGTTTCTTTACCCAATATCTTAACGAGGCAATAGCACCATTCATTGATCCATCTGATGTTCTAATCAACCCTAGTCAATTTGACGAAGGACTTGGACGACGTGTAGATATCAACTTTACAGGGACGGTACCAACAACAACTACCTATACGCAGTTTAGTTACAATGATGACTCAAACTATATCTCCGGCGAATATACTGAGCCATTCAGCGTCGCATTACTCGCGCCGTTCATGCAAGACCTACTCAATGAGCTTTGGGTCAATGGATATACGGACTTTCTTGATGAAGAAGATCGGCCCATTTTGTATGG
Source organism: Paracoccaceae bacterium (assembly GCA_040830545.1). Taxonomy (GTDB): domain Bacteria; phylum Pseudomonadota; class Alphaproteobacteria; order Rhodobacterales; family Rhodobacteraceae; genus HXMU1420-2. The sequence goes on along the minus strand of JBFOMB010000008.1, from coordinate 165,232 downwards.
GACAGACTCGTCAGATACAATTGATGCCGTACAGATCGATGATATCTTTAACTCGAATTTCGTAGCTGACTGGTTTGGGCAGTCGTTTGATGATATCCACAATATCTCTCAGTACAGTCAGAATGGCGTTCTTATACTATCAGGACAGGGAGACGACGACCTCACAGGTTCAAATTGGGATGACCGCTTGCATGGAGGTGAAGGAAACGACCTTATGGATGGAAATCTTGGTTTTGATATCTCTGAATATGAAGAACTTGATGCTGTCGCCACAAGTCTCACTGTTTCCTCATTCGCAATTTCAAAGAGCGGTGGCGGCAGTTTTACTGTTCAGATTAATTACAATAACGGCTCCAGCGAACTAGATAGCTATTCAAATGTAGAGAGGATCGCGCACGCTGAGCAGCAGGCTAACGCCTATGTATCGGGCATGCAGAACAATCCAAGTGTTAGCTCGAAGAGCGGAGGCTATGTCTCGTTCTGGCAGAGTGCGGGTCAAGGTGGGAAGACTCAGGCTGTCATCCGTCAGGAATTTGATCTGAGTGGCAACAAGGTGGGGAGTGAAAGCCTTGTCACAGTCGGCGCGGGTGTCCAGCAACTTAGTCCGGAATCCGCTGAACTGAATAGCGGCGGATATGTCGTTGCCTTTCAGGGCAGAAACGTTAGCAGCAAAATCAAAACGTTCGCCAAGATATTTGACGGTTCAAGTGCTTCGGCTGACATTGAAGTTTTCAAAGACCCGACCACTGGTAATACATCCTATGACAACTCGCTCAAGACGCAGGAGTTTGCCAAAGATGTTGCGGTCCTCAGTAGTGGCAACATCCTGACCGTTGCACAGGCATCCGGGAACTTCACACTGAGCGGTCAATTCGACATTATCGGCAAGTTTCATGATACGAGCGGGAACGCACTTGGTGAGAAGTTCATCATCAATGACGACGCGCAATCCGGTTGGCAGACAGAGCCATCCGTAGCAGCTCTCACAGATGGCAACGCAGTCGTAACCTGGACCAGTGGAGATTCCTGGGGTAACGGCGTATTCTTCCGTATTATCGATACAACGGGCGCAGGCGTTAACAGCACGACGCAGGTAAACAATTCAACTGCGTATAATCAGAATGACAGTGACGTTGCTGCGCTCAAGGACGGCGGCTTCGTTGTAACTTGGACAGATCAAGGCGGCGCTGACGGTTCGGGTTATGGCATCTTCTTCAAAGTCTTTGACAATAGCGGCAATGAAGTTGTCGGAGAGACACAGGTGAATGATCAGCACACCAGCACACAGTGGCAATCCGAAGTCACCGCATTGGATGATGGCGGCTTTGTCATCACCTTTACAGACAACCAGTCCAGTTCTGATGGAAGTGGCGCAAGTGCTTGGGCACAGCAGTATGATAAATTTGGCTCTGCAATTCAGGAGAACTTTCTGGTCAATATCACAACCGCAGGCGCGCAACAGAACACCGTGGTTACAGGGCTTGAGAACGGCGACTTCGCTGTTGCATGGGAAGACCAGACCTCTGAGGTCTATGAGCGGCTTTACAGCAATAGTGCACCTGTCTCGCCTCCTCCCGCAGCAGCAATGAGCAGCGGCGGAAGCGGCTCAGGATCAAGTGCTTTCACTTCCCAATCATCCGCGAGAGAATTTCCGCTATACGAAGAGCCTGAGTTTTTAGTGCAGAGCAACGGAGTAAAAGATGCGGTAAGCGTATCAAAACGTGACTACCGAAACGACCTAGTTGATATCGTCAGCGGTTTCGATGTCAAAGAGGGTGACCAACTTGACCTGTCTGAACTATTTGCGCCACGTCATAACGTCGATGCTGCCATTGTAGATTTCATCGCGCTGTCTGAATCCGACGGTGACACGCATGTACTGGTTGACCGTGATGGCACAGGCGGGCGGCACAACTTCAAGACAGTTGCCCAACTGACCGATACCATCGGCCTCAAGCTTGAAGATATGATCGATGACGGAAGCGTTTTGGTTTGATCTGAACCAATTCTGACCAATTCGTTACGTTTTCAGTTTTGCACGAATTTCCAACTTAGCGACGAACGCAAGATGTGCGTTGTAGTACAACGCATCTTGGCAAGGGGACCCGCTGCGCGCCCCCGTTGCATCCCCCCGGCCTGTGGCTGGTCTCTGGGTATCAAACCCGTCATCCAGCCAGAAGCGTTTCGCCGCTTGAGCCACGAGCAAGGAGACTTCGCTCTCCCTGCACCCATCGATCAAAGGGGCTATCGCACCCCCTTGAAACCCACTCGCAGGACTTGGAGACGTCCCTCTCCACCTGCACCGAACCATGGACAACCTGCCGACAGGTTGATCACCGATCAGGGGAGCGTTCCTGCTACCCCCGATACCCCCATGACCACTTCAAGAAATGGGATGCGATATAACCCTTATCCTATTTGACGATCTTATCTAGGAAACCCAGCGTGGTCGCGTTCTCCAGAAGTGTACGCACCTTTGATCGATCTAATCCTTGAGAAACCTCAGCATCGATCTCCAACTTCAGTGTCACATCGCTACCGGGAATTGTTGTAAGCTGCTCGACGATTGCCTCGACAATCTGATGAATATCCCGAGCAGGGCGGTCCGCGGAAATCATGACCGTCCCCATGAACCGGGTCGGCTTGCGCTCTTTGGGCTGCTCTCCATTCTCAGCACCTTGGTCGCTATTCTCCGGGACAGACGACTTATCATCCGTCGGGCTGTCCGTCGTTCCTGCATGACTGTCGCCAATCTCGTCGGCCTTGGGAACAGGCCGGTGTGCTTCAGCAACATCCGGCTTCAAGATCACGCTCTCGCCACTGATGATGACGTGAGGATCACGCGTGCTCTCAATCAAGAGCCCGGAATAGCTATCGGATGCTTCGTCCCAGCCATCTGCGTACGCGAACGGACCTGCAACGATGCCTGTGACCGCGGCTTGAACTGCCTTCACTAAGACCTGCTGGTTCTTGATGCGCGGCAGATACAGATACCTGTTCAAGTATTCCCAAAGGTCTTTTAGATGCAGGTGCGGTTTTCCGTTCCAAATGTATTTCTGAAGGTCGCGATCGAGCCGCGTTGGACCAAGTTCTGGCAACAACGCTTCATCGCTAACAAGCTTTCGGCTTGCGCGGGACAGAAGTCCATCTTGTGCCGGTATCTTGCCCGAAGACCACTCAAATTCGGCATGGGCAGAATCTTGGTGCGGATAAAGGAGGTAGCTCCAACACTCTTGGAGCCTAGTGCGCATAGTCTCTCGCGCCTCTTTCTGTTTGTCTTTTGCCATGCTGATGTCACTGGTCTTGAGGTCCAGACGGCCATTGTCGGACTCACGTGCGACCTGGTCCCATCCAAGTGCAGCACGCACCGCCTCCTTAAGGCTGTCAATTTGCCGTGCTTCAGCAGCGATAAAGACCAGAGTATTTCGATACACACGTGGGACCGTACCCCTTTGCATCAGAATTTCTCTCGCAGCCTTTTGGGCCTCCGATCCATCTCGGCCATTGTGCGGATGTGCGACGCCGAGGATGACAGCGCGCACGCCACCGGCATCATCGGGCACGTCCGCTGAGCTTGCTGGAGCGACCTGGATAGCGTCGAAATGACCACGATCGGTAATGCCATTTATGTACTTGTTCAGCTCCTGATCGATAGTGACCAAAACCAATGCTTCTTCCAGCTGCGCAGCCTTGTCTGCCGCGAGGCGGTTCAGACTCGGAGACATCGAGTACCAATAGCGACCGAGGTCGCTGTGCATGTATTTTGCCTGGTTTGTCAGGCGGCGAAGAGCGTCTCCAAAAATTGCTGGGCGTTCTCCCGGCTGGACTACACCTAGATTAATCTGTTTATCATCCAGCCCCTTGTTTTTTTGAGCATGCGTGGGTGCCGAACCCATGAAGATGGAGCGTGCCACTCGCCGCGTGGCCGAGTAGCGGTTTAGGTTTGGCGCAGACTGGTCAATCTTATATGGTGTAGAAGACGTCCCATCTACGTCACCCGCGATGATCGACTGCCAGTTCACGTCAAGATAATGGAGCAGCTCGGGCTCCACCCTCGCCGAGCTTATTGCTACGCTTCCCGGCATGATCATGATTGAAGGATCGTTGCTCATCCAAAGCTCATGGATGACCTGTGCCATCAGACGCAGAACACCGCGGGTTCGCTGGAACTTCTCCAAAGAGCCCCAGCTTGTGTAAAGCTGGTCGAAAAGCTCCGGGTGGATCGGATAGGCCTTTTCGAGTTTTCGCCGGTAGTCCTCGTCCGCACAGCCTTGGGGGAAATCATTGCTGTTTTCACGATACAGCTTGGCAAACTGCTTCAGCGCGTTGTCCTTATGATGGTGCTTATCGCCCGGAATAGACTTGAACAATCTACGACGAACGATCTCGTAGCTCTCTTCCTGGGACGCAGGACGCCAAGAGGACTCAACGCGGGAAAAGGTTTGCTTCAGGCGTGAAAGCGCTTCCTGTCCGCCTTCACCGCCAACTTCGATCTGCGAGGCTGGCAATGACGCGACAAGTAGTGTTCCGGGGCTGGCCTTTACCGCTTCAGTCAAAGATTGAACGAAGGAGAGGTTTGCATCGAAGGAACCTGACGGCAGGCCATCGACTTTGTAGATTTGTCGTAGGTAAGCAACCCATTCATCGATCAGGATTAGGCAGGGTGCATACTTTTTGAAGATTATCTCCAGCAAGTTCGAGCCAGGCGCGATACCCTTCGCATCATTCTCGGCGATCATCTTGTAGGCTTCGACGCCGCCAAGTTGCCAAGCCAGTTCGCCCCACGTCGTCCTAATTTTCAGACCATCATCGGTACTGATCACATCCTGTGGCCCACGCGACGTTCCAACCAGAACTGCACGGTTGACCTTCTTCGGCACATCCAGCTCGTGATCTTTGAGCAGTTGATCCAGACCAGGGAGGTCGTGCGCCGGTGTGCCGCCGACCATGTGATAAAGACCCAGCATCGAGTGCGTCTTGCCGCCCCCAAAATTCGTCTGTAGTTCGACCACTGGATCGCCGCCAGCGTCGGAAAGCCGCTTCGCGGCACCGATCAAGAGGCTGCTAAGGCCATCGGTGAGGTAGGTGCGACTAAAAAATTCTTTGGGATCGCGATATTCAGAAGGCGCGCTTCCTGAATGCACTTTGCCAAGGTCGGCGGCAAACTCAGCCTGCTTGAATTCACCAGTGGCAACGTCGTTATGAGGCTCGATTACATCTCGCCAAGGTAGCAGGCCAGCAACGGTCTCCACGGATATCGATAGTTTTTGCGACTTTCTGCGTTCTTCGTTGCGCTGTAGCTCCGTATATTTTGTGCGAAGAATGGTATCACGCATTTTACCGATCTGGTCTGCGGCATCACCGGCGCTGATCGACTCCATCAGGCGCCGCATCGAGTCCAGGGCACGTTCCGCATCGTCGTACGTAAACGTCTCATTGTGAGATAGCCTGTTGCGTACTTCGAGCAACTCAGACACATACGAGCGTTCCGGATGTCCAAGGACGGTGGAGAAGGCTTCCTTCCAGAAGGCCATCATCGTCTTCAGCAGCGCCTGCTGATCCCAGTTAATGCTCCCTCCGCTGGCCTTCAAACCAAATACGCGGTCCATGACTTCGACCTGCCAATGCCCATTGATCGAGCTGTCCAGTCGCTTCTCCACAAACGGTGTTAGGGCTTCCGGAAGAAGCTCCATCCCTTCAAAAACGTAGTGCCTTGTACTCTTCGCCATCGTCTGCCTCTTAGATATTCATTGCCGTCTGGCGGTCGCCCGTCATCTCGTAGTCCGAGATCGTAGCCGCCTGGCGTGTTAGTTCAGTCCATACCGCGATCAGGGCGTTGTAGGAGGTCGCTTCCTTCGCCTCCTTCCGCTTGTTCGAACATATGTCGTATAGGCAGTAGGCGAGGTCTTTCACGGCCTCGGCCTTGTCCGCACCCAACTTCTTGAGCAGTAGTGCCGCAGCGTATTCGCCCTCGTTCTCCAGTGCGCTGATCAAATACTGGCAGCATTCCCAGATCGTTATATGCGGATCGGTGTTCGGGTCCCAATTATCTAACAACTCGTCGCGCTTGAATATGCGGACCCTTCCAGCTTCTGATTTAACTATGCCAGCATGTTTGACTTCATCTACTGAAATTCCGCGCGCACGGGCCAGACTGTCGGCTGAACCGAAATCCCCTTCCGTCAGACCATTCTGTTCGTACCAGGTGATCGAGAACCGTGTCTCCGGGTCGAATTCGCCTTGGATGTCGTTCAAGAACTCGTCTAGCTCTCGGTTGATCAATTGAAGAGCCGTCTTGACCGTCATTGGGTTGTCGTCGGCCTCCAGCACTGCTGCGTAGCGTGAAAAGACTCCCATACCGGGGCCGATGGCCGACTGTGGCATGTCAGCCGGTGAAACATTGGCAGCCTGTAGTTCGGCGATGGCTGGTGGAAGCTCTCTCTTCAGCGCACGAATGAATTCAGCCCGGGTGATCGTCTCAGCACTATCCTCCTTCTTTCTGCAGACCAAGACGACCGAGTTGGCCAAAGCGTTTGTTCCAGTGGCAACAATCCTTGCCGACCTCTCCGTTCGTACAGGCCATGTTCCGACGATCGAAAATCCTGCTGCGATCACTGCTGAGAGGAACGTTGCCCAACCTGTGGAAGCAATGCCTGACGTCTCAACTTCACTTTGCTTGAAGGCATAATAAATCGCGGCGGGAAAGCCGGGGTTCGATTGCTTTTCTAGAGATGACATTGCTTCAGTCATCCCATCCAGGAAGAAGCGATCCGCCGCCTTTTCATCTTTGTCATGTCGGTATGGAGACGCGATCAGCTCCTCCGATTTTGGGACAGCCAAGTAGCGAGTTAGATCGGGGAAGACGCGCTTCAGTGATCGCCTAAGCCAGACATAGAAATAATCTGAAAGATCTGAGTATTGCATGTTGTCGTAGTAGGGTGGGTCGGTGTTCAGGATCGCGCCCTGTGGCAAGATGATCGTCTGAGCATCTGCTTGTTCGATCTTACCCAGACCTTTGGCGGGCAGTTCATTGAGAACACGCTCAATCCATTGCACTGCTCCAGTGAGTCCCCCAGTGCGGCGACTAAACGGATTGCATTCGACAAAATCCCATGTCATCGCGATGCCCTGTCGGGCGTAGGTGAAGCGGATGAAACCGCTTGACGACCATGTTGCCATGGAACTACCGGCATCCGCCATTCGGTCTATAGCGAAAGCAAAATATAGCGCGATAGCATTCGCATAATCTTTGGCTGCATCATTTGAGCTTCCATCAAACGCCGCTCTTGCATCAATAGCCACCTGTTTGTGTAGGTCCTCGATCAGGTCACTGAAAGTCGCAAGCGCAACTAGTTGACGGGGGAGATAATAGTCTTTGAAAGTCTCGAAGCCGTACTTCCGCCCTTGAGCATTGCTTGCAAACGTCCCGCGGCACGGCACTTCCAGTGCGCTCAAATCAATTTCATCAAGAATTCGAGTGGCTGTCGTGTCAACTTTTCCGAGACCAACATCATCGGCGGAAACAAATACCTGCCCATTGGGGCCATCTAGGATGGCGGCAACAACCTGCCGTCCCATTAATCCTTTGGCTGCCGCGGCATCAACATACTCGCCCGAAATGGGGGCATCCGAATAGAAGCAAGAGAAGTTTGCTCGGCCAAGCTTGTTCCCTTTTGAAGCCTTTTTGATTGTGTCAGACCCGCCGCCAGTCTCTATGCTAAAAGAAATCGTCTTCGATATCTTATCAACTGTCGGAGCCAAATAGACCTCTTTCCCCTTCTTATTTGTAAGGAGGTAACTTGAAACAAGAGGAACCTCGGCACTTGCGAATGCCGGGTCCGGACTGGGTACAGTGCGAGCCCATATCCAGGCGATCACCGTCGCTGTACCGCCGCCAAGCTCACTTGGGAGAGCCACTTCTGGGTAGAGATGCCCGATACGCTCCCACGCTCTCGCACGCACCCAATCACCGTAGTATTTCACATCTTCTGCGAGACCCTCGGCGTTCCGGTAGTGGTTTCGCTCCTTTCCGCCGGGGTGGATGGGTTCCATATCCTTGAATTTTGGCGGTATCTCGATCATGGCTTTGCCGATCATTACGGCAACCGGATTTAGGTCCGAGCCATAGGCGGGCAGTCCAAGTCGCTGAGCCTCCAGCGGAATCGAGCCACCGCCGGAAAACGGGTCGTAGACTGGCGGAAGCTCGTCGCCGCAGCAGCGCCGGATTTCAGCACGGGCGCGCTCCAAGACTTCCTCGTTGGTGCTGTTCTCCCACTTCACCAGCTCCTCGATGATCTTGAAGAGACGCTTGCGTTCGAGCTCGATCGCGATGTCTTCGAGGCTAAGCGGTTTTTCGTCAGGCGGGATGGCTTTACCTTCAGCTTTGTCCTGTTCCCGTTTACTCTCGCGCGCCCTGAACTCGGCTTCAGCTCCCTTGCGCGTTTTCTCATCGTCAAGCAGTTTATCGACATATTCGGACGGATCATTAACCAGTTGGCAGAACAACACCGCGCGGCAGGCTGCAAGCGGGCGGCGCGCCCACCAAAGGTGCAGTGTTGATGGATGGCCATGCCGAATGGATTTTTCGCGCGCGGAAGCGGCGTTGATGGCTTCCAGCGGGATCGCCACTTCAATGAGTTTCTTCTTATAGTTGTTTTTCATGTTCGATCACCAGTCTGTATGTTGAGGGATGCAGCGCTAGGACGCCGCGCTCCCGAAGTTCATTGAGCATCTTGCCGGACGCTTCGACGGGCTTGTCATCGGGGTCGGCAAGAATGAGTGCATAGCTGTCAGGTTCGCGCTCCAAGACGCCCCAGATATCGGCTCCGAGCTGAAGGGGGTCGCGTTCCAGACAGTGTTCCTTGGGTAAGAAACGCTTTGTCACATCTCCGGTGACGCTGCGGAGTTCCCAGGGGAAGAGGGAGCCGTGGGCCTTCGCGATTGTGCGCCCATCATCGGCGAAGAAGTGGCCGTCCGCGTCCTTCTTGAAGCCATTGGCAACAGCAAATCGTTCGATGAGCTGGGGCTTCGCATGCCGCGGTTTGACCGGGCGATAGATGATATCCTCTTCGCTATCCGCATCACCTTCGCCTTGCTTGCCTTGCTGCTCATCTACTTCGGCAGGTTCATCCTCGATCACGGCCTCAGAAGTTTGGGAGGCATCGACATCGTCGCTGTTTACGTCTGAGGACGCGTCTTTCTCGGTACTGTCATTGTCCGGCTCAGATGATGAAAGGTCTTCGGCATCGCTTTCTGGTGGCCGATCAGAAATGTCGTCGCCTGTTTGCATGGCATGATCGCCAAGCTCTTCCTCGGTCAAGAGTTCGAAGTTCTCTTCCATGAAAGAGCGAACGTAGGCAGGATCGCGATCGAAGCAGAGCTTGATCGCATCACCAATGTCCTGCTTCTGGAACGCCTTGCCAAGTTCTTGGGCGACGGCTTTTGCCAGCTTTGCAAGCGGCTTGTCCTCGGCGTACAGCGTATCGCCAAGCCAAAGGGCATCAGCCTGTCGTGCTGTTCCTGCGGGCTTTCCATCAATATATGGAATGATCTCGATGTGGCGACTGGTGAGCCAGAGTGTGCGCGAAAGCGCTATTGCCAATTCCCGGATGCGGAGTGCTTCTTGTTCATTATCGAGTTTGATGCGGCGTAGCTGCAGTCCAAGCTCCTTCAGCCAGGCACGCTGTGCGCGCTGACCGCTTGGCTTCCCGTGCTGATCGAAGCGCTCTTCGATTTGGGCAGCGAGGGGTGGCAAGGTGTTGAAGGGTTCGGTCTCGTTCAGCTCAACCGAGAGCATCTGAAAGTCGGCAGTCTTCTGTCTGACCCATTGGTGCAGATGGCTCCAGCGCGTTAGCGTCTGCATAGACAGGGCATAGGTAAAACTATCTGTGCGAACCCACTCGCCAGCTAGGTTGAGCCAATGTCCACAGTCATCCCAAATGCGCGCCGGATAGCGGGAGACCAGCGTTTTGACGCGCCTTGCTATATCTGGCTGAAGAGCTGTCCCAGCAGGGAGTGTTCTAAGCCATTCGAGGGCAAGCTCAGCCGTTGGTCTCTCACCAACCCCGATCTTCCGCCAAAGCGTGAGGTCGCGTACCGCCGTGCGTACAAGAGGAATGTCAGGAATGTCCTCTTCGCCGCCGGACAGGAAAGCCCCAAAGGTATTTTCCCAGCTGCCGCCTTCCGTCAGAATGAGGCGATCGCCTTCGAAAGTTTCCCGGATACTCTGGAAAGACTCTGTTGAGCTGCTATCGATCAACTGATCGAGGCGGCGATACCATTTCTCTACTTCATGTGCTGGCGGCGTTTGCGCCTGTGCCAGGCCTTTTAGCCTTTGGAGTATCTTTTCCGGGCCGGTCGGCCTATCTGATACGCCAAGTAGCTTGAGCAACGGCTTAGTTGATTCGCTATCGAGGCGCCCGTGGACGAACGCCTCAACGTCCATCAGAGCCTCTGTTTCGGGAGTGCGCATCAGCAATTCCGTAGGTTTCCGGTACGTCCCACTGGTGTCCGGAAGACATGGCTTTTCTCGGAGCTCGGCCAGCCACTTTGGGGCGAGACCGTCACGAATGAACCGGCGTTCGTGTCCGTTGGAGGCAATTTCCGACACCGTTGCAGAAAGGAAATTCGTCCATTGAGAAGGAGCCGCTAACACGAACTCCACGACCCTGGACCACACTGCGGGAAGCTCGTCTTCCAGCTCTTCCCAATGATCCCAGAACTCGGAATCGAAATCCCAGTCACTCATTATGAACGAAGGGTTCGAATAACGTGTATTGTATGAGCTCGTATAACCTCGCTCTTTGAGCGTGCGCTGTAGAGACATCTCATTCCAAATGCGCGACTGTTCACGCTCAAGCGGAACAAAGTTTTTCACTCCTGCACGACCGCTTCCGACCCAAGCTTCCCATTCCTCTTTCGAGCAAGAGCGAAATTGTTTGGAGTATTCTGGGTGGAGCAGATGCTGCTCCGCCCAGTCGTCTGGAAGCAGAAGCTCAAGAGTGCCATCTTCATCATAGACGACGGTCTTGCCTATCGGTCTCAGCCTCTTATCCTCGCATACAAACTTGAAGTGTTCCCCAATTTGAGCGCCAAGCTTAGCAGCCACATGGGCTAGCCGCACCGCATCGCCGAGTTGCACTGGACGAGTAGCGAAGAATGCTTCGGCAACTTGATCGATCACCTTTCCGGTATCGCTTGCATCATCAAGCCCGATTGCTTCCAGAAGGCTTTGAGCGCGCTCGGTAAGCCGGTGCAGCTCCTTGTTCTTTTCGTTATCCGCGATCCTGCGCTGCTCCGCTAGGAAGCGCATCCAATTCTGGTTGAGAACTGAAAGATGATTGCCGAGAAACGCCCAGTCTTCGTCACTTGGGACAATGCGCTTTTCTCCCAAACGAACAACCTCGGATGCTGCAAGAAGGATGTCCTTGCTTTGTACCGGCACGATACGCAACTCATCCTCTGAGCAGTCATACTCATAGCTTTGAATGAGCTTATCCAGATACGCCCAAAGATTGAGAAGCTGGCGCCAACTGGAGGGTTTCGGGAAATGCTTCCTTTGAAGGACATCGAGAACGTCTTGATTGTCGATCTCATCGACAGCATTCCAGTTCTTTAGCTTCGTGATGTTCCTGTTAGTGATTTGCTTGGACAGTGGCTCCCGCCCTTGCTCATCGAACAGAGCCGTAGCCTGCTCTTGGGGCCAGACCTCAAAGATTTCCTTCGGCAGGACCACAGCCTGATTTTTATCTGCAAGGTGCCCGTTATCGGTCAGTAGAAGGTCTTTGTCCTGTATGGCAACCTCGAACGACTTTTCGACAATAGCACCGCACACTCCGTCCAAAGCGGCGCTGCTCCGGTCCACATCCGGCATCATGTTGTAGGCCGATGCTCTCTCTTCCGGATGCAGTTTTGTATTGCTTAACCAGTCGAGCATGACGTCAGCGGCGAGCCGTCCGGCACGCTCCAGAAGCCAGCGGTTCGTTGGAGACGTCTCGGGGTCTTTGATCTTCAGGCGCGCAGGGTCTTGAATGAATGGGGCGTTGCAAGCGAACGGCAAATCCGTCTTTACGCCTGTTGGTAGAACCACGAAGAGGCGCCCTTCCACTCCGACCACAATTTCAACCTGGCATGGGGGCAGCGCCATGTCCTGATCCGCGCCCAACATACGCTCTTGGCGTATTTCCCTCAGGGCGTCTTCCGGGAAGTTCTCTGGAGTTGATCGGGCCAACAGGAACTGCTTGTCTGGCTTTTCGTGCAGAGCGAGCCATTCCGTTCCATCGACAGGGCCAGCGCCAAAGCTGCCCCAGTGGACTTCTTTTCCATTAATCGTGATCCGCCGGATATTGCGGAAAAAGAGGAGTGAAACAGGGCTCTTCAGCCATTCCTCTAGGTTCTTCGTAACTTCGGTTTCCCGGTGCTCATCGGAAATCGCCACCCGCACGGTGGTCCGATCTCTCTGAACGCCACTGCCATTCATCCAGAAGGGCTCGGTAAAGCGTTTATGATCGAAACCAATGGAGAGTGTGGGTGTATAAAGCTCAACACGCTCCCCAAGGCTGAACGTGCTCTTGAAGCCGATCCCGCGGAATCCGATTGTGTGCAGCGCTCGCTTGTTCGAGTAGCCGAACCTGCAAAGCGAAGCGAAATGCTCTTCGGTGAAGTCTTCTCCGTTGTGCGAGAAGAGGAAACAGCCATCTAAGATCTCGACTGATGCCTCTGTTGCATGCGCGTCATCAGCATTCTGCAAAAGCTCCGAGAGAATATGGCGTGGGCTTTGCACCTGCTTGAAGAGCTGATGCCAAGGCGCTGCCAATTCCGGATCACTATCGAGCTGCTCCCACCGTTTGGCGGAGCGCTCCCGGATCGGTTCGAAGTAGGCTGGCTTTGCACTCATCGCGGTGGCTCCGCGAGACCGAGCAGATGCTTCAGGTCGAACTGTTGAGCGGTTACGCCAAAGGCAGGCTCTACATCGAAAGGCCGCCAAACATATTTTGGTTCTTGAGTATAACCCTCCGACACATGGACGACGGCCAGAATGTAGTCCTCTGGTTTGTTCAGGCAGGTGATTATCTCGTTCCTGGTCACCATGATCGAGTTGGCACCCTCAATCCGGCCCTTAACCTCGATGAAGCGTTGCTTCTTGGCTTTCGGATCGAAGGAAAGGATGTCGTAACCAACCTTGCTCGCAGAGACATCAATCGGCTCATTGCCCAACTCCGTCTCTGCGTCCATCACAGCCTGCATGGCGCGCAATTCGATCTTCTTCCTCGCTTCAGCATCTTCGGCAAAGCCTCTTGGGATGCCCGCGCCATCTGACTTTGCTATCAGCAAACCCTTCGGAATAACGACAAGGCCACCGCGGACGGCAGGCGGCGCAGCCTTGATGTTCTTTTCTTCACTGAGTTGAAGCATGCGCTTCTGCAGGCGGTCGGAGAGGTCTTCGGCTCGGCGAACCGCATTCTCCCAATTCAGTCTGGTCTTCTTGCCAGCCTTCTCTTGTTCTTTAAGTTCAAACGCTCGCGAGTCCCAGTAGTTGATCTCTTTCTTCAGCCGCGCCTGAACTTCTCGCTCGGTTTTCTCGATCTCGGGAATTCGCCTTCCCTTCACTTCTTTCAGGTGTTCCTGAGCGAGTTCTATAATGGCGAAGCCTTTAACCTCCTCTTCGAGATTTCCTGAAAGCCACGACTTTCTAAGTTCGTCGCCAACAAGCTCCATTTCCTCCATTGTTGCCGGACGCAGATCAAGATGTGGGGCGATGCCAGCGCTGGAGACCGTACCGGCTTCATTGATCCCGGCAAACTGGAGTCGCTGCGAGACGATTTGCGGTGTACCTCTGCTAGTGCGCCGACCATCTTCGATGCTGTGCTCAAGCAAGAAGACTGCGCTGACCTCGTTGCCAAGATCGGAGTCATCAACCATAACCGCGCCTTGCTTGAGCAGATGGCCGTACTGCTCACGCACAAGGCTAATCACGGCCTCTAGCAGCGGATGTCCGGGGCACACAAACTCTGCCACTGGTTGGCGGTTGATGTACTTCTTGTCGAAACAGATGCGCTCATATCTCTTCTGGATTGGAGCTCCAGTGCCGATCAAACGATCACGCTCACGGATGCGCACAGGCACGTGGGTTATCTCGAAGCGGCCTTCTTCACGTATTTTTAGCTTTCCTCCAAGGTGCTCGAAGGCCTCAAGAAAAAAACTCTGAATATGGTGGGGTTGAAGCCGCTCGGCTTCGGCACGCTCCATTTTCAATCGGACTTCTTCGACCGTCGCCTGAGGCATCATGTCGTTTGTCAGCTTGCGCTTGCTAATCAGGTCTTCGATGTGCTTGTAGTCTACGGCCCCATCGATCTGCTGGAACAGCTTGGCCTTCACGTCCTCCCGATCACCATACTGGATGGCTTGCCAAAGCAAGTCCTTGAGCGAGGTTTCTTCGAACATCTCACCCAAGACATCGTAGACTCGGCCCTTGAGCGCGCTTCGGGCAGTCTCAAGTTTTTCCAACAGACGACCATAAACTTGGCCTTCTCGGGTGTTTGCCGCGACAAGGTTCCAAAGATGGCAAACCTCGGTCTGCCCAATCCTGTGAATTCGGCCAAAGCGCTGTTCGATCTTATTGGGGTTCCAGGGCAAATCATAGTTCACCATAAGATGCCCACGCTGAAGGTTCACACCTTCGCCCGCGGCATCGTTTGCGACCAGAACCATCAGCTCCCGATCCTGCATAAACCGGCTGATAACTTTGCGGCGTTCCTCCCTGCTTACACCGCCGTGAATCACATCCACCGCATCCGCCTTACCAAGCCGTCCGGTAATCTTATCTGCAAGGTACTGGAGGGTATCCTTGGCCTCTGTGAAGATGATGAGCTTCCGCCTCGCGCCATCGGCGTCGATCATCAGTTCACCATCAAGAATTTTGTCGAGCTGCGTCCATTTCGTATCTTTGCCTGACTTCAAGACATTCAGAGCTTGAAGCTCTAGACCCTTAAGTGTCTCAACCTCGATTTCGAGCTGCTCGATTGACTCCGCGGAGGTTGCAGTGGTCGAGATTGTTTCCTCGAATACCTCGATATCCTCCTCATTATACTCATCTATATTGGAAAGGATTTCATCACCGAGCATTTCATCCTGCGATGAAAGATCGTGCTTCTTTCCACGCGCGATCAGACGCGCCTCGTCAAGCTCGCTTTCGAGGCGCTCCCGACGTCTCTTCAATGACTGGTAGATTGCTGCCGGAGAAGAGGCTAAACGACGCTGCAAAATTTGCAGCGCAAAGCCGACATTATTCTTTTTCTTGCCGTCCTCTTCAGCGAAACGCTGAACACGGTTCATTTCCTCACGGACATATTCCGTGACCGAGGCGTAAAGCGCCGCCTCTTCATCGGACAACTCATAGTGGACGGTATAGGCGCGGCGCTCCGGAAAGAGTGGTGTACCATCGAACTTGAGAAGCTCTTCTTTGGTCAGGCGCCTCATCATGTCTTCGGTGTCGGCGTAGTGAACGCCGTCACGGAACCGCCCCTCGAATCGATCGCCATCCAAAAGCGCCATAAACAACTGAAAGTCAGCCTCCTTACCGTTATGCGGCGTCGCCGACATGAGTAGCAAGTGACGGGAGATTTGACCGAGCTTCTCTCCTAGCTGATAGCGCTTGGTGCGCTTGACCTCGTTGCCGAAGTAACTCGCCGACATCCTGTGCGCTTCGTCAGAGATGATCAGGTCCCATTCTGTTGATCGAATGAGTTTTTCCTGAAGCTCTTCGCTACGTGCGAGCACGTCCAGGCGCGCGATGAGATGGTTCTTGTCATTAAAAGGGTTGCCTGAGCGCGAGTGCTCGATCATGTCGCGCGTCAGGATGTCAAATTCGAGATTGAACTTCTCTCCGAGTTCGTCCTGCCACTGCTCGACCAAACTTCCGGGCGCTACAACAAGGCATCTCTCTAGGTCGCCTCTCGCGACCAATTCTTTGATCAGTAGTCCCGCCATGATTGTCTTGCCCGAGCCGGGGTCGTCCGCGAGCAGGAATCGGAGCGGCTGGCGGGGCAGCATCTCGCCATAGACTGCTGTAATCTGGTGCGGTAGTGGCTGGACCAAGCTGGTGTGAATTGCGAGATACGGATCGAAATGATGTGCGAGTTTTATCCTGTGGGCTTCGGTCACAAGCCTTAGAAATTCCCCACTCGCATCGAAAGAGAATGCAGTTCCTGATTTCGCCACACGAAGCGTGCGCTCTTCATCACGGTAAACAATACGATCTTGCACATCGCCATTTGCGTCTTCGTAAACGACTTTGATCGCTTGATCGCCAAACCATTCAACATTTACGATTTTTGCGCTGCCAGAACTCGTCAGACCCTCGACCAACGCGCCGGACTTTATATCTTCCAGGCAGGCTTCTTGTGTATTGAGCATTGCGCAGTCCTTAAGCTGAAAAGTTTTTATTGCGTAGTCTGCCTACAGGGGGCTCTTCGATGTTGTTCATGGGTGATCCGTAAAAAAGTTCATACATTATACTTCCTCAGCTCCTCTCAATGATTGGAAGCCTCTAGATTAAATTTTGCGCTGAGATTTCAGTCATTTGTTGACTGGATGCTTTCGCCAAAGCATTTTGCACATCTCGGGGTCGCAACGCAACAATATGCTGTCTGCGTGGGTCTTCTTTCTCGGGGTGACCAAGTAGACCAAGTCGCTTCAAAACGTAAAAGAGCATAGCATATCGCACGGAGACTAGGCCTTTGCCCCCGACAAATCCGTAGTCTTTCCCTACAACGATTTTTTGACTTTCTGTTAGGCCCGGATGCGCAGCGATCTCGATATCAAAAAAATCGAACCACAAGTGATCCATTTCACTAAGTTCCCCCGGCAATCCAAATTCGCCCACCTCAAGGATTCTCGGCAAGAGAAAATCTTTGAACTTGTCTTGAAGATGGCAGTAAGCGCGGGTGTGCCAACGAAAGCCGTCATATCCAAAGGCATGCGGAGTGATTTTTCGCCATATCGGGTCAGGGCGGTTTGGGCTCATGGACTGATAGTGGATATCGATAGAGCGTTTATCGCGAATTGCTTTCAGCAATGTCCGGAGAACAACAATGTCGATGTCGCGGCGTGGTGTAATTGCGACATCGGCTTCGGGAAGCATGCCGATCCAAGATTCTTGTGGGCTGCTTAGCACCTCGCTGACTAGTCTTAGCCGCGACAGGTAGACGTAGGGGTCCGGCTCAAGGTAGCGCAATGTAAACTTGGACTGTGCGACGTAACACTTCTCGCGCGGGTCGTACTCCATGTTTCCGGGAGCGTGTTCCTGGTAGAGGCTTAGGTCCTTCGACGCCTGCGGCACTGACACACCAAAAGTGTCGATGATGTCACTGCGGTTGATGGAGCCCTCCCAGAAGAGTCGAAACTCAATGAACTCCAGTCTTTGCTCCACTCCCCAGCGCAAGCTGGTTGCCTTAATTGCCATGCCTCCCCCTTCGGTCCATGATGAGTATAGTAAGTATATTGACTCTCGATACGAGTAAGTATAAAAACTATACACATTACGAAATCAAGTCAAACTGAAAGGAGGTGGTGATGACTGCCAAGCTCAACTTTTTTCCACTCGGCAATGCCGACACGATGAGGATCGACCTCGCGGACGACCGGAAAGTGCTCATCGACTACGCGGCGATGCGGAACGGAGCTGCCGAGGACAGGCGTTGCGATCTGCCTGAAGAACTGCGGAAGGACCTGCGAAAGGCCGATCGCAACTACTACGATGTTGTCTGTATCACTCACACGGACTCCGATCACTGTAAGGGGTTCGGTGACTTTTTCTGGCTCGATCATGCGGCCAAGTATCAGGGCGGAGACCGAATCAAGATCAAAGAGCTGTGGGTTCCTGCGGCGGCGATCCTCGAAGAAGGTCTCAAGGACTGCGCCCGCATCGTTCGCTCAGAAGCCCGTCACCGGCTGCGGGAAGGGAAAGGCATCCGCGTCTTCTCCCGTCCCGAGCGCCTCAAAGAATGGATGGAGAAAGAAAGTATCGACTTCGAGGCCCGCAAGCACCTGATTGTCGATGCGGGGCGGACGGTACCGGGTTTTGATAAGACCGGTCCTGAGCGGGTCGAGTTCTTCGTTCACTGTCCGTTTGGCTGGCGCCAGGACGAGAACACAGTGATCGAACGCAATGAAGACTCGATCGTTCTGCACGCGACCTTTGTCGAAGGCATGCGTGAGTCCCGTCTCTTCCTCGCCTCCGATGTCAATCACGAGACGATTTCCGCAATTGTTCAGGTCACACGCTACCACAAGAACGAAGACCGCCTTCGCTGGGATATCATGAAGCTCCCGCACCATTGTTCGTATCTGGCCCTTGGGCCGGAGCGTGGGGCGGACGAGACCAAGCCTGAGCCAGATGTGAAATGGCTGTTCGAAGACCAGCGAGAGGATGGAGCTGTCATCGTGTCTCCTTCTGATCCTATCCCCGCGAAGGGGACGGAAGCAGACAAGAGCGTTCAGCCGCCCCATCGCCAAGCCGCGAATTATCACCGCCGAATCGCCAATGAGCGCGACGGCGAGTTCGAAGTTACGATGGAACACCCGACGACGACCAATCCGAAGCCGTTCGCCTATAAGGTTACGGCATTGGGCATTGGCCTCGACATCACCGCACCGATGGTCAGCAGCTCTGCGGCAGCCGCGACGCCGAAGGCTGGATAATGAATATCGCGGCGTGGGTGTCAGACTTCGACGTCACAACAGTCAGTGACCTAGGTTCATCGGCTGCTTCCGCGTTTGTGGCCTTTGCCGAACGTCACGCGAGCCATCTGATGCGCTTTATTGAAGTGCGCCGGGGGGAAACGGGTGAGTTGGTCATCATCGATTTTCGTACCGGTCGCCCTCAGCAATCGGTCTGCCCCATCAAGCGCACCGAACGCCTTGCTGTGCGTTTCGGCAACGATGATGCCATGCCTCTCGTCTACGTGCTACGAGATGATTTCCCAGATACGCCGCACCAGCAACTCACTTTTGAAGGTTCTCCACGGGCGATCTGTATCGATGACCGCATATGGGCCGAAGCCCGCCTGACGTGGACACCTGCCGAACTTGTCCACCGCATCCTGAGCTGGTTTGAACGAGCGGCAAAGGGGCACCTCCATGATGCTCGCCAGCCACTCGATCCAGTGATGATCGGCAGCCCTCTCAGCTTCATCATTTCCCGCGATGATCTTGCCCAAGCCGCCGATCTCGATCTGGTGGGCATTAACGATCCTGTCCATCGGCAGATGTTGCCGGTGAAGCGGCTGGACGCCGTGCGAGAACGCCCCGAAGATATCGAGCCGCTTTGTCTCTCGGCATATATTGTTGCGCCTGAAGACATGCGAAGGCTGACATTCGCGCCCTCCAATCTAGGTAGCTTGGCCGATATGCTCGCTGAGCGTGGGATCGATCTCTTCGAGGATTTGCGCGCGAAGTTTTCCGCTTGGCTTGGGCAGACACCGCCGCCGGCATGGCGCATCAATGGACGCTTTGCCGTCATTGTTGAAATGCCGATCATCGCGCCGGATGGCGCGCTACAGAATGGAACAGACCTCCGGGCTTTTATAACGGACCGTTCCGTCGCCGAGATTGCAGTAGCACTCGGAATTGCGGCTGAAGCAGGCACCGAAGCCGATAGCAAGGTTGGTTACGTCAAACTGCTCGGGCGACCGAAGCCCGATCTAGATGCCGTACGGGCGATTGCCGCTCAGTCTGCTGAAGTCCACTACGCTTACGATCGCGTCCTTGCCAGTCAGCTATCCGGCCGAACTACACTGGACGAACGCAAGGTCGTCATCGTTGGGGCGGGTGCCATCGGATCGCATATCGCAGATTGTCTTTCCCGCGAGGGGCGCTTTCGTTGGACCGTCATCGATGACGACCGGCTTCTGCCACACAATCTGGCGAGACATATTGGGCGGCGCGGCAATATCAGCGCCGAGAAGGCGGCGCTCGTCGCCGCAGCGGTGTCGTGCCAACTCGAAACTGCCGAGCCTATTGCAGAGCATATTTTCGCCAATGTGATGACAGAGGGCGACGCGCGAGAGCGGATCGATGCTGCACTCAACGAAGCCGATCTGATCATCGATACCACAGCTTCCGTTCTAGCTGGGCGGTATCTCTCCGATCATCCATCGACTGCTCGGCGCGTCAGCGTGTTCTTTAACCCGACTGGGACTGGTGGAGTATTGCTTGCCGAGCCAGAGGATCGGCAACTCACCCTTCGCGACCTTGAGGCGCAGATGTTTTCTCTGGTTGGCCGGGATGACAGACTGGTCCACCTACTGGCACCACCTGAACAGAATTTTGCCTATACCGGTGCTTGCCGGGCGATCACCAACCGCATGCCAGAATCCAACGTCATGGCGCTTAGCGGGCTGCTGGCACATGCACTTGGCATTGCCGTCGATCAACCCGCAGCGGTTTCAAAGACCTGGGTTCTCGAACCATCTGGAGCCGTCGAGTACTTCGAGCCGCATTGCGAAGCTTTGGAGTGCTTTCAGGCAGGTGACTGGCGTGTCTGCGTAGACCGCGGATTGATCCAGCGAATACTGGCAATGCGCGATGCCAAGCTTCCCAACGAGACCGGCGGCGTCTTGACCGGAGTTGTCGATATCCCCGCCAAATGTATTCATCTGGCGGACGCAGCACCGGCTCCCGAAGACAGTCTCGAAACTCCAGGCGGGTTCACCCGTGGTACTTCTGGAGTGCAGGCGTACCTAGACGGGGTCTTTAAACGTACGCGAGGACAGGTGCGCTATGTCGGTGAATGGCATTCGCATCCACCGCGTAGCGCCACCAATCCAAGCACAACGGATTTGGTGCAGATTGATTGGCTGTCCACGCTCTTCGAGATCGATACCTTACCGGCTCTGATGCTGATCGCCGGGGATCACGATGTCAGTATCATTCTGGCAAACCGGCGGGCTGATCTGCAGGAGCGCCCTGAAGGTCACCACTTGCGGCATGCGGGAGGTGGCCAATGACAGACAAACTGAAGATCGGCTTGGCCCTTTCCGGCGGTGGCTCAAGAGCAATGGCTTTTCATCTCGGGTGTCTCCGAGCGCTCCATGATCTCAAACTGCTAGACCAGGTCGAAGTTGTTTCGACGGTTTCCGGTGGCAGTGTTATCGGTGGGATGTTCGTGGCAAACCGCGATCCGTTCCCAGAGTTTGAGAAGCGTGTCCGTGAGCACCTTGCCAAGGGCTTCGTGCGGCCATCCATTGCAAAAGCATTCACGACTTCGGAGGGGATAAGGGCGCTTTTCTGTTGGACGCTTCTTGTGCCGATCAACCTATCTTTGACGCTTGTCTCATCGTTCGGCGGCGCATTGTCTCGCCTTATGCCGCCAGAAAGGCGGAAGGACTGGAAACTGGACAGGCTCCATCCACTTTTTCGCAGGTTTGCGAGCAGAACAACTATTTTGCAGAAGGTCTTTGACGAGGATGTTTTCAAGGGACAAAACCTCAAAGACTTGCCTGAAAACGGTCCGTTACTCATCGTCAACGCAGCGGAACTACGCACAGGGTCCGCGTTTTATTTTTCGCAAGAAAGCTCCGGGACTTGGCGCATAGGGGAGTTGGCACAGCAGGATATCTCCTTGGCGCATGCGGTCAGCGCGTCTGCAGCCTATCCACTCTTCTTACCCGCGCTGGATGAAGTCCTTCCGTTCAATGCAAAGGATGGCACGCGCCGTGAAGAACGCGTCATCCTGTCCGATGGTGGAATATACGACAATCTGGGGCTCGCGCCGCTTTGGCCAGATCGTGATCCGCAGATCAGCCTAAATGTCACCAAGGTGGATACCATCATCTGCTGTCGCGCCGGATACGGGCTTCGTCTTGATGCACCCACTCAGTTTCTTTTGGCGCGGATGAAGAGCGTATTTTTCTGTATCTTTGACCGAACGCAGAACGCCGCGACCAAGAGGCTGTTTGATCTTCTGGAGGCCGGGAAGCTCAAGGGGGTCATTATGCCGTATCTTGGACAATATGACGCCCGGTTGGCATGTCCGCCGGATGACCTTGTCACCCGCGAAGAGGCCTATGCCTATCCGACCGATTTTTCCGCCATGCCCGAAAAGTGGATTGAGAAACTAAGCCGTCGAGGCGAGCAACTCACTGCGGCTCTGGTCAGAGAGCACCTGTCTCGCTGATGCAAACAGAAATTAGCCTAGAGGCAAATAGATCGACAAAAGCTTAGGGCTTCGCCCTCAGCGCTCTTCAGGCAAAACAGATCGAACAGATTATGATCGTTGTCGGCTCCCCCTGAAGGTTGTCCCCCAACAACGACAGAATCTCTCGCCGATTTTTCCTTCCGCTTGCACACCCACTGTTCGCCACGTGGCAGGGGTTGCAGGAGCAACCCCACACCTTACGGAAGGAGAAGAAAATGAAACAATCACAAGGAGATATTCAAATCTATGTTGCCTGCCTGGCAGCGTATAATAACGGCATTCTGCACGGCCGCTGGATAGATGCAGAGCAAGACCCCTACGACATCTATGCAGACATCCGCGCGATGCTGGCAGCTTCACCTATCGAAGATGCGGAAGAGTGGGCAATCCATGACCATGAGGGCTTCGAAGGCGCGGACGTGTCCGAGTACATGGGCATTGTCGAAGTCGCAGAGTTGGCGGCCTTCATCGGAGAGCATGGCGAGATCGGCGGTAAGCTGGTCGGGCATTTCGGCGATCTGAGCGAGGCACGGAAGGCCATCGAGGACGCCTATGCAGGTGAGTACCGCTCTCTAGCCGACTTTGCGGAAGAATTGACCGAGGAGACAGGCCAAGTCCCTGAAAATCTGCGCCTCTACATCGACTATGAGCGCATGGCGCGGGAAATGGAAATCTGTGATGTGTTCATCATCCAGACGGGCTTCGAGCAAGTCCACGTATTCTGGAGCCACTGACATGAGCAGCGAGACAAACAGATTCACATGGGAAGGCATCGAGATCGAGCTGACCTATGTGCCAAAAGCCTATGGTGGTGCTATCGCCCATCTGGAAGTGCGCAGCATCAACCCAGAGCGCGCCCCGCTTCCCATCACCGAAACAGGATACCGTTCCCACTATAATCCTGTGGGAACGGTCGAGGCAGGCGAAGGCACGCTGGTCGAGCAAGTCACGGCGTGGTTGGACGAGGAGGCCAAGTCCAAGGCTTGGAAGAAATAAGTCGAAGACAGCCGCCAGTATTCTCTGTTCTAACTACCGCTCGAAAGACGGGCCGTCGCGCGCTATGCCTGACGGCCTGCCGCGCGCTTCCCTGAATTTCTCACGATCTATAGCAAGGTCTTGTGCCTGATCCTTGATCGAGGACATCTCTCTGATCTGATCACGCTTGAGAGTTTTTCGCTCTTCGATCTGACCAAAGATCATGTCGTCGGTTTGCTCCCGATCACGCAGGTGAGCTTCCCAGGCACTGGCTTCATTCTCTTTTCTGATCTTGCCATGCTCACCGCGCACGCGATCCCAGAGACCCTGAAGCCCTTTGCGAAAGCGCTCCTGTCTTTGCAGAGCTTCGCGGGTTTGCCGCTCTTCCAATTTCGCCTTCAGGCGCAGCCGCTCCGCCCGCTGCTTTTCGATCAGCTTCCGACGCTGGTGCTCCTGTGCCACTTTCAGCCTTTGTTGCCGCGCCTTCAGTTCTTCCTGCCATTTTGACAGGACGGGCTGCATCGTCTCAGCGATATACGCCTTGGCCTGATCAACGGAACGCAGTTCATTCGGATCGCCGAGCTTCTCGCGCACCTGTTTGGTCTTTAGGCCTGACCACTTCGGGATGGCATAGACCTCACCGTGAATGTCGAGCGCGACAAAGCCCCGCCGATCACCACGAGCGAGCACATACCCCTTCTCTTCGAGCGCATGGGCAAAGGCACCCTTCGTGTCCGAGACCGACCATGCTTCCTGAAACGTGCGCTTGATGTCCTTCGCGTCTTTCTTCGCCCGCTTGGCCTGTTGCCATTCATCGAGCGTGAAGTTGCGGGGATCGCGGTTGTTCCTGTCTCTGTATCCATCGGGCAGACGCCAACCATGTTCCAGAAAGAGGTCTTTGGAGACGTCGTTCAGGCGAGTTTTGTAGAAAGGCAGGTTGATGGCCTTCATCTCCATCACGTTGATACGTGACCACACGACATGGGCATGCCGCCTCCCGTTCTTTTCATGGAAGACGATGGCACGAGACTGATCTTCAAGGCCGAGCTTTCGTTCTGCGCGCTCGATGGCGTTGAGGATATCGGAGGTCGAGACCTTCTCCGTCTCAGGCGGGCTGATGCTCAACGAGAACAAATATTGCTGGCACTTCGTCCCTTTGGAGATCGCATCAGCTTCTTGGAATGCCCCGTGCAGGGTCTCTGCCGTGAAACCTCGCAGCTCATGCACCGTCACATGATCATTGTCGCGGTCGTTCATCAGGTGGGCAGCCAGCTTGAGACCGTTTGCGCGTTGGTTTCCGACCATAATCATGAGCGCTCCTCGCTCTCATAGCCAAGCGCCTTCATCAGCTCCATGCGGATGGCGAGGACGGCGGCGCAGGTTGCCATCAGTTCCTCTTCGACTTCGGGCGACAGGGGAAGCGCACCTCTATTGGCCGCCTTGGCAAGCTGGTTGAGGTTGTTCGCCAGACGCAAGTTGCCGAGCAGACCAAGCGCCCGCGCCAGAGCCTCATGATCTTTGACAGGAGCCTGCCCGCGTGTCCGACGGGGTGTTAGATCGCCGTCAAACAGCTTGGCCTTGATGAATGGGCCGAGTGGCATACCCGCCGCTGCGTTTTCCAGCTTTGCACGTTCATTTTTGGTCAGACGGAGTGAGAATGGCGGCGGGGTCTTCTTGCGTGCGGGCTTTCGTGCTGCAGGTTGCGCGGGATCTACAAGTCGAGATTCAGTGAACGTTTTGGAGAGATGGCTCATGGCTCCATCTCCGGCAGTTGGGCTGAGACAGACGCTTCCAAAGCCTTTTGGATTTCAGGCTCTGCGTTGATAACCGAGGACCAGTCTTCTAGTTCTTCCAGCAGTTCAGGTGCAGACAATGGTTCTAGTTTATTCCGCTGGCCTGCACCACTTCAAATCCAAAGATGCCGGAACAGCCGCAACGATGTGGGTCGCGAAGTTGTAGCCACAAGATGCGCTTTTTACTCGTGGATTGCGCTGCTTCCATCTAACATGTTAGTTTGAATTGCTTCGGTTATCTCAGCCGGGGTCAGTTTTTGTGAAGGGGTAGCTGATGATGGACGCCAATCACCGGAAAACGGACTCTTCGGACCGTGGCGCGATACGGCTGAACACTTCGGACAACATTATGATCGCATTGCGGGATTTGCAGGCGAACGAACAACCTGACGATATGCACACGCCCCTGACTGCGCCCGTGCCCCGCGGGCACAAGATTGCAACAGAAACCATCGCGGCCGGGGAAAACGTGATTCGCTATGGTCAGATCATCGGACAGGCCAAGGCGGATATTGCCGCCGGGGATCATGTCCACGTGCACAATCTGGGCATGGGGGCGCATCAACAGGACTATGCACATGCCAGCGCCAACAGCGCCTTGCCCGTGGTCACGGCCGAACGGACATTTCAGGGGTTTCACAGGGCGGACGGAAAGGTTGGCACGCGGAACTATATCGGCATCCTGACCACGGTGAACTGCTCGGGGTCGGTGGCGCGGTTCATTGCAGAGGCTGCGGAAAAGTCCGGGCTTTTGAACGACTTTCCCAATGTCGACGGCATCGTGCCCATCGTACACGGCACCGGCTGCGGAATGTCGGGCAAGGACGAGGGGTATGCCACCTTGTTCCGGACGCTGGCGGGTTACGCACAACATCCGAACTTTGCCGGCATCCTGCTGATTGGGCTGGGATGTGAGGTCATGCAGGTCGCGGATCTGGTGGGCAAACGCCCCATCCGGTCCGACGGCGCGCTGCGCTACATGACCATCCAGAACGAAGGCGGCACACGCCGCACAATCGAACGCGGGCTGGCTGAGATACGAGGCATTGCCGAGATCGCCAATCAGGCGACACGTGCGCCCGCGCCCGTCAGCGAAATCACTGTCGGGATGCAGTGTGGCGGGTCGGACGGTTATTCCGGGATCACGGCCAACCCGGCGCTGGGCTATGCCTCGGACCTGTTGGTTCGTCATGGCGGAACGACCATTCTGTCGGAAACCTCCGAAATCTACGGCGCGGAACATCTGCTGACCCGCCGGGCGGAAACCGTCGAAGTCGGCGAGAAGCTGATCGAACGCATCCATTGGTGGGAAGAATATACCGAGCGAAATGGCGGTGAGATGGACAACAATCCCAGCCCCGGCAACAAGCGCGGCGGATTGACGACCATCTTGGAGAAATCTCTGGGCGCTGTGGCCAAGGGTGGCACCGCACCCCTGCGGGACGTCTACAAGTTTGGTGAGATGATCGACACCAAGGGGTTCGTGTTCATGGACAGCCCCGGGTTTGATCCGTGCTCTGTCACCGGGCAGGTGGCGTCTGGTGCCAACCTGATCGTGTTCACCACCGGTCGCGGGTCGGTGTCCGGCTATCAGCCCACGCCTTGTGTCAAACTGTCGACCAATTCCGAGATGTTTGCCCGCATGTCCGAAGACATGGACCTGAACTGTGGGGACATCGTGACTGACGGGGTCAGCATCGAAGCGAAAGGCGAGGAACTGTTCGAACTGCTGATTCGTGTGGCATCCGGTGAACAGACCAAAAGCGAAGAGTTGGGGTTTGGTGGCGTTGAATTTGTGCCCTGGCAAATCGGCGCGGTGATGTAACGGGATCGCGTTGGTTTCAAACAGGAAATCGACCTGGCACTTGTCCGTTCAGACCGGTTCAAACCCACACTGAGGCCAAATCACCCTGATAGAAGCTGTTGACGCTTCATATATGAAGTGGTTTCATATATGAAATACTAGAGATCTGAGAGGGGAGGACATGACTCAGGTTTCGTCATTGGCGCAGCAGCACATGCTTGCCCAGAACAGCCGGATCACCATGCGGCTCACAGATATTGGAAAATCCTTTTCCGCTGTCAGTGTGCTGCGGGGCGTGACGCTCGACATCACGGGCGGGGAAATCCACACGCTGATGGGCGAAAACGGCGCGGGCAAAAGCACACTGGTGAAAATCATCAGCGGCGTGCAGGGCCAAAGCACGGGTACCATCGAGATTGACGGCGAACAGGTGACGTTCCAAAATCCGGCTGATGCGAATGCTCGTGGCATTGTCATCATGCATCAGGAACTCAGCCTGATCCCCGACATGACAGTCGCGCAAAACGTGATGCTGGGGCAGGAACCCCTGCGCGGCGGCATGATGATCAACGCGGCCAAACTGCGCGAAACGGCCAAGGCCGCTTTGAAGAAATTCGGCTTCTCCCTCGATGTAGACACGCTTGTTCGCGACCTAAGGGTGGGCGAACAGCAGTTGGTGGAAATCGCCCGCGCATTGTTGATGGATGCGCGCCTGCTGATCATGGACGAACCCACATCGGCGCTGTCCCAGACCGAGGCTGACATTCTGATGGAAGTGGTGCGCGATCTGGCGCAACAGGGCGTTGCGGTTGTCTATATCTCGCACCGCATGGACGAGGTGTTCGAGATTTCGGATCGCGTGACCGTCCTGCGCGACGGTGACCTGATCGGCACGACCCTGGCCGCTGACACAACCCCGGCCGATTTGGTGCAGATGATGGTGGGCCGGTCGGTTGAAATTCAGCCGGTTGAACGCGCTGTGCCAGCCTCGGACGACATCGTTTTGTCGGTGCGGGACCTGACGGCACAGGTGGCAGGGCGGAAAGTGCTGCAAAACGTGTCGCTGGATTTGAAAAAGGGCGAGGTTCTGGGGATCGGCGGTTTGCTGGGGGCTGGCCGGACCGAGTTGTTAGAGACGCTTTTTGGCGCACGAGGCGGCGATCACACGGGCCAGATCGAAATCCACGGCAAGGCGGTCAAGCCGACCACGCCCGCACAAGGCGTGGACAACGGGCTGGCGCTGATCACCGAGGACCGCAAGGGCAATGGGCTGCTGCTGGACAAATCCATCGCGGAAAACGTCGTGCTGCCGTTGTTGCCGCGCAAATCCCGGTTCGGGGTGTTTTCGCAGTTCAAACGTAACGCTCAGGCCGAGACTGCGATTGACAAATTGCGGGTCGCCGCAACAGGGGTTGACCATGTGGTTGGCCGTCTGAGTGGCGGCAATCAGCAAAAGGTGGTGTTGGGCAAATGGCTGGCCACGCAGCCCAGCATTCTGTTGCTGGACGAACCGACACGTGGGATCGACATCGGGGCGAAAGACGAGATTTACGATCTGATCGGTCAATTGGCGGATCAGGGCATCTCAGTCCTGTTCGCAAGCTCCGAAATTCCTGAATTTCTGGCGGTCTGTGACCGCATGATCGTGCTGTGCGACGGCCATGTCGCGGGCGAACTCAGCCGGGACGAAATGTCGGTTGAGACGATCAAAGACCTTTCAATGCAATTCGACTGACGCCGGAGCAAAAGACGTGAGTATGACAGACCTGCGATCCCATTCTGACAATGCCTCGCCCTCGGTGGGCCGGTGGTTGTTGTCGCTGCTGGGCAAAACCAAGCTGTATTGGGGCCTGGTGGTATTGGTCATCTTTGGCGCGCTGACCTCGCCCTTGTCGTCCAAGGGCAACAACATCTTTCTGTCCATCGGCAACCTGACGGACATCCTGCGGCAGGTTTCCGTCACCGGGATTGTCGCCGTGGGCATGACGCTGGTCATCTTCATTGCCGGGATTGACCTGTCGGTTGGGTCGATCATGGCGCTGGGCACGGTCATTTGCGCCATGTTGCTGACGCAACAGGGCTGGACCGCGGCCAGCATGTTCAGCGTTCCGGCAACGGGCGTGATCCTGTTTGTCGCCATTGCTGCGCTGATCTTCTTTGTCCAGTCGCAGATGAAATCTTCGTCCGAGTCCAAGCCGCCCGCGCCATCCCGCGTGCCTTCCATGGCGATTGCGGCGGTGATTGCGCTGGTCACGATGTGGTGGCTGGCCTTGCAGGTGGATGACAAATTCGGGGTCATGGCCGTCCTGATCTCAGTGCCCTGTGTTGGCATCGTCATGGGAACGGTAAACGGCGCACTGATCGTATATGGCCGGTTGCAGCCCTTTATCGTGACGCTGGCCATGATGGTTGGCGCGCTGGGTCTGGCGCGGGTCATCGCCGGGCAGGACACCGCCGTTTACCCCGTCTACACCGGCAGCAACGCCGTGCAGGAATTCGACATTCTGCGCAGTCTGCTGTGGGGCGTGGTTCCCGTGCCCGGCCTGTTTTTCCTGGCCGTCCTGCTGATTTTCTATCTGCTCACGCGGTTTACGACCTTTGGTAGTTACCTGCTGGCCATCGGCGGCAACGCCGAGGCCGCGCGACTGGCCGGTATCAACGTCAAACGCAACACCATCGTCACCTACGCCATTGCCGGGGGCCTGTCTGCGCTGGCGGGAATTCTGTACGTGGCGCAGTTCCGGCAGGGCAAACCCGACGCTGGGCTAGGTCTGGAACTGGACGCGATTGCAGCGGTCGTCATCGGCGGCACCAGCCTGATGGGCGGGCGCGGAGCGATCCTGGGCACCTTTGTGGGTGTGCTGATTTTCGGATTTCTCAGCAACATCCTGCAGCTCAACAATATCGACAGCAACACGCAGCTGATCCTCAAGGGGATGATTATCGTGCTGGCTGTCCTGCTCCAGGAGGGGCGGATCGAAGAATTTTTCTTTGCGGTGAAAACCAAGTTACGCGGAGAGAAATAGCCCTGATCTACGTGTTTGGAGGACAAGAGATCAGGGCTTTGCCACACAGCCATTCGGCTGACCTATGACAAGGGAGTAAGATATGCATAGAAGAACTTTCGGCAAGAGCCTTGCCATCGCGGCACTGGCGCTGACCACCAGCGCGTCGGCCCTGCTGGCGGCGGACAAATACGTCATCGGCTTTAGCCAGGTGACCACGGTTGAACCCTGGCGCGTCCAGTTCAACAAGGACCTGCGCGCCGAAGCGGAGCTGCACGAAAACGTCGAACTACTGATCGCAGATGCAAACGACCGCACGGACAAGCAGGTTGCGGATGTCGAAAACTTCATCCGTCAGGAAGTGGACGCGATCCTGATTTCGCCCAAGGAATCCGCCGGTCTGACCGGTGTGGTTGAACAGGCGACAGACGCGGGCATCCCCGTGTTCGTTCTGGACCGCAACGTCGATACGGAAAAATTCGTGCAGTGGGTTGGTGGCGACAACGAACTGATCGGCCGTGAAGCGGGTAAATTCGCGCTGGGCAAACTGGGTGGCGCGGGCGCGGCCAAGGGCACCATCGTGGAAATCTGGGGTGGTCTGGGCACGCAGGCGGCACATGATCGGGCCAACGGCTTCCACGAAGCGTTCGAAGGCGAAGATGGCGTGACCTTCCTGCTGGACCAGCAGTCCGGCGACTGGAAACAGGATCAGGCCTACGACATCATGTCGACCGCACTGCGCAACTACGAAGATATCACCATGGTCTATGGCCACAATGACCCGATGGCCTATGGTGCCTATCTGGCGGCCAAGGATGCAGGGCGTGCGGATGACATCATCTTTATCGGTGTCGATGCGCTGCCAGGCGAAGGTGTGACATGGGTTGCCAATGGTGAACTGTCCGCCACGTTCCTCTACCCGACGCCTGGCGCGGAAGGCCTGCGTCAGGCGCTGGCCCATCTGGGCGGCGCAGAGGTGCCCAAGTCCGTGGTCATGGGAACCGAGGCGGTCACGTCTGAAAACGCCGATGCAATTCTGGAACGCAACGGTCTGAAGTAAAGAAGGGGCGTGCCTTTCTTCTCCCGAAAAGGCACGTCTATGGTAGCGCGGGGGCTTGTTCCCTCGCGCGCACCGAAACTATTGATCCAGCCGAGCAATCCGCGTGACCGAAGCCAAGAACAGACTTCAGAAATACTCGGCCCCGGCCCTTGAAAAAGGGCTGGATATTCTGGAACTGCTGTCCCTTCAGGCCAGGGAGGGTATGAGCCAGACGGAAATTGCGGATGGGATCGGCCGGTCAAAGAACGAAATCTTTCGTATGATGGTGGTGCTGGAAGAACGCGGATACATCCACCGATCGTCAGATGACGTGTTCCGCCTGACCACCAAGTTTGAGTCCCTTTTTGCCAACCGCAACGATGCCGCGCGTCTGATCGAAATCGCGCGTCCATTTATGGCGCAACTGTCGACTCAGACCAGCCTGTCCAATCACTTCTGGGTCTTGAATGATGACCGTATGCAGGTCGCACTCAGGTCCAACGTACCCGCGGCCTATAGCCTGTCGTTGAGCGAAGGCACGCAGCGGGGCCTGTTCGGATCCTCGGTCGGTGCTTGCTTCCTGTCCGGTTTGGCAGATCAGTTGTCACGGGCGGAAGCGTTGAAGAATGCGGGCGAATTTGTCAGCGACGATGCGTTTCGCGAATTTGACGCTCATGTGGAAGCATGCCGACGAGAGTCGGTCAGCGTCATGCCCAACCCCGAAGCGAATGGCATTCTGGAATTGTCCACGCCGATCAGGGGTCAAAGCGCCATGGGCGTTGTCGGCGTGCTGTCCATCCCCATGATCACCGCCGAAGGGTTGGAGAACGAGATCGCGCGTATTGTGGATCACCTAAAGGCCACCGCCGACCTCATCGCGGATCGTATGATGTTCCTGTCGGTGTTTCAGGTCGCGGAATAGAGCCTAATAGGCCCATTCGTCGTGAATCAATCCGGGTTCTGGCTCGCGCAGTGCCAAACTTCAGGTCTTTTGCAGCTCGTCCTCGACCTGACCCAGACGTTCCTTTCCAAAGAACATTTCGTCCCCGACGAAGAAGCTGGGG
This sequence comes from Paracoccaceae bacterium, assembly GCA_040830545.1. Lineage (GTDB taxonomy): Bacteria > Pseudomonadota > Alphaproteobacteria > Rhodobacterales > Rhodobacteraceae > HXMU1420-2. Next base: position 133,357 of record JBFOMB010000008.1, on the reverse strand, counting down.
ATGCCAAACACGCCCCGATCCACGGCGGCGGCTGTGTTGTCGACCAAACCCTGTTTGACCTCTGGTTCCTGCGTCCGCGCCAACAGGGCCTGACCATCCAGACCAGCGTCGGTCAGTGCGCCCGCAAACACCTCTGGATCATCCATTTTGAGACCCTGTTCCCACATCGCGGCCATGCAGGCGGCGAAATAGATGTCGTGCACACCCTCGGCCTGCGCCGCGACCGCCCCGCGCATTTGCAGCAGCGTGTTGACCGGGAAGTTCGGGTTCATTTGGAATTCACTCAATCCATACCGCTGGATAAACCGCTGAATTTCCAGCCGTTCATAGTTCAGCTTTCCCTTGATATTGGCATAGGCCATGAAAGGGGATTGGTTGCACGTCGCCTTGAAGATACCGCCCAAAAGGCAGGGTCGATAGACGATGGTCGCGTCGGCCCGCTCCGCGATCCCGGTCAGGACACGATGCGCCAGATAGGCATTGGGGCTGCCAAAATCATAGATGAATTCGACCTGAGCGCTCATGTTAGGGTCTCCAATCTGGCTGGTTTCAATTGCACCGTTGAGCTTTTGTCCACGTGACAAGCCTCGGAAACAAGAGGGTTTCGAACGTGACGATAGGTCGAACCGCCAACTCCGCCTTCTCATCCCCGGACCAAAGCGATAGGGACGCGCGCAAGAGGCCACGCAAAGGAACCACGCCATGTCCGCCGACCGCACCATCGTCCTGTCCAGCGATCACGCCGCTATCGACCTGCGCCAAAAGGTTGCGGAACATGTCACGTCGCTGGGATGGGAGGTGATGGATATCGGCCCAACCACCCCGGAAAGCACGCATTACCCCAAACACGGCGCTGCTGCGGCACACAAGGTTGCGAGTGGAGAGGCCAGATTGGGCATCATTTTGTGTGGGACCGGGCAGGGCATCATGATGGCGGCAAACAAGGTCAAAGGCATTCGGTGTGGGGTCTGCAGTGACGAGTTTTCCGCGCGCATGATCCGTCAGCACAATGATGCAAACATGTTGTCGCTGGGCGCACGGGTTGTGGGTGAAGGTCTGGCGTTGGACATCGTGGATGCCTTCCTGACTGCGGAGTTCGAAGGCGGACGTCATGCCACTCGGGTGGATATGATCGAAGGGGCTTAATCGCTGCGATAGCTAAAGCTAAGCCGCCGAGTTTTTCCCCCCGGTGGTGGGGGGAACGGTGCAGCGGCGCGGACCTGCGCGCGGGCTGCGGTGTAGACCTCTTCCGCACCACTTCCGTCGATTATGTCGACCCAGGCCAGGCTGCCATCAGGTCGGATTTCGAACATCACGCTGGCCCACCCCGGCGTGTTGACCCGCACGATCCCGGCCCGGTTCAGGTGGGTCAGAACGATCCCGGCGTAATTGGTTCTGTTCGAATTCCCGGTTCCCGGCGAATAGGCCTGTCCGTTGGCAATCCCGCCAGAGATCGCCCCCGGATTGGACCGGTCCCGTTGATAGGCCGTGATCGGGGATTCGATACGTTGGGTGGGAAATGAAAGCGAGTCCGCCGTAACCGGGGTGTCCGGCACGTCTGGCCGACGTCCGGGCGCACGGGGCCGGATGGACGACGCCACAGCGAGAGTTGACCCCTCTGTCTCCTCGGTGCTGGGCTGAACCTCGGTTTCATTTGGAACCGGGGCGACGGTTTCTGGGGGGGTATCCGTTTCAGCAACCTCGGGCGCGATGGGGACGACTGGTACGACGGAAGGCACCGGGGCAGGGGCCACGGGCGTCGCGGGTGCGGCTGGTGCGGGCAGGGCGGCGATCTGTTCAGAGGGTTGGGGTTCCGGTTCGGCCGCCTCGACAGGCGCGACCTCGACAATGGTGGTTTCAACCGGCTCGACAGTTTCCGCCGGGGCCGGGGGTTCTGTCGTTTCAGGTGTTGCTTCTGTCTCAGCCACTGGTGGTTCCACGGGCGCTTCCACCGGTTCTGCAACCTCGGGCTCTGCTGCCTCCGCTTCGCCAGCCGCAACAGGTTCGGTCAGGTTTGGGTCGGCAGTTTCGGAAACACCCAGATCAGGTGTCACGCCCTCTTGCGGGTTGGACGACGCGACCAGCGCCTCAGACGTCGGGATTTCCGCTTCTACGGGTTCTGGTGCCGGGGCGGGTTCAGGCTCTGGTTCCGGCACAGACTCTGCTTCGGGTTCGGGCTGCGGTGCTGGTTCGGGTTCTTCCGGCTCCGTTGCGCTTTCTGCCAGTTCCTCAAAACTGTTGCCCAATTCGACCACATCTTCTTTAGGCGCGTCCTCCACGACCACAATCTCGGGCAGGGTGCTGACCCCGAACCCGAGACCGTGCAGCAGCAACGACAGAACCACTGCCACCACCGCGATGGGAAACGATCGGCGGATCATTCCAGCGCCCGTTCAGTGACCAGAATGACCGACGGCGCACCGAGGCGGCGTAACGCACCCGTAACCTCGATCAGACGGGGACCCAGGGCGGCACGATCCGGGACAATCCGCACTGGGCCCTCAGCATGTTGGGCCATGTAGGTGTCCGGGTCGGTTGGCTGGCCGCGAAACCGCAATGTGCCGTCGGCAAGCATGACCAGCGCGTCGGGCGGTTCGCTGCCTTCCAATTCCGAAGTGTCGACCAGTTGCAGGTTGGAATCCAACGGCGGTGCAATTGTGCCCGCGATCAGGAAGAACACCAGCATCAGGAACACGACATTGATCAACGGGATCGTGGAGTCGCGGGCGCGGCGTGGGGTGGGCGGACGGATCATCACATCACTCCAGCACCGTGACGGTCAGGTCATCGCGACCGCGCAGGGTCACGAGCACATCAACCAGACTCTGCGCGGATGTTTCGTCATCCATGCTGATCAGAACCTGCCCCTCTTCAATCTGGTCGGATAGCTCTTCCAACACCGTTGGTTTCCCGTTCAAGGCCAACCGATCCGGACCCACTTGCAAGAATACCCGCTCGCCCGGTGTGTCAGACGTGCCCGTGCCACCGGTTGCCTGGCTCAACTCGATCTCGCCAAAGGTTGAAAAGGTCGAGGTCAGCATGAAGAACAGCAACAGCAGGAAGATCACATCGATCAGCGGCGTCAGGCCCAGGCGACGCCGCCTGAAAGGGGCCGAGTTACGCATGGGCGGTTGCCCCTGCCTCCACACTGCTGCCAGCCGGATCAGGCGTTAAAACCGTACGCAGGGCCTTGTCTGCGAACACACGTTCCCGGGCCGTGCGGCTTTCCAGCCAGGCGAGGATCATCGAGGTCGGCATCGCTACCGCCAGCCCGACGGCCGTGGTGATCAGTGCGACCCAGATACCGCCAGCCAGCAACGATGGATCAACCGAAGACCCGGATTGCTGCAGGCTTTGAAACGCTTCGATCATGCCCAGAACGGTGCCAAACAGACCCAACAAAGGGGCAAGCTGCGCGATTGTGTCCAGCAGACGGAACCCCCGTTCCAACCCGGCCAAGGCCAATCCGGCCTCAGCATCCAGACGATCCTCCAGTCCTGCGCGATCCTGCGCCTGCATGGCCCCCATCACCAGCGGGGCCAGATAGCTGCGGCTTTTGGACAGGCGGGTTGAGGCAGCCTCGTGATCGCCCGAGTCCCAGGCTTCAAGCGCCTGCGACAAAACCCGGTGCCGACCAACACCCGACACCGAGAATTGCCAGATCTTGTAGAACGTCACCGCCAGCGTCATCACCGACATCACGATCAGGATCGCAACAACCGGCCCGCCCAGTGACAGGATTTCGCGCAGCGCGTCCAAAATCCTCATCCGATCAACCCAATCGAAACCCGACTACTGAGCGACAGCGCATCCTGACAGACGGGGCTGTCGGCGCCATCGACGATGCAGGTGTTCGCGCCATTGATCAGCGTCTGACCCACCCCGTCGCAGGTCATGCCAGGCAGGTCGAACTGCCGGACGCGCGGGCGGTCGGCGGGGAGGTCGCGGAAGTCGAACAGCGACAAGGTCACCACCCCACCCAACGCATCAAATACGACTGTTTCGAAAACCGCCTTCTCGATGGCTGCTCCGGTTTCATTGCGCGCGACAAAGATCAGGCGGCAGGCATTTCCTGTGTCCTGCACCGCGTTCAATTCCAGGTGGAGTTGCGAATCCGACTGATCGGCGGATTGTGCCACAGTGGCAAACGGAATTGAGACCGCAATGCCAAGGGCAATGATGGTGGTGCGAAGTGACATGATAGGTCCTTGTGATCTGACGACGGGAATAACCGTCTGAAATGCACCTGTGGCGTGCGGGTCCTGGTTCCCTTCTGCTTAGCCGAGCCAGTTCAGTCGCGAAAGGGCCACACAAACCAATGTGAAACACTGTTGTGCCTAGATGCGCCTTCAAGGGGCGAGATAGTGCCGATTTTGCGCGATGAAAGGTTCCGTGTAATCTGCAGCGTGTTGGGTCGCGCCGGTTTTTTTTTGAGGAAATCAGCCGGTTTCAGAATGGGTGGCAGTGCGATGCTTCGGTTTCCGCTATTTCAGATTTGCGTGGCTTTGCTGGTTCTATTGAGTTGTTTTGGCAGCCCCAGAGTGTTGTCCGCCCAAGCCGACCCACCCTGGATGCACCCCGATTTTGGGCAGGTGGCTCCAATTGCGCGCCCACCGTCGCGCGCGGAATGGGATGACATTGACGCACATTTTCACACCGTTGATGCAGCCCTGCGCAATGGGGAATTCGAAGCGATCTTAGCTGGCTTGGTGCCCGTGATGGATAGCCTGTCCGCGACATACGGCGAAAATCACCCCCTTTTTGGCTTCGCGTTGCTTTTGCGGGCACGCGCGCATGTTGGAGTTGGGAACCCGGTCGCCGCACTGGACGACACGCGTTGGGGTTTGGAAATATACGAGTCTAAACTGGGACCTTTCCATCCCAGGACGCTCAGGACTCGGGCGATCCTGTCCGAAGGGTTGAGGCAATCCGGTTTCCTCGAAGACGCGCGCCAAATGGCAGAGGTCACCGCAAGTCGAGCAGAGGACATCGGGCAAGCGGCCTGGTATCCGGCACTGACGGCCTACTACCAGATCGCAGAGATCAGTGGTCAATTGGGCGACCTCGACGCGGACCTGCTGGCATCAAACCAGGCTTATCTGCTGGCCCGGCAGCATTTGCCGGAAACCGACCTGCTGCGACTGGACGTGGAGAGCCGATACGCCGTCACATTGTATTGGTCCAACCGATTGGAAGAGGCCGCTGTTATTCAGGCCGACCTGCTCGACCGTCGGCAATCCGTCCAAGGACCGGCGCACCCTGACACAATCCACTTGATGATGTCGTTGTCCCGCACACAGCGCGACCGACGTGAAATTGGCCAGGCGCTTGTTTTGGCCGACGACGCATTGTCGATTTTGGAAGCACAGAACGCCGAGTTTCACCCGGACTACCGCGCAGCGTTGCGAAATCTGTCCGACATTTTGGTCGCAGGGGGCATGGTCGAAGAGGCACAGGAACGGGCTGCCGAACTGGTGGCACTGAGTGCAGAGTGGACCGGACCCCAAAGTGCAGAAACACTTGGCCACTTGCTGCACTTGGTCGACATCCAATTGCGAAGCGGTAACCAGGCCGCAGCCTTGGCGATGGCGCAGGACTTGCTGACCCGTGCAATCGATGCATTTGGACCGCAAAGCCCAGAAGCACTTGCCGCGAAACATCGTGTGGCGGACCTGCTCCATGCGTCCGGCCGGTTGCACGCAGCCTATGACCTGCATAGCGAGGTCTATGAAATCCGCCGTCAGACATTGGGGGAAGGCGCTCATGACACGCTGATGAGCCTGTGGGCGCTGGCCAGCCTGTCGCGGGCTTTTGGTGCAGCGGATCAAGCACTGCTGCAGTTTCAGCAGGTCGAACAGGGGTTGGAAGGGCTGACTGCGATACGTGGCAGTGACCTGCGGCTCAGGCTGCGGGCGGAAATCGCCAGCACCTACGCATCGATGGGACGCGACGCGCAGGCCGCAATGCTATTCGAAGACATCATGCGCGACGCGACATTGCAGAACGCTGCGCAAGACCCCAGAACACTGCGGTATCTGGAAACCTACGCCCGGGTTCTGTCGGGACTGGGGCGGGATCAAGAGGCAGAAGAAACCGAGCGGCGTGTTTTATTGATGCGCGACAGCACTTTAGGACCCGATCATCCGGACACAATTCGCAGTCTGTCGCGCCTGGCCACACGCCTGACCGACCGCGGGAAGCCTGCCGACGCGCTCCCGTTGCTGCAACGTGCGGTGGATGCCAGCAGCAGCCGCCTGGGTGACAGTCATATCGAGACCGTAGGACTGATGTATGATCTGGCCACAACACTTGAGCTGCTGAACAAGGATGCCGAAGCCGAGTCCCTGCTGCAAACCGTTGTCGCGGAGAGGGCTCGACTGTTTGGTCCAACCCACCCGCAAACGTTGGATGCGCAATGGTCGCTGGGTCGCGCGCATATGGCGCTGGGGCGATATGCCGAAGCCGAGTCCGTTCTTCGCATGGTTCAGCAGTTGTACCGGGAATCGCAGAGTCCGCGCGAACCGCATGTGATTTTGGATCTGACTTATGCCCTGATGGCGTTGCAGGACTACGTAGGTGCACGCAACTTCGCGATGCGGGCGGTGTCGTCACTGGCACGCGACTACGGCTCGAATGCACCGGACACATTGCACGCTTTGACCCGATTGGCGGTGGCCCATACACATCTTGGCAATCACGCGGCGGCCCTGGTTCCTGCCCGCGCGGCCTTGGCGGGTGAACAGGCATCTTTGATCGATACGGGTGGCGCGTTCGGTGCCGAGATCGAGGTTCAGGAGGCCTGGGCCAGCACGGCAGGCCGGCTGCTGGCGTTGGTGGCCTATGAGGCCGCTCAAACTCACCTGTCCCGCGACGAGTCGACCCTGCGGGCAGAGGCGTTCGAGGCGGTTCAGGCCGCAAGCCAAAGCGGCGCCGCAGCGGAAATGTCCCGCGCAGCCGCCCGGGTTGCGGCGGCGGATGAAGGATTGTCGCCGCTGGTGGCTGAATGGGAACAGGCGCGACTGGCACGCGAACAACTGAGTACGGCGATTGTTGATCGGGTGGATGGCACCCGCGCCACACCAGAAGAAAACAGCGATTCGACCCTGTTAGAGCAACAATCAAAGGCCGATCAGCGTTTGCTTGCGGCCAGGGCAGCAGTTGAACGGGACTATCCGGCCTTTTTTGACCTGATCCGCCCGCGCGCGCTGTCTCTGGCCGAAATTGTTGGACAGGATGGTCAGCCTGCGTTGCTGCAAACTGACGAGGTTCTGATCCTGATCTCTCCAGGGCTGGATCATCTCAGCACGTTGGTTTGGGCTGTGACCGCCACGGGCAGCGCCTGGGTGAAACTGGATCTGCCAAACGACGAGGTTATCCAACAAATCTCGGCATTGCACAGGCAGTTGGACGGTGGCGGGCAAACCCGCGCTGGGACAGGCCGCGGGTCGTTTGTCATGGAAGACGGGGAACTGGACATCGGGTCGTTTGATCGGGACACCGCCCATGCCTTGTACCAGACCCTGTTTGGTCCATCGGACATCAAGGCGTTGGTCGATCTGGCGGATCATTGGATCATAGTGCCACAAGGTCCGTTTCTGAGCCTGCCGTTTAATGCGCTGGTGACGAGTCCACCTGAAGGCGCACACAGCGACCCCCAAGCCTTGCGGGACACGGGCTGGTTGGGGTTGGAGCGGCGTTTAAGCATTCTGCCCTCGGCAACCATGTTGCGCGCCCGACGCAACACAACAGACGAGGAAACCAAGAATCGCGGGTACTTTGGCCTGGGGGATCCTGACTATGGCGGTTCCAAGAGCGAGCAAGCGAACCTGACCCTGGCCAGCGCATACTTTGCCAATGATCGAAGTGGGTCCACGGCGCTTGCCACTCTCCCGCCCCTGCCCGGAACCCGGCAGGAGGTGCTGACCATGGCGCGTGCCTTTTCCGCCAGTTCGGATCAGATTCTGTTGGGGTCAGATGCGACCGAAACAAATCTGGCCGCCGCCAGCGATAGCGGGATATTGGCAGAGGCTGACGTTGTCCTTTTTGCGACACACGGTCTGGTGGCAGGTAGTTTCACTGGGCTGACGGAACCGGCGCTGGCCCTCACCCCGCCATTCGATGGTCCACGCGCCATCGACCAACCCTTGTCTGGTCGGCCTGCACGGCTGGATGACGGCCTGCTCACTGCATCAGAGGCCGCGCAGTTGCGATTGAACGCAGACTGGGTGATCCTGTCGGCCTGTGACACGGCCGCAGGCGACCACCCGGATGCCAACGGATTGTCCGGTCTGGCCCGCGCGTTTTTCTTTGCCGGGGCGCGGTCGTTACTGGTGTCCCATTGGAAGGTCCGTGACGATGTGGCTGTGCGCCTGACCACGGACGCGGTGGCGCGTTTGGAGGGTGATCCTACGCTTACCAAATCCGGTGCCGTTCGCGACGCCATGCGCCGACTGGTTGCAGATACCTCACAGGACCACACTGGACGCGCGCTGTCGCACCCGGCAGCATGGGCCCCGTTTCAGTTTATTGGTCTGAACTAGGGCTGGCCCGCAGCTGTTTCGCTGCCCACAGGTAGGTGTTGCGCGCGGTTGCGTTAACCTCCTCCTCGGCCAAGGCCTCCATCGTTTCAGCCTTGAGCAGCGCAGCGGGCTCTCCCAGCGCGATCAGATGATCGCAGAGTTCCAACCGCCACTGTAGGTCATCGGTTGTCTGTGCCTCCTCCATCAACGCCTCGGTTCCTCCGGCCAACCGGGCGACGTGCCTTGCCCGCGCCGCGCTGGAAAGTGTCCCTAAATGGGTCGGATTGCCGTCGTACCAGCCGAGCGTTCCTGTGGCGAAGGCCCGCGCAGACCACCCGGCCTTACCATAAAACTCCCCCAGCCATGGTAAATCCGCCAGTTCGGGTGGCAGATGCAGCGTCGCGACAATGTCGTCCAGCGACTGCCCGGCATCCATCCCATCTGCCGTGTGCCGCATCACATGCAGGATCGCGGCGCGGGTCGTTGTCAGCACCTCGCGCACCTTGTCCGCCCCAAACACGGGGCGGGTGTGGCCCGGTGCCAGCACGTCGGCCCCGAGGTCGGCCAACTGCCCCAGACTGTTCGCCCACGCGGCGAAGTCACGATAAGGCGTGCCGCGGATCGCATAGAGGTTGGGGAAGGCATGATACCAGTTGTCGCCCGGAAACAGGACACCGGCATCTGCGCACCAGGCAGCCATGTGATCCGCCGTTTCCCCGGGTGCCATGACCAGCTGTACCTGCACCCCGTCCAGATCCATCGTGTAATCGCCTGCGATCAACTCGGTCGGCGGGATGTGACCTGCGCCCAACCCTTCCATCGGGCGATCACCGGGGCCGCAGCCCAGTGACACACGTTGATCCGGGGTCAGACCAATGCCGAATTGCGCCGCCGTCCGCCGGTTCAGCGCCGCATTTGGCGCTATGGCGTCCGCATCCTGTCCCACAAGGTCCGACTGAAACCCGGCGCTTGCGAGGATCGGCACGTCCTGACCCTCGGCAAACACCGTGGCGCCCGAGATATGGTCGCGATGCGAATGGGTATAGATGATCCGCCCGACCGGTTTATCGGTGCGTTTCCGAAACTCCGCCAGCACGTTGGTCGCCGCTCCCGTGCTTTCTGATGTGTCGATGATCGTAACGCTGTTTTCCCCTTCGATCATATGCTGGGTGGAGGCCGCATAACCTACAGCGGTCCACATACCAGGGGCCAGTTCGATGATCGACCGCTCGAACTGTGTGGCATTGTGATAAAGGAGGGCGGCGTTCGGCATTTGTGTGCTCCTGTTGGGTGTTGCGGCCACGGTAGCACGAGAATCCGGTTGCGTATGTGGTTCTTGTGATCAGACTGACGGCGTTGTTGGGCTGTCGGCCCGTGTCGGTGTGTGAAAAGGGAATTTTGTGACTCAGTCTCCGATACCAGCCTTGGCGCCAAATGGGTCGGGCCATCAGTTTGTGTTCTATGGCGACAGCTGTTCTGGTGTGCCGGGTGCGTTGCATGAACAGAAACTGGCGCAGGTTAACGCGGTGGTGCGCCGACTGGACCCGCAGCCCGAGTTCATCGTGTTCCCCGGCGACGAGGTGATCGGATTGGTGCCCGACGCTGATGAGTTACGCCGCCAATGGACGCATTTTCTGGAGGTGGAGATGGGGTGGCTGGATCGCGCCACCACGCCCATGTTCCATTCCACCGGCAATCACACAACTTATGACGGGATGAGCGAAAAGGTCTTTGTAGAGACACTTTCGCACCTGCCCAGGAACGGCCCGCCCGACCAACAGGGCCTGTCCTACTATGTGCGTCGTGGCGATTTGCTGCTGATCTTTGTCCATACGCTGTGGTCCGGGCTGGGCGGCGAAGGACATATGGAAACGGAATGGCTGGCCGAAACCCTGCGCACCCAGTCTGACGCGCGATGGACCTTTGTTGTGGGGCACCATCCTGCCTATCCGGTCAACGGGTTTGTCGGGACCTATCAGCGCTGCATCGGGGACGAGTATGTGGAGCCGTTTTGGCAGTTGCTGGTGGACCATGGGGTGACCGCCTATCTGTGCAGCCACATCCTGGCCTTTGACGTTCAGTGCCATCGCGGGGTCCTACAGATCACCAGCGCTGGGGCAGGGACGGCACACCGCATGCCAGAAGGGATCGAGTATCTACATGCGGTGCAGATGGCGCTGGATGAACAAGGTCTGCGGTACCAGGTCTTGGATGACGCGGGCACAGTGCGGGAAGGGTTGCAGTGGCCGCCGACCGAATTGGATGTCACACAGTCGCTTAGATTTGGGGATCAGCCGTGTCCGATCGCCGGGCAGTCCGGTTTCCCAGTTCGTTTGGCCCTGTCCGGTCGAATGTCCGGCGCAAACCCGCGACAAACGATCCTGGCCGCGTTGGATCACGACGACACGTGCCCGCTTTGGATCGGTCTGGTCGGCCCGCGCCTGCAATTGTCCGCTGTCATGCAGCCCATCGCCGGACGCAGCCCGCATCAATGGCTAGGGCCGTGTTTTGCGGATGGGGATGATATGAAACTCGACCTGCTGATCCACCCGGACATGGGGCCGGGCGGGTTCCTGTGGCGCGGCTCTAAAACGGATGCCTGGACCGGACTGGCTGGCATGTCCGCCTGGGGCGCAGATCGGTTGGTTTGGCCAGAGCGTCTGAGCGTCGGAGCGATGGGAGCAGAAGACAAAGATACTCGATTTGACGGGACCGACCTGTCGGTAACGCTCGCCGCTTCTTAGATGTGACCATCGCAAACATTTGCGACCAAATGCCATGGAAGTTCCCCCACTTTTGCGCTTACGGTCCGTCCCAGACCCCATGGCCTGACACCCAAAGGATCGTGACATGCCCCTATCCAAACACGAGCATTCCTGATGGACCGCGCCGATATCATCGACGCCGCGTTCCGCGATCAGGTGGCAAACGGTGCCCTCCCGAAGGGCCGACCAGCATCCGGGCCGCTGACCCCCGAACAGGCGGTTGCGATCTTTCGCGCGCAATGCCTCAGCCGCAACCTCGACCGTCGCTCGCGCAAGATGCAGGCCGAGGGGCAGGGGTACTACACCATTGGATCGTCCGGCCACGAAGGCATGGCCGCCGTGGCCGCCGCATTGCGCCCGGATGACATGGCGTTCCTGCACTATCGCGACGGTGCGTTTCAGACCATGCGGTCCTCTCAGGTGCCCGGCGTCACGCCGACCTGGGATATGCTGCTGAGCTTCGCCACTTCGACCGAGGACCCAATGTCGGGCGGGCGGCACAAGGTGCTGGGGTCCAAGGCGATGAACATCCCGCCCCAGACCTCTACCATCGCCAGCCATCTGCCCAAGGCGGTTGGCGCGGCGTATTCCATCGGTCTGGCTCGGCGGCATCGTCCGGAACATGCGGTGCTGAAGGACGACGGGGTGGTCATGTGTTCCTTTGGCGACGCGTCTTCCAACCACTCCACCGCGCAGGGGGCGATCAACGCAGCCTGTTGGACGTCTTACCAATCCGTGCCGCTGCCCTTGCTGTTTGTGTGCGAAGACAACGGCATCGGGATTTCCGTGCGCACCCCGCGCGGGTGGGTTGGCGCGAATTATGCGCAAAAGCCGGGGCTGAAGTATTTCCACGCGGACGGGCTGGACCTGAACGATACGTATCGGGTCGCGCAGGAGGCTGCAGATTACGTCCGCTATCAACGCAAACCGGCCTTTCTGCATCTGTCGCTGGTGCGCCTATATGGCCACGCAGGATCCGATATGCAGCAGACCTACCTGTCCAAGGAAACATTCGAGGGGTGGGAGGCTGATGATCCCCTGCTCCACTCCGCCCGCCTGCTGATCGACAGCGGGTTGCTGACGGCAGACGAGGTGTTGGGAATCTATGACGAGCTGGAGGCGCAATGCACCCGCGTCGCGGCAGAGGCGGTTACGCGACCGCGTTTGAAGACGGCCTCGCAAGTGATGGCCTCTCTCATCCCGCCTGCGCGGCCTTGTGCGCCGACCAACGGCCCGTCCGAGCAGGCGCGGGCAGAGGCGTTTGGCAGTGATCTCAAGGCACTCGACACCCCGCAGACCCAATCCCGCCTGCTGAACTGGGCACTGACCGACCTGATGCTGGAACACCGCGAACTGGCCGTGATGGGCGAGGATGTAGGGCGCAAAGGTGGCGTCTATGGCGTCACGCAGAAGCTTCAGTCCCGTTTTGGCGAGGATCGTGTGATTGACACGTTGCTGGACGAACAATCCATCCTGGGTCTGGCCATCGGCATGGCACATAACGGGTTCATCCCGATCCCGGAAATCCAATTCCTCGCCTACCTCCACAATGCCGAGGACCAGATCAGGGGGGAGGCCGCAACGCTCCCTTTTTTCTCCAACGGGCAGTTCACCAACCCGATGGTGTTGCGAATTGCGGGGCTGGGTTATCAAAAGGGGTTCGGCGGCCATTTCCACAACGACAACTCGCTGGCGGTTCTACGCGACGTTCCGGGGATCGTGATCGCGTGTCCCTCACAAGGCGACGATGCCGCGATGATGCTGCGCGAATGCGTGCGGCTGGCGCGCGAAGAACAGCGCGTGGTGGTGTTTGTGGAACCCATTGCGCTGTATCCGATGCGGGACTTGATGGAAGAGAAGGACGGCGGGTGGATGCGGCTCTATCCCTCACCCGATCGCCGGATTTCGCTGGGCGAGGTTGGGGTGAGCGGTGAGGGTCCGCTGGCGATCCTGACCTATGGCAACGGGCACTACCTGTCACAGCAGGCTGCGCGGGATTTGCAGGCCGAAGGGATCGCGACGCGTGTGATCGACATCCGTTGGCTGGCCCCCCTGCCGGTCGAGGGGATTTTGGCCGCGCTTGAAGGGGCAATCAAAGTGCTGATCGTAGATGAATGCCGCCAGACCGGCGGGCAGTCCGAGGCGCTAATGACACTGCTACAGGAGCAAACGGACTTGCCGCACGCAAGGATCGCGGCAGAAGACAGCTTCATCCCCACCGGTCCGGCCTATGCGTCAACCATGCCGAGCCGTGAGAGCATCGTTACAGCGGCAAAAACGCTCTGGAGCGCGACATGAAGAAAACCGCAGTTGTCGTTGCGCCGGGGCGTGGCACTTACAACCGGGGTGAGTTGGGGTATCTGAAGCGGCTGCATTCAGAGAAACAGGCCCTAATAAGGGAGTTTGACACCCACCGCACGGCCCAAGACCAACCAATGGTCACGGATCTGGACGGTGCAGACCGGTTTTCTCAGGCGCGCCATACGACCGGCGACAATGCCTCCCCCTTGATCTATGCCTGCAGCTATGCGGATTTTCTATCGATTGATCGGGATCGGATCGACATCGTGGCGGTCACAGGCAACTCAATGGGGTGGTACACAACGCTGGCCTGTGCCGGTGCAGTGGATGCGCTGGGCGGGTTTCAAATCGTGAATACGATGGGCACGCTGATGCAGGATCGCCTGATCGGCGGGCAACTGATCTACCCGTTTGTCGATGAGAATTGGCACCCCAATCCGGGTCGACGGGAACAGGTGCTGGCGCTGATGGACCAGATCAACAACCGCCCGGATCACGTCCTGACCCTGTCCATCGCGCTGGGCGGCATGGTGGTCATGGCGGGGAACGAGGCTGGACTGGCCGCGGTGGAGGCCGAACTGCCCAGGGTGCAGGACCGGTTTCCCATGCGCCTGCCCAATCACGCGGCGTTTCATACCGCGTTGCAGGCTCCGGTGGCGGAGGAAGGGCGCAACCGTCTGCCGCGTGATCTATTCCAGCAGCCTGACATACCGATGATCGACGGGCGCGGATACATCTGGCAGCCCAAGGCGAGCGATCTGACCGCGCTCTACGACTACACGCTGGGTCATCAGGTGGTTGAGCCATACGACTTCACGACCGCCATTCAGACCGCCGCGCGGGAATTCATGCCGGATCTTGTGATCATTCTCGGTCCCGGCACGACGTTGGGCGGGGCGACGGCGCAGAGCCTCGCTTTGGCGGGGTGGCGTGGGGTATCGGTCAAGTCAGATTTCAAGGCTGATGACCCGTTGGTCGTGTCGATGGGCGACGTGGATCACAGGGCTTTGGCAACAGGCTGACGCCCTCGCCATAGCCCGCCAATTTCTGCCCCTGCCACCCGGCTGGCCAGCATCATGGCCAGACCCCAGCCCGTCACGACGGCGCAGGCTATGCCGAACCACACGCCAATCTCACTGAACCCGAAAACCCGGATGAACACCCACACGAAAAACGCGACCCCAAACGCCTGCCGATAGAGGCTGATCCATATCGACCAGCCGGGGCGTTTGAGACCCTGCAAAAGGGAATCGATGGAAAACAGCATCATGTAAAACGGCAGGATGACGCTGTCGACGCGAAGATAGGCGAGGCCAACGCGGATCACTTCGGCATCGTCGGTGAAGGCTGACAAAAACAGCCGCCCGAACAACCACAGCACGGGCACCGAGCATAGCGTGATGACCAGTCCCACCTTCCAACAGAAAAACACCGCCTCGCGCACGCGATCATGGGAACGCGCGCCAAAGTTCTGCGCAACGATAGGCAGCAGCGCGCCGGTCATGCCCAGAACCGGCAGCAGCAGCATCTGTTCCAGTCGGATCGCGATGCCGTAGCCTGCAACAGCGTGTTCACCGAAAGATTTGAGCGCGAATTGAACGACAAAGGCGGACAGGATCATCACCAGCATGGTGACCGCACGCGGCAGGGCTTGAACCGCAATCTCCCGGAACTTGTCCGTGCGTGGTTTGAAATGCGCCCATCGAACTTGCGCCATGTTCCGACGACGCAGCACCTGCAGGATCAGGTAGGCCATGACGCCATATTGGCTGACCAGTGTTGACCCGGCCAACCCGTCAAAGCCGAGACCGGGGATTACACCGGGCAGGCCGAACACCATCAGCGGGTTCAAACCACAATTCACGAAAAACGCCACCATCATGGCGCGCTGCATCGACAGGCTGTCACCATGGGCCTGAAGGATGCCATTGCACCCGAATGCCAGCAGGAAGGCGGGCAAGGCCAGCGACAAAAGCAGATAGTAGCGTCTTCCGTCCGCGCGATAGGCACTGCCCGGTTCGCTCACCAGATCAATCAGCGCCGGACCGACCAGACTGCCCACCAGCATGAGCACCAAAGCCACCACAACGCCAAAGCTGATGCCTTGCGCGGCCAGCCTGCGCGCGCGGGGCCGTTGCCCGGCCCCCAGCGCGTTGCCAACCAGCCCGCCCATCGCGGCCCCCAGTCCAACACCAACGGACATGGGGACAAAAAACGCCTGGAATCCCAACGCCAGACCCGCCTGCGCGCTGGTTCCCAGCATCCCGGCAAAGAAGATGTCGACGATGTTGTAGGCCGTGTTGAAAAACATGCCCAACGCGGCAGGAATGGCCAGCGTGCGGAAATGTGTTCCAATCGGACCTTTGGTCAGGTCGATGTCTATCGCGCCGGCCAACCCTTTAGACTTCCTTCGGTGTGGCTGGCGCGGCAAATCCCCTTGGTCGAGGCATATCGGTGACGAGGCCTTTCGCGTGCTGAACTGCGCCTTAGACGCCCCGCACCTTTGGCAACATGATATAGGGCCAGGGCGACGGCACGTTGTCCGACATTGGCACTTCGATCAGGTTCGGACCGTCATTGTCAATGGCCCGACCCAATGCGGCACGCAGTCCATCGGGTGTTTCGGCCCGTTCGGCGGTGACGCCAAAGCTTTGCGCCAGTGCGACAAAATCGGGGTTCACCAGATCCGACGCGATGGGCCGATTGTCATAGTTTTCGATCTGGAAGCGACGCACATTGCCAAACGCATTGTCGTTAAAGATCGCGTAATTCACCGGGATGTTGTGGCGCACAGCTGTAGCGAGTTCCGAAATCGTGAACAGCGAACCGCCATCCCCGGCAATTGACACGACCGGCACGTCACGCCGCGCATGTGCCGCGCCGAGCGCCGTAGCAATGCCCCATCCCAATGTGCCCTGATAGCCTGAGGACAAGAAGCCGCGCGGCACGTAGGTCGGGAACAAGATACGCGAGACATAGCCAACCTGCGTCAACTCATCGACAAAGATGCCGTCACGCGGCAGCGCCTGCCGGATCGCCTGTAGCCAGGCCGATTGCGGGGCCAGTGTTGTGGTCAGCTCTGCATGCATTTGCGCCTTGGTATTGGCCACGTGATCACGCCAATCCTGTCGCGCAGGTTGCGGGCCCAGCGCGTCCAATAGCAACGGCAGCGCCTCAGCCAGATCAGCGCAGATCGCCACATCGGGGGTGGTGATGCGCGTCAGCTCCTCGGGGTCGATGTCGATATGGATGACTTTCACATTGTCATCCATGCCCCACACTTGCCGCTGTGGCTGCAACCGCGTGCCCAACCCGATGATCAGGTCGCACCCCGGCCACAGTTTGTGCCCGGTGGGCATGTCGATCCGCAGGTCATGATCGCTGGACACTACGCCATGACCCGTGCGGAACGCCATGACCGGCGCGCCCAACTGCTCGGCAAACGCCTTCACAGCCGCGCTCATATGTTGCGCCCCGCTGCCGACCGCGATCATTGGTGCGCTGGCGGCGCGGATCAGGTCGGCGGCCTTGTCTATGTCTGCCGGGGCCGCTTGGGGCGCGGGCAGGATTTGCCCGACAATCTCGCCATTGGCCTCCTGCCGCCAGACATTCACCGGCACTTCCAGCCCCACGGGGCGGGGGCGACCGGATTTGACCTGGTTCCAAGCCTCCTGCACTTGCGCGGCGGCCTGACCACCATCGGTGATCATGTCCGAGGATTTGGTGAGCGAGCCCAACATCTCGCTCTGCCCCTGAATTTCATGCAGCAGGCCAAAGCCCTTGTTGATTGCCCCGCTGGGGATTTGCCCGATCAGTGACATCAGCGGCGCGTTGACCGCGTAGGCGGTCGAAAGCGCGGCGGTTCCGTTCAGAAAGCCGGGACCGGGGACAATTGAAAACGCTTGCGGTTTGCCAGTGGCCAGCGCTGCGCCCAGTGCCATGTAGACCGCGCCCTGCTCGTGGCGGGCATGGATGGGCGTCACCTGATTTTGCAGATCATAGAGCGCGTTGAAGAAATCGTCGTTCTGCACACCGGGAAGGCAATAAAGCTGATCAATATCGTTTTCGATCAAGGACTGCGCGACTAGCTGGGCAACGTTCATGCCGGGACTCCAATCGTTTCAGTGACAGCCGCGACCAAGGTCGGGACCTGTTCCAGTTGCATACCGGCGACGTTCACCCGGCTGCTGCCGGGCATGTAGATGCCGTGATTGTCTCGCAGGGCGCGGACGGCGGCCTCCTCGATCCCGAGGATCGAAAACATGCCGCGACACCGTTCCAGATGATCGAACCGCGCGCCATGCCCTGCGTCCCGGAACGCTTGTGACAATGCCTGGCGCATGCCTTGGACACGGGCGCGGGCGGCGTTTAGTTCATCCATCCACGCGGCTCGCAGCGCCTCGTCCGCCAGAATGGTCGATACGATGGCCGCGCCATGGTCGGGCGGCATGGAATGGTTGACCCGCGCCAGTGTTTTGAGCTGCCCCATGGTACGCTCGCAATTGTCTGCCGTGTCACAGGTGACCAGCAGAACACCGGTGCGTTCGTTGTAGATCCCGAAGTTCTTGGAACAGGAATAGGTCAGCACCGCCTCGGGCAGAGCCTCGAAGATCTTGCGGACGCCAACGGCGTCTTCTTCCATCCCCCCGCCAAAGCCCTGATAGGCCATGTCGACAAAGGCCAACGCGCCACGATCCTTGATCACGTCCGCCACCCGCGCCCAGGTCTCAGCGTCCAGATCTGCGCCGGTGGGGTTGTGGCAGCATCCGTGCAGCAGGACGATGTCGCCCTCGGGTACTTCGCCCAGTGCGGCCAGCATCCCCTCCATATCGACCGAGCCAGTTGTGGCGTCGTAGTAGGGATAAACCTTGTGCTCCAACCCGGCCTTCGTCAGCACCGGAACATGGTTCGGCCACGTCGGACCGGGCACCCACACTGTAGCGTCTGGACGTGCCGACTGGATCAGCTCGAACCCCAACCGCAATGCGCCGCTGCCGCCAGGCGTCTGCATGCGGGCAAGTCGCCCCGCGTCATCCAGCACATCCGACAGGTCCCCCAGCGCCATTTGGCTGACCGCTTTGGAGTAACCAACATCGCCCAACAGCCCTAGATAGGCCTTGCTGTCGCGCTCGGCCAATAGACGCTCTTCGGCCTGTTTTACCGCGGCCATGATCGGCGTGCGCCCGGTGGCGTCGCGATACACCCCGATACCAAGATCAATTTTGTTCTGGCGCGGATCGGCCTTGTAGTCCTGTGTCAGCTGCAAAATGCCATCGGGTTGCGGTTTCGGGAACGATTGGAACATCAGGCGATCCTCAATTAGATGACAAGTCATTTAATTCCTGCTAACACTGACATACCGTTCGGTCAAGGTTGGCGCGAGTGGTCTTGGGGAAAGCAGAGCCAGTGAAAGACAGAGACGCAGTTCAGGATGATGTCGAGGCTGACCTTCTGTGCCTGAACGACATGCCGGACACAGCGAACACGCTGTCCGTTGCAATACAACGCGCATCGCGCCTTCTGCGTGCAGACTTGCACAAGTTGCTGATGGCGCATGGCGATCTAGGGTTGGCCGACTTTCGGTTGTTGGGACAATTGTCCAGGGTCGAAGTCGCGACGCAAAAGGACCTTGCACAGGCCATTCCGATGGAACAGGCGCAAGTCAGCCGCTCGCTGTCTTCCCTGGAAAAACGCGGCTTGGTTCAGTCCTGCGTGTTTCCGAACGACCGGCGCGTTCGATTATTTTCGATGCTGCCAAAGGGGCGCGCGGCGTATGATGCAGTTCGCCCACGGGTGAAAGCGCACAACGAATTCCTGACCGCCGATTTGACCGACCTGCAGATTGCAGAAAGCCTGCAGGTTTTGCAGGACGTCGTACGCCGGTCCGCAAATTCCGCAGCGAAGAAAGTATAAATACATGACAGATCAAGTTTCCATCGACACCCTGTTTGCGTCCGAGGTCACCTTTCCGGGTGAAGACGGTGCATTGGCGTTGCTGAAACCCAGAACGACCGAGGATGTGGCGGCCATCGTCAGCACCTGTGCGGCGAAAAACATCGCCATCGTGCCCGTGGGCGGCAACACCAACGTCTGCAACATGACCGCCCCGGTCGAGGATCAGCCGTTTGTTTATATCAGCCTTGCCCGTATGAACCGCGTGATCGACGTCAATCCGGGGCGTAACACCATCACGGTCGAGGCCGGGTGCATCCTGCAGGACGTGCAGGCCGCCGCGCGGGAACAGGACCGTCTGTTTGCGCCGGATTGGGGCGCACGCGGAACGGCCTTGGTCGGCGGGGCGGTTGCGACCAATGGCGGGGGCCTCAACGTTCTGCGTTATGGCACGACGCGCGAACAGGTGCTGGGGATGGAGGCAGTTCTGCCCGATGGCCGTGTCTGGGACGGGCTGCGGAGCCTCCGCAAGGACAATTCGGGATATGACCTGAAACAGCTGCTGATCGGGTCCGAGGGTACGTTGGGCATCATCACCAAACTTGTCATGCGCCTGCATCCTTTGCCGCAACACAGCTCCTCCATGATGGCGGTCCTGACGGATCAGGGCCACCTGACCAACCTGCTGAACCTGGCCCACGGGGTCGCGGGCGACCGTCTGGTTGCGTTCGAGTTGATGAATGGCATTGGCGTTGAAAAAGCGTTGGAACGCTACCCGGCGCTGGAACGCCCGTTGGAAACACGAGCGGATTGGTATGTCCTGATCCGTCTGGCCGGGCCGGCCCCGGTCGAGGATTGTCTGGCCGACCTATTCGAGGCGGGGTTCGAAAACGCGTATTTGGCGGATGCAGTCATGTCGCAGAACGCGCGGCAGGAGGATAACCTGTGGGAAATCCGCGATCAGATGATCCCAAAGCAGTATTTTTCCGACCGCCGCCACTGCAAATGGGACGTTTCGGTCCCGATTGACTCGATCGTACCTTTCCTGAGCGCAGCCGAGACCGTCGCGCGAAAACACCAGCCACAGGCCATTTCCTATGCCATTGGCCATGTGGGGGACGGCAACATACACTACAGCATCTTCCCCGAAGATGATCCGTCCATCGACATGGACGCGCTGTGCCAAACCTACCTGGACGAGATTGACGCGCTGATCTGGAGCATGGGTGGCTCGGTGACTGCCGAACATGGCGTGGGCAAGATTTTCGTGGACCGCGTTGTGGCCCAGAAATCAGACGTGGAATACGATCTGCTGCAACGGATCAAGGCAACGCTTGATCCGCAGGGGATCATGAATCCGGGGAAACTGCTGACCGGTAGGGGCTAAACGGTCGTATTCTTACGGCGCGCGGTCATCAGAATGAACGCGACCGCCATCGCCATGAACACAGCGGCAATCGGGTTCGTGAACAGGAACCACGGGTCACCGCCAGTTGCAGAAAACGCCTGACGCGCCGTGGCTTCCAGATTACCGCCCAGGATGAAGGCGATGACAAAGGGCAAGGGAGAGATCGAGACGGACCGCATGAGGTACCCCAACACGCCGAAACCCAACGCGAACCAGATCGCTTCCATCCGGGTTTCCTGCACGTAGATTGCCGTCAGGGTCAGCAACAGCACACTGGGCAGCAGGATTTGTTTGGGAATGCGGGTCATGACCCCCATGGACCGCATGAACAACCCGCCAATGGTCCAATTCAGGATGTTCGCGATCATCATGGCCGTGAACAGGCCAAAGGCGATCACCAGCTCGGGGTTCACAGTGTCAGCCGTGAACCGGAACACTGACGGGCCGGGATTAAACCCGCCGATGCTTTCTGCGGCGAGGATCAAGAACACGGCGGCGGCATTGCCAGGGATGCCAAGGCTCAGCACCGGGATCAGGTTTGCGCCCGAAACCGAGGAATTCGCCGCCTCGGTTGCGGCGATACCCTCGGACGCGCCCTCGCCAAAGGCCGGCGCGTCCGGGCGTTTTTTCCGCACATAGCGTGCGCGGCCCACGGTGTAGCCCAGCGTGGCTGCCAGCGTCGACCCGATACCGGGCAGCGCCCCGATGGCGGTGCCGATTACCGCTGACCGTCCGATATAGGGCAGCAACCGGCGAATATCCGCGCCGTGCAGGCGCTGATCCCCGTCATCGGTATGTTGGGGCAGCGTGCCGCTGCTGCGCTTGGTTCGCCAAAGATCTTCGAGTTCCTTCAGCACCGCGCCGATAATCAGCACACCCAACACCGCCGTGACGATGGGAAAGCCCCGGCTCAACTCGGACTGTCCCATCGACAGGCGAGGATAGAAATCCTCGCCCGTGCCCACATAGGCCGCCAGCAGGCCCAGACCGGTGGAAATCAGCCCCTTGCCCGGCGACCCGCCGATCACCGCAGAAATGAAGCTGAGCGACAGGATCAGCAGCGCGGTCTTTTCGGGCAGGTCCAGATAGGCCTCGACCAGAATCGCCAGAAACGGCGCGCAGACAAACAGAACGATGTCAGAAAACGTGTCCCCCGAGGCCGAGGAAAAATGCGCCACACGCAGCGCCTTTTTCGCCTTTCCGCGCTGCGTCATGGGGTAGCCGTCCAGCGTTGTCATAAACGCGTCAGGCGTACCGGGTGTGTTGAACAGGATGGCAGGCACCGCACCGCCGACCGTTGCACCTTTCATGATGCCGATCAGAAAGCCCAGAACCGGCAGCAACGCATCCGGCGTGAACCCAAAGACCGAAATCAGAATGGGCAGGGCAATTGCCATGGCCACCGGCCCCGCCAGCCCCGGCGTCGCGCCAACCGCGATGCCGGTCAGGAACCCACACAGGATCATCACCAAAGTGATCGAGATCGGCAGACCAAACAGCGAAAACAGCTCTGGCCCCTGAAACACGGCCAGAATGCCCATCCAGATATAGTCGAGCGTTCCCATCACACGTCCCCGTTGGGCGGCAGCAACAGGTCCTCGAACGGGACGTCATAGACAAACATGACGGCCAGCACGGCAGCGATAGAGATAAACAGCAGCCGCAGCCGCAACTGCCCCTCAACAACCGAAATCATGCCAAAGACCATGATTGTGCCGCCCATCAGGAATCCCAAGTATTTCCACGGCACGGTATCGCGTAACAGGCGGTACTCCAATTCGGTGCCCTGGATCACGTTCGCGAGCCACACAATAGCGGGGCCTGCGAAACGCATGGTCAGCAGTGCGATGGCGATCACCACCAGCAGGCGCAGAACGAACAGCAGGTTTTCGGTCGATAACACCGGCTGGTTCGGTGCGCGTCGCTCGAACACGACCAGCAAAAGGCCCCCGACCCCCACAAACACCGCAGCCACCGACGGGGCCAGTGCGTCACCAACGGTTATCTGGCGGCGAACCTTTTCAATCAGGCCGGTTTCCGTGTCCAGCGGGATCCAGGCGAACAGCGCCAAGGCCGAGAAGGCAATCGCCAAAAGACCTATGACCAGGTTACTTCTGGAGGCCTGCGACATGAAGCGGGTCCTTTGGTCAGAGATTGGTTTTGGGGCCGAACATGCATCGGCCCCAAAACTATATCAATTACTCTGACGAAGCAGCCAACAACTCGTCAGCAGCGGTATAGCCATCCGCAACCATCGTTTCCAGATCAGCACCAGAAATGGTCACGACACCACCAAAGGCTCTGGAGATAAATTCATTCGCCTTGGAGTTCGGGTCGTTCACGATCTCCTGGATTGCTGCGGTGATCGCTTCGCGCGCGGCTGGGTCCATGTCCTTGGGGCCCGCCAGCATGAACATGGCGTCGTTATAGAACTTCACCCCATATTCCGACAGCAACGGCGCATCAGGCGAGTTCTGCAACGGAACGGATTTGGCAGAGGCCAGTTCGACCATCTCACCGGCGGCAACGGCTTTGGCCTGGATACCAGCCCCAAACCCGACGTCGATGTCACCTGCGGTCAGGCCGTTCATGATCGCCTTACCGCCTTTGACGGACACGATGTTGAACTCGATCCCGTTTTCCTTGGCAATGATATAGGCCAGATCGGCCAGCGCAGGGCTCATCGCGCCAAACCGGATCGCTTCGCCGCCTTTTGCGGCCTCGATCACGTCACCCAGGGTTTTGTACCCTTTGCTGGCCAACGCGACGACGGCCATCTGCGACCCGGCAGTCGTGGTCAGAGGCGTCACGTCCGTAGGCGATCCCGCGTTTGCCGCGCGCATGTTATAGCCCAGCGATTCCGTCACGATCATCGCAACGGCGGATCCATCCGCTGCTTCACCGGTGAGCGCCTTCACCGCGTTCAACCCGCCTTTGCCGGTCACTTGCTCCGGAATAATCTTCCAGCCATGTCGCGCTTCGAGTTCTTCGGCGATCAGTCGCGCCTGCGTGTCAGCGCCGCCACCCGCACGGAACGCGATGATCATCTTGATCGGTCCGGGCGGCGTCCAATCGGCAGCAATCGCCCCACTGGCCATGACGGCCATACCGACTGCGGCCACCGCAGTTCTAAAAATCGTCTTCATTGTGTCCTCCCTTTTCTTGGCTATGGAAAAGCTTGCGGCAGCAATGGTGGACCCGTCAACTAAAAAGTTGACATATCAACCACCCAGCGCCAGTGTATGGGAAAGGACAGGGGCGGATGGATGGCCAAGGACAATCCCATTCCAGGATCGGAACTTGTTCCGATTCAGCAGATGATCACGTTTCGCACGGCTCGTCTGAGTGCCCGACTCGCTGCCCAAGCCGCTAGAATACTTAAAGAATCCTCTGGTCTGACCCTGATGCAATGGCGCATCCTTATCCAGATTCATGGCAAGGGCAGCACGACACAGTCCGAGATGGTCCGTTTGACCCAGGTCGACAAGGCTCAGGTCAGCAGGACGCTCAAACACATGTTGGAGCAGGGCCTGGTTGCCAGCGAAGTGAACGAATCAGATCACCGGGTTCATTTCGTTCGGCTGACAGATAAGGGTGCCGATCTGTTGCAGCGCGCCTGGCCGACCATGACTGAGCGACGCAAGCGACTCCATAACAGCCTGTCCGCCAAAGAGCAGGAGGCGTTCTTTGACACAATTCAAAAAATTGAGGCGATGATCGACGAAATGGAAGATGAACGATGACATCGAATTTGCTTGTAATCATGTCAGATGAACATCAGGCGCGAGCAATGGGGTGCGCAGGCCATCCGCTGGCAAAGACACCGCATCTGGATGCCTTGGCCGAGCGAGGGACTCGGTTCACAAACGCCTATACGCCGTCCCCGATTTGTGTTCCGGCAAGGGCAAGCTTTGCGACCGGCAAATACACACATGAAACGCGTCTTTGGGACAATGCGATGCCCTATACAGGTGCAATCCCGGGCTGGGGCCATGCGTTGCAATCGGCAAATGTCCCAGTCGAAAGCATTGGCAAGCTGCACTATCGCGCCGAAGAGGACCCGGCAGGATTTGACGTTGAACACATTCCAATGATGGTAGTGGGCGGCGTTGGCATGGTCTGGGCCTCCATCAGGAAAGAGGACGAACGGGTCACCACGGACAAGCGCATGCTGGGGGACTATATCGGCCCAGGGCAATCCAAATACACCGAATACGATGCGGCAGTCACAAAGCGGACCAAGGACTGGTTCGCGGATCGCGCCGCCTCGGGTGACGACCGGCCCTGGTGCCTCTATGTCGGGTTGGTGGCGCCACATTTCCCGCTGGTGGTCCCGCAAGAGTTTTACGACCTCTATCCGCACGACGCCTTGCCTGATCCAAAGCAACACCCGCGAGATGGCTACAAGCGTCATGACTGGGTCGAAAAGCAGAACGCGATGAATGACAGCGAGGTCAAGTTCAAAGACGAAGCAGAACGCAAAACGGCGATTGCCAGCTATCTGGGTCTGTGTTCGTGGATGGATCACAACGTGGGTGAGATTCTGGCGGCACTGGAAAATCACAGGTTTGGAGGGAACACCAAGGTGATCTACACCTCGGACCACGGCGACAACCTGGGCGAACGCGGGATGTGGGGAAAATCGACCCTGTATCAGGAAAGTGTTGCCGTCCCGATGATCATGGCGGGGCCGGATGTGCCGACCGGGGTTTGTGAGACGCCGGTCAGCCTGTTGGACCTGTCCTGCACGATTGCCGATCATTTTGGGCAAAACATCGACGCGTCCGAGGGGATGAAACCGCTGGAGGCTGTTTTGACCGAGGCGGATGATCTGGAACGGCCCGTGTTTTCCGAATACCATGCGGCAGGGGCGGTTTCGGGCGCATTCATGCTGCGCAAGGGACGCTGGAAGTATCACCACTACATCGGTTTTCCGCCTGAACTGTTCAATCTGCAGGACGATCCCGAGGAGTTGGTCGATCTCGCAGGCAGCGCGGATCATGCTGACGTTCTGGCGATGATGGACGCAGAACTGCGGCAGATTTGCGATCCTGAAGCTGTGGATGCCCAGGCGTTCGAGGATCAGGCAGCCCTGATCGCGCACCACGGAGGTCGCGAACGCGCGCTGACACTTGGCGCGCCGGGTGCGACGCCGCCACCTGCGGTCGACGCCTAGGGCTCAAACCTGAACGACTCGCATCGCGGCCCTCGACAGAAGGCCGCGATCAACACGGCATGTGTCGGTTTTCGCAATCAGGTTTCGGAAAACGGTGTGAGCGCACGCGCTGTTCCCCCTAGGAATCGGGTCAAAGGAGTGACCCACATGAACATGCCAGCCACCCGTACCCGCACCCGCGCAGGTGGACGCAGCGCCCGCCGCGCAGCCCGCACCGCCCCCGATTTCGACATGTTGCCGGGCATGGAACGCAAGCTGCCCCTGTGTGAAGTCATGGATGGCAGTCAGGTGGAACGTATCCACAACGCCTCCATGGACATACTCGAAAATGTAGGTGTGCAGTTCCGCGATCCGATTGCTCTAGAAGACTGGAAACGTGTTGGGGCCAAGGTGGTGGGCGAACTGGTCTATCTGGACCGGGGTCTGGTCATGGACCTGATTTCGACGATCCCGGCCGATTTCACCTATCACGCGCGCAATCCGCAGAAAAACGTGCGGCTGGGTGGTGCGCATTCCATTTTTGTGCCGATGACCGGCGCGCCCTATCTGCGCGATCTGGACGATGAACGCCGCAACCCTACGCTGGACGATCTGGCGATGTTCCACAAGCTGGCGCATATGTCCCCGGCGATGCATTCGTCGGCCCACCACATCGTGGAACCCTACGACCATCCGATTTCGCAACGCCACCTACGGATCACCTATTCGTCCATGAAATACTCGGACAAGACGTTCATGGGCATGACCACCTCGCCCAAAAACGCCGAGGATGTGATGGACATGTGCGCCATCCTGTTTGGCGAGGACTACATCGACACGCACCCTGTCACGACCGGGAACTGCAACGGCAATTCGCCGCTGGTTTGGGACGAAACCATGCTGGGCGCAATGCGGGCCTTCAGCAAACGGAACCAGCCGGTCCTGTGCTCGCCCTTCGTGCTGGGCGGCGCGAATACGCCCGCCAGCGTGCCAGCCACCGTTGCACAATTGAATGCAGAGGCACTGTCTGCACTGGCCTATTCGCAGGTCATTCGCAGGGGCGCGCCCGCGATCTATGGTCACTACCTGTCGACCGTGTCGATGAAATCCGGCGCGCCAATGGCAGGAACGCCCGAAATCTCGCTCATGAACTTCATGATCGGTCAGATGGCGCGGTTTTACGACGTCCCTTGGCGCACCTCCAACACGCTGGGTGGGGCCAAAACCTTTGACGCGCAGGCCGGATATGAAAGCGCAACAACCCTGTCGGCGGTGATGCATGCTGGGGCGAACTATATCTGGCATTCCGCTGGCTGGAACGAGGCAGGTATGCACTGTTCCGTTGCAAAATTCGTGGTCGATGCTGAACAATGCGCGATGGCGTATCGCATGGCCGAAGGCCCGAAATGGGACAGCTTCGATGACGCGATTTCCGCCGTCAGCGATGTCGGTCCCGGCGGGCACTATCTGGGTCACCAGCACACGCAGGACAATTTCCAGACCGCGTATTTCATGCCGGATCTGTTCGACAACAACTCCATCGAACAATGGGCGGCTGAGGGCAGCAAGGAAATCACCGAACGCGCGCTGAACCACGCCCGCAAATTGTTGTCCGAGTATCAGGAACCGGTGCTGGATCAGGCCAAAAACGATGAACTGCTGGACTACATCGCGCGCCGCGAGCGTGAGATTCCGGCAGCGGACGAATTGAATCAGAGTTATTGATCAATTCGGAACGTTTGATTGAAGCCTGAAAGGAACCCCGTCTGTGCGAATTAGTGAACTCCACCTGTTCAGACATGAGCTACCGGTCAAAAACGGCCCCTACACAATGGCAAATGCCGAGGTCTGGTCCCTGACCACCACCCTGGTGAAGCTTGTGGCAGAGGATGGAACGGTCGGTTGGGGCGAAACCTGCCCGGTCGGACCCACTTATGCGGAATCTCATGCCGCCGGTGCCCGCGCGGCGCTGGGCGAGATGGCACCGGGTTTGATCGGTGCAGACATCTGGCCGGTGTCTCTAAACCGGCGCATGGGCGGGCTGTTGAATGGCCACAACTACGCCAAGGCAGCCATCGACATCGCGGCGCATGACCTGTTGGGCAAACATCTGGGGCTGAGCGTCGCTGACCTGTTGGGCGGCGCGGTGACGGATCGTGTACCGTCCTACTATGCCACCGGCGTCGGTGCTCCGGATGACATTGCCCGACTGGCTGCGGATAAACTGGCCGAAGGATACCCCCGCCTGCAGATCAAGGTTGGGGGTCGCCCGGTAGAGATCGACATCGAAACCATCTGTAAGGTTTGGGAGGTTGTTAAAGGGTCAGGCATGCGTCTGGCAGTCGACGGCAACCGTGGCTGGACAACCCGCGATGCATTGCGGGTCAGCCGGGAATGCCCCGAAATCCCGTTCATTATGGAACAACCCTGCAACACCGTTGAGGACCTCGCCAAAATCCGGTCGCAGGTGACCCACGGCATCTACATGGATGAAAACAGCGTTGACCTGAACACAGTGATCACAGCGGCCGGCACCGGGCTGGTGGATGGGTTCGGGATGAAGGTGACGCGGATCGGTGGGCTGCAAAACATGCGCACCTTCCGCGACATTTGTGAGGCGCGGAACCTACCGCATACTTGCGACGACAGTTGGGGGGGGGACATCATCGCTGCCGCCTGTACGCAGATCGGCGCGACCGTAAGGTCGCAGTTGATGGAAGGCGTCTGGCTGGCTGCGCCGTATATCGAGGGGAACTATGACCCCGAAAACGGCATTTCGATTGAGGGTGGACATATCGAACGACCCACTGGCCCCGGGTTGGGTGTCGTACCTGATGAGAGTCTAATTGGGGCGCCTTTCGCCTCTTTCGGGGGATAGAGGCCGATGCAGTTCAAAGGCAAAACCGCGCTTGTCACCGGGGCCGCTGGAGGGATCGGGCAGGCCATCGTTGCGGGTCTGCGGGCCGGTGGCGCATCTGTTGCCGTGGCAGATCGCGACGTGTCGAAAGTAGAAGCAGAGGCCCATCTGCCCGGTGATCTGCTGGATGCCAGCTATGCCGACGGATTGCCTCAGAAGGCGGTCGACGCGCTGGGCGGGTTGGACATTGTGGTCAACAACGCGGGTGTGATCACACGCGGCCCGGTCACTGAAACCAGTGATGCCGATTGGGCCCTGTCCATGGGCGTGAACGTAGAGGCACCGTTCCGCATTTGCCGCGCGGCGATCCCATTCATGGTGGCAGCGGGCGGCGGATGCATCGTGAACACAGCGTCCTGCTGGGGTGGCAAGGCCCCGGGGCCGAACCACGCGCTCTATTGCATTACCAAGGCGGCGATTGCCCAGATGACGCAGTGCATGGGCATGGATCACGCGCACCAGGGCATTCGCGTGAACGCGGTTTGCCCGAACGAAGTCAACACGCCCATGCTGCGTTCCGGCTTTGAAAGGCGCGGGTTTGATCCGGATACGGCGGTGAGGGAACTGGGCGAAACCGTGCCGCTGGGCCGGATTGCGGAGCCAGAGGATATTGCTGATGTTGTCCTGTTCCTCGCTTCCGACGCCGCGCGCTATATGTGCGGGGCATTGGTGGAGGTCAACGGGGGCAAACCGGTGTCATGACGCGTTTTGAAGGCAAGGTTGCGCTGGTCACTGGCGGACGATCCGGCATCGGGCAAGCGATTGCGCAGCGGTTGGCAAGTGAGGGCGCGCACGTATTCACGGCCCAGCGTGGCGCAGACACCGAGTTTCACGGGATCGAGGCGGATTTCACTGACCCGAACAGTCCCAGGCGCGTGGTGTCCGAAGTCATCGAACAGGCCGGGCGTCTGGACGTGTTGATCAACAACGCGGGCATGATGCAGGAAGCGCGGGTAGAGGATATGTCCCTACAGGACTGGACCCGCAATCTGACCGTAAACCTGACCGCGCCATTCCTGATGATCCAGGCAGCAATACCGCATCTGCGGGAAAGCCGGGGCAATATCGTCAACATAGGGTCTATTGAAGGACTTGGTGCCAATCCTGGCCATGCCGCCTATTGTGCGTCAAAGTCGGGGCTGCACGGCCTGACCCGCGCCGTCGCTGTGGATCACGGGGCCGAGGGTATTCGGTGTAACGCCGTTGCGCCGGGCTGGATCGACACAGATCTGAACGTGGATTTCATCAAATCCCAGCGCGACCCTGAGGGCTTCCGCCGCGACATCGGACGCATCCATCCAACGGGTCGCACGGGTTCCCCCGAAGAAGTGGCAGCGCTGGTCGCGTTTCTGGCTGCGGAAGAGGCCGGATTTGTCACCGGGCAGATCTATACCGTGGATGGCGGTCGTATGGCGAAACTGAGTTTACCGTAGGAATAGGCTCTAATAAGGCTATTCGGCCCGCGCTTTCCACTCCCTCCACCTTAACACTGCATTGGCCCCAATCTGTCGGATCGGTTGTGGGGGCAAGCGTTTCGGGCGCTCTTCCTGCTGGAAAAAGGACAAAACATCGGACGTCGCCCCGCACGCCATTTCTGCCGCTGCGATGCCGGTCAGCGTCCCACGCGCCGTGCCCAAGCCATTCTGAACGCAGCCGGAATAGACTCCATCGTCAATCTGTCGTGTGACGGACACCCCATTCAAGCTCAGGCACAGATGCCCTGCCCACACATGTTCCATCCGTGTTCCGGCTAACTGGGGATAGCGATCGTCAAATTTCCCCCGCATCACACGCGCCGTACGGGCCAGATCACCAGCGCTGGTCTGCAATCCGGGACGCAGAACCGCGCAGGTTCGGGTCACCACGCGATTTCCCCCCTGCCCAGTGTCGATCCGGCGCATGGTTGTGCCCATGGGGTCCGACGGCGTTATGCCCCAGCGGGAATGCCCGCCCAGCAGGCGCAGCGCGTCGGCGCCCAGCTCTTCGGTCATCGAAGCAAAAAGGAAAATCTGCATCAATCGCCCGCGTTCGACGCCAAAACTCTCCAGATGGCCGTTTGTGGTCAGGATGATTTTGCCCGTCTCAACCTTCCCATTGGCGGTTTCTACCGTCCAGCCCGACCCGATTCGTTTGAAGCGATGCACCGGGCTGTTCTCAAAAACAGCCACACCAGCCCTTTTTAGACCTTGTGTAAGCCCGCGAATGTAACCCGCAGGCTGCAACATCACCGTTCCGGGCGTGTACAGCCCCGATTGATAGTAGTCGCTGCCTGTCACCTCTTTCATCTGTTGGCGGTCGATAAACTCGCTGGTTTCCCCAAGGCCCGTCAGATGTTGGGCATAGCTAAGGTTGTGCGCGTGGGCCATGTCGCTGACCGCACCGTTGATCTTACCCACGGGATCGAAATAGTCGGGCCGGATGCCAAACGCCTCAACCGCATTCTGCGCGAATTGCTGCGCCTGCCGGTTCAGCGCGATCAACTGCCGGTCGTCATTTGCCCCGGCATAGTCGTCTGATGCCAGATCGTGTGGCAGGTCGATCATGAAGCCAGAATTGCGTCCGGCCGCGCCTTCGGCCACGGCGCAGGCATCCAACACGATAACACGCGCAGCGGGGTCTAGCTGATGCACCCGCAACGCCGCTGACAGACCGGCAAACCCCGCCCCGATGATGGTGACATCTGCAGTTTGTATGCCATCCAGCGCTGGTCCGGGTGTGTATTCCCCTAGGATCGCCGCCCAAGCTGCCGGCCCGCGATGGACCGGCAAACGGCGGGCCGTATAGGTCGTCAATCCACCGCCTCGTCCGCGTCGTCAGCCAGGTCGATCCAGATGGTTTTCAGCTGCGTGTACTGGTCATGCGCGTGCACACCATTGTCCCGCCCGCCAAATCCGGACTGCTTGTAGCCGCCAAAGGGCGTGCTGATGTCACCCTCACCAAAGCTGTTGACTGTAACCGTCCCGGCTCGCAGCGCCCGAGCCCCGCGAATGGCACGCTTGGCGTTTGCAGTGAAAATCGACGCACAGAGACCGTATTCCGTGTCATTCGCAATGCTGATAGCCTCGTCAAACCCCGAAACCTCGATCACCGACAGAACCGGGCCGAAAATTTCCTCGCGCGCCAGCAGGGCATCGTTTCCGGGCACTTCAACGACCGTCGCCTCGACAAACCCGTCCTTGGCACCGCCGCCAATCACGATGTTCTCTGCCTTGTCCAGATAGCCGCAGACTTTGGAAAAATGCCCTTCGGATACCAGCGCGCCCATGCGGGTTTCCGGGTCCAGCGGGTCGCCGATGTTCCACTGTTTGGAGTGATGTGTGATCCGCTCCAACAACTCGGCTTTGACTGCCTTGTGCACGATCAACCGGGAGCTCGCAGAACAGTTTTCGCCCATGTTCCAGAACGCACCATTCACCACATGCGCAGCAACCCGGGCTAGGTTTTCCGCGTCGTCCATGACAATGGCGGGGGTCTTGCCGCCCCTTTCCAACACGATTTCCTTGTCGGTACTCTCCTCCTAATAGGGCAGGAATTTCTTTCCGGTGACCGTCGATCCCGTGAAGGACACCATGTCGATGTCCATATGGCGGCCAATCGGTTCACCTACATCTGCACCCCCGCCGGGCAGGATGTTCAGCACGCCCTTAGGCAGTCCCGCTTCACTCGCCAGCTCGGCCAGCCGCAAAGCCGTCAGGCTGGTTTCTTTTGCGGGTTTCACGACGACTGAACAGCCCGCCGCCAGTGCAGGGCCGATTTTCCACGCGAGCATCAGCAGGGGGAAATTCCACGGCAGCACCAGACCGGCAACGCCAATGGGTTCGCGGACGACCATGGCGATATGATCGTCGGACGCCGGCGCAACCTGATCATAGATCTTGTCGATGGCTTCGGCGTGCCATTTGATGCAATGAATGGTCTCGGGCACATCTACCGTTTCGCAGTCATAGATGGTTTTGCCGCTGTCCAGACTCTCCATCACCGCCAGTTCGCGCGCGTTTCGGGTCATTAATTTACAGAGCCTAATAAGGACGTACTTACGCTCTGCCGGATGCATCCGCGACCAGCGTCCATCATCAAAAGCCTCGCGCGCCTTTTCAACCGCGAAATCCACGTCTGCCGCGTCGCAAGCCGCAATGTCCGCCAGTTTCTCTCCGGTGGCAGGGTTCACTGTCTCAAAGGTTTTGCCTGAGACCGCCGGGCGATAGCCGCCGTCGATGAAAGCTGCGGTCGGGAAATCAAGATTGGCGGCGATGGACTTGTATTCGTCCTGGGTCAGCAATGTCATGATCAGTCCTCCGCCACGATGTCTGCGATTTTACGCTTGAGCACGCGCACGACCTGCTCCAGCGCGCGTTTGTCGTCTTTGTTCAGCACTTTGAGCGGCGCACGCATGGCACCCGCGTCGATGCCGTTCATCGTGACGCCATGTTTGATGGTCTGGATGAATTTGCCGCCCTGTTCCAGTACGTGCATCAGTGGCAGCATCGCGGACATGATCCGGCGGCCTTTGTCGAAGTTTCCCTCGATCACACAGGCTCTGTAAAGGGCAATATGCTCGTCCGGCAGGAAGTTCGACCCGCCGCAGACCCAGAACCGCGATCCCCAGGCGAAGAATTCCAGCGCCTGATCATCCATCCCGCAGCCAAGCTGGATGTGAGGGAAATCGCGGGCCAGCATGTGCACCCGATTGATGTCGCCCGAGCTTTCCTTGATGCCACTGAAATTGCGGCTCCGCCCGACGCGATCCAGGAATTCCTCGCCCATCATCGTGCCGGTGCGGTGCGGGTAGTTGTACAACATGACGGGCAGGTCAGCCGCCTTATCGATGGCTAGGGCGTTCAGTGCATTTTCCCGGTCAGTCGGCACGGCATAGGGCGGGCTGGCCAGCAGTATCGCGTCCGCACCCATCTTCGCAGCGCCTTCGGCCAGCGCTATCGAGTCCGCCGTCAACATGGTGCCGGTGCCCACGACCAACGGCAGGCTGCTGCGCTCGCGGGTGAATTGGGCCAACTCCAACCGCTCAGACACTGTCTGGGCATAGTTTTCGCCGGTCGATCCGCCGGAGATCAGCCCGTGCACGCCAGCGGCAACCAGCGAGTCGATCACCTCGCCCAGGGCATCCCAATTGGGGCTGCCATCTTCGAAATAGGGGGTCACCACCGGGGTGTAGATCCCTTCGAAACGGAAAATCGGGTTCATTTGCATCCTCAAGCAGGGGTTTTACGGGCAAGCGCGCCGAGCGGGAAATCCAGCCCGGCGGGCATGACAAACAGTTCGATCTGATCGCGCGACAGGTTCCAGTGCTCGATCGCCAGGCGACCGGCTTCTGCCTCGTCCCGGTCTTCGATCGCAGCGATGATTGCCTCGTGTTGGGTGCTGGCCTCGCTCAGGTTTTCGGCCATTTTTTGATCGCGGGGCTGGTAGAACGTCATGCTGATCCGCGCGTGGTCGATCAGCAGACGGCGAAAAGACGGCAGCAGATAGATGTTGTCCGCCATCTCGCCGGTGATTTCATGGAAGTGATTGTTGGTCAGCGCGCGGCCTACCACATCGCTGGACCGCAGGGCCTGACGAAACTGCTCTTGCGCCTGTTTCAGTGCCTCGATTTGTTCTACCCGTGCATTGAGCGCCGCCAGCTTCAGGATCGCTCCATAGACCATCGGCGCGGCCAGAAAGAAGTCTCTAAGCGTGGTATGTGACATCTCACTCACCCGCGCGCCGCGATTTTCGCGCAGGTCGACATAGCCTTCGCCCGCCAGTTGACGCAGCACTTCGCGCAGCGGAGTACGTGAAATTTCGAACCGATCTGACAGGGCGGCCTCGTCAATGTCCACACCCGGACGCAGCTCCAGCGTCATCACCGCCTGCCTCAGGTAAGAGGCAAGTTCACCTTTTCTACGGCGGGCTGCGTCGCTCATCCAGATCGCTCCTGCGCCAGGGCAGCGATGCCCACATGCGATTCGTATACGCAAAAAATAAAGATTGTGTACAGTTTGTAAATTGATTTCATACAGGAGCGACGCTAAGGGCCAATGCTGACCGGATCACCGCAAAACGATTTCGGATTTTCGGGGTTCCGCGTTAGCCTGAAACACAGGACGTGCAGGATAGGATGACATGCCGAAAGGACACGACCGGCAAAGACCAAGGACTCGCATCTGATGACTCAACACTTCTGTATCTTGCTGGTCGAAGAATTCTCGCACCTCGCCTTTTCCTGCGCGCTGGAACCCCTGCGTATTGCCAATCTGGTCAGCGATCAGGATCTGTATTCCTGGTCTGTCGCCTCGGAAAACGGGCAAATCGCGACCTGTTCAAACGGTTTACAGACGGTCGTGCATCATGCGTTCAACGACTTGCCGAAATGTGACCGGCTGTTCGTTCTGTCCGGGATCAACATGCAAAACCATGTCAGCGGGCCACTGTTGGCCACCCTGCGCCGGGAACGTGCGATGGGGACACGGATCGGCGCGCTGTGTTCCGGGGCCTGGATTTTGGCCGAGGCCGGGTTTCTGGACGACATGCAGGCTGCGATCCACTGGGAATACCACGACAGTTTCATGGAACGGTATCCGCGCGTCAGCCTCGTCCGCAGTGTGTTCGAAGCGGAGGAGAAACACATTACAGCCTCTGGCGGGACCGCAACCGCCGACCTGATGTTGCATTTGATCGAGGAAGAACACGGCTACGACCTGGCCGTCGCCGTCGCGGATCAGATGGTTTACAGCGCGGTGCGCAACGCCACGGCTGAACAGCGCGTGTCGCTGCAGTCGCGCAACGGCATGCGAAACAAACACCTGGCGAAGGCCGTCGAAATCATGCGCACGTCGCTGGAGGCCCCGGTATCGCCTGCGTTGATCGCAGAAGAGGTTGGAATCTCAACTCGGCAGCTAGAACGTTTGTTCGGCAAACACCTGAACGCCTCACCGAAGAAATATTATATGGAAATGCGCCTGGATCGCGCGCGACAGTTGTTGTTGCAGACGGAGTCTTCGGTGACCGAGGTTGCGCTGGCTTGTGGGTTCGAAAATCCGGGCCATTTCTCTCGCGTGTACCGCGCGGCTTTTGGTGTCACGCCGCACTCGCAGAAAAACAAAATTACCTAGTTAGAGTCTTTCTCGGGCCGCTTATTGCGATTACGCCACGATTTCACGGTACGCGCCGGCGCAGAACAACAGCGGTTCATCCTCCGCGTGCACATATGCCTTGATCCGACCCACCAATATCGTGTGATCCCCGGCCACGTGCGCCTGTTCCAACGTGCACCCAAACCGGGCAACTGCGCCCTGTATCGTGGGAACGCCGACACCTTCGCAGAATGCCACGTGATCCAACACGGGCTTGCCAGCGAAATGGGTAGACACCGCCTGTTGGTGAGCGGCCAAAACAGACACTCCAAAGGCTTTCGCGCTCTGAATCGCGGCCAATGACCGGGCCGAATTGTGGATGCAGATCAGCAGCATGGGCGGGCTCATGGACACCGACGTGAACGAATTGGCGGTCATGCCATGTACCGTGTCCCCGGATTGGGTGGTGATCACGGTCACGCCGGTCGCGAATTTCCCAAAGGCGGCGCGCAGGTCTTTTGGATCGATTTCAGGTTCCACTGCCGTTCTTCTCCGAATTCGCGGGCTACGATGGTTCACAGGCTGATCTGCTCTGCCACCATGATCCATCCGAAATACGCAGCGGGGGGCCAAATTTTGCACGGTTCGTCGCAGCAAAATTGATCCCATAGTATGAAATTACATGTACCCTAAGGTAGTTTTTGTGCAGCCATCACAAATTCGCGGAAATTTACTTGCGAATGCATGTATAATAGGGTCATCGTCCACCCATCGGATTCGAAACAACAAACTGCGGAGGAACAAAGTGACCAACATCGTACAGGAACTGGGTGCGGCCCTGCTGTCCGGCAACGTAGAGGTTGTCGACTGCTCGGGCGTTCTGGGACCCAATACACCAATCATACAGCTTCCCCCGCCGTTCAAAAATACACCCAAGGTCGAGATCACCAAGATCTCGGAATATGATGACGACGGTCCGGTCTGTGCATGGAACTGGATGGTGCTGGGCGAACATTCGGGCACCCATTTCGATGCGCCGAAGCACTGGTTTACTGGCAAGGATCTGGACAACAACGCAACAGACTCGCTGGACCTGCAGAAGGTCGTTGCGCCGGTCAATTGCATCGACTGCTCCAAAGAGGCTGCCGAGGACGAAGATTTTCTGCTGACCGTGGACCATATCAAGGCATGGGAAGCGGAACACGGAGAGATCAAGGCAGGTGAATGGGTTGTCATGCGCACCGATTGGGATCAGCGCGCGGATGACGAAGGCAAGTTCCTGAATTTCTATGACGAGGCCCCGCATTCCCCCGGTCCAACGGCTGAGGCCGTGCAGTATCTGATCGACAAGGGCATCACAGGGTGGGGTACACAGTGCATCGGCACTGATGCGGGCAGCGCAGGTGAGATGGACCCCGTCTTCCCGGCACATAACCTGCTGCACCTGAATGGGCGCTTTGGTTTGGCGTCACTGGCCAATCTGGACAAGGTGCCGCCAAAGGGCGCGATCCTGATTGCGGCTCCGCTGAAGATTGAAAACGGCACCGGCAGCCCGATCCGCGCGATGGCGCTGGTTCCCAAAGGGTAAGGCCTGATGGCACCCGTCGATCACGTCATCATCGGTTCCGGCATCAATGCGCTGGTTTGCGCGGCCTTGCTGTCGCGCAAGGGCGACAAGGTGCTGGTGCTGGAACGCGAAGATACCCCCGGCGGGTGCATGAAGACCGAAGAAATCACCGTGCCGGGGTTCCGGCACGATGTCATGGCGACCACCTTTGTGCTGTTCCTGACCTCCCCGGGCTTTGCCGAGCTTGGGGAGGCGTTGGGTCAGCACGGTCTGGAGTTTTGCCATACGGATAAACCTACCGGCGTCCTACGCCCGGACGGGTCATCGCTGGTGCTGAGCATGGATCACGCCGCAAATGTCGCGGCGTTCGATGCCCGCGCACCGGGTGATGGGGCCGCACATGACGCTGTTGTGGGTGGTATCGGCGGGGACGCGGATTTCTTGTTTGCGCTGCTGGGCGGGCGGATGTGGTCCTGGCAGATGGCCCGGCTGTTGTTCGGGCAGTGGCGGAAAAAGGGTCTAAATGGGCTGAAAACCTGGTTCGGAGATGCCTTGTTGCCGGCACGGGGATGGTTGGAAACGGAATTTTCTTCCCCGGATGTGCAGGCGCTTTTTGCGCCCTGGCCACTTCACGCGGGTCTGACGCCAGAGGCGACTTATTCAGGACAGATGGGCAAGGTCATATCCTTTGCTTTGGAAGCCGCGGGTGCGCCGGTGGTCAAAGGAGGATCAGCGCAGGCCGTGGCCGCATTTCAGAGTCTGATTGAGGCGCAAGGTGGTGAAATCCGCACGGGTTCGGACGTTACAAAGATCACAACATCAAACGGACAGGCCGCAGGCGTCGAATTGGCAGACGGAACACGGATCGAGGCCAAGAACGTAATCGCCTCCGTCGCGCCCGGGCAGCTCTATGGACGTTTGCTGGATGGCGCGGCCCCGGTTGAGGCGGATCAGGCGAATTCCTATCGCCACGGGCGCGGCAACTATCAACTGCACTATGCGTTGGATGGCGCACCGCAATGGAACGCCGATGGGCTGGACGACGTGGCACTGATCCACTTGGCGGATGGGGTCGATTCAGTCTCTAAATCGGCGAACGAGGCAGAACGCGGGATGCTGCCCGAGGTGCCGACGATCTGCGTGGGGCAACCGCACAGGTTGGACCCGACCCGCTGCCCAGAGGGCAAGGCGATCCTGTGGCTGCAAATCCCCGACGCACCGCGCGTGGTCAAGGGGGACGCTGCCAAGGAGATCGAAACCGATGGCACATGGAACGAGGCAACACGCGAGGCGTTCGCCGACCGTCTGGAAGCGATACTGCGCGAACACATCACCAATTTTGACGAAATCAAGCTGGCCCGCCGCGCCTATTCCCCTGCTGATCTGGAAGCGATGAACATCAACCTAGTTGGTGGCGACCCCTATGGCGGGATTTGTTCGATTGATCAATTCTTCCTTTGGAGGCCATTTACAGGCTCTAAAAACGGAGAAACGCCCATTCTCAACCTGCATCACATCGGGGCGTCGACCCATCCCGGTCCCGGTCTGGGCGGCGGATCCGGCTACAATATGGCAAAGGCGCTGGGCGGATGACCAAGGACAGCGATGATTTTGACGACACAGTGTCGGTCGAAACGCCCCTGTTGGGCACAATCGGGCTGGAGAATTTCGAACCCTACCTGATGAACCGCATCATGGGGCGTTACAACGCCACCCTGCGTGACGACATGGCGGGCATGGGCCTGACCACGGCAAAGATGCGGGCGCTGGCGGTGTTGTCGGTCGTAAACAGGCCCCTAATAAGGGAATTGTCGGTCTATGCGGTGGTTGAACAATCCACACTCAGTCGCGCATTGGACGCGCTGGAACGCGAAGGCCGCATTCGCCGCGAAGCGGACGGACAAGACGCCCGCGCCACACGTGTTGTTCTGACAGACGAAGGGCGCAGCGCGTTTGAACAGCTATGGCCGACCATGGCGGGCGCTTATGAGGACATGTTTCGCGGGGTCGCACCAGAAGACCGCGCAGCGTTCCTGCGCACTCTGAAAACCATGCTGCTGAACATCCGCAGAAACAAGATTTGACGATCAAGGACCGAAAACGGACCCAGATGAATGGCAGAAAGATCCTTCAAGAAAGAAGTTGAACACCTGCGCAAGGGTGACGGTGACGTTTTCACCGGCGAGGGGATTCTGGCGATCACCAAGGCGCTGCTGGAAAATGGTGTGGGCTATGTCGGCGGCTATCAGGGTGCACCAATCAGCCACTTGATGGACGTTCTGGCAGATGCGCAGGAACTGCTCGGCGAACTGGATGTTCGGTTCGAGGCCAACGCATCCGAAGCCGCCGCGGCTGCGATGTTGGCTGCGTCGGTGCATTACCCGATCCGTGGCGCAGTGACATTCAAAGGCGCTGTTGGGGTCAACGTCGCCTCTGACGCTTTGGCGAATCTGTCGTCCTCTGGTGTGACCGGCGGCGCGTTGATCATTGTGGGCGAGGATTACGGTGAAGGCTCCTCCATCATGCAGGAACGGACGCACCCCTTTGCCATGAAATCACAATTCTGGCTGATGGACCCGCGTCCAAACCTGCCCTCCATCGTGAAAACCGTGGGCGATGCGTTTGAACTGTCCGAGGCGTCGAACACCCCCGTCATGATGATGGTCCGCATCCGCGCCTGCCACGTGACCGGCAGCTTTGACACGCGCGACAACAAAAAACCGGAACTGAGTGTGCGCGATGCCCTGTCCGAGCCACGCAAGGATTTTCAACGTGTGGTGCTGCCACCTTGGTCCTTTGTCCACGAACAGGACAAGGTCAAAAACCGCTGGCCTGCCGCCGAGAAGTTCATCGTCGAAAACAAACTGAACGAAATGTTCGGCCCGTCCGAGGCGCCGCTGGGCATTGTGTGTCAGGGCGGCATGTACAACGGGGTCATCCGCGCGCTGCAACGGGTTGGTTTGGCGGATATCTACGGCAACACACAGGTTCCGATCTATTGTCTGAACGTCACTTATCCGGTCGTAGAGTCTGAATTTCAAGATTTCTGCGCTGACAAGGACTCGATCCTTGTCGTGGAAGAAGGCGCGCCGGAATTCATCGAACAGTCCCTGTCCACGATGGTCTATCGCACCGGTACTCCGGTGAAAATCCACGGCAAGGATTTTTTCCCTCAGGCAGGGGAACTGACCGGTCAGGTGATGCTGGACTCGGTCACCGCCTATATCAAACAGGTCGCGCCGGACATGCTGACCGGCCGCACCCGCGCGCCGAACACGCCGAAACTGGACATTCCTGACCTTTCTAAAACCCTGCCCGTCCGCCCGCCCAGTTTCTGCACCGGATGCCCGGAACGCCCGATTTTTGCGGGTATCAAGCTGGCTCAGAACGAATTGGGAGAACATCAGATTGCGGGTGACATTGGGTGCCACCTGTTCGCATCGCTTCCCCCGTTTGAAATCGGCGGGGCGACCATGGGCTATGGGCTGGGTCCCGCATCCAATGCCGCCTTTGATGGTGGCGGAGAGAAGCGCGCGATTTCGATCCTAGGGGACGGGGGATTCTGGCACAACGGGCTCAGCACCTCCATCGGGAACATGGTTTATAACAAGTCCGATTCCGTCGCTGTGATCGTCGACAACTACTACTCCGCCGCCACCGGCGGGCAGGACCTGCTGTCGTCGCGTGCGTTTAACGAAACCAAGGCGACAAACAACCCGATAGCAGACGCTGTAAAGGGCATTGGTGTCAAATGGGTGCGCCAGATTGATCGCACCTACGACGTTGGCAAGGTGCGCGACACCATGC
Source organism: Paracoccaceae bacterium (assembly GCA_040830545.1). Classification (GTDB taxonomy): domain Bacteria; phylum Pseudomonadota; class Alphaproteobacteria; order Rhodobacterales; family Rhodobacteraceae; genus HXMU1420-2. The sequence continues at coordinate 91,959 of JBFOMB010000008.1, read as the reverse complement.
GCGAAGCGCTGACAACCGACTATGACGGGCCGAAGGTGATTGTCATGTCGTCCGAATGCATGCTGAACCGACAGCGCCGGGAAAAGCCCAAGCGCAATGCGGCGATCAAAGGCGGCGAGCGGGTCGAGGTGCCTCGGTTCGGCGTAGACGAAGATGTGTGCACCGGCGATCACGCCTGCATGCGGCTGTCGGGCTGCCCCAGCCTGTCGCTCAAAACGCTGGATGACCCGCTGCGGGACGATCCAGTGGCCTCCATCGACCAGACCTGTGTCGGCTGCGGCAATTGTGGCGAAGTGGCGGATGCCGCCGTGCTTTGCCCGTCCTTCTTCCGCGCGGACGTGATTCACAACCCAACCGGCTGGGACAAGAGGAAGGCGGATTGGCGCAGCAAGGTCATCACCTGGCTGCAATCGCGCCGCGCCGCCCGTCGCCTGCAATTCAGCGGGGGCGCGTCATGAACGACATGAGCCTGCTTCCCGAAACTGGATCGGATACCACCCAGGGCGAAGTGATCAAGCTCGCTTGTTTGGCCGTGGGCGGCCAGGGTGGTGGCGTTCTGGGCAACTGGATCGAGGATACAGCCCGTGCCCAGGGGTATGCCTGTCAGGCCACGTCCGTTGCGGGCGTGGCGCAGCGCACGGGGTCCACGGTGTATTACATCGAAATGGCCCCGGCAGATCAGGGCACGCCGATTTTCTCGCTCATGCCGTCGCAGGGTGATGTGGATATCGTCGTCGGCGCGGAACTGATGGAAACCGGGCGCGCGATCATGCGGGGGTTCGTGACGCCGGATCGGACGACGCTGATCGGATCCACGCATCGCGTGATTTCGATTGCTGAAAAGATGGTGCCCGGCAACGGGGAAATTCCCCCGGACGAGGTGCATGCAGCTGCCGAAATCGCCGCAAACAAGTTGATCCTGCACGATCTGGAAAAGGTCGCGAATGACAACGGTTCGGTCATCTCGGCGTCTCTGTTCGGGGCTTTGGCCGGGTCCGGCGCACTGCCGTTCCCGCGCGAGGCGTTTGAGGACGCAATCAAACGCGGTGGCAAAGGGGTCGAGGCGAGCTTGCGCGCATTCGCAGCCGCTTACACCCTGGCCCAGACCGGAGCGGAACCAGAGCAGCCCGTTTCCGAGGAACAGCCGGCCTCTGAGCCGCAGTCGGTCGAAGGGCCCGCAGAGCTGCGGTACGGCTGGGAAGAGCTGGTGCGCCGTGTCGACACGCTGCCTGATCCGGTGCAGGACATGGCGCGTCTGGGTCTCAGGGCTGTCGTTGACTACCAGAGCGTGGAATACGGCGCCGGGTACCTGGACCGCTTGGACAAGGTGCAGGCGCGCGATTCTGAGGCGCATGGCTGGGAACTGACAACCGATGCGGCCAAATACATTGCCAAGGCCATGGCCTATGACGATGTGATCCGTGTGGCTGACCTGAAAACACGTGGCACCCGGTTTGACCGCGTGCGCGACGATGTCCAGCCCGCCAAAGGCACGTTGATGATGGTGACGGAATTCATGCACCCGCGGGCCGAGGAAATCGTCGGCCTGTTGCCCGCCCGCATGGGTGCCCGGTGGGAGGCCAGCCCGAAACGTATGGCCTTGGTGGACAAGCTGTTCAACCGGGGGCGGCGCGTCCGCTCGGACGGCTTGATCGGGTTTGGGATGCTCTACGTTCTGGGTGGCCTGCGCGGCTGGCGGTTGCGCACCTTGCGCCATGCACAAGAACAGGCGCATCTGGATCGTTGGCTGGCGCTAGTCACGCAGCATGTGGCCACGGACTACGCGCTGGCGGTTGAAATTGTCCGCTGTCGCCGGTTGATCAAGGGGTATTCTGACACCCACGCGCGTGGGCATTCGAAATTCGACCGCGTTCTGGGCGCATTGGATACACTCAAGGGCCGCGAAGATGCAGCCGACTGGGTGCGTCGCCTGCGCGAAGCCGCTTTGCAGGACGAACAGGGCGAGGCGCTGGATGGCGCATTGCAGACGATTGCGTCCTTTACCGAAGGGGCAGCCGCATGACCGACGCCATCATCATCGGGTCCGGCATCAACTCTCTAGTCGCTGCCGCGCACATGCAGAACAAAGGTTGGTCGGTCGCCATCTATGAGGCCGCAGACCGGCCCGGCGGCGCGGTGAAGACGCTGGAGCTGACCGAACCCGGGTTCAAACATGACTGGGCGGCGATGAACCTGTCGCTGTTTGCCGGGTCCGCGTTTCATCAGGCCAACGCCGAAACGCTGGCGGGACATGGGCTGGAGTTTGCGCCAGTGGCCAAACCCTTTGCCACCGCGTTCCCAGATGGCAGCTGGCTGGGTGTCACCAACGATGCAGAGGCCAACGCGACCCGCATCGCGCAGGTGTCCGGAGCTGACTCTGCTGTGTGGCGTTCGTTGACCGACGACTTCGGTACGCGGGCCGAAGCGATTTTTGCCATATTAGGCTCTCCAATGGGCAGTGGCAGTCTGGGCGGTCTGTTCTGGAAACTGTTGCGCAAGCTGAAACCGGCAGGCGTATCCGATCTGGGTCGTTTCCTGTTGATGTCGCCCCGCGCATGGCTCGACGAAACGTTTGAAAGTGACAAGGTCAAGGCGATGCTAGGCGCCTGGGGCATGCACCTGGATTTCGCTCCGGACGTCGCGGGCGGCGCGCTGTTTCCCTATCTGGAAGGCATGGCCGGTCAGGCCTTTGGCATGGCGCTGGGCAAAGGCGGCGCTGGGGGCGTCACCGACGCGTTGGTCAGTCTGATCCAATCCAGAGGTGGCGAAATCCACTGCAAGGCCCGAGTGGCTGCAGTGATCCATCAAAAGGGCAAAGCCAAGGGCATCCGGCTGGACAGCGGGCAGGAGGTCATGGCGCGCAAGGTGGTGATCGCCAATGTCTCGCCCTCGGGTCTGGCGAGGTTGACGGGCTCGACGGGAGATGCGCGTTTTGACAGCAAGCTCGCCAAGTTCGCCCATGCGCCCGGCACAATGATGATTCATGTCGCACTGGACGAGGCGCTGGATTGGACGGCGGGCGAAGAGCTGAAGCAATTCGCCTATATCCACCTCGCCCCCTCGCTGGATCAGATGGCGCGCACCTACGCGCAGGCCAAGGCCGGGTTGCTGCCGGATGAGCCGGTGATCGTGGTCGGCCAGCCGACAGCGGTGGACCCGTCCCGCGCGCCGGATGGCAAACATGTCCTGTGGCTGCAAGTCCGCATGGTTCCGGGTGAGATCAAAGGCGATGCGGCGGGGACAATATCAGAGACTGATTGGGCAATCGTTGCGGGCCCGATGGCCGAGCGCGCCTTTGACATCATCGAACGATATGCACCCGGTCTGCGGGACAAGGTGATTGCGCGTCGCGTTGTGACCCCGGCCGAGCTGGAGGCGGACAACGCCAACCTCGTTGGTGGCGATCAGGTCTGCGGCAGCCATCATCTGACCCAGCATTTCCTGTTCCGTCCCATGCGGGGCCATGCGGATGGATCAACCCCGATCAAAAACCTGCACCTGACAGGCGCTGCCGTGTGGCCAGGTGGCGGCACAGGTGCTGGGCCGGGATACATGCTGGCGCAGAAACTGGCCGGAAAATGAACTGAAAACGACAATAGGGAGAACCGAAACATGACACTGATTTCCAGACGTAATCTGATGAAAAGCGCGGCGGCGGGCACCGGACTGGCGCTGGGCAGCGCACCGTTCAGCCTGTTGGCGCAGGGCATCGACGACCTTGTGATTGCCAACAACGTCAACCTGCCCAGTTGGGACCCGACCGTGGGCCTGTCGGCGGTGAACCCGACGATTCAGGGTATCTATCAATCCGTGTTCGACATGTTCATTCACCAGAACCCGGATCTGTCCCCGGCCCCCGGTCTGCTGACCGACTGGGGCTTTACCGACGACAACTCCGGCATCTGGGTCGATGTGCGCGAAGGTGTCAAATGGCACAATGGCGACGACTTCACGCCTGAGGATGTGGTCTACACCTGGGCGCGCACCGGCAATCCGGAAAACGGCAGCCCGCTGGCTCAGGTCTGGGGCAACCTGCAGGACGCGCAGATCGACGGCAATCGGATCACGGCCAAGATGGGCCAGTTCGATCCGATGATGTTGAAATGGATGTATTTCCTGACCGGCTATTGCCTGCCCAAGAACTATATGGAGGCTGTTGGCCCCGAAGGGTTCGAAGCCGCGCCCATCGGCACCGGCCCCTACATGGTTGACAAATACGAACGCAACGCGTTTGTACGGCTGAAGGCAAACGAAGACTACTGGGGCGGTGCCCCGGCGTATAAAACGGTAACGATCAAGTTTGTGACCGACGCCGCCAGCCGCGTGGCCGAAATCGAGTCCGGCAACGCTCATGTCGCCATCGAAATGCCGTATGAGGAGTATGACCGGCTCAAGGGCAAAAACGGTATCGCCGGTGCGCATCTGCCGGTGTCGGATGTTGGCATGATCTTCATCAACGACATTGGCGTGATGCTGGACGAAAACGTGCGCAAGGCCGCAGCACATGCCATCGACAAAAAGACGATCGTGGATCGTCTGTTGTCCGGATATGGCGTGCCGATCGACACGCTTCTGACCCCGGACTACGACGCCTATGATCCGTCGATCACGGTCGAATACAACCCGGATCTGGCCAAGGAATTGCTGGCGAAATCAGGCTATTCGCCCGACAACCCGGCCAAGCTGAAGATCCAGACCACTCGCGGGTTCAAACCCAAGGATTACGAGATCATTCAGGCCATCGTCGGTCTGTGGCGGCGTGTCGGGATCGAGGCAGAGATCGAGGTTTACGAGGTCGCCAAGCACTTTGAACTGCGGGCCGCTGACCAACTGGCGGAAATGGCATTCTACAACTGGGGCAACGCGGTTGGCGATCCGGCCTCGTCTGTCGCGTTTGCCATGTTTGGCCCGTCGCCGCACTCGGTCTGGGATGGCGAGGATATGGTCCAGCAAATCGGCCCACTCTGGGTCGAGGCGGACGAGGAAAAGCGCATGGCCGCTTATCAGGACGTGAACCGCTATATCGCGGAAAACGCGCTGGTCATTCCGCTGATCCAGTATGTGCAGCCGATCCTGCATTCCGATCAGATTCAGGTCGTGCAGCATGCCTCTGGCTCTGTCCTGCCTGCGCTCTGGTCGCCTGCGTCTTAACTTCAAACACGGCAGGGCGGCGCGCGTCGCCCTGCCAGACTGACCCCCAATGATCCTTTTTCAAACGATAGTCGCCCGTTTCCTGACGATGGCGGTCACGCTGTTCGGCGCTGCGGTGGTGGTGTTCGTGCTGATCCGCGTTGTGCCGGGGAACCCCGTCGCGATGATGTTGCCGCCAAACGCGACACAGGCCGATCTGGACCGACTGACGGAACTGTATGGCCTGGACAAATCCATTGCCGAGCAATTCTTCATCTGGTTCGGCGGTGTGTTGCAGGGTGATTTCGGCACGTCCATTTCCCTGCGCCAACCGGTTGTCGAACTGGTGCTGGGCCGTTTGCCCGCAACGCTGGAACTGGCGTTCTTTGCGCTATTGATTGCTGTCGTATTGGGCACGTCGCTGGCCCTGCTGGGCACGCGTTATCGCGGCACAAGGGCTGAGGCCGGGGTGGATGTGGCCAACGGCGTCGGCCTCTCAATGCCGGATTTCATGTGGGGGCTGATCCTGATCCTGTTCCTTGGTGTGCTTTGGCCGATTTTCCACATCTCGGGCCGGGTCACGCCGTCACTGGATCTGCCATTTACATCCAATTTCTACCTGTTTGAGTCTGTTTTGCGCCTGCGCTTTGACATCACGTTGGACCTGCTGGCGCATATGCTGATGCCCGCCTTGGCGCTGGCCCTGCCGCTGGGCGCGATGCTGTCGCAACTGCTAAAGCAGTCTTTGAAAGAGACGATGCATCTGGACTACGTCACGCTGAGCCGGACCAAGGGCTATGGCGAATCCCATGTGATCGTGAGCGAGGCGCTGCCAAATGCCGTCCTGCCCACGCTGACCTTTATCGGGGTGCAATTCACCCATGTGCTGGGTGGCACGGTGATCGTTGAACGGCTGTTCTCCTACGAAGGGCTGGGAAACATGGCAATTGATGCCGTGATCAACCGGGACCTGCCGCTGATCCAAGGGATCGTGATCCTGTTTGCCCTGCTCTTCACGTTGATCAACCTGGCCGTCGACCTGCTCTATGTCGTGCTGAACCCGAGGTTGCGCCATGCGTGACGGACGCTCTCAGGTCAAACGCCGGGCTGGCGCGCGGCTCTGGCTGTCTGGCGGTTGGCTGGGCATCCTCGCCTTTGCCGCGATCTTTGCGCCATGGGTCGCGCCACAGGATCCGCTGTATCAGGATCTGTTCACTTCTCGTCTGCCGCCGTTTTGGCAGGATGGGTCCGAACCGGGCTATTGGCTGGGCACGGACAATCTGGGCCGAGATGTGCTGTCGCGCATTATCTATGGCGCGCGGGTTGCGCTGGGCGTGGCGCTGATGGCGGCGTTTCTGGCAGGGTTGATTGGTGCGGTTGTCGGGTGGGCTGCGGGGTTCTACCGGGGCTGGGTCGATATCGTCGTCACTCGGATCATCGACATCTGGATGTCCTTTCCACCCGTCCTGTTCGCGATCCTGCTGATTGCGGTCATGGGCACGGGCCTGCATTCCATCGTGCTGGCGATTGTCATCATCGACTGGACCCGGTTCGCCCGAGTAATCCGGGTCGAGGCGATGACGCAAGGCACCATGGACTACATCGACGCCGCTACGGTGGCCGGGGCCGGACGACTGCGCATCCTTGCCCGTGAAATCCTGCCCAATGTTCTGCCGACTTTGGGCGTGCTTGTGACCCTGCAAATGGGAATCGCTGTGATTGTCGAGGCGATCCTGAGCTTCGTGAACCTGTCGATCTCCACCGACGATCCCACATGGGGCGGCATGATCGCCGAGGGCCGCATCTCCATCCATCAGGCGTGGTGGGTGCTGGTTTTCCCGCTGATCACCCTGTTCCTCACCGTCCTCAGCTTCAGCCAGCTTGGCGAAGGGTTGAAGGACCGTTTCGACCCGGTGCTGAGATGAGCGCGTATCTGGCAATCGACGACCTGACGGTCGAACTGAACCGCCAAGTGCCGTTATTACGCGGCGTGTCGCTGTCGGTGGATGTGGGCAAGGTGCACGGGTTGGTCGGTGAAAGCGGTGCAGGCAAAAGCCTGATCGGCAAATCCGTGCTGGGCATCCTGCCGGACGCGTTGACTGTGAAACGCGGCTCTATTTTGCTCGACGGGCAGGATTTGCAGACGCTGAAACCGAAAATCCGGCGCGAGGTGATCGGGGCCAAGGCCGCGCTGATCCCGCAGGACCCGCTGACCGCGCTAAACCCCGTGCGCCGCATCGGGCCACAGATCACGCGGCGGCTGGTGGACATTCTGGGATGGACCAAATCCGACGCACAGGCCCGCGCGCTGGAGCTGTTGGACGAGGTGCACATTCCCGACCCTGAACGGATCATGCAGACCTACCCGCATGAACTGTCCGGCGGGATGCGCCAGCGGATCCTGATCGCGTCGGCCTTTGCGGCAGAGCCGAAGCTGATCGTGGCGGACGAACCCACCACCGCGCTGGATGTGACCGTACAGAAACGCATCCTGAAACTGATCCGCGAAATGCAGGACAGGCACGGCAGCGCGCTGTTGTTCGTGACGCATGATCTGGGCGTGATTTCCAAAACGGTGCAAAGCCTGTCGGTGCTCTATTCCGGGCGGATCAAGGAAACGGCGGAGATGCGTGCATTCTTTGCCTCGCCGCAGCATCCCTATTCGCGTTCCTTGCTGGCCGCGACGCCGAAATACACCGATCCGCAGGGCAGCCTGTTGCCCGTATCGGCCGAGGTCACGCAAACATTGGACCAGGAGGTCGCTGCCTGGGACCGGGAGCATGGCTATGTCTGACATTCTCTATCAGGTTCAGGACATGCATCTGTCCTTGCCGGACCGCACGAAGAAACGTGTGTTTGGCACCGCGCCGATGCTGGAAATCCTGAAAGGGTTGAGATTCGATATCCACCGGGGCGAGGTAATGGGGATCGTAGGCGGCTCCGGCTCGGGCAAATCCACGACGGGGCGTGCCTTAGTGCGCCTGTTAGAGCCGACTTCTGGCCGAGTGACATTCGACGGCACCGACATCACGCATTTGGGCGATGCAGCTTTGCGGCCCTTGCGGCGACGGTTCCAGATGTTCTTTCAGGACCCGCTGAGTTCGCTGAACCCCCGCCACAACGTTCGAGGCATTATTGCGGCACCGCTGAAGCTGCACGGGTTTGACAACGTGGATGGACGTGTGGGGCAGGCGTTGGAGCAGGTCGGCCTGCCGGACAGTTTCCGTCACCGCTTCCCCCACGAAATGTCGGGCGGTCAGCGTCAGCGGATTGGGATCGCACGCGCCATCGCGATGGAGCCGGATTTCATACTGGCGGACGAAATCGTGTCCGGCCTGGACGTGTCCAATCAGGCGCAAATCCTGACGCTGCTGGAACGGTTGGTGGCCGATCTGAACCTGACGTTGGGCTTTGTCAGTCACGACCTGTCGGTGATCCGTCGGTTGTGTGACCGGGTGATGGTTATGCAGGAGGGGCGGATCGTGGAAATGGGCGATGTCTCTCCGGTATTCGATACGCCGCAGGATGCATATACCCGCGAGCTGCTGGACGCGATTCCGCTGCCGGACCCGGATCAGGATTGGAATGTGGCGTAGAAGTTATGGAGAGCCGCGCAGCGCCGGGCCGCGCGGCTTCCCTGAAACCTACATCAGCTTCGCAACCTGATCTTCCATCCGCTCCGTCCCCATCGCGGTGTATCCGCCATCCACGGCGATATCCGTCCCGGTGATAAAGCTCGCCTTGTCCGAACACAGGAATACCACCGCATTCGCCACCTCTGACGGGTTCCCGGTGCGACCCAGAATATGCAACGGCGCGGCAACGCCATCCGTCTTTTCCCGGTCATCGCCGGTGACGTCCCGCATGATGTTCGACCACGTCCACCCGGGACTGACCGAATTCACGCGAATCCCCATTGGCTGCAACTGCATCGCCGCATTCCGGGAAATCGCAATGATAGCGGCCTTCGCCGCGGAATAGGTCATGCGCCCTGGCTGCGCGACCTTGCCCGAGATCGATGCAAAGTTCACGATGGCCCCACCGCCACGCTTCTCCATCTCCGGCGCGACTTTGGAGGCCAGAACCTGCCCGGACACAAGGTTGATGTTCAGCGAATCCAGCCAGACCTGACGCGTGGAGTTGACGCCTTCGTCCAGGTAGGTCGACGCCAGGTTTACCAGGAAATCCACACCGCCATAGGTATCGCCTGCCGCCGCAATCAGCGCATCCAGCGCCGCGTCGTCAGTTACATCGGTTTCGACAAAAGTCACGCCATCGCCCAGCTCGTCCGCCAAGGCCTGCCCGGCCTCAACCGCAATGTCGGCCATCATCACCTTCACCCCTTCGTCGTTGAAGGCGCGCACAACGCCCTGTCCAATCAGCGTCGATGCGCCCGTCACGATTGCAACCTTGCCAGCCATGGAACTCATCGGTCCCTCCCCTTTTCTGCAGAAGCTCCAAGAAACTATGCGAAGCGCGTGGCGTGAAAGAAACCTGCATTTTCATGCAACCCGGCATTCCGGCACAAATTGACCAATCCTTGCAGCCAGCGGATAGCCATCGCGGACGCGTCGCAGGCATATGGCAACATCCTTGATTGCGTGCATTTGCATGTTAATCTTGCGGATCAAGTGATCCAATTGCCGGATTCGGAAAGGACGCGCCATGCTAGATCCGGGTCAAACCGGGCCCAGCCAGAGCCTGACACAGGGCAGTTTGTTGGTCGAAGGCAATGACCTCGACCTTGCCTGTTCCGCCGTGTCGGGGGTGTTTGTTGACCATCGCCTGCGCGCGGCAACGTCGCAACCCGCCCGCCCGATCCAAGTGGCATACAAACGGTTCGATGCGGTTGCGCTGTGTTACTTCGACTATGGGCGCGAGCTGGAAATTCAGCCTGACATGCTGGACGATTTCTATCTGGTGCAGATCCCGATTCAAGGATGGTCCACTGTGCGCTGCGGGTCGGCGTCGGAAACCACCGCTCCGGGCCTCGTTTCAGTCCTGCCCGCGCAACGCGAATTTTCTCTGCGGTGGAGCGAGGATACCCAAAAGGTCCTGCTGCAGGTGGATCGCCGCCGCCTGACTGAGAAGCTGGAGGCGTTGCTGGGCGCGCCCCTGACCCGATCGCCCGATTTTGGCCTGGGCGCGTGTGACATTGCCGGGCACGGGCAACCGCTGCGCTGCGCGGTCGAAGGGCTGAAATCGCTAACGACCATGCCCGACACACCCGGCACCCGCCACATGGCCGCTGCGTTTGAAGAGGCGTTCATGCACGCCCTGCTGTTTGGGGTGGAAAACGACATGAGCGCCGCCATTCACGCTGGCGCGCTCTCTACCGCCTGTCCCCGCGCCGTCAGACTGGCCGAAGAGTACATCGAGGCGCACCTGTGTGATCCCATCTGTATCGAGGACCTCGTGCGCGTGTCTGGCGTATCGTCCCGTTCGCTGTTCGATAGCTTCAACCGGTTCCGCGATATGACCCCGATGCGGTTCGTCAAATTCCGCCGTCTGCACAAGGTGCGCGCCGCACTGATGGCGGCGGGCGACATGGACAGCGTGTCGTCAGTCGCCATCGAGTGGGGGTTCAATCACCTGGGTCGATTTGCAAGGGACTATGCAAAAGCTTTCGGCGAAAGCCCGTCAGACACATTGCGTCTGGCGCGCGCGGCGCATGGGCTTATCCGCCACTGACCCGCTTGGATCGTTGATAAGGGAGCACCTGTCGCAACGGGTGTTCCGCATTCGCGTTCATCACCGCCAGCATGTCCAGCAAGTGTTCAATGTCTTCCGCGCCCAACCCGCCAAACAGGCGCTGACGGGCGTCCCGCGCGGCCTCGGAGCTTTGCTTGTACGCTGCCCGTCCTGCATCGCTGACCGTGACGCTCACAAACCGCCGGTCCTGCGCCATGGCCTGTTTTGTGACCAAACCCCGCGCGGCCATCTTGTCGATCAGGCGGCTGGCCACGGTGCGGTCAATCACCGTCAGCTCTGCCAGTTCCGCCACCGTGCGCGGTTCATCCGCATGGATCAGACACTGTAACAGCCGCCATTCCACCAACTTCAGCCCATGGGGCCGCAAAGCAGTGTTCATCAGATCCCTGATTCCACTGTTCAGCTTCGCCAACAGGAATTCCGGCGGCGCGAACTGGTCCAGATCGACCTGTTCCGCAGTTTCAGGCCCTTGATGCGCGTTTTTTGTCATGGGGGGACCAAAACACATTTGGAAATGCGGGGTCAATTGCGTTATATGTGCAATAGCACGTATTAAGCACGCATAGCGACGAAAGGCGAATCCGATGAAAATCACGGTTGTAGGTGGGGGGCCCGGCGGCCTGTTTACGGCGCTGCTTACCAAAAAGGCGCGCCCGGATTGGCAGGTCGAGGTCTATGAGCGCAATCAGGCGGACGACACGTTCGGGTTTGGCGTCGTGTTTTCGGACGAAACGCTGGACGAATTCCTCAGCCGGGACGAGGTCGTGTTCCAGAATATGCGTGATGAATTCGCCTATTGGGACGACGTTGCGATCCACTTCAAAGGGCAGGAAATGCGCGTTGCGGGCAACGGGTTCTGTGGCACGAAACGGCACACGCTGCTGCGCATCCTGCAGGACCGCTGCGCTGACCTAGGCGTGGATTTGCATTTCGGGGTCGAGGTCGATGGTGCCAACGTGCAGGCACAATTCCCGGACTCGGATGTGATCGTCGCCTCTGACGGGATCAACTCGGTCATCCGGGACGCGCATAAGGACAAGTTTCAGCCCTCGCTCACCTGGAAATCCAACCGCTTCTGCTGGATGGGTTCCACCCGACCTATGGATGAATTCAACTATTTCTTCAAGGAAACCGAACACGGCAAAATGGTGGCCCATTGCTACCAGTACGAGGACGATCATTCGACCTGGGTGTTGGAGATGGATGAAGACACCTGGCAGGGCCACGGGTTCGAGGAGTTTGACGAGGAGGGCTCCAAGGAAAAGCTGGAGGCGATCTTTGCGGACGAATTGCAAGGCCATTCGCTGCTGCTGAACCGGTCGAACTGGCGCAACTTCCCCCGCATTTTCTGCGAGAGCTGGCATTTCGACAACGTGGTCATTCTGGGGGATGCAAAGGCCTCCGCGCATTTCTCCATCGGGTCGGGCACAAAACTGGCCATGGAATGTGGTATCGCACTGGCCGATGCCCTGCTGGAGCATGCCGAGGACAGCGTGGAACAGGCGTTTCAGGCCTACGACGACGCCCGCCGCACCCCGGTCCAGATCATTCAACACAACGCGGATGTGTCGCTGGCGTGGTTCGAACATATGCAGCGGTCCTGGGATATGGAGCCTTACCAATTCGCCATGGTGGTCATGTGCCGGGCGAAATCCATCACCTATGACAATCTGATCGTGCGCGACGCCGGGTTTGTCGAAAAGGTGGATGATGAATGGTATGCCCGCCACCTGCGCGAAACTGGCGAGGATCTGACCAAATCCCGCCCGACCCCGATGTTTTCCACGTTCAAGCTGCGGGATATGGAGCTGATGAACCGCGTGGTGATGTCCCCGATGGCGCAATACTCGGCGGACGAGGATGGCAACCTGACGGATTGGCACAAGGTGCATTATGGCGGCCATGCCTCTGGCGGGATGGGGCTGATCTATACCGAAATGACCTGTCCCAGCCCCGATGCGCGGATCACCCTGGGGTGCCCGGGCCTGTGGACAGACATGCACGAGGCGCAGTGGAAAGACATCGTCGATTTCATCCATGCCAACAGCGGGGCCAAGGTTGCGATGCAGATGGGCCATTCCGGCCGCAAGGGCGCAACCCAACTGGGGTGGGAGGTCATGGACGCCCCAATCAAGGACGAGGCGAAACGTTGGCCGCTGCTGTCGGCCTCGCCCTTGCCATGGGAGCCGGGCCTGTCCGAGACGCCAAAGGCAATGGATCGCGCGGACATGGACCGGGTGAAGGCGGATTTTGTGCAGGCGACTGAACGGGCCGCGCGAGCCGGGTTTGATATGCTGGAACTGCATTGCGCGCATGGCTATCTGCTGGCGTCGTTCCTGTCGCCGCTGACCAATCAGCGCGATGACGCGTATGGCGGCACAGTTGAAAACCGGCTGCGCTATCCGCTGGAAGTGTTCGAGGCGATGCGCGCGACCTGGCCATCTGAACGGCCCATGGCAGTGCGTGTGTCCGGCACGGACTGGAAGGATGGCGGACTGACGGAGGCCGATTTGATTGCGATTTCCGAGGCGTTCAGCGCGGCAGGTTGCGACCTGATCGACGTGTCAGCAGGTCAAACGGTGCCGGATCAAGAACCTGTGTATGGCCGTATGTTCCAGGCCCATCTGGCCGAAGCGGTGCGCAACGTGCCTCACATTGCAACGATGGCGGTGGGCGCGATTACGGAACCGGCGCAGGTCAACACCATCCTGCACACCCGCCGCGCCGATCTGGTGGCCATTGGCCGCCCACACATGTGGAACCCGTATTTCACCCATCAGGCAGCAGCATGGTACGCGGCGCGCAATGAACCCGCCTGGTCGAAACAGTATATCTCGGGCGCGATGCAGGCGTTCCGCGAAACCGAAAAGACCAAGGAACGGATGATGGAGCTGCAACGCAAGGCCGCCCCGGGGCGCCACACCCAGAAATCATAACGCAACGCAGCCCCGGACTTGATCCGGGGCCTCGTCGCTGGTGTCAGACAGTGTAAAGGTAAGCGGTGCATCTGGCCCCCTTTCGCATGGGGGTTCCGAGATGCGGATTAGACGTTGTATTGGCCTTACGGCCAATACGGGCTGATGACAAAGGTGTCTTTCGGCCTAAACCGGCCATTGGCCAATTGGTCAAGATGCTATGGTTGCAGCCCGCTTTGCCGACAGTCGCTGCAGCGCAAATTCTGGGTGAGGTCGTACATACGGAACGCGCGCAAATCTGGTGTTGAATTCGGCGGGCTGTTCTGAAAGTCGCGGTCTCGATGTGCATCCGTTTGCCACGGCTATTCTCTAGACTATCTGCTAAAAAAGAACGGGCATGGTCACTGCTGGCTCGCCGTGAACTGTTTCGACGAACCAGTAGCTAAATTATGTCATTCGAGACCTAGTACCTCCCGGTTGGCCTGCCGCTTGCGCCAGGTGTCGCCCATGCCTTGCTGCATCGCCGGAGGCAGTTGGTCCACCGGAACAATCAGATCACGGTCCGCTGTCGGCCAGTTTTGCAGCAGCTCCGGCTTGTAGCCTTCAGGATAGTAGAGGTCGGGATCAATCTCGGTTTCACGCACGCTGGCGTTTTGGATCTCCTCGCGTGTTGTCGGCGGAGCCGGAACCCGCAACTGACCATTGGCAAAGTTGAACTGCGGCGCCCGGTTGTTCGGGAAATCCGGTATGATGCCTTCCCGTACCCAGATCTGGTCTTTTGTGACGTTGACTGTGATCCCGTCAGGCGCTCCGAAATGATAAGGTCCTTTGTAATGCTCGCGTATTTCGGCCACCGTTTCTTCGTTCAGATAAGGGTCAAACGGCATGTGCGTGGTCATGAACATCCGTGGCTGGATCAGGTTCGCCACATAGCCCGCCGCATAGCCGGGCGTATGATGGGTATCGATCGTGTACCGCGCCAGAAACGGCGGGACCCCTTGCACGCCGGCTGAAATCTCTACCAGTTCGGTCTGGGTCTCGGTCACATAGACGTCGCAGCCCTTGGCATATTCCACGTCCCGCATGTTGGGTCGCCCGTCACCGGTCCAGACAAAGCACATACCGTTCCAGTCCAGCCGATATGCAGACGCGCCGTCCTTGGCGTGGCTGCGCTGCCAGTGAATGATCTTCACACCGTTTTCGTCGTAGATCACACCACCTTCGTCGGCAAAGTCGAATTCGTTGACCTGGATGTCATGGCCCTGTCCCACGGGAAACACGCTGAACGCGTCCGTGTGCCACTTTACCATCTGCTTCATGCCTTCGATCATCGCGGCCGTACCGTATTCCGGCGTCCGTCCGGACGGGCCCCAGACCCGCAACGGATTGTGCCAGCGCCCCGACCAACCGCCGAACACGTAGATGTAGGGCAAGGCGTTGTAGTGGTCGACATGCAGGTGCGTGATAAAGATCTTGTCGATTTCGTTCAGCGCGATGTTGGACGCGTTGATGTTTGCAACTGACCCTTCGCCGGCATCGAACAGGAAGTTTTCGCCATTGCCCAGCTGCACCAGGATCGAAGTGTTCATCTGTCCGGGACGGATGATTGGTGACGTGCCCATGAAGATGATGCGCATCTCTTCGGGCTGAACGTCTTCGGTACCGGGGAACCAGTTTGACGCGGAATTCAGCCAGGGATGGGGCGAGATGCCTTCAAACAGCAGACCCTCTTTCCAGCGGTCGCCAGGAACACCGCCAAACAGTGCGGCGCGAATATCTTCGACCGTCGATGGTTCGCCGACGTCCGCCGGGGTCGGGGTTTGCGCCAGGGCGGCGACAGGCAACAGCGACAACGCTGCGGCGCATAAATGTTTTAGCATCAGCAAATCTCCAGATTGTAAGTAAAGGAAGAGAGGCGCATCAGAACGACACATCCTCGAAAGTCTGAACGGCCATTTGGTAGGACGCCTGCGCCAGCCCGGTTTCGGCATAGACCGTGCGCAGCGTGCCGACGGCGTAGACGGGGGCAAACATGCCCTCCATCTGGTGCGGGCGTTCGGTCACGGCATAGACCAGCTGGTTCGGGGGTGGGGGCGGAACATGAATGCACGCGCCGACAAACGGGACCAGCAGAAACTCGGTGCCGCCGGTTCCGTCAAACTCTAACGGGACAAGGTAGCCCGGAAGGCGGACATATTCGCCGTTCAGCTCGGGCACGATGGCAAAGTGCCGTGGATCGGTGAAGCTGCGGGACGGGATTGTGGAATGGGACACAATACCCGGTTGCGGCGCACCACGCGCTTTTTTGGGAACCAGATCCTTCCAGCCCAGATCGCGCGGGGCTGCCAATGCGGAATGTGGGAGCAGTAGCCCTCCAACTGCTCCCACAAGAACACGGCGTCTGGTGAATTCAGACCTCATGCGTTTACTCCTTGTTTTGCGACTGGGAGCCAAGTTGTCCCGTCTCTGTTTCGTTACGTGCGCAAGTGGCGGTGGCACGGCCCAATTCCGAAACCAGTTCGACGCGTATCCGATGCAGGTCGCGGGCCAGACCCGGTCCCGTTTCGCGGTCGGCAAGCTGTCGACAGATTTCGTCGTAGTCTGAGAGGATCTCGCGGATAGTGGCGCTCTGTGCGGCCATCTTTGCGGCGATTGCCGCAAGGTCGGGCGCATCTTCCGACAGGCAACGCTTTGACGTCGCGCTGAGATAACCTAAAGTTGCCATAGGCCCAGACTGCGCAATCGCGGTGGTTCACATAAGTGAGTCACGGTGAGCTGAGGGGGTTAGGTGAAGAGTGCTATGACAGAAACACACGCCCCTTCGGGTGAGAGCCTGTCCAGCACGGACAAGCGCGATGCCTTGGCGCGCGTTCTGGCCAGCCCGGCGTTTTTGGATTCACCAAAGCTCAGCGAATTTCTGGCCTATGTGGTGAACCAGCATTTGGCCGGTCAGGACGCCCAGATCAAGGGGAAGACCATCGCCATGGATGTGTATGGGCGCGCGCCGGATGACAGCGGCGGATACAATATTGTACGCGTAGAGGCCCGGCGTCTGCGCCGCCTTTTGGACGAATACAACACCGGTTTGGGCGCGTCAGACGGCGTTCAACTGCGCATGAATCCGGGCGGATATGTTCCCAGTTTTGCCGAGTACGTCGACGTGGAGAACACGACTGCCCCGACGTCGGACGAGGCGCCGCCTGCAACCGCCGATAGGGCGTGGTTGCGATACGCTTTGGGCGGTCTGGCCGTTGCCATTGTGATCGTTGCGGGGTTAGCGATCCAGCGAGCGGCGCCAGATGTTGCGCCTAGTCCAACAACGCAGCTTCCGGATGCGAAAACCCGGACTGCTTTGCGTGACTATTCTGTCAGCGTCCTCCAAGCCAAGGATATTGCTGCTGAGGCCAGGGATTTTTACTTTCCCGTGTTTGACGCACGCCGTCAGGGGATCGCGTTGGAAATGTTCAACTACGCGATTGAACTGGCTCCGAACTTGCCAGACGGCCATGCAGGCGCCGCGCAGGTTTTGGCGACGTTGCATATGATTACGCCCGACCCGACCAAAGCTCATGAATTCCTTGAACAAGCACAGCGTCACGCGCAAATCGCTATTGACCTAGCCCCCGCAGATCCGTGGACCGTGGCCGCGCAGGCCTGGGTTCTGGCGCAGACCGGTGAAATTGACATCGCAGCGTCAAGGGCAAGCCTTGCGGTCGATCTTGCGCCAAAGGATGGGCATGTGTTGGACCT
This sequence comes from Paracoccaceae bacterium, assembly GCA_040830545.1. Taxonomy (GTDB): domain Bacteria; phylum Pseudomonadota; class Alphaproteobacteria; order Rhodobacterales; family Rhodobacteraceae; genus HXMU1420-2. The sequence goes on along the minus strand of JBFOMB010000008.1, from coordinate 74,452 downwards.
GGTCGGTGTTACGTCGATTTTTGTCGGGAACCCGGAGCTCGCGCAATCGGTGTCTGCCCCGGATCGCGTGCGCGGCGGGGTCGCAAGTACAGGCACTCGGAACATTTGGGGACTGGCGAACCTTATGTTGTACGAGGACTCCAAAACGATCGAAGCATTTGCATCGGCCACTGACAGCGGAACCGTTGTCAGCGCGCCGTCGCTGATATTCTTGGCTGTTGCTCATGACCGCACCGGAAACACCAGCGAAGCGCAGCGTTTGGTTGCCGAGTTGAACCGGGACTGGCCAAATTTCCCCAGCGACTTCGTGGTGCGTAGCGTCTTCGCCAAAAACCCATCAATTGCCGAAGAGATCATGGTGCGTCTCAAGAATCTGCAATAACTACATACCGTTGTCTAAACTCATCGGCTGGTCGAACCAAATGGGATCCAAGCACGACCCGTAGCAATTGGGTTGGTGGCGTTTCGATACATGGACCAACCTCCAACGACAAAACAGATTGTTCCACACCGGAGTCCTTGCCGAAAGCCAAATCCGCCGCAGATGGGGTTTAGTAGAAAATTGACCTGCAATCCCCAGTTGTGTGAAAGTAACAGTGGCATCTGGACGAGCGCCACTGCGACCGAGAATTTTGGAAATGGCCAGGCGAACGTGCCCGGCGACAAGTAAGGGGCCAGGTGCACTGCTTTCGTATTAAGTATCGTGATCCGAGGCCCCGGCTCGGAGGCCGGGGCGGCGTTGTGCGATCAGATTGCCGCCGTGAACTCGCGGACCTTCCTGCGGAACCGGCGATTCAGGTTGGTTTTTGCCAGTCGCATCGACTGCAACAACAAGCGGGCTGACAGTGTCTTGGGCTCAATCTCCAGCAGCACGGACAGCCGGGTGCGACGTGGGGATAAAGGTAACAGGTCGATTACCATAAACCCGTCCACACCCTGGCCGACAGCATCAAACCGCAACATGTTGGGCTGATCCAACTCGCTCAGTTTCACCTTGACCTTGCGTGCACGTCCCCGGAATTCAAACCGCACCTTCCATGCCATGCCAAGTGTCGGCTGCATCGAAGCGGATTCGCGTTCGATTTCAGCCCCGCGCCGTATCGCATTGCGTTCAAACGCTTCAAAATTGCTGACATGGGCAAAGACCCGGTCAATCGGGGCTTCGATATCTTCCTGTGCGGAAAACTTCATGGTGACGGCTGCTCGCTTTTTTCGGGGAGTCTGACGTCAGTCTAATGTGTCCGCAAGCCAGTTTTGCAGAAGAAAATGTGCAATTGCGCCTTTTCTGGCTGGCTTCAGCACAGGATGCTCACCAGCAAAAGCCTGCATAATCTCATTCTTGCTGAACCAACGGGCGTCTTCGATTTCGACCGGGTCAATCTTGATCTCGGTGCTCGTGGCCTCGCCCGAACACCCAAACATCAGAGATGACGGAAACGGCCAGGGTTGGCTTGCCAGATAGCCGACATGCCCGACATGAACGCCAGCCTCTTCAAACACTTCGCGTCGCACGGCGGCCTCCAGCGTTTCACCGGGCTCTACGAAGCCCGCCAGCAACGAATACATGCCCGGCGGCCAGCCCGGGGAGCGGCCCATCAATACATTCGGACCATTGGTGATCAGCATGATCACAACCGGGTCGGTGCGCGGAAAGTGATGTGCCCCGCAGGCCGGGCAGGTACGCTGCCAGCCACCCTGCACCATGTCGCTTTCATGACCGCAAACTGCACAAAATTTGTGCGTTCGATGCCAGCCCAAAACCGCCTTGGCCGTCGCGGCCAATTCTGCATCACGCGCAGATAGTCGTGTCATCAGTCGACGCAGTTCGGCGAATACGTGATCGTTGGGTAGGGATGGGTGGTGCTGTTCGCTGGGATCCAGGAATTGCCCCAACGCAGCGCTGTCCAGATCCTCGGGTTCCCACGAGGAAATGTCCGTGGCAAAACAGGGCGAACCGTCCTCCCGCCCTAGCAAAATCGCCTCTTTTGTGTTGCCTGCAGGGCCATTGGCCACCAATGGATGATCCATAGGCAAGCGCACCAATTGGTCGCGATTTTCACCGCACACCAACGGTTTGCCCCGCCACATCAGAATGGATACCGCGTCAGCCAATCCTCGCGCAAATCGCAGAACATCCGGATTGGTCCGCAAGTCCGAGGCTCGATCCAGGCCCGATCCACCAAATGTCACGGTTTCTGCGTGTTTCATGCGATCTCCATTTCTTGCCCCGATTGGCCATGACATGATGTCGCTGACATTACAATTGCTGCCGGCGGGGTTGCCGCCATGAGATGAATTGATAACATAGGTCACAACTTTAAGTTACTTCCATGCGAATTGCTGATGAAATGAGACGCGACGGTGTTAGACAGTTAACTTTGCTGGCTACAACAGACCTGCACATGCATCTGACGGCATGGAACTATTTCGGCGACGAACCGTCGGCACAGGGCGGTTTCACACGCCTGGCCCACCATATCGGGACCATTCGGAAAAGCGTCGAACAGAAAGGTGGTGACCTGCTGTTGCTGGACAACGGGGATTCACTGCAGGGCACTGTTTTGGGCGATGTGTCGCTGGATACGGTTGCGGACGGGCAACCTCATCCCCTGATGACCGCTTTCGCGCGGCTAGAGTACGACGCGATAGGCTTGGGCAATCATGATTTCGACATAGGTATGTCCTCATTGGAGAAGGTTTTGGAAGTTGCGGCCTTCCCGGTTCTCTGTACCAACCTAGAACGGCTGCAAGACAATGTGCTTCCAAAGGTCCAGACCCAAACCACTCTGACAATTGGCCCGGACGAGGCCCCGATCCGGGTCGGTCTGTTATCCGTGTTGCCGCCGCAGACTGCTCTTTGGAACAACGAGCGTGTCGCGGGGCGCGTGGCCTTTCAAGACATGTTGATGTCACTTGAAGCCGGTTTGGCGAATTTGAGGCAGACCGATTGCGATCTGGTGGTTGTGATGGCCCATTGCGGATTTGGGGACGACCCAGCGGCGCCAGGGCAGGAAAATGTTGCCGAATCCATTGCGCGACTGCCCGGCGTTGATGCTGTGTTTGCGGGTCACACACACCTTCCTTTTGCGGGTACGGTTGATGGGGATCAGACTCCTATCGCACTTGCCGGATGGGCCGGGTTGCAATTGGCGCGAATTGATCTGGATCTGATCAGGACGGATGGTGGTGCGTGGGAAGTTCGCGAGCGGTCCGTTGCGTTGATAGATGTCGAAGATGGGCCAGAGGATCCCTTGCTGTCCGATTTCCTGCAACCGTGGCATGTCGAGGCCCGGCAGAGGATGAACCAGACGTGCGGTCGGACGGATGCGCGCCTGCACAGCTATTTTTCCCAACTGCATCCAGATGCTTACCTGCATCTGGTGGCGGAGGCGCAGTATCGGGTGGCGACGCAGTATCCGGACAAGTTTGAAGGCCTACCGCTTCTGTCTGCCGTATCACCGTTTCGCGCTGGTGGCCGGGGTGGGCCTGAGAATTACACTGATGTGCCCGAGGGTCCGGTGTTGCGCCGTCATATAGAGGATCTGATGCCCTTCCCGAACGCGATCCGAGCGGTTGTTCTGGATGGAGTTGCCGTTCGAAATTGGCTTGAAATGGCGGTAAGCCCATACAATGCGATCGAGGCTGACGCAGTGGATGCCGAGTTGTTGAATGCAGATTGGCCCGCGCATGCCTACGACACGTTGTTTGGGCTGAGCTATTCCGTTGACCTGCGCCAACCGGCCCGTTTTCGTCCGGATGGTACGGAAACCGGTGCGACTGTCCCACGAATTCTGGAGCTGACTTACGATGGCCGTGCCGTGTCTGACCAGGACCAGTTCGCAGTCCTGATGACGGATTACAGGGCAAATGGGGGTGGAAACGTTCCCGGAATCAAAGATGCCCCAAGGATTGCGTTACCCGAAACCCGGTTGCGGGACGCGCTGATCGAAGTGCTTTCGAATTCCGGGCCAACCCTGCTCGATCCCCGTCCTTGGTGCTTTGCGACGGTCCCGGGTGCCACTGCGGTGGTTCCGACCGGCCACGCCGCGCGGGATGTTACCCAGGACATTGTGGACCTGAGCCCGGAGATAGTTGAGGCGCAGCCAGGAAACTTCTTGCAACTTCGCATCCGGCTCTAAGCCTTGTCTTTGCCCGGTCCATCCCCTAAATACCATTGCCGAGAGGTTGGCGCGGGCAGGCACCTCGCCAACCCGGTCAGGTCCGGAAGGAAGCAGCCGTAACGAGCCCCGCTTGGGTCGTTGTCCAGCCTCTCACCTTTCCCCTCAAGCAGACAAGAACCTCGGACGTCTCTCGCGTGTCACAATGATCGGGATGTGCCGGCTCGCGCGCGTCATTTCACGATTTCAGGCCACAACACAGCGTTCTGACGAGTAAATGCGCCCAGATGTCCAACTTTGCCTAACCCGAACTGAGTTGGTGTCAGGGTCCTGCGCGTAGTCACCCGCACATCGTACAACGCCGCCAGCTTGTCCGAACAGCGCGGTGGGCACACCTGATCGTCCGAGAAGGAAATCAGCTCCACCGGTGCGCCACTGCGCCCCCAATGCGGCCATGGCAGGTCCTTGCCGATTCGGGGCAGGAAGGCGCGGGGCGACGTGCACCAGTCCCGCCATTCGCGATAAACTCCTTCGGGCAGGTCCGGCCCAAAACCCAGCCGCCGACCCGGCAGATACCCCGCCATATCCGTCGCCCATTTCCCCGGACCAAACCAGAAGGCACTCGCCAAAGCGCGATAGGGCCAGGGATGGTCCGCCAGATGCACCAACCCGCAGGCGACACCGATCATGCGCTCCACATCCTCGATCTCGGGTTGCATCGGCATGGTCATACCGCCTAGCGAATGACCGATAACCCACAGCGGCACACCGGGGCACAGACGCCGCAATTCGCGCCGCGCCGCAGGTTGGTCCAGCATCGACCATTCTGTCATATTCGTCTGTGCCTGTTTTGGATGACTTGTCGCCGACGCTCCAAAACACCGGTAGTCATAGGTCAGGCAGGCCATGCCGCGTTCCGTCACCAGCCAGCGGGCAAAGTGGCGGTACACCTGATGTGGCACACCCGTCGCGCCATTCAACACAACCGCTGCCACCGGATCAGCCTCGGGTGTGAAGTATGTGCCGCACAGCGTCACGCCATCAGATTGGAATTGCACGGTGCGTTCCTGCACCCGGTCTTCGCCACGCATGTCGAGCATCTGGGGCCCCTTTCAAAATGGGTGTGATGTCTGGGTCTTCGCAGTCAGATGTTTGCCTAGACCAATCGGTCTATCTTGTGTCTGGACCAATCGGTCTAATTCTGTCAAGCTGTTTTCATGACTGACCGACCCCTCTCCACCAAAGACCGGCTGATCCGCGTCGCGGCAGAGCTGTTTCGCACGCGGGGCTATCACGGCGTGGGCCTTAGCGAGTTGTTGAGCGCTGCCAAGGCGCCCAAAGGCTCGCTTTACCACCACTTCCCGGCGGGCAAATCCGATCTGGCGGTCGCGGCAGCGGATTGGGCGTCAGACGGCATGTTGCGGATCATCGCCGAAAGCTTTGAACCAGCTGAGGATTTTCGCGCCGGGGCCACAACGCTTTGCTATAAACTGGCCAAGCTGTTTGATCTGTCCGGCAAGTGGGACGGGTGTCCGATTTCCGCCACCCTGTTCGAAGGCCCGGAAAATGAACAATTCCTGCGCCATGCCCGCCACCTGTTCGAAGGCTGGATAGGCGAGGTTGCCCATCACGGCGAGCGCTTCGGCTACAGCGGGGAAGACGCGCGCACCCAGTCCGAGCACTTGTTCATGCTGTTTCAGGGCGGTTGGCAACTGGCCCGGGCGCGCCATGATTCGGATGTGATCCGGCATTTGCCCAGGCATCTGGCGCTGACGCCCCCTTCGACGGTGGACGGGGCCAGCGCGCAGGTCTAATCTGACCCGCAGCCAGACCAGACCGGACCTCAGATGACCGACCAACCTGCCTATCAGGTGCTCGCCCGCAAGTACCGCCCCGAGACCTTTGCCGATCTAGTCGGGCAGGACGCCATGGTGCGCACCCTGAAAAACGCGTTCGAGGCGGACAGGGTCGCCCAAGCCTTTGTCATGACAGGGATTCGCGGCACTGGGAAAACCACGACGGCACGGATCATTGCCAAGGGCATGAACTGTATCGGACCGGATGGTCAGGGTGGTCCAACAACTGAACCCTGTGGGCAATGCGAACATTGCACCGCAATCATGGAAGGCCGCCATGTGGACGTGCTGGAAATGGACGCCGCCAGCCGCACGGGCGTGAACGACATCCGCGAGATAATCGATTCGGTTCGGTATCGCGCGGCCTCGGCCCGGTACAAGACCTACATCATCGACGAGGTGCACATGCTGTCGACCAGCGCGTTCAACGCGCTGCTCAAGACGCTGGAAGAACCGCCAGAGCATGTGAAGTTCATCTTTGCCACCACTGAGATTCGCAAGGTGCCGGTGACAGTTCTGTCCCGCTGCCAGCGGTTTGACCTGCGCCGGATCGAGCCCGAGGACATGATCGCCATGCTCCAGCGGATCGCGGGCAGTGAGAATGCGCAGATTGCAGAGGACGCACTGGCGCTGATTGTGCGGGCGGCAGAAGGGTCTGCGCGCGATGCAACCTCTCTGCTGGATCAGGCGATTTCGCACGGGGCGGGGGAAACTTCGGCTGATCAGGTGCGGGCGATGCTGGGCCTTGCGGACCGGGGCCGTGTGCTGGACCTGATGGACATGATCCTGAAGGGCGACGCAGCCGGTGCATTGACTGAACTCGGCGCGCAATATGCAGACGGGGCCGATCCGCTGGCCGTTCTACGTGATCTGGCAGAGATTACCCATTGGGTCAGCGTGGTGAAAATTACACCCGACGCAGCAGAGGACCCGACGGTCAGCCCCGACGAACGCGCACGCGGGCGGCAAATGGCGGACGCGCTGCAGATGCGCGTGCTGACCCGGATGTGGCAGATGTTGTTGAAAGCGTTGGAAGAGGTCGCCGCCGCACCGAACGCTATGATGGCTGCGGAAATGGCGATCATCCGCCTCACCCACGTGTCTGACCTGCCCACGCCCGAAGATCTGGTGCGCAAACTGCAATCCGCGCCGTCGCCAACCATGCCACAGGGCACCCCGGCCCCTGCCGCGCCCTCAGGCGGTCCAACCGGCAGCATGGCGGTTTCGACCACCGCCACCGGGGCCAGCCCCGTACCGGCGCAGGCCCCGGAAACCGCATTGGCGCGCTATCCGACCTTTGACCACGTTGTCGAACTGATCCGCGCTAATCGCGATGGCCGTTTGCTGGTCGAGGTTGAAACCGGCGTCCGTCTGGTCAGCTACCAACCTGGTCGGATCGAATTCGAACCGGCGCCAAAGGCCTCCGCCGACCTGTCACAAAGACTGGGCAAACAACTGCAAATGTGGACCGGCAACCGCTGGGCCGTGATCGTCGTGAACGCTGGCGGGGCCAAGACCATCGACGAGGTGCGCAATGCCGAGGCCTACGCCCTGGAAGAAGAGGCCAAGGCGCACCCGATGGTACAGGCAGTGCTGGACCGCTTCCCCAAGGCCAAGATCACCAGCATCCGCACCCCCGAACAGATCGCACAGGACGCCCAGGTCGAGGCCCTGCCTGAGGTCGAAGATGAATGGGACCCGTTCGAAGAGGATTGAAATAAACTTCGGTTTTGGAAAGCCGTGCATTGACGGTCCGGGGTGCGGCGATCCAACACTTAAGTTGGTCACTTTATGCCAGCCAAATCCGTATAACTTTGCCGTAGCGCACGAACTTCAGCCAAATCGCCGTGCCGTGGGGCGGCCCGACGATGCGCGGCGGGGCGTTCGCCCCTTGATTCCGCGCAAGTCTCCGAAAGGCCAGCGCAAACAATAGGCTGACCGGGTCTTTTCGATCGGCGTCATAATTGGTCACCGTTCACGAAGCCGACGAACCGAGATCACACTGAGCCCATGAGACAACGCGATTCAGGATTCTGCCTTGCCGCACACATTATTTCTCGGACGCTCGGTCTAAATCTTGCCCCATATGGCCTCACGCCGTATCTACCCCAAGAACACAAGCGATAGGAGCAGTGTAATGCTGAAAGGACTGGGCGGCCTCGCGGGTCTGGGCGACATGGGCAAGATGATGAAAGCGGCCCAGGACATGCAGACCAAGATGGCCGAACTTCAGGAAGAAATGGCCAACATGACCGTCGAAGGCGAAAGCGGTGCCGGGCTGGTCAAGGCGGTTTGCACCTGCAAGGGCGAATTGAAAGGGCTGGACATCGACCCGTCGATCTTCAACCCCGACGAAAAGGACGTGGTCGAGGACTTGATCCTGGCCGCGATCAAGGACGCGCAGGCCAAGGCAACCGCCAAATCTCAGGAAGAAATGAGCAAGCTGACCGAAAGCCTCGGCCTGCCCAAGGACATCAAGCTGCCCTTCTAAGGCAGCCTGCGCGGTCCATGTCCTCGTCCGAGATCGAGTTGCTGATCGACCTGATGGCCAAGCTGCCGGGGCTTGGCCCCCGGTCTGCGCGCCGGGCAGTGCTGCATCTGATCCGCAAACGGTCGAACCTGTTGGGGCCGCTGGCCGAAGCGATGGCAGAGGTCGCGGAAACCGCGCGGGAATGCCTGAACTGCGGCAATGTTGGTACGTCAGACATCTGCGACATCTGCAAGGACAACGCGCGCGCCAATGGCGAGTTGTGCGTCGTCGAGGATGTGGCGGACCTGTGGGCGATGGAACGCGCCCGCGTGTTCAAGGGGCGGTATCACGTGCTGGGCGGAACCCTTTCTGCGTTGGATGCCGTCGGGCCAGAAGACCTGCGCATCCCCCGATTGGTGGAACGTGTCGGGGACGAGGAGATTTCCGAGGTCATTCTTGCGCTTAACGCCACCGTCGACGGTCAGACCACCGCGCATTACATCGCCGACGAGTTGGGCGGTCGCGTGCAGGTGACATCGCTGGCGCAGGGCGTGCCGATTGGGGGCGAGCTTGACTACCTCGACGATGGCACGATCACCGCTGCACTTCGGGCGAGGAAATCGGTTTAGTCATACGCTTTCGCAGCCCCGGACTTGATCCGGGGCCTCGGAGCTATGAGGTCCCGGGTCAAGCCCGGGACTGCGGTGCCGTAAACCTAAACCGAACCGGGCATATCCTGCTGCCGCTCCGGCGCTTTCATGCGGCTCATCACCCAGTTCGGCCCGGCCAGGAACGGTTTCAGCAGCGGATTGTCATTCACCTTTGCCTTCACCTTTTCGAATCGCATGACATCTTCGATACGGCGGTCCAGAAAATCCCATGTCGCGTGCCGGTCCGGGCTGTCATCGCCCAGCCAGAACAGAACCGTGCTGGAGTAGACCCCGCTGAGGATCGCGCGTTTGGAATACCAGTTGCCGTCGGTCGAGGTATCCCCGACCGCTGTCCAGATCAGATCACAGGTGTTCCAGATCGCCTTGGCCCCATCCGGCGCATACATCGGCAGCGCGAACAGAGTCGCCCCCCGGCGCACGGCCTCTTTGTCATCAATCGCCTCCATCCGCGTGCGAACGGCGGCTATGATGCGGTCGCGGATGCGCAAAGCGCCCAAATCCATCTGCTCCAGCCGGTCCTGCATGACCCGATCTCCGCGACGGTGATAGGCCAGCGCCAGGTCAACCGCACCACGTGGGCACAACCCGCGCGCCAGCGCCGGATCAACATCGGAATCGGCAATGGCCGCGCGAAATGTCGCCTCGGACCAGCCATCAAACGCCACATGCGCAAGGGCTGCGTTTAGCAATTTGTCCAATGCATCATCCGTCATGTCACATCCTTCCACATGCCGATTCCTTCTTACTGGACAAGATAACATGGGATTGCTATACGGCCACCTCCTGCAATTCCATGCAACTCCAGACAGAAAGGTGGTGACAACCACATGCAGGTTAGTGTTCGCGACAACAATGTCGATCAGGCGCTGCGCGCACTGAAGAAAAAGCTTCAGCGCGAGGGTGTGTTCCGGGAAATGAAGCTGAAGCAGCATTTCGAGAAACCGTCCGAGAAGAAAGCGCGTGAGAAGGCAGAAGCGATCCGCCGTGCCCGCAAGCTGGCGCGCAAGAAAGCCCAACGCGAAGGGCTGCTCTGACACCGGACCGCTTTTTGGCGGACATGAGAGATTGGACGACCCCCGAGGCTGCGCCTGCGGGGGTTTTTCACGTGAAATGTACAAAACGGGGCAGATCAGGGAGGGGCGTTACCCCAAAACGTACAGAGGAACTTTGCAGCTCAAGCCCTCTATGACCTTTGACAAACACATGCGCATCACGTGCTGTGTTGGCGATCCCGTGTAGCCTGCGCTAGATTTGGAATGTCCCGGGCGATCCCTCAGGAACAGTTCCAGATGATGGCGCGCAAAATGACGATGACATTTGACGATGCGCCGGCCGGGGAAAGCCGCGCGTTTTCGCGCGTCTATCTGCTGTCCATTATCGCCTACCCGGCGGCCGTTGTGCATCATTTGATCGCGCTTCTCATGTTTTGGAGCCTGGGTGCCTTCGAACTGGTCGCGTTCAATGTCTTCAGCATAGCCATCTACCTCGCATGTTTCCTTGTTGTCAGACGGTACAGGAACGTCATTTTACCATTCCTGGTCGGACCAGTGGCCGAAGTGGTTGCGCATGCCCTTCTGGCAACGCTGGCCTTTGGGTTGAGTTCAGGATGGTTTCTGTGGGTTTTGGTGCCCACGGTGATCGTTTCCTTTCTGCCCATTTGGTTTGGATACAGAATCGCTGCCAGTGTTTTGTTATGCGTGGTGTTTGCGTTGGTGGCGCTGATCGGTTTGTTCTTTGAACCCTGGTACCAGATCAGTTCCGTCTGGCAGGTGGTGTTCGTGGCATTCAACACGCTCGGATGCGCAAGCCTCGTGGCCACGCTGTTTGCGATAAACACCCGCGCTGCGACAAACGCTGAACTGGCGTTGGAGGCTGAACACGCGCGGTCCGAGGCTCTGCTGTACAACCTGCTGCCTGAGGAAATCGCCGCGCGACTGAAGCAGGAACCGGATAAAACCATTGCCGACAGCCTGCCCAAAGTTGCGATCCTGTTTGCGGACATCGTCGATTTCACCCCGCGCAGCGGTCGTATGTCGCCGGAAGAAATTGTCGGGTTTCTGAACCGGGTTTTCACTGCGTTTGATGAGCTCGCCGAGAAACATGGTCTGGAGAAGATCAAGACGATCGGCGATGCCTACATGGTTGCGGCGGGCATGCCGAACCCGTCCCCTAATCCCGTGCACCGGGTTGCAGAGATGGCGCTGGATATGTTGGAGGTCACCCGGACCTTGTCCGACGAGGTGGATGTCCGCATCGGTCTGCACGCGGGACCGGCGGTCGCGGGGGTGATTGGCAATACCAAGCTGTTCTACGATGTCTGGGGCGAGACGGTGAACACCGCGTCCCGGATGGAGAGCCATGGGGAACCGGGGCGCATACAGGTTACGGGGGCTGTGAAGGCGGAGTTGGAGGGGAACTATCGGTTCGTGCCGCGTGGAACGGTGCAGGTGAAAGGGATGGGACCGGTCGAAACTTGGTGGTTGACCAAAGGGGGCTAGGCAGAAACGTTTGCAGGTGGATTTGCTACGGCCAAAGAGTGTTTTGACGCTGATGGATCGCGCTTGGGACTTGCCGGAAAGGAAACACGATATGTTCAAATACGTCCCGGGTCAGGATGTGGGGCCGCTGGAAGACTGGCCATTTGATAACCCTCTGAGCGACTACGTGATCAAGGAAGGCGACCCGCGCGCGTCCGGGCGCATGGATGCGGGTGGGGTCGGGCACACCACGCGCACCGGGATCTGGCGCTGCACCAAAGGCGTTTTTGAATGCACCGAGCAGGGGGACGAATTGATGACCGTTCTATCGGGTCGGTGCAGGTTGATCGACATGCAAAGCGGTGAGGTCAACGATCTGGGACCGGGTGACAGCCTGTTTGTGCGGGATGGTAGTCGGGTGACCTGGGACGTTTCGGAGGACGTGACCAAGGTGTTCTTTGGTCACAAGCCTGGCGGGTTTTGAACTGCGGAAGGTGAGTGACTGCGGTTTATTGACCTGCGCGGCTTTCCGCGAAATGCGGTCAAACCTGGTCACGGCCGCTGGGATGTTGCCATTCCAACCCTGTCCCATAAACTTCGCTCGTGAGGATCGGAGGAACCAACATGCCACTCGTCAAACGCATGCAGCATTTCGCGGTAGAGGTCAGTGACCCTGACCGCTCCATCGCATTTTACCGCGAGGCGTTTGGGTTCAAACTCACCGAACGCCATGCGGCGGGGGAAAACCCGAATATCCCGGTTGAACTGACCTTCATGCGGCTGGGGGATGTGCATCATGAACTGGTGATCGTGCACAACCCGGCCAAGACCTATCGGCCCAAGCCGACCCGGCCCGAGGACGATCTGGACGGGCCACCGATGTTTCATCACTTCGCGTTGGAATGCGACAGCCGCGAGGATTGGTTGAAGGTGATCGAGCGGGTGAACGAACTGGGCCTGACCGTGGTGCGGGGACCGGTTCTGCATTCCTGGGTCGATCAGCGCGGCGATGGCAGTTGGGGCGAGAACGAGGCGGTTTATGTGCTGGACCCGGATGGCCACCGGATCGAGATTTTCTGCAACCTCGCCACGATTGACCCGGATGGCACGCATCGGAACGGCGAAGGGGTCCGGATGGAAGGCACAACCACGGCGGAACTCTGATGGATTGCGATGTTGCCATCGTTGGCTGCGGTCCGGTTGGGGCGCTGCTGGCCAACCTGCTGGGGCGGCGCGGCGTGTCGGTGCGGGTATTGGAAAAACAGCCGCAGCCCTACCCGTTGCCCCGCGCGATCCATTTCGATGGCGAGGCGATGCGCGCATTTCAGAACGCCGGGCTGGCCGAACAGGTCGTGCATCACACCCATGTCGGCAAGGGTATGTTGTTTCAGGATGAAACCGGGCGGACGCTAATTGACTGGTCCCGCGATCAGGTGCCGGGACCGATGGGGTGGTATGAAAGCTATCGCTTCCATCAGCCGGGGCTGGAGGCAGAGCTGGTCCGGGGTCTGGACAGGTTCCCGCAATTGACCCTGACGCGTGGGATTGCGGTGGAGACGGTGGCGCAGGATACCGATGGTGCGACGCTGGCGTTGTCGGATGGATCGCAGGTGCGGGCGAAGTTTGTTGTTGGCTGTGACGGGGCGCAGTCAACGGTGCGCAATGGACTGGACATGGGTTGGACCGATCTGGGGTTTCAGGAACGCTGGCTGGTGGTGGATGTCCACCTGACCCGGCCACGGCCCGATCTGGGGGATTATTCGATCCAGCATTGCCATGCGGATTATCCAGCCACCTATGTGCGCGGCACGCAGGACCGGCGGCGCTGGGAAATCCGGCTGACCCCGAACGACCCGGAGACGCCGGATGACGCACAGGTCTGGGCCAAGCTCAGCCGGTGGATCACGCCCGAGGATGCGCATCTGGAGCGGTCGGCGGTCTATATCTTCCGTTCAGGCGTGGCGACGCAATGGCAGGCGGGGCGTGTCCTGTTGGCAGGGGACGCGGCGCACCAGATGCCTCCGTTCATGGGTCAGGGCATGTGTGCCGGGGTGCGGGATGCGGCCAATCTGGCATGGAAACTGGCGCTGGCGGTGGAACGTGATGCACCCGATTTGCTGACCTCTTATCAGGGCGAGCGCGATGCGAACGTTCGGCAGTTCATTGATCTGTCGATGGCGCTGGGGCGGCTGATCAACCAGACCGACCCAGAAAAGCTGCCCAAGGGACAGATGAAATCCATCTGGCCGGATCTGGGGCCGGGGTTGGGTCCACGTGACGGGGTTGGCGGGACGCTGGTGCCGCAGGGGCGCAGTGCAGATGGCAGGCTGGCGGATGACACGGCGTTTCCGGGGTTTCACATTTTGGTCCGTGTCGATTTGCCGGGCGCGACCCTGCCGGTGATCCAGGATGCGTCGGGCTGGTTGGATGAGCGCGGGCTGGCGGGTGTTGTGGTTCGGCCCGATGGCTACGCGCTGGCGGGGTTTGCATCGGCTGATGATTTGGCGGATGCGATGGAGCACGTGCCTTAGGATGTCTCAGAATTTGCGATAAGCCGCGCAGCGTCGGGCCGCGGTACGGCGATCCGAGTGTCAGTGTTTCACTTTATGCCTGCCAAATCCGTACACCTTCATCGTATCGCACGAACGCCAGCCAAATCGCCGTGCCGGGGGGCGGCACGGCGATGCGCGGCGGCCTGCGGCCTTTGTTCCGCGCAGTACACCAAATCCCGGCACCCCCTAACGCCACCCCGTTGCCGCGCCGGGTCCTCGGGCCTATAACGCGCGTCGATACGATCCTCGGAGGCGAACCATGTCATTTGCGCACAGACATCTGCTGGGCATCGAACACCTGAGCCCCCAGGACATCACCACAGTCCTCGATCTGGCCGAGGCATATGTCGATCTGAACCGGGCGAGCGACAAGCACTCGGACGTGCTGTCGGGCCTGACGCAAATCAACATGTTCTTCGAAAACTCCACCCGCACGCAGGCCAGTTTCGAACTGGCAGGCAAACGGCTGGGCGCGGATGTGATGAACATGGCGATGCAGGCCAGTTCGATCAAAAAGGGCGAGACGCTGATTGATACGGCGCTGACGTTGAACGCGATGCATCCGGACCTGTTGGTGGTGCGACACCCGCATTCCGGCGCTGTGGACCTGCTGGCGCAGAAGGTCAATTGCGCCGTGCTGAACGCAGGCGACGGGCGGCACGAACATCCGACACAGGCGTTGCTGGATGCGCTGACCATTCGGCGGGCGAAGGGGCGGCTGCACCGGTTGAACATCGCCATTTGTGGTGACATTGCACATTCACGCGTGGCGCGGTCAAACATCCTGCTGCTGGGCAAGATGGAAAACCGCATCCGCTTGATCGGCCCGCCGACATTGATGCCCTCGGGCGTTGCGGATTTCGGGGTGGAGGTGTTTGACGACATGGCCAAGGGTCTGCAGGACGTGGACGTCGTCATGATGCTCCGCCTACAGAAAGAGCGGATGGATGGCGGGTTTATCCCGTCCGAGCGCGAGTATTATCACCGCTTTGGCCTGGACGCCGAAAAGCTGGCGCTGGCGAAACCCGATGCGATTGTCATGCATCCCGGTCCGATGAACCGGGGGGTTGAGATTGACGGCACCATCGCTGATGACATCAACCGGTCCGTCATTCAGGAACAGGTCGAAATGGGAGTGGCCGTGCGCATGGCCGCGATGGAGCTGTTGGCCCGCAACCAGCGGGCCGGGATGGCGGCATGACCACCGGGGACGGGTGGGACAACATCCTGGACCCGGATGAAACGATCCTGTGGCAGGGGCGGCCCGACGGCAAACTGGTGTTTCGGCCAAAGAACATCATGACCTTCCTGTTCGGGCTGGCATTTGCCGGGTTCGCGTTGGTCTGGATGATCCTGGCGTCACAGGCGGGCGGGTTTTTCTGGTCTTTCGGGTTGATCCATTTCACGGCTGGTTTGAGCGTTGCCTTTGGCGGGCTGTTCTGGGGTGCCTATCTGCGGCGCAACAGCTGGTACACGCTGACAGACAGCCGTGCGTTCATTGCGACAGATGTGATGTTTCGCGGTCGGCGGCTGAAAAGCTATCCAGTGACGCCACAGATGGTGCTGGAGTTTGAACCCGGCACCCCTCCGTCTGTCTGGTTTGACGAAGAACTGCGGCGCAGCAGGAATGGCAGCACCAGCCACAAGGTTGGGTTTGAACGTATCGCGGAGGGTGAAGAGGTCTATCGTATGTTCCGCGACGTTCAGAGGGCGGACAAATGAGCGGCCCGCTGACCGTTCCGCCCAACGAACGGGGTGTCGTGCGTGTGTTTTCGTTGATCATCGAAGCGGGCGGGATCAAGGCGTTCAAGGCTCCGGGGGCCATCGACACGGCGCTGGGCGTGAGCGGCGTTGATACGGAATATGTCGAGGTGTTCCCGGTCACCGATCTGGCGGGCGTGGGGCTGGCCAATTACCTGGTGGACGGCTGCGGGGTGCCCGAGGCGGTGATCGACCCGGATCGCGACCGGCTGGACGCGCTGGAAGGGCACCTGATGGTGGTGCTGAGCAAGGCGTTTCAGGGTCGGGCCGCCACGATCACCCCTGCCGGTCCGCTGGTTCTGGCCGGGGTCTATGCCGAAACACCGGTGGATTGGTCCAGCTCTGGCCCGATCAAAACCGACAGCGCACGGCCGGGCACGGGCCATGTCTCCCCGTTGCCGCCGTCCGATGCCACGCGGCGCGTGGGGTCCGCTGTGTTTGTGGGTATGCTGTTGCTGATTGCCCTAGTCCTGTTCTTCCTTCTCTTCTGACCGCCCAAGGAACCGCCCATGCGCGCCACGCTTTTTACCAACGCCCGCCTGATCGACCCGGAGGCCGGGACAGATACACCTGGCCAGCTTCTGGTGCAGGATGGTCAGATTGTCGGGACCGCCGCGCCGGGGGACCCACCTGCGACGGATACCGAGGTGGTCGATTGCGGAGGCAAGGTTCTGGCGCCCGGTGTGGTGGACATTGGCGTGCATGTGAGCGAGCCGGGCGAGCGGCATAAGGAAAGCTTCAAATCCGCCGGTCTGGCCGCGGCAGCGGGTGGGGTCACAACCATCGTCACCCGGCCCGACACGAAACCGGCCATCGACAGCCCCGAAACGCTGGAGTTCGTGTCGCGCCGCGCGGCAGAGGCCGCACCGGTCAACGTCCGCGCCATGGCGGCCCTGACCAAGGGGCGCGAAGGGCGGGAAATGACCGAATTCGGCTTCCTTCTGGACGCAGGCGCAGTTGCGTTTACGGATGGCGACCGGGTGGTGCAGAACACCAAGGTTCTGTCGCGCGCGCTGACCTACGCTCGGTCCTTGGGCGCGCTGGTTGTGGCGCATCCGCAAGAGCCGGGGCTGAGCGCCGGGGCCTCGGCCACATCGGGCAAGTTCGCCAGCCTGCGCGGGCTGGGCGCAGTGTCGCCCATGGCCGAGCGGATCGGGCTGGACCGAGACATCGGGCTGGTTGAGATGACGGGGGTCAAATACCACGCGGACCAGATCACCACCGCACGCGCGCTACCTCCATTGGAACGGGCCAAGGCAAACGGGCATGACGTGACCGCCGGGACGTCGATCCATCACCTGACGTTGAACGAACTGGACGTCGCGGATTATCGCACCTTCTTCAAGGTGAAGCCGCCGCTGCGGTCGGAAGAGGATCGTCTGGCCACGGTCGACGCCGTGCGCAGCGGGTTGATCGACATCATCTCGTCCATGCACACGCCGCAGGACGAGGAATCCAAGCGATTGCCGTTTGAAGAGGCCGCAAGCGGGGCGGTCGCGCTGGAAACACTGCTGCCGGCCGCGATGCGACTGTACCATGCGGACCTTTTGGACCTACCGACCCTGTTCCGCGCGCTGTCGCTGAACCCGGCGCGGCGGTTGGGCCTGCCGGGTGGGCGGCTGAGCGCGGGGGCCCCGGCGGACCTGATCCTGTTCGACCCGGATGCGCCCTTTGTGCTGGACCGGTTCCAGCTGCGGTCGAAATCCAAGAACACGCCGTTTGACGGTCAGCGCCTGCAAGGTAAGGTTCTGGCAACCTATGTGGCCGGTCAGCAGGTTTATCGGAGAGTGTGATGCCCACGATTGAAACGTCGTTCCTGTTGCTGTGTGTCTGGGGGCTGCTTGGCTACGGATTGGGATCGGTCCCATTTGGCATTGTATGGGCGCGGGTGTTTGGTCTGGGCGACCTACGCCAGATCGGGTCGGGCAATATCGGGGCCACAAACGTTCTGCGTGCAGGCAGCAAACCGGCGGCCTTGCTCACCGTGATCTGCGATTCTGGCAAGGGCGCGGCGGCGGTGCTGCTGGCCCGTGCGTTCGCCGGGGAGGATGCCGTGCAACTGGCCGGGTTCGCGGCGTTTCTGGGCCATTGCTTCCCCATCTGGCTGGGGTTCAAGGGCGGCAAGGGCGTGGCGACCTTTCTGGGTCTGTGGCTGGCCTTTGCGTGGCCAGTGGGCATTGCCTGCTGCCTGACCTGGTTGGCCGCAGCCGGGGTGTCGCGCATGTCATCGGTTGGCGGGCTGGTGGCGGCGGTGTCCAGTATCCTTTGGGCGCTGGTGTTGGGCTTTGGGTCGGCTGTGGTGCTGGCCATTGCCCTGTCCGCGCTGGTGATGTGGCGGCACAAAGAGAACATCAGCCGCATCCTTTCGGGGACAGAACCGAAAATCGGGCAGAAGAAACCGGCCTGATCGCCTTGGCGCGCATTGTTGACAGAACGCGTCGGCTGCTACCGCCTAAATCCGCGCGTGTTGTTGCCTATCTGCTGGCGCTGATCGGGGCCCCTGTCGTGGTGGCGGTGCTGGGGTTCTGGGCGCTTTTGATCCCCATTTTCGCAGTTTTCTTCGGTGGAATTCCGTATCTGGTGCTGGCTGGGCCTGTGTTTTGGCTGGCCTTGCAGAACATAAAACCGCGTGCGTTGACCTTTGCCCTGATCGGGTCCGTGTTGAACCTGCTGACACCGGTGTTTTTCATCTTCCACTCTTTCGTGCTGAACGCGCCTTTGGGTTGGGAGAGCATTCAGGTGTTGTGGGCCTACGGGGCGGTGTTTTCCGCATTGTGGGGGGCGGTGTTTGCGCTGCTGTACCGGGCATTGTCCTATCTTTTGGTGGTCCCCGTCTCGACAGAAGCGGGAAATTCTTAGGAAATTTCGCGGACTTGTCCTAACGTGCGGTCATTCAGAGCCGGGCCGGTCACGGGTACACCTTTTGTCCGGCTCCGCAACCGGGGGAGTACGATATGAAGACAGGGTTTGTTTTGGCCACAGTGTTGAGTGTGGCAGCGGCCAGTGCGGGCGCGCAGCAGCTGGAGCATTGGGGCGAAGCAGGTGGCTGGGACGTGATGGTCGACCCGACACTGGGCGATGGATGCCTGATCATGGCAGCGTTTGATAATGGGTCCGTCGTGCGCATCGGCTTTGATCGCAACGAGGGCATGGGGTATGTCGCGGCGTTCAACTATGACTGGGGCGAGATCGAGGAAGGCGCAATCTACGACATCGAATTCGCGCTGGATGGCGAGGGGTATACGGGCACGGCGACGGGCATCTACCTGGACGATGTGCCAGGCGCGGACATCTATTTCGACAACCCCGATTTCCTGTTCGCGATTGCCGAGAAGTACACGATGACCTTGTACCACGATGGTGGGGAAGTCATGGCGATTGATCTGGAAGGCACGTATGTGGGGCTGGAAGCGGCCATTCAGTGTCAGGAAGAAATGGGCTGAGATTGGTGCCGACGTAGAGGTCCCGGGTCAGGCCCGGGACTGCGTTGGCGTCAGAGGATACCCTGCGCCAATATAATCAGGACGCCGCAGGCGATGATGTAGCCGGCATCAACGACAGTGGCCTTCAGCGTTTTCTGACTGAACAGGTCCATACCCGCGACAAAACCCGCAACTGCCAGAATCGCTGCGATGGCGGTGAACAACGCCCCTGTGGTTTCGGTCAGCCCGACGACCAGCGCCAGCATGACGGTCGCCAACAACTGCACCACCATTGCCAGAATCGGCGGAGAATCCGGGGGCTGGATGTTGTGGCTGCCTTCGGACCAGGCGCGCCCGAACAACAGCGGGCTGAACCACAGCATCCCCAGCCCAAATGCCAGTATCGTGCCCAACCCAACGGCGGGCCAGTTCATTCCTGCAAATTCCATAGCCCTACCTCAGGTCAAAGCGCCGTTCAGCGCGTCCAGGATCGAGGTCCAACCGCCCTTGTGGTTGTCGCGGGTCTGTTCATCAACAAACCGCACATGGGTCAGCGTGACCCGCGTGCCGTCGCCATCTGGCGCGAACAACAGGGTCACCGTGCTGTCGTCAGCGGAATAGGGGCTTTCCCATGTGAACACGATGCGCTCATGCGGGTCGATTTCCAGATAAGTGCCCGCGTGCGGAATGTCGTTGTCCCCGGCGCGCATCACGATTTCAAACCGCCCGCCCTGTTTCGGTTCGGTCCTGGCCACGGGCACGGTCATCTCTGCCGCGGGCATCATGAACCGGCGCAGCATGTCCGGGTTCAGCCACGCGTCGAACACGTCTTTCTGGGCCGCTTGGATCGTCCGTTCCACGGACAGGGTCAGGTCAGTCATCCTTGTCACTCTCTGTCATCAGGTCATCCAGCGCTTCCAGTCGCAGATCCCAGATCGACCGCAGGTCCGCGAACCAGCGATCAATCTCGGACAACGGGGCCAACTGAAGTTCGATCAGATGTTCCCGCCATTCGGTGCGTCGCAGAACCAGCCCGGCGCTCTCCAACACTTTGATATGTTTGGAGATTGAATTGAGGCTGATCTGGAATTGCGCATGGATGTCTGTCACCCGCATTGGGCCGTGCTGGGCCAACAGCGTCAGAATCGCCCGACGAGTCGGGTCGCTGGCGGCCTTGAGCACGGCGTTCAGTTTCTCGGCTGAGATTCGTTCAACCATTAGGGTGAATAACAGATGTATGCTTGATCAGTCAACCGCATGGGTGAATGAATTAGTATGTCACTCAATCGGTTCAAAAATCGCGTCCTTCATCCGGCAGTCCCGCACCACGTCCTGACCACAGGGCACGGGCTTCAGCGCGCGGGAATAGCACACGCGCACCTCCTGGATATGCCCATCGCGACAGGTCACGGTCAGTCCATCCGCTTCCAACTGCGGGTTCGCTTTCAGGAATGCCTCTTCCACCACCGCGGCGGGCAAGCGCACGGTCTGATCCAGCTTGCGAAACACGGCCGGGCGCACGATCCACCCATAGGCCTCGCGCGACAGATCGAAATAGGCGCGGGCGGACAGGCCTGTGCAGGTGCCGTGTTTCTTCCATTGATGCCAGGCCAACCCAGAGGACCCCATGATGTCCACCATGTCCGCCGTCATGCTGCGTGATGGCGGGCGTTCGGCGGTCTGGCAATACTCCGGATAGCCCCGATGATACTGCGGCCACAGCCCATGCAGGTTCCAGCCGAGGTCCATGTCACATTGCGACGACCCCTTGGCGCGGCCCTCCAGCGCACACCAGTTCGGCGACCACCCCAGCGCCATGACGTAATAGTCGAATTCGCCCGCTTTGTCCGCACGCGCAGACTGAACGCCCAAACAGAATATCAAAACTGCGATCAAAACCCGCATCTATTCCTCCTTGGTGCCAATAGGCGGTTCCAGACCCTTGGACCGGTACAGCTCCGCGATTTGCGCATCCAACGCGCTCTGGGTCATTTTTCCGGCATTTACGCGCGGCGAAAATAGCTCGCGCAGAAGATCGGCGTCCTCGTCAGTTTCTACGCGCAGTTTGCGTCGCTCAACCTGATACTGAACTGCGGAAATGGCAGTAGCTACGTCCTGCGCCTCTGCGATCCTTTGCCTGTCGTCGTCATTTTCGTTACTGCACCACGCCATCCAAACCGCCCGTGCCGTTTCCTGTTCCGTATCAGCACCATGGTCGGCCAGCAGGTTGAGAATTTCAGCGTAAGGCTGGCGGGATTGGTAGTAAGGTCGCGTGACCAAGTAAGGGATCAAAGCAAAGGGGTTATCCGCCTTTGGGTGGCAACCCTGTAAGGTGGTGCGAAATTGCAGCAGCGCATGATCGTAGGCGTCCAGCCCTTCGTCGTCTTCGGTGGAAACGCTGTGCTGAACCTCAGGATAGGCCAACAGCGCCCTGACAATTATGGCGTGGCCCTGCGCGGCTGCTTGCATCAACGGCGTTCGCCCCTTTTCGTTGAACAGAACCAGCGCCTGTCGGTTTGTTTCGGCCAGCGTGTTGATCGCTTCCACCGCGTTGTGCTCCAACACCCGCCACTCTGCGTCCGAGCCCCCAGTTCTTTCACCAGTATTGTAGAGCGCGCCACCGAAATCCTCGCTGACTTGATGGCCGGGCGTCGCGCGGTCCTGGGCAGACAATGACGATCCGGCACCTAACGCCAATCCCAGCCACAAAACCAGCCAACGCATTACACTCTTCCCTTCGTCGCCCGGCCCGACTATATACGCCCGAAGTTCCCCGACAACGGAAACCCGCCCGGCCAATTTCCCGGGTAGCCTGGACCCTCCAGGCGGCGGAGAAGCTGTGTTCGGGGACGAGGAAGCAAGGAGACGACCCATGGCAAAGCCGATTATGGCCAAGGCAACCGCCGTCTGGCTGGTGGACAACACGACGATGACCTTCAAGCAGATCGCTGATTTCGTCGATATGCACGAATTGGAAGTGCAGGGGATTGCGGACGGTGACGTCGCAGCGGGCGTGAAGGGATTCGACCCGATTGCCAACAATCAGCTGACCCAGGAACAGATCGACCTGGCGGAGAAGAACCCGCTGCACAAACTGCAGCTGAAGTATAACGCAGCCGCTCAGGGCGAAGAAAAGCGTCGCGGCCCGCGCTATACGCCGCTGAGCAAGCGGCAGGACCGCCCGGCGTCGATCCTGTGGCTGGTGAAGTTCCACCCGGAACTGAGCGACGCGCAGATTTCCAAGCTGATCGGCACAACCAAGCCGACGATCCAGGCGATCCGCGAGCGTACGCATTGGAACATCGCAAACATCCAGCCGATTGACCCGGTGGCGCTGGGCCTGTGCAAACAGTCCGAACTGGACGCCGTGGTGCAGAAGGCCGCAGCGAAGAAGGCCGCCGAGGGCGAACTGATGAGCGACGACGAGCGGCGCAAGCTGGTGTCGACCGAACAGTCGCTGGAAATGGACGCGGAACCGAAAATCCCGACCGCCATTGAGGGGCTGGAAACCTTCACTCTGGGCGAATCGGATGATGAAAAAGAGGACAGCGATCCCATCGTGGACGCCGACAGCTTCTTCAACCTGCCAGCGGGCGGCTCCGATGACGAAGAAGAAGACGAAGATCCCCGGTTCTGATCCAGACGCCAACCGCAGTCCCGGGCTTGACCCGGGACCTCGGATCAATTGGGCTCAGCCGCGTTCCAGCGCGGCCGGGTAGACGCCCAGAATTTCCAGCTTGGTCGTGAAGTATCCCAACTCGTCCAGCGCCAGCTTGACGCCGGGATCATCCGGGTGGCCTTCGATATCCGCATAAAACTGCGTTGCAGTGAAGGACCCGCCAACCATGTAGCTTTCCAGCTTGGTCATGTTGACGCCGTTGGTCGCAAATCCGCCCATCGCCTTATAGAGCGCGGCGGGAATGTTGCGGACCTGGAACACGAAGGTTGTGACCATCGTCCCATCCCCCCGGCGGCTCAGATCCGGTTCACGCGACATGATCACAAAGCGCGTGGTGTTGTGGCCGTGATCCTCAACATCCTTGGCCAACACGGTCAGTCCGTGAATTTCTGCCGCCAGTTCCGAGGCGAGCACGCCGCTGTCCGTGCTGTCCGTCGCGGCCAGTTCGGCTGCGGCACCGGCGCTGTCGGCTGCGGCAACGCCCTTGATTCCATGTGCTTCCAGAAACGCAGCCGATTGCGGCAGCAGCACCAGATGGGCACGGACGGTTTTCACATCCTCCAGCGCGACACCGGGCCGGGCCATCAACGCGATGCGCACGCGCACAAACGCCTCGTCCACCACATGCAATCCGCTTTCCGGCAGCAGGCGGTGAATATCCGCGACTCGGCCATAGGTCGTGTTTTCAATCGGCAGCATCGCCAGATCCGCGGCCCCGTTGCGGACGGCGGCAATCACCTCTTCAAAGGTTGCGCAGGGCAGGGGCTCCATATCTGGGCGGGCCTTGAGACAGGCTTCGTGGCTGTAGGCGCCGGCCTCTCCCTGAAATGCAATGCGATTGGTCATGATGCGCGTCCTTTCGGCCCTGCAAGGGCGTTTGGTCGCGGTGTCTATATCTTGCCACCGCCGAGGGGAAGCCGTAGACACGGCGAAGCTAGGGATCAAATAGGCTCGCGATCAAAATGGATACGATGACCGCAACCAAAACCGTCGCTTCGCTGTGTGGCGCGCTTCTGTTGTTTCTATTGGGCAAATGGGTTGCCGAAATCGTCTATCACGTCGATGGGCATGGCCAGCAGGCCTATGTGATCGAGGTCGAATCGGCCGGTGCCGACACCGAGGAAGAGCAGGTCAGCTTTGAAGAGCTGATGGCGTCCGCGGATGTTGAAAAAGGCGCGAAGGTTTTCAAGAAATGTACCGCCTGTCACAAGGTTGACGGGTCCAACGGGACCGGCCCGCATCTGGACGGTGTTGTGAACCGTGCAATCGGTGGCGTTGCGGGCTTTGGCTACTCCTCTGCCATGGCCAGTCACGGTGGTGAGTGGACACCCGAGGAACTGGATGCCTTCCTAACGAAGCCGAGCGGTTATGTGTCCGGCACCTCGATGAGCTTTGCGGGGCTTCGCAAGCAGGCCGATCGTGTCAACGTGATTGCCTATCTGCAGAGCCTGGGCAACTGACGCTCTCCCGGGCCATGCGCTCGAGGCTGTTGAAAGTTTGAAATAGATCGTACCGCCCGGTTTCGCGCCGGGCGGTTTTCTTTTGCTGCGCGCGGCCACGGTCAGAAGGTCGGGCACCCTGCGCAGGTTTTGGGCGGTCGCTGAAAAGAGCGTGGCGTCGGTCTCAAAGAAATTTGACCAACTGCGAAAAAATTGTCACGTCTATAGCGGAGCGCTCGGGTCCGTCCATTCCAGGTTGTTCCCGCATTGAAAGCCGCAAAGGCTGCTGTGATGCGACGGACGGCACACCTGGCTTGACGAGCGTGCAACGACCAAAAAAGGTCAGACAACACAACACGGGGGAAACCTGCCAATGAAATTCAGAACCACCAGACGGGTGTTTCTTGCAGCGGCTGTTGCTGCATCGACCCTGACATCCGCAGGGATTGCTGCGGCTGAGGCGATCAAGGTCGCGGCGATTTACACGCTGCCGGTCGAACAGCAGTGGATCAGCCGCATTCACAAGGCGCTCAACACGGCTGCCGAGCGTGGCGACATTGAATATACGTTCTCGGAAAACGTTGCGAACACGGACTATGAGCGCGTGATGCGCGAATATGCCGAACAGGGCATGCAGTTGATCGTGGGTGAGGTGTTTGGCCTGGAACGGGCCGCGCGCAAGGTGGCGGGCGACTACCCGGAAACGGCGTTCCTGATGGGGTCGTCGTTTGGGCCTGTGGGGCCGAACTTCGCGGTTTTTGACAACTGGATTCACGAACCGTCCTACTTGTCCGGCATGGTTGCCGGTGCGGCCACCGAATCCAACGTGATCGGAATGGTCGGCGGTTACGCGATCCCCGAGGTGAATCGCCTGATGCACGCCTTCATGGATGGCGCGCGCGAGGTGAACCCCGAGGTCAAGTTCATCGTGAACTTCATCGACAGCTGGTATGATCCGCCAAAGGCCAAGGAAAGCGCCTTTGCCATGATGGATGCGGGTGCGGACATCATGTACGCGGAACGCTTTGGCGTGTCTGACGCGGCGGTGGAACGGGGCGTGAAGGCCATTGGCAACGTCATTGACACCTCTGGCGACTATCCGGGAACGATCATGGCCTCAGCCCTGTGGCACATGGAGGCCACGATTGACAAAGCCGTTGA
This sequence comes from Paracoccaceae bacterium, assembly GCA_040830545.1. Taxonomy (GTDB): domain Bacteria; phylum Pseudomonadota; class Alphaproteobacteria; order Rhodobacterales; family Rhodobacteraceae; genus HXMU1420-2. The sequence continues at coordinate 48,846 of JBFOMB010000008.1, read as the reverse complement.
AAACGTCGCCTCGGGCAATTTCGAGGCTGTAGATTACGGCCAGTTCAGCTTCATGGCGTTTGGCGGCGGGTCGCTGGTCATGGACGAAAGCCTGATTGATGCGGAAACCGTCGCGGCGGTGAAGGCCAAGGAGGCTGAAATCCTGGACGGCCTGTTCCGTGTGAACGTGAACGACCAACGCCCGGTTTCGGATAACTGAGCCGATTGGGCCGGCTGAACGGGCCGGCCCTGTTCCCATGACAGACAATACAGTCCTCCGGTTGACCGGCCTCAGCAAGCGCTTTGGCTCCGTTATTGCAAATGACGACGTCTCGCTGACGTTGCAAAAGGGCGAAGTGCTGGCGCTGCTCGGTGAAAACGGGGCGGGCAAGACAACGCTGATGAACATGCTGTTCGGGCACTACCTGCCCGATGCGGGCACGGTCGAGGTCGCGGATACAGGCGGCGCGTTGAACGCCCTGCCTTTGGGGCATCCGCAGGCGGCGCTGGCTGCGGGCATTGGTATGGTGCATCAGCATTTTGCCTTGGCCGAGAATATCAATGCGTTGGACAACGTCACGCTGGGGTCTGAACCGCTGTTGTCGTTGCGGCGCAACCGGGCGGCGGCGCGGGCAAAAATCGAAGGGATTATCGAACGCAGCGGGCTGAACGCGCCGTTGGACGTGCCGGTTGGGCAGTTGTCGGTGGGCGAACGGCAGCGGGTGGAGATCCTGAAGGCGCTGTATCGCGACGCGCGCATCCTGGTTCTGGATGAACCCACGGCGGTGCTGACCCCGCAAGAAGCGGATACGCTGTTTGGCAATATCCGGTCGATGATCCGGGACGGGCTGTCGGTGATTTTCATCAGTCACAAGCTGCGCGAGGTGCTGGCGTTTTCGGATCGGATCGCGGTGTTGCGCCACGGGCGTAAGGTGGGGGAAATGGCGACCGCAGACGCGGACGAAGGCAAGATCGCGCGCATGATGGTTGGGGCGGATACACCCAAGGTCGCGCGGCAGGCCATGGCCCCCGGCGCGCCGGTGCTGACGTTGAAGAATGTATCGGTCGCGGGTCGGTCGCAGCGCGAGACTCTGGAGGGCGTCAACCTGACGGTCAATGCAAACGAAATCCTTGGGATTGCAGGGATTTCCGGCAATGGGCAATCCGGATTGGCGCAGGTGATTGCAGGGCTCGTTCCGCCAGCTTCCGGCACCGTTTCGGTGGACGGGCAGGACATCACCTGGCCCACCCCATCGCGCATGGTGCAGGCGGGTGTCGGGCGCATTCCCGAGGACCGCCATCACGAAGGCATCGTTGGCGCGATGAGCGTGGCGGAAAACATGGTGATCGAGCGGTTGGACGATCCGGAGATTCAGTCGCTGGGTCTGTTGCGGCGGGACGCGATTGCGGAGAATGCCGCCAGATTGGCAAAGGGTTATGATGTGCGGGGACCGGGCGTGGAGGCATCCGCACGTCTGCTGTCCGGCGGCAACATCCAGAAGCTGATCCTGGCGCGTGTGTTCGAACGCGCGCCCCGCCTGATACTAGCCAATCAACCGACCCGTGGGCTGGACATGGGGGCTGCCGCCGCAGTGGGTGAACGGTTGCTGGAGGCCCGGGCGCGAGGGGCCGGGGTTGTCCTGATCTCCGAAGATCTGGACGAAATTCTGGGGCTGGCGGACCGGATTGTCGTAATCCGCGACGGGCAATTGAGCGAGGCAGGAACCACCGACCGTGAACGCATCGGTCTGATGATGGCAGGAGAGGCCGCATGAGGAACAATACAGCCGCATGGGGTATGCCCGCCCTCGCGAAGACTACACCCCGCGCGGAATCAAGCCTGAAGGGCGCCGCGCATCCCTCGACCGACAGGCGATTTCTGAAAAAAATCGCTGAGAGGGCTCGGGCCGCCCCACGGCACGGCGATTTGGCACATGTTGGCGTGAACAAAGCAAGTCATACGGACCTTTCAACCATAAAGCACTCTGCCATTCCCGTCGGATCGCCGCACCACGGCCCGACGATGCGCGGGCTGTGCCCCATAGAAAGGCCGGCCGCATGATCCGCATCGAACCGCGCGAGGGGGCATCGCGCGCCTTTGCCATAGGCGTTCCGGTCCTGTCCGCGCTGATCTCGCTGGCCTTTGCCGCGATCCCGTTGCTGGCCGCCGGGGCCAATCCGATCACGGCCTATGGCGAGATGTTCAAGGGCGTCTTCGGCTCTGTCTTTGCAGTGTCCGAGATGCTGACCCGCGCCACACCGCTGATCTTCACCGGGCTGGCGGCGGCGTTGGCGTTTCGTGCAAAGCTGTGGAACATCGGGGGCGAGGGACAGTTGTACCTGGGCGCCATGGCCGCTGTTGCGATTGGGTCGGGGGCGCTGGATATCTCCGGCATCTTTCTGATTCCCATCATCATCGTGCTGGGCGCTGCGGCTGGGGCTGCGGGTATGGCTGCGCCGACCTATCTGAAGGTGCGGTTCGGCGCGGATGAGGTGGTGACAACCCTGCTGTTGAATTTCATCATCCTGATCTTTGTGCAGATGATGCTGGAAGGGGCATTGAAGGACCCGATGGGGCTGGGATGGCCGCAATCGCCGCCGGTGCTGGATCAGGGCATGTTGCCGCCGCTGATGGACCGGATGCGCGTGCATTCGGGGCTGATCATTGCCGTTGTGCTGGCGGTGCTGGCGCAGTTCATGCTGGCCCGGTCGGTCTGGGGCTTCAAACTGCGCGCCGTGGGTGAAAACGCAGCGGCGGCGCGGCATGCAGGCATCAATGTGAACCGGTCGCTGTTTGGCGCGGCGATCATTTCGGGCGGCCTGGCTGGTCTGGCCGGGGTGAGCGAGGTTGCGGGGCTCAAGGGATACCTGACCGCTGATCTGTCCCCCGGTTTTGGCTACACGGGGATTGTCGTGGCGATGCTGGCGGGGCTGTCCCCTGTCGGTGTGGTGATCGCCGCGCTGTTTATCGCATCGGTGTTTGTGGGCGCGGACGGGATGAGCCGCGCGATGGGCGTGTCTTCGTTCCTGGCGGATCTTGTGGTTTCGGTATCGCTGCTATGTGTGCTGGTGGGCGGGTTCATTGCCAAATACCGCATTGTTCGGTCCGGCAAGGCGGGTGCAACGACATGATGGACCTCCTGAACATATTGCTGAGCGAAAGTTTCTGGACCGCGTCCCTGCGCATTGCAACGCCGTTGATCTTTGGTGTTCTGGGGGCACTGATTTGCGAACGGGCGGGGGTTCTGAACCTCGGGATCGAGGGGATTTTTGTCGTTGGCGCGATGTGTGGCTGGATGGCGGTCTGGCTGGGCGCGGGGCTGTGGGGTGGCGTGCTGGTCGCGGCCTGTGCCGGGGCACTGTTTGGGCTGCTACATGCCATTCTGACAGTGCCTTTGGGGTTGTCGCAACATGTCTCGGGGCTTGGGATCACGTTGTTTGCGACCTCGGTCAGTTACTTCACCTACCGCACGGCGCTGCCCAACGTGTCCTCTCCACCCCGGATCGAACCGTTTCAGGCGCTGGACATTCCGGTGCTGTCCGACCTGCCGTTCTTGGGGCCGGTCCTGTTCCAGCAAACGGCGCTGACTTGGCTGGCGCTGCTGATGGTTGGCGTGGTCTGGTACGTGCTGCAACGCACGGCGCTGGGTGTCGCGATCAAGGCGGTTGGCGACAATCCCGACAGCGTGGATGCGCAGGGTCTGTCGGTTTACGGGCTGCGGATGGGGGCGATTGTGGCGGGCTCTGCGCTTATGGCGCTGGGCGGCGCGTTCCTGACCATGTCGGCCTTTGATGCGTTTTTTTTCGGGATGGTGAACGGGCGCGGCTGGGTCTGTATCGCGCTGGTGATTTTTGCCAGCTGGCGACCGGGCAAGGCGCTGTTTGGCGCGCTGCTGTTTGGGGCGTTTGACGCGTTGCAGGTGCGGTTGCAGACAGAAATGGGAGCGGTGGTGCCGGGGCAGATTTTCCTGATGGCGCCTTACGTCCTGTCCATCATCGCGCTTGTCATTGCAGCGCGGTCGGCGGACTATCCCCGCGCCTTGCTTACCCCCTGGTTCAAGGGGCAACGATAGGAGAGACCGGTGTTCGACCTGATCATCAAAAACGCGACGCTGACCGATGGGCAGACCGGGGTCGACATTGCCTGCCAAAACGGTGTGATCACCGCGCTGGAAGCCGGGATCGAGGCCGAGGCGGGTGAGGTCATCGACGCGGGCGGCTATCTGGTTTCACCGCCATTTGTGGACCCGCATTTCCATATGGATGCCACACTGTCGTTGGGCACGCCGCGCATGAACGTTTCGGGCACCCTGCTGGAGGGCATCGCGCTCTGGGGTGAGCTGAAGCCGATGCAGTCGGTCGAGGATATTGTCACGCGGGCCTTGCAATATTGCGAACTGGCGGTGGCCAAGGGGATCGGCGCGATCCGCAGCCATGTGGATACCTGCGATGACAAGCTGACCGGCGTTCAAGCACTGCTGGAGGTGCGGGAGCAGGTGAAGGATTACCTGGATCTGCAACTGGTCGCGTTCCCGCAGGACGGTGCTTTGCGCGACCCGACGGCGATGCAGAACACGATCCGCGCGCTGGATATGGGCGTGGACGTAGTTGGCGGTATCCCGCATTTCGAACGCACCATGGCCGATGGGGCAGAAAGCGTGCGGTTGCTGTGTGAAATGGCGTCGGAACGCGGGCTGATGGTCGACATGCATTGCGACGAATCCGACGATCCTCATAGCCGCCATATCGAAACGCTGGCCTATGAAACGCAGCGGCTGGGTCTGCAGGGACGGGTGGCCGGATCACACCTGACCTCGATGCATTCGATGGACAACTACTATGTTTCCAAGCTGATCCCCCTGATTGCCGAGGCGGGCGTGCACGCGATTCCCAATCCGCTGATCAACATCATGCTTCAGGGCCGTCACGACACCTATCCCAAGCGACGCGGTCAGACCCGTGTGCGCGAATTGCGGGACGCAGGGATTACCGTGGGATTTGGGTCCGATTGCGTGATGGACCCGTGGTATTCACTGGGAAAGGCGGACATGCTGGATGTGGCTTTCATGGGGCTACATGTTGGGCAATTGTCCAGCCGGGCGGATATGGCGTGGTGTTTTGAAGCGGTGACAGTCAATTCCGCGCAGATCATGGGGCTGGACGGGTATGGCGTGGCCAAGGGCTGCCAGGCCAATTTCGTCCTGCTGCAGGCGCATGACACAATTGACGCGGTTCGGCTGCGCGCACACCGATTGGCAGTTGTTCGCAAAGGCCGGGTGATTTCGCAGTCCGAGCCGCAGGTCTATCGGACAATCATGCCCGGCGTGTCCGGACATCTGGATGAAGCGAAGATCGGCCAGTCGTCTGGACCGTTTTCGCATTGACGACGCCGGGGGCGGTCTGGCTATCCCTTGACCGCGCCCGCTGTCAGGCCTGACACGATCTGCCGCTGGAACACCAGAACCAGCAGGAACAGGGGCGCCGTGATCGATACAGCGGCTGCGATGGCCTGCACCTCGTCAGATGCGGTGGTTTCCCGGTTGAACATGTTCGCGATGGCCGGAACCATGGTCATGTTCTGCGCATCCAGCAGCAACGAGGTCACAAGGAAGTCGTTATAGGCCAGCAGGAAGCTGAACAGCCCCGTGGTGATCACACCCGGCCACATGACCGGCACGATCACGCGGCGGAACGCTTCGAAATGCGAACAACCATCGACACGGGCGGCTTCGTCCAGTTCGGAGGGAATGTTCTGGAAGAAAGACCGCAGCATCCAGATCGTGAAGGGCTGGTTGATGGCGACAAGAACCGCAATCACGGCCCAGGGTTTGCCATAAAGTGTTGGCGCGTTTTCCCCGAAAATGGGGGCGAGCCATTCTGACGAGGTGATGAAATAGGGCAGGTAACCTGACACCAGAACGGAATGGGGCAGCGCGCGGAACACCAGCGCAACCACCAGCAACCAGAACGCAAATAGCGAATCCGACCGCGCCAGACCGTAACCCGCCAATGTGCCAACGGTCAGCGATACGGTGACAACGCCCAGCGTAACCACCATCGAGTTGACGAAGTTGCGGGTGAACCCCCGGTCGATCCACACCGCCTCGTAATGTTCGGTCGTCAGGCCGATGACCTGGTTTCCCAACGGCCCCGCCAGCGGGTTCAACACGCCCAGCACCGCGGGCAGCACCAAGACCAGCAGGATGAAGGACACCAACGCATAAGCCCCGCCGCCAATCAGCCACGGCATGGCGAGGTTGGGCGTCGGCGCGTATTCTTCGACCTTTCTGGGAAGCCAGCGCGCACCCTGACGCACCAGAACGCCAATCAGGACCAGTCCCAAAACGATATCCAGGATCGACAGACCCCCGGCCATTTCCCGCGTATTCGGCCCGGCGATCACGACAAATGGGTTGGAGGCAAAAGCGTCGAGCGGCGTCTTGAAGCTCATCACCGCGATCCACAGGATGGGGAAGGCGGCCACGACGCACCAGAACACGAGGAAGCCGTTTGACAGGATCTTCAGGCCCAGTGGCTGGCGTTGCGACGGGTTTGACATGCTTAGCTCCCCCTCTGATCGCGCCAGACGCGGCGCAGTGGGAAGCCCAGCAAGATCGCAATCCCGATCATCGTCAGAATGGCGCTGGCCGAGGCGCGGCTGATCGCGCGGGCCCCCGTGCCATCCTGCAGCAAGAACTCATAGGTCAACCATTGCAGCGAGATAACGTGGGCGGATGCCGAGAAGCCGACAATTTCCTCGAACGCACGATAGGCGTCCATCAGGTGGATCAGCGTCAGGAAAATGACCAGCGGCATCAGGTGTGGAATGACGATATAGCGCAACCGTTGCCAGCGTGAAGCTCCGTCAATGATTGCCGCTTCAACCGCGTCCTGGCTGACCGTTTGCAGTCCCGCGTAGAAGACGACAAAGGCAAAAGGCGCGACGTGCCAGACCCTATACATGTACATCATCAGCTCGATGGTCCAGGCCTGCGCAAACATGGCGATATCCCGGTCCAGCCACCATTCCAGCCCGGCGGTCAGAATGCCGTCGCCTATGAACAGCCAGCGGATCGACAGCGCGCCAATCACCGGCGTCACGATGAACGGCAGAAGCGAGATGAAAATCACCGGCCCCTTGATCCGCTGCAACGTGTTGTTCACCGCCAGTGCGATCATCAACCCGGTGCCAAGGACAAGCGGCAAGGTGAGTAGGGTAAAAAACAACGTAAACCGCAACGCCGCCCAGAACCGGATATTCATCAGGTCGGTCCAGCTGCCATTCGCAAGTGCCGCGTTGAACTTCTGAGGCTCTATGACGTTTCGATAGCTTTGCAGGCCGACAAACGTCGTCTTGGTCAGAATTTTCCCGTCTTCATCCAGAATGGGACGGGTTTTCATTTCCGTGACACAGGTAGATCCCAGCAAACCTGCGGTGCAGGTTTCGACCTCGACCTGTTCATAGATCGGTTGGGTGACGTGAAAGCTTTGCCACAACACCGATAGCAGCGGCAGGGCGATGAAGACGAGCATCATGCAGACCGATGGTCCGACGAAGATAAAGAACGTTTTTCTCTTCATGCGCCCCTCGCCTTTGGTTTCTGGGGCGGGCGCGATCACGCCCGCCCGGACCCTGTCAGATTACTGCAACAGGCCCTTTTCCTTGGCGTCCGAAACATATGCCGCTTCGATGTCCGCCAGCGTTGTGGCGGCGTCCTTGTCACCGGTCATGAACGCGGCCAGCCCCGACCCCAGCGCGCTGTGCATGGAGCCGATGTACTTGTTCATCGGATAGTTCGGCGCGCCGCCAGCAGCGGTGTCAAAGGCGCCTTGTGCCGCTTCTCCGGGCGTGAACCCTGCAGCCAGCCAGATCGCCGCGTCATTATTGGCGGAGATCACGTCAGAGGACAGTGAAGCGTTGATCATCTTCATCGCCGCAACCGCTTCTTCGTCCGAGATGTTTTTGGCCACGGACCAGCCGTCCCACCAGATGGTTGAGCCTGCGGTGGCTGACCCTTTCAGGCCTGCGCCAAACTTGATCTTGCCTGCCACGCTGGATTCCGCCGGATCATTCACAGCACCCGCGCGTGACGCCCATAGGTTCGCCATGGCGACTTTGCCCTGCTGCAACTGCTTGGTCACGAAGGTTGTGTCAGACACCAGGTATTCCGGGTCCATCAGCGTGGCCATCTTTGCCATCCGCTCCAGCACCGCAACGCCCTGCGCGTTGTTGATCGACGGCGTCCAGTCGTCGTTGAAGAATTCGCCACCTTCACCCATGTAGTGGTTGATGAAGACAAAGGCGAGGTTCCAGCCGTCCTTCATGTAGTGGCCGATGGGATAGTCCACGACACCGGCGGCCTGAATCTTCTCGGCTGCAGCGATGTATTCATCCCAGGTGGTTGGCACAGCGATTCCCAGATCGCTCAGGATGTCTTCGCGATACATCAGGTGCTGTGTGTTGGCGAAGGCGGCAATTGCCATCGTCTTGCCATCGACCTTGATCTTCATGTTGTCGCCGATGTTCGGGCCATGCGCGGCGATCAGGTCATCCAGAGGACGCAAAAGGTCCGCGTCGATCATCGGAACCGAGGTCGAATTTGTGATCGAGGCGATGTGATAAAGCGACGGGTTGGCCGAAAACGCATCCACGATTTTCAGGCGGTGGTCTTTGTCCAGTTCGCTTTCGACATTGCCACATTCGGCCATGGCGGCAGTCAGCACCTCGTAGGCGGGAAACGCGTTCGAGATCGTCTTGATCGGAACCTCGTTGTGGCAATGGGCTGCCGCATAGCTGGCCGAGACCGCAAACGCGCCGCTGAGCAGTATGGATTTCAGTTTCATATGGACCTCCGAGTTGTCCGGTTGTGCCTTTTTTTAGGCTTTTTGAGCGCGGATTTCTCCGCTTACTTGATCATTGCGATGGCATCGTCCGTGGATCGGACATCCCCAAAGCTTTGGTAGAAAGATGTCAGTCCGGCAAGGTGGTCGTCGTCGTAACGCGCGGCATTGGCGTCTTCGACCATGACAACCTTGTAATCCAGCATCATGGCGTCGCGCGCCGTCGACTCGCTGCACATGTTGGTGGCGGTTCCGGCGACGATCAGGTTTTCGACGCCCATCTCCTGCAGGATGTCATGCAGGTCAGACGCACCGACGATGAAGGGTGAGAAGCGTTTCTTGGTGACGATCCGGTCCTGTTCGTGGACATCCAGATCGGGATAAATCTCGTATCCTGCATTGCCCGGTGACAGTTTCGTCAGGTGGTTGTGGCCCTTGGCATCGGTAAAGAAGTAGTCGTGATACAGCTGCCATTGGCTGGGCGCGCCTTCCTTTTCGGCACAACGCATGATCACCCAGATCACCGGCACATCCTTGGCCCTGCAGGCTTCGGCGATGCGGTTGATGTTGGGCACGATAGAAATCGCGGTATCCACCTCGGCGACATAGAAATTCTGCATGTCCACGACCAGAAACGCGGTCTTGTCCGCGTCAAAGCTGTCGAACACTTCCAGCTTGCCCCGCTTGGCCATGATCCGTTCGATCACGTAGTCGGGTATTTTCACATTATGCGGCATAGACCCCCCGCTGTTGTTGTTCTGCCCACTATGTTCCCATTAGTCAAATCGGGCAAGGATTTCATTCACCCGCGTCCCCATCGCATATCGCTCAGGACTTCACGCGCGGCGTTGTGGCCGGGCACGGCGGACACGGCCCCGCCGGGATGGGTGGATGCGCCACATTGGTAGAGCCCCCGCACGGGCGAGCGATAGTCGGCGTATTTGGGCACCGGGCGCATGAAAAAGATCTGGTCCAGCGTCAGTTCCCCATGCTGGCTGTTGCCGCCGGGCAGGTTGATGTCGGCCTCGATGTCCTTGGGTGTGATCAGGCGGTGGTCCAGCACACTATCCGAGAACCCCGGCGCAAACCGGTCCATCACCGCAAAGGCATTTTTGACCAGTTGCGGGCCTTCCTTGTCCCAGTCCGAATTGCGCAGCTCGTAAGGTGTCACGCCGCCCTGAAACACCACCACATGTTTGCCCTCGGGCGCGAGCGTCGGGTCCGTGTAGCTGGGCACATTGGGGCTGAGAAACGGTTCCTGACTGTACCAGCCGAACTTGGCATCATGAAACGCGCGTTCCAGAAATTCGGGCGTTGGGCAGATATGGCAATAGGCAGGGTAGTCCACGCCGGTCTTTTCCTGGCTGAACCCCTTGTATTGCGGCAGGCGATCCACGGCGCAGAGCAGTTTGAAGCTCATCCCGCGCGACCGGAACCCCTTGATGTCATCCACAAAATCCTCGGGCAGATGGGCGGCATCCACCATGTCCAGAAAGGTGCGTTTGGCATTGGCGTTTGACACAACCTTCTTCGCCTTGATCTCTTCCCCCGACCGCAGGCGCACTCCAAAGGCGCGACCGTCCCGCACCAACACCTCGTCCACCCAGGCGTCACATTGCACCTTCATCCCGTGGGATTCCCCGGCGGCTTTCAAAGCGCCTGCAACGGCCCCCATACCGCCCTTGCAGAACGACATCCCAGTTTGGCCGATCAGATGCGTGACCAGATAAAACGCCGTGCCGGGGCTGTAAGGGCCGACATTGCCGCCAATCGTGGCCCAGAACATGAACTTGGCCTTCACCAGATCGTTTTCGAACCACTGGCTGACATAGTCATGCGCCGACATCGAAAGCGCGTGCAGCAGATTGTATGTCTCTTTCTCGGCATTCCGATAGCGCCACGCGAACCGCGCGGTTTTCCACAGACCCACCGGGTCGCGCCGGAACGGGTTGATGGGCGTTTCCAGTTGCAGGCGCCGCAGGATTTCGATGGTCGATTGCAGGCGTTCGAAGAACTTCGGATAGTTTTCCGCATCGCTGCGTGAAAACCGCGCAATCTGTTCGCGCGTCTTCACCGGGTCCTTGGAAAAGATGATGCCGTCATCTTCGGTCGGATTGAACACGTTTGGCTGCGGGTAGTATTCCAGCCCGAATTTCTTCAACTCCAACTCTTCGATCACCTTGGGATGCAGGTGCCCCATGATGAAGGAATAGGTGGAGGCGCGGAAACCGGGGCTGAATTCTTCGGTCACGCTGGCACCGCCCACATAGGGTTTCTGTTCCAGCACCAGCGCTTTCTTCCCGGCCTTGGCCAGATACGCGCCGCAGGTCAGCCCGTTATGGCCGCCCCCGATGATGATGGCGTCATAGGTCATTTCCCTTTGAACTCCGGCTTGCGTTTTTCGACAAAGGCGCGCAGGCCTTCCTGCCTGTCGTCCGAGAACATGAGCAGCGCAGACAGATCGCCGCCCTCGGTCAGGGCCTGATCAAAGCTTTGATGCCCCGCCCGGTTGATCGCCTGTTTGAGCGCCATGACAGACAGCGGGGCCGCGCCTGCAATCTCGCCCGCGATGGCCTGCGCCTTGGCGACCGCTTCGCCCGGCGGGGTCAGGTGGTTCAGCAGGCCCAGTTCCAGCGCCTCTGCCCCCGTGATCCGCCGCCCGGTATAAGCCAGTTCACGGGCTTTGCGTTCGCCGATGGCATGGGTCAGCGACCACGCCCCGCCAAGGATCGGGAACAGGCCCAACCGCGCCTCGGTCAAGCCCAGCCACGCAGTTTCCGAGCCGACGGCAAAATCACACTGCAACGCGATTTCCAGCCCGCCGCCAAGCGCATGACCTTCAATCGCGGCAATCACCGGTTTGGTGTAGCGCGACAGGAACCGCATGAAATCGAGCCAGACCGATTGCGTGTGGCGGTGGCGGTATTTGTCAAATGCGGCCATGTCGGAACCGGCCGTGCCCTTGACGTCGCCGCCCGCGCAAAACGCCTGATCATCGCCGGTCAGGATGATTGCGGCGATGGACGCATCCAGCTCCAACCCCTCCATCGCCGCGCGTGTTTCCGCCAGCACCGCGTCGGTCAACGCATTGCGCCTCTCGGGCCGGTTGAACCGGATCAGCCCGGCGGGCCCATCGACCGAGGTCAGGATCTCAGCCATGTCCGGCCCCATGCAAAATCACAGGCTGACCGCCCACGGCATAGTCGCCATCCTTGACCTCGTTGATGACAACCCGCACCTGCCGTGGCTCCGCGCCCAGCACATCAACCACGACATTGGTGAGCTTTGCCATCAGCTCGTGTTTCACCTCTGCCGGGCGGCCCTCGATGATGGTCACGCTCACAATTGCCATTCTAACGCTCCCTTTCGGCAAATCTCTTTGACGACATTTGTGGTGCGCGGTCTCAATGGATCACTCCGCCGCCATCCACGCCCAGCGACTGACCTGTCACAAACCCGGCCTGATCGCTTAGAAAAAAGGCACAAGGGCCAACAAGGTCATCGGGTTGTTGATCGCGTGCCAGCGACCGGGTCGCGGCGATTGCGGGGGCACGATCGTGAATACCGTCACGGGCCAATACACCCTCGCTCATCGTCAGGCCAGGGGCGACCGTGTTCACGCGGATGTTCCTGGGGCCCAATTCACGGATCAGCGACCGGGTCATGGCCAGCACCGCGCCTTTGGAGGCATCGTAGTGCAGCATGCCCGGAAAACCGTGGAAAATCCGGTTGGTCGAGATCATGACAACCGACCCGCCTCCGGCCCGTTCCATCGCAGGCACCACCGCGCGGGTGCAGAGCCACGGGCCCTTGACGTTGACGGCCATCACCTTGTCCCACAGGTCCGGGTCGATTTCGTCCTGCATGGCAATCGGCAACACCGCAAACAGGGCTGCGTTGTTGACCAGCCCGTCCACCCCGCCAAAGGCCTCTTCGGTCGCAGCCACCATCGCCTCGCACGCGCTCAGGTCGGTGACGTCCGTCTGGACGGCAATCGCGTCTCCGCCCGCTGCGCGAATGCGCTCTGCCGCCGGTTCCGCATCTGCCAGATCGGCCAGCGTGACCTTCGCGCCCATATCCGCAAACCCCCCCGCCAGCACCGCGCCGATCCCCTGCGCCGCGCCTGTCACGATGATGCGTTTTCCGTCCAGAAGCCTAGTCATATGTGATCACCGTCGTTTTGCTTTGCGTGTAGTTCATCCAGGAATACCGCCCGCCTTCGCGCCCCACGCCCGAGGCCTTATAGCCACCAAACGGCGCGTTCAGTTCCCGCCGGAAGGCTGAATTCACCATCATCGACCCGGTGCGCACGCCCTTGGACACCCGCAGCGCCCGCCCGATGTCCTGTGTCCAGACATAGCCGGCCAACCCGTGATCGCTGTCATTGGCCAGCGCGACGGCCTCGTCTTCGTCGGTGAAGGTCTTGAACGCGGCAACAGGGCCGAACACCTCTTCCCGCCACAGGGCTGTGCTGGTGGAGCTGACGTCCAACGCGCCGGGAGTGATGAAATACCCGTCGCCAAAGGTTTCGCCCCCAAACAGCGCCTCGCCATTGGCCGCACTATAGAAACCCGCCACCCGGTCGCGATGTGCGGCCGAAATCATGGGCCCGACCGCGACGCCGTCCTGACGCGGATCGCCGACCTTCATGGCTTGTGTGGCTTCCTGAAACCGGGCCTTGAACGCCTCCGCGATGCCGTCCTGCACCAGGATGCGGGACCCGACCAGGCAGGCCTCGCCATTATTGGCATAGGCGGACAGGACCGCGCCTGGCACGGCCTTGTCCAGATCGGCGTCGTCAAAGATGATCGTTGCAGACTTGCCACCCAGTTCGGTGATGCAGGGCAAATGCCGCCGCGCCGCAGCCTCGGCCACGGCTGCGCCGCCCAGATGGCCACCGGTGAAGGAAATCATGGAAATCCCGGGTGCCGCCGTCAGCGCCGCGCCCGTGGTGATCCCGCGCCCATTCACGAGGTTCAGCACACCGTCGGGCAGCCCGGAGTCACGGATCAGATCATAGATCAGCCGCGTGACCATGGGAGTCAGTTCGGATGGCTTCCAGACCACCGAATTGCCCGCCGCCAGAGCCGGGGCCAATTTGATCGTCGACAGCGCAACGGGAACATTCCAGGGCGAGAACATCGCGCAGACGCCCATCGGTTCCTGCTCGACCACCGTCATCGCCCCCGGTGTTTGGGCATGAACCTGCCCGTCAACTGTGGTCAGGAAGTCCGCGAAATAGTCAAACCAGGCCGCCCCGATCCCCAGCTGGCCGCGTACCGCACCGGGAACGATACCCGCCTCGGCCATTTGCACCTCGACAATCCGGTCTGCGGCGTTGCGGAGCGCCGCACCGGCCTTGCGCAGGACGGCCTGTCGGTCGGCGATGGACGCGCGGGACCATATGCCGGAATGGAAGCTCTGTTCTGCCGCATGTACGGCTTCGGCCACCTGTTCGGGGCTGGCCTCGGCAAGGGTGGCGATGGGCTGGCCGGTAGACGGATCAATGTCGGTGAGCGTTTCACCTGTGCCAGGCACGTCCTGCCCGTCGATTGCGTTCAGAACTTCGTTCATTCCATCCCCCCGGCAACTACAAGGTCCACGCCAACCGCGCCGGTTTCCGTCACGATCAGCGGATTGATCTCCAGCGACGGCAGGTTCGGTGCAACCACAGCCAGCGCGTTAATGGTATCAAGCAACGTCTTCCGACTGACAGGGCGCGCACCACGCCAGCCGTCCAGCATTCGGGACACGCGGGTTGAGGCGACCATGGTCTCAGCCTCTTCCCCGGCGATTGGCGCTTTGCGGTAGGTGAGGTCGTCGAACAGTTCGCACATCGTGCCGCCAGAGCCGACCACCACGAGCGGGCCGAAATGGGGATCCTGACGAACGCCCACCAGAAACTCCACACCACGCAGCATGGGTTGCGCGATGATGTGCAGGTCGGGATAGGTGGCTGTGTTCTGACGGACCACATCGGCCAAGGCGTCGAAGGCCCGTTGAACGTTCTCGGGATGGGCCAACCCGGTTTTCACTCCACCCATCTCTGTCCGGTGGGTCAGGTCGTTGGCGGAGAGTTTCAGCACAATGTCGCCATGCGCCCGCAGGTATGACAGCGCATCCTCGACAGAGCCGACCTCGACCTCCTCGACCATCTCAATGCCAGCGTCCATCAGCGCGGACCGGACGTCTTTGGTCGTCTGACCCTCTGACGCGTTAGGATACGCGGCCACCTTCGCAAAGGCGCGTCCGGTCTGGACCAGCTTAGCCACCGACCGCGTTGCCACCGTCGGATCGTCAAACACGGCAAGCCCCGATTGCACCAGAGCCTTGCGGTCCTCGGCATGGAAGTTGCCCGCAATCGCGATCAGTTGATCCGGATGTCCCTTTGGCAGGTCGTGCAGTTGCGGCAGGATGTCCCCACGCGTGCGCGGAACCAGCGGCACGTGGCTGATATAACCCAGCATCGTTGATTGCCCGCGCTCCGTCCCCCATTTCAGATGTCCACCGGTGATCGCCATATTGCTCATCGACGGGGCAGAGATGTCGATTGGGTTCCGGTCATTGACGAAACCGTTCTGCTCTTTCAACGCGGCCAGCGCATCCGCTGGGTAGTCCGGCAGGTCCAGCCCACCCTGCGCCGCCGCGTCCGATATCATGACCGCCCCGCCACCCGACACAGACACTGCTGCCACCTTGTTCGAGCGCGGCATGACCCCGGCATTGCAGGCAGCGGTCAGGTCGATCAATTCGTTGACCGACCCCGCGCGCAGCACGCCGTACTGGGCGAACAGGTCGTTCACCAGTCGATCCTCGACATACATCGCTGCTGTGTGACCCGCCGCCGCAACGCCGCCTGCGGGCGTTGTTCCCACCTTCAGCACCATAACCGGCTTGCCAGCTGCCCGCGCGCATTCCAGTGCCTGAACCAGCTTCAGGCCGCGGCTGGCGTCCTCCATATAGACCGCGATGGTGCGGGTTGCCGGATCGGTGGCGAAATAGGCAATGGCGTCGGCCACGTCGATGTCGGCCTGATTGCCCGTCGAAATCCAGTTGGCCAGACCGATGCCCCGGTCGCGCAATTGGGCAAACATCTGGATACCCACCGCGCCCGATTGGCTGGCGACGGACAGCGTGCCGACCTCGGGCCAGCCGTTGCCGTTGTGGTGTTCGGGGGCTGCGGAAAAGCTGGCCATGAAGCCCGAGGTCATCGACATGACCCCCATACAATTGGGGCCAATCATGCGCATGCCATAGCTGCGCGCGATGTCCAGCAACTCATCCTGTCGCGCCGCGCCTCCCTCCCCGGCCTCGGCAAACTGCGCGCCATAGACAATCGCGACCTTGGCCCCCTTTTGACCGGCGGCGATCAGGTTGTCCTTCACCTGCGGCGCTGGCACGGCAATGACTGCAATGTCCGGCGCTTCGGGCAGGTCCGCGACCGAAGAAAAGGCTGGCACGCCCTGCACCACATCGTTCTTTGCATTCACAGGGTACAGACGGCCCTGATACCCCCGTTCCAGGCAGAACTTCAGCGCCCGGCCCCCGAATTTCATCGGGTTGGTTGATGCCCCGATGATCGCCGCGCTTTGCGGTTCGAAACATAACGAGAGCTTTGCAACCTCTGCCGGGTCCAGCTGGATCATGCGGGTTTCCTTGTGACGGAAAACGCCTCGTTCACGAACCAAAGACCGCTGTTCTTGCGCAGCACATCTTCGGTCACATCCAGATACTGGCGTCCCTCCCGAATGGCGTCCTGTGCCAGTTCTTCGCGCACCTGGGCGAAATAGACCGCGTTGTTGAACGCTGCCGACAGGGACTGCGCGCCGAGGTTCTGACCTTCGATCACCGGCAGCGTGTGCATGTCGAACCGGAACAGGGCGTTGGTGTCAGTGAGGCCAGCAACTGAAAACTCCTCCCCCGCCAGAACGCGCCGCAGTTCGCGGATGATGTCATAGCGGCTGATGACCGGGGTTTCGTCCGGCCACAGGCGGGCGACGATTTCATGCGCCGGGTCGTTGCCATGGGCCTGCACCACCGTCATGCGGCCATTGTCGGCCAGGCGGTGAAACACCGGTTGCAACACGTGATCCAGTCGGAAGGTCATCGTGTGACTGTGCAGATAGGGATGGTTCAGCAGCGCGTAGTTGTAGCGTAACGCTGGATCGCCCGGTTTTGGCAGGATCGCGGACAGCGCGCGCGCCTGATCCTTCCGATAGATCGTGACGACCGACGGGACGGCATAAACCGGCTGCGCGTTTTCCCCGCGATGGATCAGCCATTCACTGGACAGATCGCCGTAAAGGTCCGCCACCTGACCCTGAAAATCATAAGACTGCGTGCCGGTCAGCGGCACATCACGCCAGACCACCTGTTCCGGGCTGTCGTCAGAGCGTTTGGTCAGGTCAACCGCCTCGCTCAGGTACATGTTTGTCATCACGAAAACGGAAAGTGGGTGTTCGGCCAACCGGTCCACCAGACGCCCCATTGTGTTGCGCAGGTCCTCCAGTCCCCGGCCCTTCATCACCACCAGAACCGGCACATCTGGGTGCAGGGCATGCAGCGCGCGTAACGTGCGGGTCAGGATGATGCCATTGTCCATGGGCGTATACAGCAGGCGGAACCCGTCCGGCCCTGGCGCGATGTCCGCCAGTTCCGACGCGACCCGATCCGCGACCACCCAGCTTTCGCTGGTGGTATTGGCAAAGACGTGGAACCGTTGCCGTTGTTCGTGAAAGGCAAAGCTGCCGGGTGTGCGGATGGAGCTTTCGGAGGAAATCAGTTCCGCCATCTTCAGCGCATTGGCTTCGGATTTCTTGCGACGGGGACGCCCGCGCAGCACCACCTCGCCCCGCTCGACCCGGTCCATGAAATCGCGGATGCGCGTGACGGTCTCGGCCTCGATCCAGCTGCCGCCCGCGATCCGGCCGATCAGCTTCCCGTCATTTACCGCGTGCCGCCCAAAGGTGCTTTCCGCAATCCCGTGCTGGTCACAGAATTTCCGCACCTCGGTCAGAAGGGCTGATATGTCCTTGTTTATGGCTGCCATGGGTCAGGGTCCAATCAGAAATACACCTTCGATCTCGACGGGTTGCCGTTCGGCCAGGGTTTCAACGCCCATGGACGACCGCGCATGACACCCGATCTCCGGGCCAAACACCTCGAAAAACAGATCGCTCGCGCCGTTTAACACCACGTTGGGTTTTTCGAAATCGGGGTGCGAGTTGACCATGCCCACAATCTTGACCACCTGTTGGACCCGTTCCAGATCGCCAACGTGGTGTTTGATCGTCGCCAGCATCTTGATCGCCAGCGCGCGCATGGTGGCCTGCGCCTCCTCTGCGGTGATGTCCAGATCAACCTTGCCGCGCCGCTGGACGCTGTCATCTTCCAGCAGCGCCGCGCCATGGCCTGACACGTACAGCATCTGCCCCACCAAAACGGCTGAGGTCCGGTTGGCACTGGGCAGAACCAAGGGTGCCGGCAGGGTGATCCCCAATTCAGCCAATCGCGTTTCGATCCGTCCCATTTTCCCCCTGCCCACAGTTTTCTCTTGCACCCTGCCCATTTTCTGCCCACTAGTAAAGCCGAAAAGCAAACGGAGTGCCCGCCATGTCTATTCTGACCCTGCAAGACAAAATCGACGCTGCCGGTGATCCGCTGGCCATGCTACGCAACGCGCCCTCTGGCCCCTACCAATTCCCGATCAAGGCAGAGTTCACCAACTGGCGGGACGAACAAGAGGCCTGGCGGCAAGGCGCGGTGCTGTTTGACCAGTCGTTCCACATGACGGACCTTTATGTCGAAGGGCCTGACACCAAACGGCTTTGCGAATTTCTGGCGGTCAACTCGATGGCCAATTGGCGGCGCGACGTGGCCAAGCAATTTGTGCACTGCAACGAAGACGGGTTCATCGTGGGCGATGCGATCATCTTTGTTCTGGAAGAAAACAAGGCGAACATCGTCAACAAGCCGATGAATGCGAACTGGGTGATGTATCACGCCGAAAAGCACGGGTTTGACGTGACCTTCGACCTCGATTCGCGGGCGCTGGACAACACCGGGCGGCGCAAGGGTTACCGGTTCGAGGTTCAGGGGCCAAATGCCTGGTCGATCCTGGAAAAGCTGAACGGCGGCCCGATCGAAGGGTTCAAATTTTTCGGCATGGGGGAAATCAACATCGCCGGACGCAAGGTCCGCGCGCTGCGGCATGGCATGGCCGGGGCGGCGGGGCTGGAACTGTTTGGCCCGTTCGAAGACTACGACCTGATCCGCGACACGATTCTGGAAGTCGGCGCGCCCGAGGGGCTGTTGGCCGCAGGGTCGAAAACCTATTCCACCGTGGCGCATGAAAGCGGCTGGTTCCCGTCGCCCCTGCCCGCGATCTACACGGGCGAGGCGTTGGCCGATTATCGCCGCTGGCTGCCTGCGTCATCGCTGGAGGCGAACCTGTCGCTGGGTGGGTCGTTCATCGGTGGCTCGGTCGAGGATTACTACTTGACGCCCTACGACATCGGCTACGGGCAT
Source organism: Paracoccaceae bacterium (assembly GCA_040830545.1). Classification (GTDB taxonomy): domain Bacteria; phylum Pseudomonadota; class Alphaproteobacteria; order Rhodobacterales; family Rhodobacteraceae; genus HXMU1420-2. The sequence goes on along the minus strand of JBFOMB010000008.1, from coordinate 29,499 downwards.
ATCGTGAAGTTCGACCATGACTTCATCGGACGCGACGCGCTGGAAAAACGCGCCGACGCGCCCCACCGGCACAAACGTACGCTGCGCTGGTCCAAGGACGACGTGGTGCGGATTTTCGCCTCGCAACTGGGCGATGTAGAGCGGCACAAGTTCATGGATATGCCCGCATCCCACTATGCGACCTGCCCCTATGACGACGTGCGTGTGAACGGGCAGACGGTGGGGATTTCGCACTATCCGGTCTACACATCAAACGTGCGCAGCTGGATTTCGCTGGCCCTGCTGGATGAAAGCGCGGCAGAACCGGGGACCGAAGTTGTGCTGACCTGGGGAGAACCGGATGGCGGCACGAAGAAGCCGACCGTCGAGCGGCATGTGCAGACCGAGGTGCGCTGCGTGGTAGAGCCGTGCCCGATTTCGGTCACCGCGCGCGAGGCATACAAGGTCTGATCATCATGGCCAGCGGATACGACCTGCCCCCCGAAACACCGGGGTTTGCCGAGGCGCAGGCGGAGATGTCAGCGCTTTCCGCCCCCGCAGGCGAATTGCCGGGCGTGGTTCTGGATGTGCCTTACGGGGCGCATCCCCGCCAGCGGTTGGACATCTTCCCTGCCGGGCCGGACGCGCCGGTCCTGATCTTCTATCGCGGGGGGTATTGGCGGGTCGGCAACAAGGAAGACCGCCGCTTTCCTGCCTCAGAATGGTTGTCGCGCGGGGTCAGTTGGGTTGTGCCGAACTACCGGCTGGCGCCTGATGCTTCCCTACCGGACATCGTCGACGATGCGCGGGCCGCTTTTGCGTGGGTCATCGCCAACGGGGCCGCGCATGGGCTTGATCCGACACGGCTGCATCTGGTGGGCAATTCCGCCGGGGCGCACCTGTCCGCGATGGTTGCCTCTGGACCTGACGGGGACGCGGTGCGGTCCATGACGCTGATCTCCGGCCTGTTTGATCTGGAACCTTTGCGGACGGAAACGGCAAACGACTGGCTAAGGCTCGACGCTGACACCGCGCACATGATGAGCCCCACGCATCACTTGCCCTCGCCTGATGTCCCGGTGACCGTGTGCTGTGGCGGGGCAGAGACCGACGCGTTTCTGACCCAGTCCCGCGACTATGCAGACCGGTTGCGGGCCAATGGCAACACGGTGGAGCATTTCGAAAGCCCGGACAAAAACCACATGCAGATCATTCTGGAATGCGGTGAACCGGGGTCGCCGGTGTTTGAGGCGCAGGAACGGTACGTCCTCCCCCTCAAATAAAATGCGGCACCTCTTTCTGCGTTGGTCCCACAGAATAGCGCGGCTGCGGGCGGGCATCGCCCCAGCGGTCCTGTTCGACGGAGGTCAGATGCAGGTTGTGCGTCAGTGACCGATCCAGTTTCGGGTCGCTCAAGGTCGCCGTCACCACCGGCCCGGACAGAGCCTCACCGGAGGTCTGGACCAACAGGAACCCGCGCGGCAGCGCATCGCCTTTGGCCCCGACCTGCGCGATCAGGGCGGAGGGCAACCCAACCTCACTCAACCCAGCACCATTCAACGTGACCTCGCCAATGTGATCATCCAGATTGTTCAGCCGCCACGCACAGCGCGCAGCCACAACGAACCCGTTCGACAGCACCAGCACCGGCAGGATCAGCGCCCCGCCGCCCAGTGCCATCACACCATAGCCCGCTTGCGCCTTGGCGTCCGGTTCAACACCCTGCCACGCGTCATGGGTCAGGAGGCCCAAGGCCCGCTTTTGTCCATCCACGATTAGGCAATCCACAACAATATCGGGCGTGGTGATTTGGCCCTTTGGCCCCGTTACATGTGGTTTCAGCAGAAACATCGCGCTCTCCTTCCCTTAGAGCGGGGCCCAGGTGATCATGCGGATCTCACCCAGTTCCCGTTTCATCTTGTGCCAGGATTGCCCGCCATCCGTGCTTTTGAATATCTGGCCAAAGATCGTCGCGCAAAACAGCAGGCTCGTGTCCGCCGGGTTGGTCCCAATCGACCAGATGGTCGAATTGGCCGGATGCGACATCTCGCACACATCCCATGTCTCACCAAAGTCGCGCGAAATCAGCAATTGCCCCGCCTCTCCTGACGGTTTGTCCCCGACCGAGGCGATCACGGTGTCCGAATTCTCCGCCGGTTGTTTCAGAGAGCGGAAGTAATCCCACTTGGCCTGCGGGATCTGCAACTGTTCCCATGTCTCGCCATTGTCGCGGGACCGGTGAACGCCATCCTCGGTCGAACAAAGCACGGTGCGCGACCCATCCTCGTGATCGCGAAACACCAGATCATGGGTGTCGTTGTCATGCAGCCCGCGAATGATCATTTGCCAGGACTTGCCCCGGTCGGTAGATTTGAACACGCCGTCGATCTCAACCGTGATCCAGATTGTGTCCGCATCCTTCGGGTCGAAATGGACCGAGGTCACGCGCGACGTGTTGATGAACCAGCATTCGGTTGACGCATCCAGGTTGGACCGCGTCCAAGTCGCGCCATTGTCCTCGGATATGAAAATTTCTGCCGGGCGGGTGCCGCAGACGATGATGTTTGGGTCAACAGGCGATTGGGCGATCCGTAGGATATGCAGCCCGTCCATCGGCGAAGGGATATAGTCGAACCTGCCGGTCTCTTCACTGTACCGATACAGCCCCTGATCGGACCCGGCCAACACCTCGCCCGGGCGGTCCGGGTGGGTGGCCACGGCCCATGTGCGCGCCTCGTTGTAAAACCCGCCCGTGGGCGTCAGCAGCCGGTTCCAGCTGGTGCCTTCATCCTCACTGAACCAGACGCTTTGCATCGTGGCGGCATAAGCCTTGTACGCCATCGCCGTCTCCTTTCGACCGCTCATGTCGATTTCCTGCCCACTATGCGCCCACTAGTGTTGATGTCAACGCAATACCTGCTACGCTGCACAAAACGCGAGCGGGAGGCCCACAATGTCGGACACAAAAACAGCACTGGTGATCAGCGCACATGCCGCTGATTTCGTCTGGCGGGCCGGGGGAGCAATCGCGCACCATGCCGCGCTGGGGTACGAAGTAACGGTCGCCTGCCTCAGCTTTGGCGAACGCGGGGAAAGCGCGCGATTGTGGAAGGACGGCAAATCGTTGGACGAGGTCAAAGCGGTTCGTCGGGCCGAGGCAGAGGCGGCGGCGGACGTGCTGGGTGTGCATCGGCTGGAATGCTTTGACCTTGGCGACTACCCGCTGAGCCTGGAGAAAGAGGACAAGTTTCGACTGGTGGACCTGATCCGCGCCGTGCAGCCCGCCTTCATGATTAGCCACAGTCAATATGATCCCTACAACACCGACCACATGTACATGACGCAGATCGCGCTGGAATGCCGGATGATCGCGCAGGCCTGGGGGCACAATCCGGGGGAAAAGGTGCTGGGCGCGCCGCAGCTTTACCTGTTTGAGCCTCACCAGACCGAACAGATGGGCTGGAAGCCGGATGTGTTCCTGGACATCTCTTCTGTCTGGGACAAGAAGCGCGCGGCGATGGAATGCATGAACGGGCAGGTGCATTTGTGGGAGTATTACACCCGCGTGGCACAGCAGCGGGCCAACCACTTCAAACGCAATTCGGGCGGCATGTCAGGCGGGCGCGACTGCACCCATGCCGAGGGCTTCCAGTCAATTTTCCCGCGCACGGTGGATGAGTTATGATGCACGTTGCAGCAAGAGGGGGATGAGATGGGCATTGTCGTGCAGAACATCGAACGCGCGGACGCAGATGTGATTGCCCGTCTGGGGCAGGCAGGGGTGGCCACGGTGCACGAGGCGCAGGGGCGTACCGGGCTGATGCAGTCGACCATGCGGCCCATTCAACAGGACATGGCAATTGCCGGGTCTGCTGTGACAATTTCGGCCCCGCCTGCCGACAACTGGATGATCCATGTTGCGATTGAGCAATTGCAGGCGGGTGACATCATGGTGCTGGCTCCAACCTCGCCCTGTGACACGGGGGATTTCGGCGATCTGCTGGCAACGTCCGCCATGTCGCGGGGCTGTCGGGCCATTGTGCTGGATGCTGGCGTTCGCGACACGCGCGACCTGCGACAGATGGGGTTTGGCGTCTGGTCCACGGCGGTGTCGGCACAAGGCACGGTCAAGGAAACGCTGGGGTCGGTCAACATTCCCATTGTCTGCGCGGGCGTGGCGGTATCACCGGGCGACATCATTGTTGCGGACGATGATGGGGTCTGTGTTGTCCCCCGCCTTCAAGCGTCTGAGGTCCTGGCCAAGGCCGAAGCTCGAATGCAGGGAGAGGCCGAAAAACGCGCGCGGTTTGAGGCAGGGGAACTGGGGCTCGACATCTATGACATGCGGGGGCGGTTGGCCGAGAAGGGGCTGAAATATGTCTGATGGCATCCGCGCTATGTGGATGCGCGGCGGCACATCCAAGGGCGGGTACTTCCTGGCCGATGATCTGCCTTCTGATCCGACGGCGCGAGACCGGGTGTTGCTGGGCCTCATGGGATCGCCCGATCCGCGCCAGATCGACGGGATGGGCGGGGGCGATCCGCTGACCTCCAAAGTTGCGGTGGTGTGCCGGTCGGCAAGGCCCGGCATCGACGTCGACTACCTGTTTCTTCAGGTGGCCGTGGACGAGGCCCTTGTCAGTGACCGGCAAAACTGCGGGAACATCCTTGCCGGGGTTGGGCCCTTTGCGCTGGAACGGGAACTGGTCGCGGCGCAGGGGGACGAGACAACCGTGAACATCTACATGGAGAACACAGGTCAAACCGCCGTCGCGCGGGTGCAGACGCCAAACGGTTTGGTGAAGTATGGCGGATCAGCCCGGATCGCCGGGGTGCCCGGCACGGCTGCCCCCGTGGCGCTGGAGTTTCGCGACACAGCCGGGTCTTCCTGTGGTGCGTTGTTCCCAACCGGTCGGGTCCGGGATCAGATTGACGGCACCGACGTAACCCTGATCGACAATGGCATGCCGTGTGTCATTCTGGATGCAGCGGATTTCAGTCTGTCGGGGACAGAGACGCCCGACGAATTGGAGGCCAACGAACCGCTGCGCACGCGGCTGGAACAGATCCGTTTGCAGGCCGGGCCGCTCATGAACCTTGGCGATGTGGCAACGGCCACGGTGCCCAAGATGACCCTGGTCAGCCCGCCCCGGAACGGCGGCGCGATCACAACCCGCACTTTCATACCGCGCCGTTGTCACAAGGCCATTGGCGTTTTGGGCGCGGTCAGCGTGGCCACAGCGTGTTTGACGCCCGGCGCGGTTGGTCACGACATGGCGTTACATGCGGGCGGGGCAGCGCAATCCCTGTCCATCGAGCACCCGACCGGTGAAATGACGGTGATCGGACATGTCGAAAATGGGGAAGTCAAACGGACCGAAGTGCTTCGAACGGCCAGAAAGCTGTTCGACGGAACCGTGTTCCCGCAACAGACGTGAAGGAACAGGCGGGCCGTTGGCGTGCAGCTCGGCCCAAAAAAAGAAGGGCCGCACAATCGTGCGGCCCCTTTTGGTCTATGCTGTTCAGCTTAGCCCAGGCTGGCGTTGTACAGCGCAGCCGCGTCAACCGAGCGTCCGTCCGGCAGTTGGCATACTGCCACGGAACCGGCTTTGCCCTGACGCAGTTCGTAGAATCCGCCAACGGATTCACAATGCGCCTGAACCGGGTCGATATATACCTCGGGCTCTTTCGGGGCGCAGGCGGTCAGAACGGCAGCGCAGAGCAGCGGAACAGAAAGTTTTGCGTAGAAAGTCATTTATGCCTCCAGGTTTTGGCTGTCTTACCGTGACACATCACGAGGGAGTGTTCAAACGTTACCCAACCAAAGCGCGAAAACATGCCGCAGCTATAGATTGAAACCGTGAATCCCACTGTTGTTCACGGAATCTCACCTTGCGGTTGGCGTTGCTGGACCTTTAGCCTACATCGACAAATGTAGTCCGACAGGAAACGGACACCATGAGGGAGCATGCCATGACCAAACCCCGCCCGCTTGCGACGGCCCGTGTGGCCCGATTGCCCCTTACAGTGATGCGCGTTGCGTTGACCGGTCTTGTCCTTGTTGGCATGGCAACCCTTGTCCGGGCGGAGGACACGATTGTCAGTCACGGGTACTCCTTCTACGGCGACCTTAAATACGGCCCCGATTTCGAACATTACGACCACGTCAACCCGGACGCGCCCAAGGGTGGCGAAATCTCGTTCGCGCGACTGGGCACGTTTGATTCCATGAACCCCTATGCGCGCAAGGGCCGGGCGGGCACGCTGAGTTGGGTGCCCTATGAAAGCCTGATGGATACCGGTGCGGCGGATGTCTATGGCGAGGAATACGGTCTGCTGGCCGAGCGTCTGGAATATGACAAGGGCAAGAACTGGGTCATTTTCTACATGCGGCCCGAGGCGCGGTTTTCCGACGGCTCGCCCGTGACGGCCCATGACGTGCTGTTTTCCCATAACCTGCTGCTGGAACAGGGCCTGCCGTCTTATGCCGCTGCGGTGAAGAAGCGTATCCCCAAGGCCGAGGTGATCGACGATCACACCATCAAATTCTACTTTACCGAAGGAATTTCACGCCGGTCTTTGATTGATCAGGTTGGCGGCGTGCCGGTCTGGTCGAAAAAGTGGTTTGACGAAACCGGCGCGCGGTTGGACGAAAGCCGGATGGAAACCTCACCCGGGTCGGGGCCTTATATGTTCGACACGATCGACGTGAACCGCCGGATCGTGCTGAAACGCAACCCGGATTACTGGGGCAAGGATCTGCCAGTGAATGTGGGGCGGCACAACTTTGACCGTATTCGCGTTGAGTACTTCGGCGACGATGCCGCCGCATTCGAGGCGTTCAAGGCTGGCGAATACACGTTCAATCAGGAAACTGACGCCAAGAAATGGGCGACGCAGTATGATTTCCCAAAGACCCGCAATGGTCAGGTGATCAAGGTCGAACTGGCTGACGGCACCCCACCCACCCCGACCGGGTTCGTGTTCAACCTGGGCAGCGAGATCATGAAGGACAAGCGCGTGCGCGAGGCGCTGGCCCTGGCATTCAATTTCGAATGGACAAACGAAAGCCTGCAATACGGCCTGTTCAAACAGCGCGCATCTTTCACGCAGGACACGCCGCTGATGGCGACGGGGACACCGGAAGGGGCGGAACTGGCGTTTCTGGAGGGTCTGGGGGATGTCGTTCCCGCAGGCATGCTGAGCGAAGAGGTGCGCACGCCTCATAGTTCCAAGGCTGACCGTTTGGCCGACCGCCGCAACCTGCGTCAGGCCGGGCGTCTTCTGGACGAGGCAGGCTGGACCGTGGATGACGCAGGCAAGCGGCGCAATGCAAATGGCGATCCGCTGACCATCAATTTCCTGTTCAATACTGCCACAGGGGAACGGTTGGGGCCGGTGGTCGACAACTACCTGAAGAACCTGGAACGCATCGGGGTCAGTCCCAATCTGGAACGGGTCGATCCGGCCCAATATACATTGCGGGAACGCGACCGCGACTATGACATGATCTATGACAGTTACGCGGCCTTCCTGGGGGTCGGCACCGGGTTGATGCAGCGTTATGGGTCGTCTGAGGCGGAATTTTCGCTGTTCAATCCCGCCGGTCTGGCCAGCCCGCTGGTTGACGCGATCATCGAATCCGCGCTGCTGGCAGAGAACCGCGAAGAGGAAGAAACCCGTCTGCGCGCGTTGGACCGGGCGTTGCGTTATGAATTCTTTATGATTCCCGTATGGTACAAGGACAGCCATTGGGTGGCGTATTACAACCAGTACGAACACCCTGACCCGCTGCCGCCATACGCGCTGGGGTGGCTGGATTTCTGGTGGTACGACGCGGAGAAGGCGGAAGCGCTCCGGGCCGCTGGCGCGCTGAGGTAACCGCCATATGGGCGCATATATTCTACGTCGGCTGCTGCTGATCATCCCGACCCTGTTGGGTGTGATGATCGTGAATTTCGCCTTGGTGCAGTTTGTGCCGGGTGGGCCAGTGGAACAGGCCATTGCCCGCGCACAGGGGCAGGGCGACGTGTTTGCCGGGTTCACAGGGTCGGACGGGGAATCGACCGTGGATCAGGACGCCCCGGTCAACGACGAATATATCGGCGCGCGAGGCCTGCCGCCCGAGTTCATCGAAGAGCTTGAGCGCGAATTCGGGTTCGACAAACCGCCAGTCGAACGGTTCCTCAACATGATGTGGAACTATGTCCGCTTCGATTTTGGGGAGAGTTACTTCCAATCGAAAGAGGTTGTGGATCTGGTGATCGAACGCATGCCTGTGTCGATCACGCTGGGCCTGTGGTCCACGATCATCGCCTACATGATCTCGATCCCGCTGGGCATTCAAAAGGCGCTGCGCGACGGCACGCGGTATGACACCTGGACCAGCGGCGTGATCATCGTGGCCTACGCGATCCCCGGATTCCTGTTTGCGATTCTGTTGCTCGTGCTATTCGCTGGCGGGTCATACTGGCAGATTTTCCCGTTCCGGGGGCTCACGTCAGACAATTGGGCGGACCTGTCCGTCTGGGGCAAGATCACTGATTATCTGTGGCACATCACCTTGCCGGTGGCTGCAATGACGATTTCAGCCTTTGCCACGCTGACCTTGCTGACCAAGAACAGCTTCCTCGACGAGATCAAGAAACACTATGTCATGACTGCCCGCGCCAAGGGGCTGACCGAACGGCGGGTGCTGTATGGCCATGTGTTCCGCAACGCGATGCTAATCGTGATTGCCGGGTTTCCGGGCGTGTTCATCGGGGTGTTTTTCGGCGGGTCGATCATCATTGAAACCGTGTTCTCTTTGGACGGGCTAGGGCGTCTGGGGTACGAGGCGGCGGTTGCACGGGATTACCCGATTGTCTTTGGCACGTTGTTCGTGTTCGGGCTGATCGGTCTGTTGGTCGGCATCCTGTCGGATCTGATGTATGTTCTGGTCGATCCGCGCATCGACTTTGAAGCGCGGGAGGGTTGAGCGATGGCGCTGTCCCCCCTGAACCAACGGCGTTGGAGCAATTTCAAGAAGAACCGCCGCGCGTTCTGGTCGCTCTGGATCTTCTCTATCCTGTTTGGCCTGTCGCTGTTTGCGGAGTTTCTGGCGAACGACAAACCGATCCTGATTTCCTATCGGGGGGAGTTCTATACGCCGCTGTGGAACTTCTATCCGGAAACCGCGTTTGGCGGCGAATATGAAACCGCCGCACCCTATCGCGATCCGGAAACCAAATGCCTGATCCGCACCGGCGGGTATGAGGAATGCCTGTATGATCCTGATCTGATCATGGAAAACCTGGATCAGGGCGAGGACATCACTGCAGAGTTCGCCGAGTATCACGGTGGCTGGGCGCTGTGGCCACCGATACCGTATTCCTACAATACCGAGGTCGAGCGGCGCGGGTCCGCCCCATTGCCGCCAAACGGTCAGAACCTGTTGGGCACCGACCGGGGCAAGCGGGATGTGCTGGCACGGGTGATCTACGGTTTTCGGCTGTCTATCGTGTTCACACTGGTCGTTACGGCTGTGTCGAGCCTGGTTGGTATCGCCGCCGGGGCGATTCAGGGCTATCTGGGCGGCTGGGTTGACCTGATCTTCCAGCGGATCATCGAAATCTGGGCCGGTATCCCGTCGCTCTACATCATCATTATCATGTTTGCGATATTGGGCCGATCTGCGGTCCTGTTAGCGGTGTTGATGATCGCCTTCGGCTGGATGGCACTGGTTGGCGTGGTGCGGGCGGAGTTTCTGCGCGCCCGCAATCTGGAATATGTCCGCGCGGCCAAGGCGCTGGGCGTGGGGAACCTGACGATCATGTTCCGTCACATGTTGCCCAATGCGATGGTGGCAACGGTGACCTTCCTGCCGTTCATTGTGACTGGTACCATCGCGGGATTGGCATCGCTGGACTACCTTGGCTTCGGGCTGCCATCCTCGGCCCCGTCGCTGGGCGAACTGACCCTGCAGGCCAAACAGAACCTCGAAGCGCCCTGGCTGGCGTTCACCGCCTTCTTCACCTTTGCCATCATGCTGTCGCTGCTGGTCTTCATCTTTGAAGGGGTCCGGGACGCGTTCGACCCAAGGAAGACGTTTTCATGAGCGCGTTGCTTGAGGTGCAGAACCTGTCGGTCTCGTTCCAACAGGACGGCGTGGTCACGAAGGCCGTGCGCGGCGTGTCGTTTGCGGTGGATCGCGGGGAAACCGTGGCGCTGGTCGGTGAATCCGGGTCGGGTAAATCGGTCACGGCCCTGTCCACGGTATCCCTGCTGCCCAATGCTGCGACGGAGGGGTCGGTGACCTATGACGGTCAGCAGATGGTCGGCGCGCATGATACGCTGTTGCGCAAGGTGCGGGGCAACGACATCAGCTTCATCTTTCAGGAGCCGATGACCTCGCTCAACCCGCTGCACACGATCCGCAAGCAGTTGGGCGAAAGTCTGGCGCTGCATCAGGGGCTGGTGGATGACGCGGCCGCGGCCCGGATTATCGAACTGTTGACCAAGGTGGGCATCCGCGACCCGGAAACGCGGCTGGACGCCTATCCCCACCAATTGTCTGGCGGGCAGCGGCAACGCGTGATGATCGCAATGGCGCTGGCCAACAAACCCGACATCCTGATCGCGGACGAACCGACCACGGCGCTGGACGTGACAATTCAGGCGCAAATCCTCGACCTGCTGTCCGAGCTGAAGGAAAGCGAAGGCATGGGGTTGCTGTTCATCACCCATGATCTGGGCATCGTGCGGCGGATCGCCGACCGGGTCTGCGTGATGAAGGACGGTGAGATCGTGGAAACCGGCCCCACGGCCGAGATTTTTGATAGTCCCCAGCATCCATACACTCGGAAGCTGCTGGCGGCAGAACCGACCGGTCAGCCTGACCCCGTTGCGCCGGATGCGGACACGATGGTGCAGGCGGACAATCTGAAGGTTTGGTTCCCGATCCAGCGTGGGTTCCTGAAGCGGACCGTTGGCCACGTGAAGGCGGTGAATGATGCCAGCTTCACGGTGCAGGCGGGTGAAACGCTGGGCATTGTCGGGGAAAGCGGGTCGGGCAAGACCACGCTGGCGCTGGCGATCATGCGCCTGATTGCCTCCGAAGGCGCGATCACCTTCCGGGGTGACGACATTCGCAGCTGGTCCACGCGCGAACTGCGCCGCCTGCGCAAGGATATGCAGATCGTGTTTCAGGATCCGTTCGGGTCGCTGTCCCCGCGCATGTCCTGTTTCCAGATCATTGCCGAGGGTCTGAGTGTACATCAGGTGGACCCCCACCGCGACAAACGCGAATTGGTGGCCGAAGCGATGCGGGAAACCGGGCTGGACCCGGCATCGATGGACCGCTATCCGCACGAATTTTCCGGCGGCCAACGCCAGCGCATCGCGATTGCCCGCGCCATGGTGCTTCGCCCGAAACTGCTGGTGCTGGACGAACCGACCTCAGCGCTGGACATGACGGTGCAGGTGCAGATCGTGGACCTGCTGCGGGATTTGCAGCGAAAATACGGGCTGGCCTATCTGTTCATTTCGCACGACCTGAAGGTGGTGCGGGCCATGTCGCACAAGGTCATCGTGATGAAACAGGGCGACGTGGTGGAAATGGGCAACGCGGATGACGTGTTTGGTGCCCCGCGCGAGGCTTATACGCAGACGTTGTTGGCGGCGGTGAGCTAGGCGGCGGTCTTCGTCAAGGTGGCGAAAAAGGCAGAACGCTGTAAGGTGTTGCAACTCTGACCCGCCAAGAGGCCGATTTTGACCGTTCTGCTCCGCTCTATGATCACAGTGCTGTTGCTGATGGCCGCACAGGTCGCGATAGCTGCGGACCGCGTGGCGCTTGTGATCGGAAACGCGGCTTATCAGGCGATCCCGGCCCTGGATAACCCCGGCAATGACGCACGGCTGATTGCCGAGCGGCTGCGCGCACTGGAGTTTGACGTCACGCTGGAACTGGACCTGCCCTATCGCGGCATGCGGCTGGCTATACGGGAATTTGGCGAAGTGCTGGATCGTGCGGGGTCTGATGCCATTGCGGTGATCTACTATGCCGGTCATGCAGTGCAGCTATCCGGCGCAAACTACCTGTTGCCGGTTGATGCGCGGATCAACGATGCCAGCGACATCAGCGTGGATGGCCTTCATCTGGACACGTTGTTGCACCAAATTGACCATGCGGCCCCGGCGGCCTCCATCGTGATTTTGGACGCTTGCCGGGACAATCCGTTTGGAAGCCGCGTAACACTTTCCCCCGGATTGGCGCAGACCGGCGCACCGCGCGACACGCTGCTGGCATATTCGACCGCGCCGGGACAGGTCGCGTTGGACGGGGCTGGCGCGAACAGCCCGTACACCGCTGCTTTGGCCGATGCTTTGGTACAGCCGGGTGTGACCATTGAGGCCATGTTCAAATCCGTGCGACGAGCGGTCTTGGCCGAAACAGGAGGAATGCAGACGCCTTGGGAAAGTTCGTCTCTGACCCGGACGGTCGCTTTCGGGCCACAAACCCCCTCCGATGCGCAGCCCGCAGCCGGTTCTTTGGCCGCTAATTGGGATGTGCTGGGATGGACCGACATGACTGGTCCACAACGTGCGGCGTGGGCGGCGCTGGGATGGTCGGCGGCCTCCTGGGCCGGTGAAATCGACCCGCCCGCATCAGATGACGAAAGCTGGGACAACCTGACGGATCAGCAGAGAATTGCCGCGATGGCTTTGGGGTACTCGGAAGACAACTGGTGATCAGGCTTGCCCGAGTGCGTGCCTTTCGCGCCGGTCTACATCCCACACGTAGACAGCAGACAGCAGTCCGCCAATTGCGGCCCCCAGCATCAACAACATTGCCAGCCATGCGCCATTTTCCGGCGTCAGCAAAAGTCCCGGCAGCGGTGTCAGTATTGCCCCGCCTGCCACGATCAGGGCACCCGACAGGCCCGAGGCACTGCCCGCCAGATGGGGGCGAATGGCCAACGCCCCGGCACGCGCATTCGGTATGGTCAAACCGTTGCCAAACCCGCCGCAAATGCCGCCCGCAAAGAACACCAGCGGATGCGCATCCCACACCAGCAAAACCAGAAGCGCCAGCAGGATGCCGACAAAGGCCACGATGCGGCCCGCGAACACCATCCACAGGATGCCCATGCGCTGGGAGTATCGCCCGCTCAGGAAGCTGCCAAAGAAGAAGCCCAGCGTGATCGACCCGATCCCGATCCCAACCACGAAGGGCGACAGGCCAAACACATCTGCCGCCACCTTGGGCACGGCGGAAATGAAGATGTAGAATACCCCAACCCCAAATGCCGCGCAGACTGAGTACCCCCAGAACCGGCGCGAGCCGAACAGCTCGGAATAGGCGCGGATCTGTTTGCCCAAGGTCGCCGCTGGTGCCGGGTTGGTTTCACCCAGATCCACCCAGGTCAGCCATAGCAGGACAAACCCCGCCACCGCATAAAACCAGAAGCCGGATCGCCACCCAAACGCCTGATCCAGCGCCCCGCCCAACATCGGCCCCAGCATCGGCGCCACCGCCATGGCCATGCTGACATAGGCCATCAGACTGGCGGCACGCGTCTTTTCCGACGTGTCGGTGATGATGGCGGATGCCAGCGCCGAACCGGCAATCACCGCCGCCTGCACGATCCGCGCGGCCAGAAATACGGTGATATTGGATGCGGTCGCGGCCACAACAGACGCGATGGCAAACAACAACATGGTCGCCAGCATGACAGGCCGCCGCCCGTAGCGATCCGCAATCGGCCCCAACAGGATTTGCAGCACCGCTGTAACCGCCAGATAGCCCGAGACCGACAGGCTGGCTACCGCGTAGCTGACCCCAAACTCGTCCGCGATATTGGCGAGCGAGGGCAGGAACATGTTGAGCGACAGAACCGAAGTTCCGGTCAGCATGATAAGAGTCGCCAGATGCGGCGGGGTTGTGGCGGGGCGAAACATAAGATTTGCCTGGAGACAGCAATGTAGTTTGTGCGCGAGTATCCGGGAAACGCAACCCTTCGTGCTATGCTATTGGTCGATTCTTGTGCGGGAGAACCGCTGACCTAACCAGATGGAACAGTGTGATATTCCATCAACCTGACCCGACGTAACAGCTTCGTTTGCGTCAGATTGGGATAACCTTCAGAGACACAGCACTACGTAACAATTGCCTGGTTGAGTTCGATGTCAAATCCCCGCCAAATCCAAGTTCACGGCACAGTCGCTCCGGGGTTTGAACCGGTTCGTGATCTGTACGAACTGAAAATGAAGTCGCTTCAAGAACAAAGCACGCAGTTATGCGTATATCACAAGGGCGAAAGGGTCGTGGATCTTTGGGCGACGGGAAATCAGACGTTTATGCCTGATACGCTGGTAAATGTATACAGCAGCGGCAAAAGCCTTGAGGCGATAGCGCTGGCGTCCCTGGTCGATCAGGGGCTCCTGCAATATGAAGCACCCATAGCGAGTTACTGGCCCGCCTTCGGTGCGCAAGGCAAAGAAAATGTCACGGTCCAGATCTTATGCGGCACGAAGCGGGGCTGGCCGCCTTCACCGTCAGTCTGGATCCAAAAGACCTGCTGACCGACAACATCAAGCAGAATAAGATCGGTGAAATCATTGAAAACCAACCGTTGCGGTATCCCGAGGATGGGACCGGTAAACGGGAATATCACACGTTCACACGCGGTTGGATCGCAAACGAGGTGTTTCGGCGCGTTGATCCGGAAGGGCGCACCATAGGTGAGTGGGTACGACAGGAACTGTGCACGCCTCTGGAGATCGCGTGCTTTATCGGATTGAAAGGCGAAGAACTGGACCGACGTGAACTCGGCGTCGAGGTGGGCTTGGGCCAGATGCTGCTGGAAAGCCTGAAACCGAAAGGTGCGGACAAGAAGATCGAGTTTTCGTTTTTCGGGTTCTGCCGCAAGTTCATGAAGTTGATGCCGTTTTTCAGAAAGGTCGCAGCGATCAAGCCCACGGCGTTCACGGACATGCACGGGCTTGCTGTATTTAACGAAGACCGGGTGGCAAAGTGTGAAACACCTTCGGCCAATACACATTCCAATGCGCGCAGTCTGGCCAAACTGGCGTCGGTAATGGCGACCGGTGGCAGCTTTGGGGCCACTCGGATTCTAGGGGATGCGGGGTGGCAGGCGCTTCATTCCAACGAAACCAGTGCGATTATGGGCATCAGTCAGGTTGTTTTCACCCAGGGTGGTGTGTCGGCCTTTCACGCACACCAGCCGGATTTTGATGAATTCCAGACCGCATTTAACGTTGGTCGAGAGGGATTTTTTGGCTGGACAGGTTATGGTGGTTCGGTTTTCCAATGGCACCCGGAACACCAGATCGGGTTTGGCTACGTGCCAACATCGCTTTTTGGATTTGATATTCTGAACGAAAGAGCAAAAGCCTATCAGGCGGAAGTGCTGAAATGCGTCCGGGCGATGGGCTGACATATCTTTAATTTTGTGTGATCCGGGATGGATCAGCGGCCGGGGGTTTTGTCTGTGGGCTGCGCCAAAAAACTTTCCCATCCATCCAAGGATTGACCTGCGCCCTGCGTCAAACAACATGTGATGCGCATGGATACCTCAGATGAAAGCCTCGCCAAGGCCGCCGCGGGCGGTGATGCGGTTGCCTTCTCCACCCTATTGGAGCGGCGATATGATCAGCTGTTTGCGCTGTGCTTTCGTCTGACCGGCAGTCGTGCCGAGGCAGAGGATCTGACGCAGGACATTTGCGCCGCCCTGCCGGCCAAGATCAGCCGGTTTCGCGGCGAATCGCGGTTCATGACATGGCTCTACCGTGTGGCTGTGAATGCGGCCCATGACCGGCGCAGGCGTCAGTCCACCCGATCCCGCGCGGCGGAGGGCTGGGGCGATTGGGAGAAATCCCGTCAGGCCGAGATGTCGGAAACCGCCGCGCAGGTCGACTGGCTGACCGCCGCGATGCGGTCACTGCCCGAACAGTTGCGGGATACGCTGGCGCTGGTGCTGGACGAGGTCACCCATGCGCAGGCGGCTGAAATTCTGGACGTGTCCGAGGGCACAATCAGTTGGCGCATGTCCGAGGCCAAGAAACATTTGCGCCGGATGCGCGAAGAAGAGGAACAGGTATGACGGACGATCTGGACACCCTCGACGAGCTGAAATCGGCCATGCACGCCGCGACTCCGGCACCTGATCCGGCCCGTCGGGCGCAGGATCTGGCGCTGGCGCAAAAAAATTTCGCGGACCTCCAAGGATCGACATCTGAAAGCCGTCTTACTTCTGAACGCCCGAAAACGGGGCTCAGGAGAGGATTGGGAAAAATGATTGATGTTCTGTCTTCACGCGCTGGATTGACCGCAACAACGGCGCTGATCGCCGTGACGTTTGTGACATTGGGGCCGGGGTCCGACCTGTTGCAATTGCCGCGCCCGTCCTTGCCGGGGCTGACCGGGAGCACACCGGAATTGGCGGTTGCGCCGAAAGACGTGGAAATGTCGGCTGGCGAGATTGCGGATCAGTTGGCCAAGACAGAGTCGGCGCGCAATCGTGGTGTGACCTATCTGGCCGAGGAAGAAGCCCCGCTTGCCCAGGCTGCGCCTGCGCCTTCCGCTGAAATCGCGACGACCGCTCAATTGCGGTCTGTTGAGCCTTCGGCGCTGAGCCGGATGCAACAGCCCGCTGCGGGTCTGGCCGCACCGTCCGAGGACCGCATCGCCGTGCCCGAGGCGAATACCGAGGCTTATGCCAACGAGGATCCGAACCCGGTTCAGGTGACGGCAGAAAATCCGGTCTCCACCTTCTCCATTGACGTGGACACGGCGTCTTATGCGCTGGCCCGCAACTCCATTCAGCGGGGTGTGTTGCCCCACACGGATGCGGTGCGGATCGAAGAAATGATCAATTACTTCAACTACGGTTATTTCGCGCCTGACGGGGATATGCCGTTCAGCGTCAGCACCGGCGTGATGCAAACGCCGTGGAACCCTGGCACGCAGCTGGTCCATATCGGCATTCAGGGTGAACTGCCTGCCATGGCGAACCGTCCGCCGCTGAACCTTGTGTTTCTGATCGACACGTCAGGGTCCATGCAAGACCCGGACAAGCTGCCCCTGTTGAAGCAGAGCTTCACCTTGATGCTGTCGCAACTGCGGCCCGAGGATCAGGTGGCGATTGTCACCTATGCGGGCAGCGCCGGTCAGGTACTGGAGCCGACCCCGGCGTCGGATCGCAAAACGATCCTGGCCGCACTGAACCGGTTGGAGGCAGGTGGCTCCACCGCCGGACAAGCCGGGTTGCAGCAGGCCTATGATGTGGCGCAAGGCATGAGCGAAGAGGGTGAAGTCAGCCGCGTGATCCTGGCCACGGACGGGGATTTCAATGTGGGCCTCTCTGATCCGCAGGCGCTGAAAGACTACATCGCGGACAAGCGGGAAACAGGCACCTACCTATCTGTTCTGGGTTTTGGGCGCGGCAATCTGGACGATGCAACAATGCAGGCGCTGGCCCAGAACGGAAACGGGCAGGCGGCCTATATCGACACGCTGAGCGAAGCGCAGAAGGTGCTGGTTGATCAACTGTCCGGCGCGTTGTTTGCGATTGCAGAAGACGTGAAAATCCAGGTCGAGTTCAATCCCGCCACTGTCGCGGAGTACCGGTTGATTGGCTACGAAACCCGCGCGCTGCGTCGCGAGGATTTCAACAACGACAAGGTGGACGCGGGCGAGATCGGGGCAGGCACATCCGTCACTGCGATTTACGAGGTCACACCGGTGGGTTCGGACGCTCGCCTGACTGATCCGCTGCGTTATAGCGCTGTGGCTACGGAAGGTGGCTCGGACGAGCTGGGTTTCTTGCGCCTGCGCTACAAGGAGCCAGGGGAATCAACCAGCCAGTTGATCGAGGCGCCGATCACGGCTGATCTGCCGCCTATGGAAGGCACCGGCTGGGCCGCTGCGATGGCCGGGTTTGGTCAACTGCTGCGCGACGACAGCTATCTGGGTGACTGGGGTTGGGATCAGG
Organism: Paracoccaceae bacterium; assembly: GCA_040830545.1. Lineage (GTDB taxonomy): Bacteria > Pseudomonadota > Alphaproteobacteria > Rhodobacterales > Rhodobacteraceae > HXMU1420-2. The sequence continues at coordinate 11,527 of JBFOMB010000008.1, read as the reverse complement.
CGATTGCGCTGGCCAACGCCAATCGCGGCGCGGACCCCTACGGCTATCGCGCCGAGGCGGTGCAGGTCATGCGCCTGGCCCAAAGCCTCGCGGCACGCTGATCGCTCATCGCATACGGTCCTGTTTTCTTCTCCCCAAGACGTCTGGATCGTGCCCCGGCCCACTCCCGGGGCGAACACTCTCCATCGGTCCGTCACACCCGCAGCCCCGGCCCCGCGCCGGGGCCTCGTGTTTGATCCGAGGTCCCGGGTCAAGCCCGGGACTGCGGTTGCGTGTGGCGTGGGGTTGTGCGCCCTTGCACATGGGCGAGCGATCCGGCAGCTTCCGGGCACCAGTCATCACCGGAAAGTCTCCATGCCCCTCACATTTGCCGACCCCGCAAGCGATGCCATCGACCTGCACGTTCTGACACCTGATACGTTGGATGCGTGGAAGGATCAGGCCGATGACGCCACGCGCGCCTGGGTGGAACAGAACGGATTTACCGGTGCGGTGGGGCAGGCCCTGTTGGTGCCTGGGGATCAAGGATCTGTTGCTCTGGCCGGGTATGGTACTGAGGCAAACCGCGCACGTACCCGGTTTGCTCTGGCGGCAGCGGGTGCGCAATTGCCTGCTGGAGCCTATCGGATCGCGTCCGGTTTGAGCGGGCCCGCGTTGGAGACAGAGGCGCTGGGCTGGCTGCTGGCGGGGTATCGCTTTGACCGCTATGCCAAGGGCAAAGGTCCGATGCCGGGACTGATTGCACCCGATGGGGTGGACGCCGCCCGGCTGGAGGCCATTGCGGTGGGCGAGGCATTAACCCGTGATCTGATCAACACGCCCGCCTCAGACATGGGTCCGGCAGAGTTGGAGACCGCCGCGCGCGAACTGGCGCGCAGCCATGGCGCATCCTGCGAGGTGACGGCGGGCGAGGATCTGCTGACCCGCAACTTCCCCATGATTCACACGGTTGGTCGCGCATCAACCCGTGCGCCACGCCTGATCGACATTCAGTGGGGCGACAGTGGCCCGGCGCTGACCTTGGTGGGCAAGGGCGTGTGTTTCGACACGGGCGGGCTGAACCTGAAGCCCGGTGCCTCTATGGGATTGATGAAGAAGGATATGGGTGGGTCTGCTGCCGTGCTGGGGCTGGCGCATATGATCATGGCGCTGAACCTGCCGCTGCGCCTGCGCGTGCTGATCCCGGCGGTGGAAAACTCGGTCAGCGGCAATGCCTTCCGCCCGCAGGACATCCTTACCTCGCGCAAGGGGCTGACGGTTGAGATCAACAACACCGATGCCGAAGGGCGGTTGGTGCTGGCTGATGCGCTGGCGTTGGCGGATGAAGATAGCCCGGACCTCATCATCTCCATGGCCACTTTGACGGGCGCGGCGCGGGTAGCGGTTGGCCCGGACCTTGCGCCGTTTTATACCACCAATCCGGGGCATGCAGTGGCGCTGAATGCAGCAGCGGCGGATGTGGCAGACCCGGTCTGGCAAATGCCATTCCATGACCCTTACGAGGCGATGATTGAGCCTGGGATTGCCGATCTGGACAACGCGCCCAAGGGTGGCTTTGCCGGGTCGATTACAGCGGCCCTGTTTCTGCGGAGGTTTGTGGAGCAGACGCCGTACATGCATTTCGACATGTATGGCTGGCAGCCCGCAGACGCGCCCGCCCGACCCAAGGGTGGTGTGGGGCAAGGCACGCGCGCGCTGTTGGCGGCCCTGCCTGACCTGTTGAAGCTGTGAGCGACCGGCGGGTTCTCAAATCCAACGGGCGCGTTGCGCACGAGTCTCTGCGCGGGCAGGTGGAAGCGGATCAGTTTGTGGACGGCACCCCTTGCCAGGTGATCATCCCGGTGGCCGACCTGTGTCGCGACCCGCGTGGCGCGCGGGATCGTCAACTGGTCCGGGGGGAGGTGTTTGTCACCCTGGATCGTGAGGGCGATTGGTTTTTTGGTTTTGCCGAACGGGACGGGTATGTCGGGTGGATAGCCGTCAACAGCCTGTCCGCACGGGTATCGCAAACAACGCATGTGGTGAGCGTGCCGCGCAGTTATGCCAAATCCACGCCGGGGCTGAAGGCGATGGGCAGTACGATTCCCTTGTCATTTGGCACGGGCCTGAATGTGGTTGGTGAGGCTGAGGGGTGGGCAGCGGTCGAATGGGCCAACGGGCTTTACCGTGAAACGATGTTTGTCCCGCCGCAGCACCTTTCGCTTGCGTCCGTGGCAGAGGTCGACCTGGTTGGCGTAGCCGAACGCTTCCTCGGAACGCCTTACCTGTGGGGCGGCAATTCGTCGTTTGGCATAGACTGTTCCGGTCTGGTGCAGGCGGCGTATCTCGCCTGCGGGGTGCCATGCCCTGGTGACAGTGATCAGCAAGGGGCGCAGTTGGGCGAACCCTTTGCGCAGGATGATCCGGCTGAACGCGGTGATCTGTATTTCTGGAAGGGCCATGTTGCTTTGGCTGTGGATGCGGAAACGCTGATCCACGCGAGCGCACACCATATGGCAGTGGCTTACGAACCGATCAAGGAGGCGATTGCCCGGATCGAGCAGCAGGGGGATGGGCCGGTAACGTCAAGACGGCGGCACCAGAGCGCGTTGCACTAAATTGCCCTCACCCTTCCACCGAACGCGTCTGCCTATGCGAACAGTGCTACGATGAACTAGATGAGGTCTTGAACCTGACTTGGCCCAACACACTTTAGAAAGAACGACAAGCCGCGCGAACGCCTGACCTCGGGTGGGCGCAAATCAGCTGGCCATCAGGCACTTTATCTTTCCGGGGTCTGCCGACGCTCTTTTGAATAGCTCGGTTGCAAAAGCGCCCTCCCGAGGGGAGGTCGGGCGCTCGCGCGGCGGGCTTTCAGCCCTCGATTCCGCGCGCCAAGTACAACTACTCCACCGCTCGGATCAGCTTCCGCTCCAACACGCGCAGCACCGTTTTCAGGTCCTGACCGCGTTTCAGGATCTGGCCGTCCATGCCGTGTATCGTGTACATCCCCTGACGATTTCGCAGCTTTGGGTTCTTTTCGATGCGATACAGCGGGTTTTCAGCCGTTCGGCGGAAGATCGAGAAGATCGCCCGGTCGCTGAGGCCGGAAATCCCATAGTCCCGCCATTCCCCTGCAGCGACCATGCGGCCGTAGAGGGACAGGATGATTGATAGCTCCCCCCGGTCGAACATGACCTGAGACGGGGCCGGGCCCTTGGAAAAAGGCACAGGAGTTTGCACTGTCATGCGCGCAGCCTTGCGCCAATTGCGGCGTAGATCAAGCCTTTGCCGATAATCCGAACCGATTTGCATAGGCGTGATCGGCAGGCGGCATGCCGGGAACCGTGCCGCAATCCGCGCTGAGCCATGCCTCTGCTGGATCTGACAGGGCTGCATAGGCGCGGGCCACATCTGCGCGGGGATCGGCCAGCGGGGCGTCAGATGGCAGCAGTTGCGGCAGTGGTTCGGGGAAACGCAGGACGATGCGTCGCCAGCGGTGGATCAGCAGCAGGCGAGCGGCGGCGGCGTCAAGCGGATCGGACACTTGCGGAAGGGCGGCGAGGTCCTGTGCCAACGTCTCCAAAGCCGCGCGGTATGCCGGTTCCAGATAGGCCGCGCGGAACTTCGGAGACAGATCGTCGAGGCGGCCTGTGACGGTGGCGTCTGCTTTGTCATTCGCCGATCCGGCAGGAACCAAACGAACGGTCGGCGCGCCTTCGCCCAAGGTTATGGACAGGCTCCATTCCTCAACCGATGACGATGCCGGCGCGGCGTAGATTACCGAAGTGGCGGGGTCGAATTGCGCAAGGCCCTCGCGGCTGAGGCGGCAGACGCTGGTGCGCCCGGTCCGTTCCCGCTCGATCCAACCGTCACTGTCCAGCCGGGACAGGGCGGTGCGCAATGCGCCCGGCTCCACCCCGATCCTGCCGAGCAGCGTGTTCAGACGCGTGGTTGTAATCGCCCCACCCCGGTGCCGCACCAAATCGCCAAAGGCGGTGATCACCAGTGACCAGACACGCAGACGACCTTCGGCGCGGAGCGAGGCGATAAGGGGGGCAAGCGGATCCATCCGCTTCCTTTAGCGCGTGTAGCTGACCATCGTCAAAAGCTCGTATTCGGCAACCTGCTCGTCATCCTGATTGGTCAGGGTCACGTTCCAGGCCACCTCGCCATACTCATCCGTCCGCCGGGTTTTGCGCTTGCAGGTCAGGCGCACCTTTATGCTGTCACCTGCGCCCACCGGTTTCTGAAAACTCAGTCCATTGAGGCCCGTGTTCGCCAGCACCGGGCCGGGGTCCGGTTGCACGAACAGCCCTGCTGCGAAACTCAGCAGCAGATAGCCATGTGCCACGCGCCCCGGGAAGAAGGGGTTTGCCTTGGCGGCATCTTCGTCCATGTGGGCATAAAACGTGTCGCCGGTGAAATGGGCGAAATGTTCGATATCGTCCATGGTCACCGTGCGGGACGGTGTATGGATGGTTTCGCCAATTGCGATTTCGTTGAACGTGCGCTGGAAAGGGTGGGTGTCGTTTGTGGATTCTGCTGTGCCCGGCGACCATTGCCCGGTGATGGCGGCAATCACGTCTGGGCTGCCCTGAATCGCCGTGCGCTGCATGTAGTGTAGCACGCCGCGCACACCGCCCAGTTCTTCACCGCCGCCCGCACGACCCGGGCCGCCATGGACCATATGCGGCAACGGTGCGCCGTGGCCGGTGGATTCCTTGGCGCTGGAGGCACCGGTGATGTAGAGCCGCCCGTGCCATGCGGCACTGCCCAGCGTGACATCCCGAGCGACAGCAGGGTCGTCCGTGACCAGTGACGCCACGAGCGAGCCGCCACCGCGATTGGCCAGCGCGCTGGCGTGGGACAGATCGCGATACGGCATCAGGGTCGAGACCGGGCCGAACGCCTCCATTTCATGTACATTCTTGGCGGCGTCGGGGTCGTCACAGCGCAGCAAAGTGGGTTTCAGGAAGGCCCCGGCAGGGCCCGCGCCGACCAGATCCAGCACCTCGGGGTCACCGGTCAGGGATACGGTTTCACCCGCCAGCGCCTGCACCTTGGCCAGCACATCCGCCTTTTGCGCGGCAGAGGCCAGTGCGCCCATGCGCACGCCTTCGGCGGCTGGATCACCCACCGATGTGCTCGCCAACCGGGCCTGCAAGGCGTCGGCGACATCACCCATGACGGCATCCGGTACGATGATTCGGCGGATCGCGGTGCATTTCTGACCGGCCTTTGTTGTGATCTCGTTCGCGGCCTCTTTGATGAACTGGTCGAATGCAGGCGTTCCGACGGCCACATCCGGCCCGAGGATGGTGGCGTTCAGACTGTCCTGTTCGGAGTGGAACCGGACCGAATTTCGCATCAACGCCGGATTGGACCGCAGGTGCAGCGCCGTATCCGCCGACCCGGTAAAGGCCACCACGTCCTGCGCGCCCAGCCGGTCCAGCATGTCACCGGTGCCGCCAATGACCAGCTGCACGGCACCTTCGGGCAGGATACCGCTCTCGACGATCATGCGGAAACATGCCTCGGTCAGATAGCAGGTTTGCGTGGCCGGTTTGATGATCGCGGGCATCCCGGCCAGCAATGTCGGGGCGAGCTTTTCCAGCATACCCCAGACCGGGAAGTTGAACGCGTTGATATGGACCGCCACACCCTGCATCGGCACGGCGATGTGTTGCCCGATGAACGACCCGCTGCGGCTAAGCCCTTCGATCCCACCATCGACATAGACGTTGCCATCCGGCATTTCACGTCGCCCTTTGGAGGCGAAGACAAACATCGTGCCAATGCCGCCATCGATGTCCACCGCCCCGTCCCGGCGTGTGGCCCCGGTCAGCGGGTTCAGGGCATACAGCTCCTCTTTCCGTTCGTTCAGATAGGTCGCTACAGCCTTGACCATGCGCGCGCGGTCATGGAACCCCATCGCCCGCAGCGCTGGCCCGCCCGTGCCCCGCGCCCAGTCCAGCATGCCCTGCACGTCCAGTGGCGCACCGCCTGCCAGTGCGATCTGTTCCCCAGTGACCGGTCCGTGGATCGCGCGCGCCTCGGCCCCCGGTTCGATCCATTGCGCCATCGCGTAACTGGCAGGTCTCAGCATCGTCAATCTCCTCCAAGCTTGGGCGCACCATGACGGGGGATCGGAGGAAAATCAACACTATTGACCGCGTGGTCGGTTTTATGCAGGGTGAGCGCAGCCGGGGGAGGTCCAACCATGACACCACAGGAACGCGCCGAACGCAGTGCGGCAGCGATGATGGAAAACGACCGCGCGTCGAAATGGCTGGGTATTTCCGTGGATTCGGTTGGCCCCGGCACGGCAACGGCATCGTTCGAGGTTCAAGACCATCACCTGAACGGTCACGACGTGTGCCATGGCGGCTATATCTTCACTCTGGCTGACACGGCCTTTGCCTTTGCCTGCAACAGCTACAACCAGGCCACGCTGGCACAGAACGGCACCATCAGCTTTATCGCGCCGGGGGAGAAGGGCGAACGCCTGATCGCCAGCGCCACCGAACAATCCAAGGCCGGGCGATCCGGCGTCTATGACGTAACCGTCACTGGCAAGGACGGTCGCACCGTTGCCCTGTTTCGCGGGCTGTCCCGCAGCATCAAGGGCCAGAATTTCGAGGAGACACCATGACAATCGCTTATCTGTGCGACGGCACCCGCACACCCATTGGCCGCTATGGCGGCGCGCTGTCTTCGGTTCGTCCCGATGACATGCTGGCTCATGTGATCAAGGCGCTGACGGATCGTTATCCGGGACTGGAGGTGGACGATGTGTTCGCCGGATGCGCCAATCAGGCGGGCGAAGACAACCGCAACGTCGCGCGCATGGCAACGCTGCTGGCAGGCCTGCCGGACACGGTGCCCGGTGCCACGATCAACCGTCTGTGCGGATCGGGGTTGGACACCGTGGGCACGGCGGCGCGGGCTGTGCGTGCGGGTGAGGCGGATGTCATCATCGCCTGCGGTGTGGAAAGCATGAGCCGCGCGCCGCTGGTCATGCCCAAGGCCGACAGCGCCTTTTCCCGTCGGGCCGAGATCTATGACACCACCATCGGCTGGCGGTTCGTGAACAAGGAAATGCACAAGCATTTCGGCACCGATTCCATGCCCGAGACAGCTGAAAACGTGGCTGCAGATTACCAGATCAGCCGCGAAGATCAGGACGCCTTTGCCCTGCGCTCCCAGTCCCGTGCAATCGCAGCGCGTGCCAGTGGGCGATTGGCGCAGGAAATCACCGCTGTGACCATTCCGCAGCGCAAGGGTGACGCTGTTGTCGTCGATCAGGACGAGCACCCGCGTGAGACCACGATCGAAAAGTTGGCCAAGCTGCCAACGCCCTTCCGCGAAGGCGGGACCGTGACGGCGGGCAATGCGTCGGGTGTGAATGACGGGGCGGCGGCGATGATCGTCGCCTCTGCCGCGGCGGTGGAGAAATATGGCCTGACCCCCCGCGCCCGCGTGACGGGTATGGCGACGGTTGGCGTGCCGCCGCGCGTTATGGGGATCGGACCCGCGCCCGCGACCGAAAAGCTGCTGGAAAGCGCTGGTCTGAAGATCGGCGACATCGACACGATGGAACTGAACGAAGCTTTTGCCGCGCAGGGGCTGGCCGTGACTCGTCAGTTGGGCCTGCCCGACGACGCGGATCACGTCAACCCGAACGGCGGCGCGATTGCGTTGGGCCATCCGTTGGGCATGTCGGGCACACGTCTGGCGCTGACCGCGTCGCAGACCATGATCAACGAAGACATGAACCGCGCCGTCTGCACCATGTGTATCGGCGTGGGCCAGGGCATCGCCCTGTTGCTGGAGAAAGCATGATGAAAGATCTGACGCCCCCGCGCGAAAGCCTGAACCCGATTGAAATCGCGTCGCGGGACGAGATTTCGGCACTGCAACTGGAGCGGATGAAATGGTCGTTGCAACACGCCTATGACAACGTCCCGCATTACAAGGCCAGCTTTGACGCGGCAGGCGTGCATCCCGACGATCTGAAGTCACTGGAGGATCTGGCGAAGTTTCCGTTCACCGTGAAACAGGACCTGCGGGACAATTATCCGTTTGGGATGTTTGCCGTCCCACGGGAGCAGGTGGCGCGCATCCATGCATCTTCGGGCACGACGGGGCAGCCGACGGTTGTCGGGTATACGACAAACGACCTGAAGGTCTGGGGCGAAGTGGTCGCACGGTCGCTGCGGGCCTCGGGTCTGCGGCCGGGTGATGTGCTGCATAACGCGTATGGCTATGGGCTGTTTACCGGTGGGCTGGGCATTCATCTGGGGTCGGACGCGTTGGGCCTGACCACTGTGCCGGTGTCCGGCGGGATGACGCAGCGCCAGGTGCGATTGATCGAGGATTTCGGGGCCAAGGGCATCACGGTGACGCCGTCCTATGCCCTGTCGATCCTGGATGAATATGCGGCGCAGGGGCTGGACCCTCGTAAATCCCCGCTGGAGGTTGGGATTTTCGGTGCGGAACCCTGGACCAATGCGATGCGGCGTGAGGTCGAGGATGCGTTCGACATGCACGCGGTCGACATTTACGGCCTATCCGAGGTGATGGGACCGGGTGTCGCCAATGAATGTGTGGAGACGAAGGACGGCTTGCATATCTGGGAGGACCATTTCTATCCCGAGGTCATTGACCCTGCGACGGGTGAGGTTCTGCCGGATGGGGAACCCGGGGAACTGGTATTCACCTCGCTCAGCAAAGAGGCGTTTCCGATCATCCGCTACCGCACAAGGGACCTGACCCGGCTGCTGCCCGGCACCGCGCGCAGCATGCGGCGGATGGAGAAGGTAACGGGCCGTACCGATGACATGATCATCCTGCGCGGCGTGAACATCTTCCCCACGCAGATCGAGGAGCAGTTGATGACCGTCACCGGTCTGGCCCCGCATTTCCAGATCGAGCTGACCAAGCCCGACCGGATGGACGAAATGACAGTGCTGACCGAGGTGACAGGTGACCCGGACCGGAACGCGGTGGCGTCCGAGTTGCGGCAGAAGATCAAGAGCAATGTGGGTGTGTCGGTGAAGGTCGTGGTGACGGATGCTGGCGGCGTGGCGCGCAGCCAGGGTAAGGCCGTGCGTATTGTTGACAACCGGCCCAAAGGCTGATGCCCCGGGGGATTGCCCGCGACCATGACGCCAAGCGTACGGCTCTGCGCAAAGGGGCTGCCGCTTATTTTGCTCGCCATGGCTATGACCGGGCGTCGATGACTGGGGCGGCTGCAGAATGCGGTGTGTCGAAGGCTCTGCTGTACCACTACTATGACAGCAAGGAAGCCCTGCTATTTGACATCCTGGATGCGCATCTGTCCGAACTGGTCGATGTGGTGGAGTCCGCCCGGCCCGAGGGTCTGGGCGCGCTGATCCGGGTGATCCTGGCGGCCTATGAGGATGCAGATGCAGAACACAAGCTGCAACTGGACGCGTTGGCGACATTGCCGGATGACTTGCGCGCGCCTTTGGTGGCGTTGCAGCGCAAGCTGGTGTCGGCCATGTCCGGGGCTGTGGCGATGGAGCGGCCCGGTTTGAGCGGCGACCGTCTGCGTGCGGTGACGATGTCGGTTTTCGGTATCCTGAACTGGTTTTACATGTGGCATCGCCCGGGCAAGGGGTTGGATCGGTCTGAATATGCGGTGTTGGCGGCGGATTTTGTCCGGGGTGGTATTGCGGCGGTGTGACCTGATTGAGCGCCTTCGGCGCGCTTGATACCTCGTCAAAAATCGTTCCGATTTTCTCCTCAGGCGCCTCCGGCGGGAGTATTTCTGCAAAGATGAAATCTGAAACCAACTGTTAAGGTTTATGGTTCAGCATGAGGGCGCGGTACAGGCTGGAGAGCCGATGGCCGTCAAAGGTGAAGTCGCCCCCGTCCGCATGGTTTGGACCGAGAGGCGGGGGCGCATCTGATTTCATCTTTTTCAAAATACTCGGGGGGTTGGGGCGGAGCCCCAAGTATCGCTGACCTTTAAAACTACCCAAACCGCCCCTGACAGAACCAACCGGCTGACATGGTGCCGCCGTGCCCATAGTAAAGCCACAGTCGGTCGCCGCCGGTTGTCGTGATGTCCCAGTAGTCGCGAATGCCGGTGCGCCAGTCCGGGTCGTCCAGCCACCATTCCGGTGAAATCCGTTCCGGCCCTGTTGCCCCGGCGCAGGCCAGGTCCTGCCCGCGCCAGCGGAAGGCGGTGGGCAGGGTGATGTCCTGGGCGGCAAAGACGGGTTCGGGTCGCCAGAGGGTCAGAGGGCGGGGCACCGCAGGTGTGGGCCAGTCCCGGGCCGGGTCGGACCAGGCGGCGGCCAGGGTTTGAGCGGATTTCTCGGGCACGTGGCTGGAGGCCGGGTGGCGGCGCGTGATCGCGTCCAGCCCGACCCGCGCGCCCAGCCGTCCGATCAGGTCGTCCATGGCCGAGCTTTGGGCCAGCCGTTCGCGCACCGCCTTGCCCGCGCCCAGATGCCCGGTTTTGGTGCGTTTGTGCAGCGGTTCGGTTTGCACTGCCACCAGCCGCAGCATGTCGATGCCGAAACCAGCGTCGATCTGGTCCAGCTTCATCTCCAGCAAGGGGCGCATGCGGTAGGGATCGTGGCTGGGTCGGGCCAACCCGATTTCGACCACTTCGGTGGCCTGATCTGTCCGGTAGGCCTCCAGCCGCAAGGCGCGCAGGCCACTGCCCTTGTCCTCCAGTTTGGAACACAGCTGAGGTAGCATGCGGTCGATCCCGGCCATCAGGTCATCTTTCAGCCCGATCGGGTCCGGCAGGGTCAGGCGGACGGCGAAGTGATCCGGTGGGCCGGAGGGAGAGACCGGCTCGGGCGCGCTGCCCATGGCCTGATCCAGTCGCAACACCAGCCCTTTGCCGAACCGCCGGGCCAGTGCCGCACGAGGTTGCCCCAGCAGGTCACCAATGCGGCGCAGACCCAAGCGGTTCAACTGTGTGGCCATGTCCGGGTCCAGCCGCAGGGCCGCGATGGGCAGGGGGCTGAGCGCTCCATAGCTTTGTCCCGGTGGTGCAATCCGGCCTGCCTGTGCCCGCGTCACAACTTGGGGCGCCGCGCCACCCTTAGTCCAGTGTCGTCGTTTGCCTGCGCGGGATCGGGTGGCGCGCGCCTCCTGGTCGATGGCGTCACCGCTGCGTTGTGTGCCAGCCTCTACCCCGGCGAAGCGGGCCAGCGCCCAGGCCGCGCCCAGCGTGTCAGCAATGCCCGCCCGCACGGTCAGGCCCATATCGGCGCAATCGGCCTCGATCACGCCCAGCAGCGATGCCTCCCCCCCGAACAGATGGGCGCAGCCGGTCAGGTCAATGACCAGCGCATCGGGGGCCTCTTCAGCGACCCAGGGCGAAAACTTCCCGGCCCAGCGGCGCAGGGTGGTCAGGAACCGTGCCTCGGCCGGGGCATTGCGGCTGCGGGTCAGCAGGGTGCCGCACATGCCGTGGGCATCGCGCACGGGCTGCCCCACATGCACTCCCGCCTGCGCTGCCGCCGCGTTGATCGACACGACCACCTGCATGTTCTGCTGG
>JBFOMB010000007.1:0-18281 GCA_040830545.1 Paracoccaceae bacterium | reverse complement strand
CCCCTGAGGGTTCGCCCCCATACCCGCGCTCAAGCCCCCTCCGCGGCCGAGCCGCACAAATGGATCCAAAAAAAAGGGGCGCCCGCCCTGCCCCTTGTACGCTCCAAACCGCCGCTCCATCTCGCGATGCAGGGACCGTCGTTTGGACGGCTTGTCATATGGGATCGGGGCAAAGGTCAGAACAGGTGAACCCGCCAGATCCCCTGGCAACAGGAAACGCCCCGGGGTGCAGTCGGAATACCCTTGCTTACGCGCATTGCGCAGGTAGCTGGTAAATCGCTTTGCCAGATCCTGCGCTTGCGGTTCGTCATGTTTGGCCTCGGGATCAACGGCCCGCGCGCGTGCCATGAACCCTTGCGCACAGGCGCGTTTGTCGATCCGCGACAGGACGTCCCCGGCCCAGTCGTCATAGGATTTGTCGAGCAGGCCTAGGTCCATCAGCCATTCGCCAGGGTAATCAACAATATCAAGATGGACCGTCCGAGGCCCCTTTAGTCCCGACAACAGCCCACTGGGTCGTACACGCAGAGACAGACGCAATTCGCTCACTGCGCGCGTGCTGTCGGGCCAATGTGGGTTCGGCCCGGTCAGTGCCCCGATATGGTCTTCGTAGGCAAACCGCGGCACCGTATCGTCAGGCTGGGGTTGCAGGAACGCGGCCTCGATCCGGGCGTCCCGCGCGGCTGTCAGCCCGTGCATCCGCCCCCGGTCCAACAGGTTGGCAACCAAAGAGGTGATGAATACCGTCTTGCCCGACCGCGCCAGACCGGTGACGCCCAGTCGGACCACCGGCTCGAACAGGGTTTCGCTCACGGCGTCGCCCACCGCCTCGACCCGGCGCAACACGCTGTCTGCAAGTGTTCCTATGACCACCGGTCTGCCCTGTTTGCGTTGTGTGACCTGCCCTCTTGCTACGCAAGATAAGCATGGCCAGCCGCTGAGGCCAGAGGCTTGCAGCCCGAACGCCGCCACGCTACCAGCCACGCCATGCCCAGATACGCACTCAAAGTCGAATATACAGGCGCACCCTTTGCCGGTTGGCAGAGGCAGAAGGAACTGCCGTCAGTGCAAGGTGCCATTGAGGATGCACTGTCACGACTGGAACCGGGACCGCATACAATCGCGGCTGCCGGGCGGACGGATTCCGGGGTGCATGGGCTGGGACAGGTGGCGCATTGCGATCTGAAGAAAGACTGGTCGCCCTTCCGGCTGAGCGAGGCGCTGAACTACCACCTGAAACCCCTGCCTGTGGCCATCGTGGACTGCGCACAAGTCGCCGAGGACTGGCACGCACGATTTTCAGCGGTGGAGCGGCGGTATTTCTTCCGCATCCTCCTGCGCCGCGCGCCCGAAACGCATGATACCGGGCTGGTCTGGCGTGTGGGCCATGCGCTGGACGTGGCGCAGATGCAGGCCGGGGCGAACATGCTGCTTGGCCAGCATGATTTTACAACGTTCCGCTCGTCCATCTGTCAATCCGCCAGCCCCGTCAAAACGCTGGATTCACTGGATGTGCAGGCCGTCGAAGGCCGGTCGGGACCCGAGGTGCATTTCCACGTTCGCGCGCGGTCTTTCCTGCACAACCAGGTGCGCAGCTTCGTGGGCACGCTGGAACGGGTTGGGGCAGGCGCGTGGAGCCCTGAGGACGTGCGCACCGCCTTGGAGGCCTGTGACCGCTCTGCCTGCGGGCCGGTGGCCCCGCCGCAAGGGCTGTATCTGGCGGGCGTCGGTTATCCTGACGATCCGTTTACACGCAGCATGGATACAAATACGGCGCAGCCCCGGACTTGATCCGGGGCCTCTTGGCTTGCGGCGGAGGCCCCGGATCAAGTCCGGGGCTGCGGCGCGTGTGCTACACCGTTTCCGCGATCAGGCGCGCAATCGCGTCCCGGTCCAATTGTCCCCTCAGGCCAAGGCAGACAACACCGGTTTCAAACCGTTGTGGCGACGGGACGGCCTCAAACCGTTTGCCCACCGTCTGCACCAGCCAACACGCCCCGTCCGGCCCCGGCAAGTGTCCCTTTGCGCGGACGATGCCGAACCCGCCTGTTGCCAAACGCTTCGCCAATGCGTCCGGCGGCGTCCCGTCCGGCGGGCGGATCACCATGCTGTCAAACAGTTTGTCCGCATGTGGTCCATCGTGCCCCGTGCCTGGTTTTTCGACCACGCCCAGCAGCGCCTCGGGCGCAACCTGCCCTTGCTGCGACGGTATGATCGCAGCCTGAGGCGCAGTCTGTCCCAGCCATGCTTCGACCTCCTCCGCCATCGCGGTATCGACCAGATCCATCTTGGTCAGCACCACGATTTCCGCATCACTCAGTTGCCGGGTGATCGTGTCTCCGATGTAGTCGTCTTTTGCCGCTGTCTGGATAGTTTCCGCGTCGGCCAACACCACTATGCCATCCGAGTGCACCCCGTCGAGTAGCGACAGCGTGGACACAATCGCCCCTGGGATTGCCACGCCTGAACTTTCGATGATCACGTAATCCGGGCGTGGCATCATACCACTCAACTCGTTTAGCGCCCCGATCAGGTCATTGCCGAACGAACAGCAGATACAGCCCCCTGCAATCGAGATCAGCTCGTCATCCTGTGCCTCGATCAGATCCTCGTCGATGGGCAATTCGCCAAACTCGTTGACCAGCACCGCCAGACGCCGCCCGTCCGCATTGCGCAGCAGGTGGTTCAACAGCGTCGTTTTGCCCGCACCCAGGTACCCGCCAAGTGTCAGGACGGGCAGGCTGTCCGCCGTCATTGGTCGGCAGCCGCGAAGATGCGGCCGCCCTGCACTGTTCCCCAAACCGGAATGTCCTTTAGGTCGTTGGGTTCAACCGCCATCGGGTCATCCTCCAGAACGGCGAAATCCGCGCGTTTGCCGACTTCGATAGAGCCGACTTCGCCATCCATGTGCAGAGTATATGCAGCGCCCAGCGTGATTGCCTGCAGCGCGTCCGAAACGGAAATCTTTTCCCCCTCGCCCTGAACGCGGCCCGAGGCCGTGATCCGATTGACCGCACACCAAGCGGTAAACAGCGGCCCCAAAGGCGTCACCGGTGCGTCCGAGTGGATCGTCATCGGAACGCCTGTATCCAACGCTGTCCGGCAGGCATTCATGCGTTCGGCCCGTTCTGGTCCGACCGTCAAGCGGTAGTGTTCGTCACCCCAATAAAAATGATGGTTCGCAAACAGGTTCACCGTCATCCCCAGCGCCTTCATCTTGCGGAACTGCGCCGCGTCGGCCAATTGGCAATGCTGCAAAACAAAGCGGTGGTCAGGATTGGGATGGGCACGCAACGCCGGTTCCAGCATATCCAGCGCCATTTGCGTGGCCTGGTCGCCATTGGTGTGCGTATGCACCTGTACCCCGGCCTCCAACGCGCGGTGATAGAGGTCCGACATCTGATCCGGCGCTGTGTACCACAGTCCGTTTGGCGCACCATTGTGATAGCCTGGCCACCTCATCCGTGCGGAAAACCCCTGGATCGAGCCATCGGCCACCGCCTTGATCCGGCCCAACCGCAAACGGTCAGTGGATTTCTTTCCTAGTGCCTGCGCGAATTCCACAACTTCTTTCGCGCTCATCCCGAAGAAGATGCGCAAGGGCACGATACACGCAGGGAACCGATCCTCGCCCGTGACTTTCAGCATCATGGCCACGCTTTCTTCGGTCAGACGGGCGGCCAAATCCGTGCAAGTTGTGACGCCTGCCCGTACGCATAGCTTGGCATAGTCGCGCAGGCCCTGTTCGTCGCAATCTGTCATCGCCCGGTCAAAGCCCACATGCGGGCCAACAGGCGCCATCGCCTCCATCCCGTAGATTTCACCTGTCGACAGCCCGTCATCTGCCAGCGGGATACCTTGATGATTGATACCCGGTTTCAGCAGTCCAGCCAGTTCCAAGGCCTTGGTGTTGACGTTCAGGATATGGCCCGAGGCGTGCAGCACCCCAATGGGCCGCGTTGTGGACACGCGGTCCAGATCCTGCCGCGTCACGCGCTGGTTGTTCATGTAAATCGGGTCCAGCGCCCAGCCCGCCAACGGTGTATCCGGATCAGACAGTTGTGCCTCGGCCTCCTGCAAACGCTCTACCACGGCATCAATGGTCTTCAATCCCGACCACATCTTGCCATTCGGGTCGCGCCGATCAAACCACCCAACGTAGGTGTTGCGCCACAACGTTCCCTCCATTGTGTGGGCGTGCCCTTCTACAAAGCCGGGGGTCAGCACCTTGTCTGCGAAACGATCGTCCAGTGTGTACTCGCCCCAAGGTTCCAAATCCGACAGCGCGCCTGCCCCCAAAATGCGCCCCTCCCGCACTGCGACATGCGTGACCGCGGGCTGGTTCGGGTTCATCGTCAGGATTTTCTTGGCGACGTAGATCGTGGTGTCGGTCATTTTGTGTCCTTTGGTGCGAGCCGTCACACCGACGTTACGGGTCTTTCTATTCGCAGCAAAATGGATTTAGCTGACCAATAACAACGAATTTCTGGTGGAATGCGTGCTGAACTTCACTCTCAAACAATTGCGTTACGTTGAAACTGCGGGTCGGTTGGGTTCCATCTCAAAGGCCGCGGACGAACTCAACATCTCTCAAAGTTCGATCACCGCAGCCATCGACGCGCTGGAACAATCGCTGGATTTCGACATCTTCGTGCGCACACCTGCCAAAGGCATCCAGGCCACGCCCTCGGGAATTGAAGCGTTGCAGTTGGTGCGCAACTTCATAGACCAGTCACGCCACTTCGAATCCGAAGTGCAATCGGTCGGCAGCGACGCCTCCGGTCTCGTGCGGATTGCCTGTTACGCTACCGCAGCACCGTCTTTCCTGCCGCCGATCCTGGAAGCCATTACCGAGGAATTTCCCGGAATCTCCATCAAGCTGCTCGAAGGCGATATGGCTCATATTCAGGAGTTTCTGAAAAATGGGGAGGCCGACCTGGCCTTTACCTATGGACCAGCGATGGACAACAGGCACGACTTTCTGCCGCTGTTTGAGGCCCCGTTTTATGCGCTGGTCAGAGATGACGATCCTTTGACCACGCAGAACGCAGTGACACTTAGCGACTTGTCGACCAAACCAATGGTTCTGCTGGATTTGCCGATTGCACGGGATTTTTTTGCCGACCTGTTTGATACCAAAGGGCTGGTCGCGGACATCGCCCATACCAGCCGGTCCTCGGAAATCTGTCGCACCCTGGTCGCAGGTGGCTTCGGGTTTTGCATCCTCAACATCTTGCCTTCAGACTATGGCAAGGGCGTTTTGCCCGTCACTGCTTTGCCGATCAGCGACGCCGGTGACGGCCCGATTTTTGGCATCGCAACCATAACTGGCGTCAGGCAGCCGAAAACGGTGCGTGCTTTCCTAGACAGTTGCATGCGCCTGAAAGATGCCGGGGCGTTCGATCACATCACGGTTTCATTGCCCAGCAATTAACCTACTCGGTTTTTTAGTGGAATTGATTTCATTTAATCTGTTTTCTGAAGGAAATGCCTTGAGCTAGGCTTTGAGTCGATCAAACACAAAAAAGCCAAGACCAACCTGGAGGATCATACGTGATACATCAATTAAAGGGGGTATTTGCCTCTGCAGCCATGGCCACGGTTCTAGTGGCCGGGTCAGCTGTTGCAGAAGAACCCAAAAAAGGCGGCACGCTGGTGACCGCTCTGGGGTCGAACGTTCGTAACCTGAACTCTGCCGTGCAATCGGGCATCGTGACCGGTTTCCCGGGGGCGCAGTTGTTTGCGTCGCCTTTGCGGTATGACGAAAACTGGGAACCTCAGCCCTACCTGGCAGAAAGCTGGGAAGTCAGCGAAGACGGCCTGTCAGTCACGCTGAACCTCGTCAAAAACGCCAAGTTCCACGACGGCACGCCGCTGACATCCAAGGACGTGGCCTTCTCAGTCGATGTGATCAAGGCGAACCACCCGTTCAAATCCATGTTTGCCCCGGTTGAAACCGTGGAAACACCAGACGATCACACCGCGATCCTGAAGCTCAGCAAGCCGCACCCGGCGCTGATGCTGGCCATGTCCGGTCAGTTGATGTCGATCATCCCACAGCACATTTACGGTGACGTGCCGATTGATCAGGTGAAAACGCACCCGCGCAACAACGAAGGCACCGTTGGGTCCGGCCCGTTCAAGCTGGTTGAATACAAGTCCGGTGAACACGTCATTTTGGAACGCTTCGACGATTTCTTCATCGAAGGTCGTCCCTATCTGGACAAGATCGTGATGCGGATCATCACCGACCCGGCGGCCCGTGCGATTGCCTATGAAAATGGCGAAATCCAGTTTGGCGCTTTTGAAAGCCTGCCGCGGATCATCAACCGTCTGAAAAAGGCGGACGGTCTGACAGTAACACCAAACGGCTATGGGGCCATCGGTCCGCTTGATTGGCTGGCCATGAACACACAACGCGGTCCACTGGCGGATGTGCGCGTACGCAAGGCGATTGCGCATGCGATCGACAAGAAGTTCGTCCTGAATGCCTTGATGCAGGGCACCGCCAACGAAAGCCGAACAGGCATCCACCCCGACAGCCCGTTCTACAACGGTGAGGTCGAAGCATACGAATTGGATCTGGACAAGGCCAACGCGTTGCTGGACGAGGCCGGGTTTCCGATGGAAAACGGCAAGCGGTTCGACCTGACCATCGACTTTGGCTGGCCAGGCGTGAAGCCTCAGGTAGAGTACGTCAAAGCCTCGCTCAAGAAAGTTGGGATCGAGGTTGAGGTCCGCGCCTCTGCCGACTTCCCGACCTGGGCAAAGCGTATGGGCGAGATGGATTTCGACATGAGCTGGGACACGGTGTTCAACTGGGGTGACCCGGTGATCGGTGTGCATCGGACCTACGACTCGACCAACATCGGCAAGGGCGTTTGGTCCAATACCCAAGGGTATTCGAATGCCAAAGTGGACGAGTTGATGGCGGCGGCTGCGGTCGAAACCGATGCCGCAAAGCGCAAGGCGCTGTATGCGGAGTTCCAGCAAATCATCGCGGATGAGCTGCCGGTCTACCACATCAACACGTTGCCCTACCACACGGTGTATTCCGACAAGATCGGGAACCCGCCGCTGGGCATCTGGGGCACATCCACCCCGGTCGACATGATGTACCTCAAGGACTAACCACAACCGGTCGCGGCGGGGTAGACTTGCCGCGACCACAATGACGGGGGACACCTTGGGATTTCTCCAGGCCTTACTGGTTCGCGCACTTTACGCCATTGCCCTATTGCTGGCGGTGCTGTTGCTGAACTTCACACTCATGCACCTTGCCCCAGGCGACGTGGCGGACACGATCAGCCAATCCATGGGTGGTGCCGACGAGGAATTGCTCAACCAGATCCGCGCCGACTATGGGTTGGACCAACCATTTCTGGTGCAATTGGGCCGTTACATCGGCGGCGTTTTCCAGGGAAATCTGGGCTACTCTTTCTTCTACAACCAGCCGGTTGTGGACCTCATTCTGGAGCGGCTGCCAGCAACGCTGCTGCTGGTCATCTCGGCCCAGGTGGTTGCTCTGACTATTGGCGTTCTGCTCGGCGCGATTTCGGCACAGAAGCCAAATGGGATGCTGAGCCACGCAGTAACTTTCATCGCGCTGTTCGGATTTTCCGCACCGGTGTTCTGGACCGGGATTCTGCTGCTTATCGGGTTTTCGCTGAACATTCAGTGGTTCCCGGTAAGTGGAATGCGGGATGTCACGATCGAAGGCGGTTTCTTTGTCAAAGCAGTCGACGTGCTACGCCATCTGGTCCTGCCGATGGTTACCTTGGCCTCGGTCTTCCTGGCCCTATATTCGCGTTTGGCTCGCGCCACGATGATGGAAACGCTGAAATCCGATTTCGTGCGCACCGCCTATGCCAAAGGCCTGCCAACCGGGACTGTGGTCTACGGCCACGCGCTGCGGAACGCGATGGCCCCAGTTGTCACGCTGGCGGGTCTTCAGTTTTCAGCCGTCTTTTCAGGCGCGGTCCTTGTTGAGGCCGTGTTCAGCTGGCCAGGCCTGGGCACCCTGGCCTTTCAGTCGATCATCGCCCGGGACACGCCGACGATCCTCGGCATCCTGTTCTTTTCCTCGCTCGTTGTTGTCGTCGGCAATCTAGTGACCGACATGGTGCTGCGCGCGATGGATCCCCGCATTCGGAGTGGTTCCGCATGAGCGATCTGGACCAGGCCACCGCCCATCCACCACGGTCACCTCTACGCGAGGCGTGGGAGAACTTTCTGGCCAATCGCGCTGCGCTGGTCGGTTTGGTGGTGCTTTGTATCATCATTCTGGGTGCAATTTTCGGGCCAATCCTCTATCCCACCGACCCATTCGAGATGGTCTGGGCACCTTTTTCGCCACCGGGCGAAGAGGGTTTCCTTCTGGGTACCGACTATCTGGGTCGCGACCTGTTGGCGATGATATTGAGTGGTGCCCGCGTGTCGCTGCTGATTGGCGCGGCGGCGGCGATGGTGTCCATCTTCATCGGTGTCACCATCGGTGCGCTGGCAGGCTACTATCGCGGCGTGGTAGAAGAAGTGCTGATGCGGTTTACCGAGTTCTTTCAGGTGCTGCCAACGCTTCTGTTCTCGATGGTGCTGGTCGCCCTGTTTGGCGCGTCACTGACCATGATCACTTTTGCCATCGGGGTCGTCAGCTGGACCGCCGTGGCGCGCATCACCCGGACCGAGTTCCTGCGCCTGCGCGAAATGGAGTTCGTACTGGCGTCCCGCGCGCTGGGGGCCACCAACCGGCGTCTGATGTTCCGGGTGATCCTGCCCAACGCCCTTCCGCCGATCATCGTGCAATCCGCACTGATGGTGGGCTCGGCGATCCTGTTCGAAGCGGGGCTGAGCTTCCTTGGCCTAACCGATCCCAACGTGGTCAGCTGGGGCCAGATCATCGGGTCGAACCGTCAGTATATTCTGGACGCAAGCTACACCGTGACCATTCCCGGTATGGCGATCTTTGTCACCGTACTGGCGATTTCACTGGTCGGCGACGGGCTGAATGACGCGCTGAACCCAAAGCTGCGGCAGCGCTAGTTGATATCATTTGATTGGCCGGAAATCACCCGGCCGTCAAAGCTGCTCGTGCCGCGGACTGTCGGTTCAAATGGTGTTTGATCATTTCCTCGTCCAGATCGTCTGCCCACAGGCTTTGAAACACCGGGGTTGCCGCCTCCCCGGCCTCGACCAGCGCCGTCAGCAACGCCAAGGCAGGAAAACGCTGCGGAGACAGGTATTCACCCTTGGCCTCGATTTCATCGCCGTCTTTCACCAGATGTAGCGTCGCGTCGGATGACCACATCTCTACCTCGGCCTCGCCCTCTGTCTGCACCGCGACGACAAGATCAAAACAGACCTGCGGCACCATCCACATTATTGCGTCCGCCAGGCGCACCGACGCTTCGCCGTGGTGAATTTCCAACACCCCGGTTTGCACGGAATAGTCGTCGAAACGCGCCGGGACGCTCTGAAACTCAGCCGGAACAGAAGCCAACGGAACTACATCGTCCGGACGCGCAATAAAACTCAGCTCGACGGTTACCGGCGCATCTGACATGCGGACCTCCTTGTCTTTGACTTATCGTGTGGCATCGCGCATGGCCGCCATGTCGACATTTGCCACTTTTATCAAGTTGGTGCCCGTTTTCGGATAAAACTGGGTGATCATGGCCTTGGGAAAATTGGCACCATCCCTGTGGAACCCGATTTTGCTGGTCCCATCCCCGTCTCCAACATTATTGAACGGCGTCCAGGGATCAGGATGGTTCAGATCGAACCGGTCAAGGGGCGGATTCCGCTTCTGGACCGGTGGGCGTTGATGATGCGGTCGGGCGCCGCGGTTGGGCGCTGGATTGTTCAATGTCGCCAATGCACCGTTCACAAGATTGACGATGCGGTTTTGATCCGTGCCATTCGGGTACAGCGTCGTCGGGTCATTCCCGCCATTCAGAATGAACGCGTTGTTCTTGCGCGTATGGCGTTCCAACACGTGATCCGCCCGCAAATCTATGCCGCCATTGACTGCCACGCGATGCCCGTTAGCCACGGGCTCATGTTCGAACGAGGCTGCGTGTTGCAGCAACTCGTCTTTGGTCAATCTCACCACCCCGTGAGGGATGTGGCCCGCACCTGCATTGGCCCGGTTGTTCAATTTGTCAAAGAACTTGGTCTTCAACTGCGTCGCATCGCCCCCATGCCCCGGGGCCTGAACCACATTGCGGAAAGCCGAGCCAAGCCGCTTTTTCTCCTCCCCGCCATCTGTTCCAAGAACCCAGTCCGGCGCACTTTCAAACGCTCCGACCATATCGGTGAGGTTCGACCAGTTGCCATTGAACGCCGTGTGCAACTGAACCAGTTTATCCGCCTGCTGTTTCTCCGCGGCCGGAGGTTTCGGCGTGAACGCATAGCGCACGACACTGCCCAGCCGGTCCTCTTGCCCGGTAACACCGAACCCGCCATGGTCCATCAGATCCTTGAACTTGGCCGGACCTGCCGGAGGTGCAAAGCCACTCATCATGGCCTTGAACACTTCGGGGTTCTTGTCTCCGGTCCTGGCCCCGATTGGATTGTCCAGGCAACCTTTCTGATAGGTCTTGCCCAGCGCCTTGGGGTGTTTTCCGAATTCACCGGTCACCATCACGCCGTTGAGATTGGTCAGCGCGGTTGTATCCAGGGCGTTGACCAGCTTGATCAGTTCCTCGGGCTTTCCCTCACATCCCGGGTTGAACATGTTGGCCAGGCACTCCGGCTTGATATCGACCGGATTGCCATCCTTGTCCTTGGTGCCAAACCCGCCCTTTTGAAGCATGTCCTTCAGCTTGCCCTGGGCCGGGCCGTCTGCAGCCAGTTTCTGCGCGAATTCCGACAGTTTCGTAGGGTCGGAATGTTTCGCGGGGGTGCCCGTCGCGCACCCGGTGCCGACAAAATGCCCGAACACTTGGGGGTCGAACCCCAGACCGGTGCCTTTGAGCGTTGTTTTCAGTTCTCCGCAACTTGGGCCGGTCATGCCTTCACACAGCGCCGCCAATGCCTTGCCACGATCATCTGCGCCTTTGGGCGGGGTGCTGATCCCGGCGCTGTGTTTCAGCATGTAGCCCAGACACGCCGGGTCGATGTCACCTGATTTGACCTCGCCCTTTTTCTTGCCTTCCAGACCACCAGTGGTCAGCAGGCGTTCCAGACCTTCGCGTTTTTCCTTGCTGTCAAAGGCTCCGATCACATTCTTCAGATCCGCCGGCTTTCCTTCGCAGCCATGGCCGACCAGATGCCCCAAGGCCGACGGGGCCTTACCCACCCCACCTTCGGTCAGCAACTTCTTGAAATCTTCGCATGCAGACTTGTCCAGGCCTTTGACCAGTGTCGCCAGCCCATCGGTCCGCCGCTGATCCGCATCGCCCCCAAAGCCCTTCGGCGGCGGGCCCATGCCATTTTTCAACAGCTCCCCTAGGCAACGCGGATCAATGTCGCCCTTGGCGAGCGGCGGGGGCGTTTTGCCCTTGAATCCGCCATCGTCAAACATGCGTTTCAGCCCTGCCTGCGCCTCGGGCGCGGCGAAAGAGGTGCTGAACTTGTCCAACTGGCCCGCGTCGCCATTGCAGCCCAGCCCGATCACATGGCCCAGCGCGTCCGGTGCTTCGCCCAGTCCGCCCTTACGCAACACGTCCTTGAAACGCCCGCAGGCATCCGTGTCCATGTATTCCAACAGCGCACCCAGCTTCTTTGCCCGGTATTCGCCTTCGTCCTTCCCTTCTGGCACCGGGCCGCCAGAGCTGTGCAGCATCTGCGCCAGACAGGCCATGTCGATCGCCCCATTTGACGGCGGTTCCGCCGCGATGCCAGCCAGACCACCATCGGTCAGCGCGCGTTTCAAACCGTTGCGCGGGCCATCCTCCTTGAACACGTCAACAAACTTGATCAGCCCGTCAGCCTTGCCGTCACAGCCTTTCGCCACCAATTGGCCCAGCGCTTCGGGCGCAGCACCCAGCCCGCCCTCGTCCAGCACGGCACCCAGTGCCTTGCGGTCGCTTTCGGTTGCGTAGTCCTTGCAGAAAGTTTCGAACGTTTCAGGCTTGCCCCCGCACCCGGTCAGAAAGATCGCGGCAAACGCCTTGGGGTTCTTGTCCAGTCCGCTGTCTTTGGCCAACCCCTGGAACATCAGCACGTCGCCGCCCAGATGGTCGTACAACCCAACCGCCTTGGCCGGGTCCTTGGTGCTGCCCATCAGCGCGCCGACAAATGGTCCGCCCAATCCGTCCAGCAATTCCTTGGTCTTCCCCGCATCGCCACCGCGCGCGCCGACCAAAGCCACCATGTTGTCGGCGCCACCCAACCCATCCATCGCCTTCTTCAACTCTGCCGGAGAACCGTAGGCCGTTGCCAGTTCCCCCAGCTTTTTCGCGCCACCCGGCACACCGCCGAACGTTTGGATCAAATTGCCCAGATCCTTGGCCGGATAAGACTTCAGGAAGGCCACAACCGCCTTGTGATCGCCCAACCCATCCTGCAGCGCATCATAGTTGTCCAGCGAAGCGCCCGCCTCGGAACACAGTGTTTCAACGCCCGCCTTGTCGCCCAGCTCTGCACTCTCAATCTTGATCCGCGCAATGGTCTCGGTCAGGGTCTTGAGTGCCTCATTCGCCAACCCGTTGGCCTCTAGGCTCAGAGGCTTCTTCATCTCCTCGTCAAACGCCCCCCGGTCCCGCTTTAACGCGTCAATATGCGCTTTGATAAAGGGCTCGACCTCTTCCAGCTTCTCGTATTCAGACTGGATGCGTTTGCGTTCCTCTTCTCGCAGACCAATCTGCTCCAACGCCTCTTTCAGATGTTCTTTGGCCTCTTCCAGTGCCTCTTCGGCGGTGTTCAACGAGGTGTCGGTCGGGGGCTGGATGTTCAGCGCCTCATGCGCGCGCTTCAGGGCGTCATTGACGGCCTTGGCTTCTTCTACCTCAGCCAGGTCGGGTACCTTGATTTTGCCAACACCCTCGGACGCATGCTTCCAGCGTGTCGCCCGCTTGCCTGCCGCTTCACCAACGGTGTCGACGTGTTTGACAACTGCGTCGATGCGCCCGTCCAGGGCGGTCAGCGTGGAAACGTCCCGCGCATCCTCGATCTCTTTGCGCAGCTTGTCGGCTTCTTCCAGTGTGGCGCTTAATTCCTCGGGCAAAGAGCCTGGCACAACCTCATCATGCCCTTTTCCAGGTGGGCACGCGTCGTTAAGCCGTGTGCGTCGTTCGGATCGCTCAAACTCCAGGTCCTCGGTGTCTTCTTCCTCGTACTGGTCTTCCTCCTCGTACCAGTCTTCTTCTTCGTCCCAGTATTCGTCCTCACCAAAATCAATATCAGCGACGCTGGCACCGACATACTCCGCCAGCTCACGGCCCCAGACGACCTTGGCCTTGCTGTACTTCTTGCCTTTGCCCATGAAGGTCCTCCGGCGCTCAGCCTAGCGTTTCTTCGATCTGGTTCAGCGCGTCGCCCAGCGTGTCGCGCAGGGTCACGGTGACGTCCATCTGGTTGCCATCCAGCAGCGCGACACCCTTGTCACGTGTCAGGAACTCCCGCATCCGGCCTATGCTGCCCCGCAGGTCCGTGGTGGCCTTTTCCAGCGTATCCGCCCCGGCTCCGTCATAGTCCATCGTGGCCCGCATCATCGCGGTCAATTCGCCGGACGTAATGCCGTGCAGCCCCTTGTCGGCAATCGCGGCAAACACCGGATGACCATCACCGCGCAACTGGTTCTGAAGCGCGCTCAACTGTGTATCAGTTTCATCTTTGGCTGCTGCCCAGATCGGCAGCACCTTTTTGCGGGCTGCCGTGCCCTCACCCAGTTTGGCCAACGCGCCCTGAATGCGTTTGATCGCTGCGATGGCCTTTTCAACCTCGCCCGAGTTGATCAGCCTCCGCGCCGTGGTCAGCGCGTTTTCCAATGCTTCGCGCTGCTTGGCGTTTCCAATGTCAGCAATCCGCGTCTGAAGCGTTTCACAAGCCTGAAGCAACCGCGAATTGGGAGTGGTCGGCGGCGCTTCGGGTACGGGTTCAGGTTGTTGCAGTTCACCTTGATCCACAGGCGGCGAGGTGTCTTCTGACGAAATCCCTGCCGTTCCCTGCCCTTGGGAAACCTCCTGCAGTTTGGCAAGCGCTTTTTCCAACCGATCCAGGCCCGCAATGGCGTCTTCGAATGCGCGCTCCTTCACCTGCGCCAGAACCTTGGCGAAAGCCTCCAGCAGCTTTTTTTGTATTCCATTCGGCGCGCCTTTGATGCCTTCACGAACGGATTTCAGGCGTTGGCTCAGGTCAGCCTTGTCAATTTCGGGCGCATCTTCGGTTTCCTGCGTCTGCTCCGGCCCCGGTTCGTCCTCATCCTCTTCGTCCAAGTCGACCAGATCTTCGGCCTCTTCAGGCGGCAACTCTTCGATGTCCTCTTCCAGCACCTGCCCATCCGGACCGAGGATGCGCACATTCAACATCACCTTGCTCGCCTTCAGGCACATCTTGACCTTCTTGGCCATCGCCGGCAGCACTTTTTCACAGGTCAATTCAAACACGCGCTGCTCGACCTTGGCGGTGCCAAAGGCGATTTTCATCGACGGGCCGGTTTTGCGCACGGACCGCCCCACGACTTCGGGCGCTTTGCGTTTGTCCATGCCCAGGACGTGTTCCTTTGCGTTCTTCCCTGGGCAAAACGCAAAGGTCATGGGCTTCTTTCGTGCCCGTGCCACCATTTTTTTGAGACCGGAGCCTTCGACCGCAAATTCGGACATGACGCTAATAAAACCTGACAACTGGATGCCGCTGCGTCATGTTCGGGCAATTCCCCCACCAAGGCAAGGATTTACGCCGAAATGCGTGCAATGCAGCGGTCAGATGCCGCCTGTGATTGCAATCAGATGATTGTCCCACTGGATCGGATATGTGCGGAGGTTGGTCCCCAAAACCTGCCCGCCCCCGGTGGTCCAGATGAACCGGTCCCCCAGCGCGGCAACGCCACAAACGTCCGGCACATGGGTGCGCTGCAAAAGCGTCCCCTGCCCGGCATCGTATTCATGCATTTGCCCGCCCTTGGGCGACGTGATCGCCACACGCGTTCCATCGGCGCTGATCGCGATGCTCCCCGCATATCCGACCATGTCGCGGGACAGGTCTGTGCGCGGGTTGGGAAGGCGCCGCACGCCCCCCATCCGATGCAAACCCCATAACGGGGGAGTATCTGATATCTCGCCTTGCCATTGCGTCGCAAAGGCGACCCGTCCGTCCCGTGCGACAGCTAGATGGCGGATAGAGTTCCTGTGCCAAACTGCATCCATTTCCGCCTGTGCCAGCACCGTGCCGTCTGGCGTCAGATAGCTCAGGTTGGACCGCATATCCGGCAGGTTCAACTTGGTCCGCCCGGTCTCGGGATGGGTTTCGATGCCACCATTGGCCACAACCAGCGTTTCACCATCTGGCAAGGTTCGGATGTCATGCGGCCCGACGCCCCCAGAGGCAAATTCACCGGCCCGCCTGTATCCCAGCCCAGCATCCCAAACTCCAACACAGCCGCGCGCAGCGTCGTAATCGTTTTCAGTGGTGAAGAGCCAGCGCCCATCGCCGGAGAACGTGCCATGCCCGTAGAAATGCCGTCCTTGTGGGCTATCGATCCGGGCCAGCACAGCCCCTGTCACACAGTCCATCACCAGCGCGAACCGGCCAGGCCGCCGAGCGAACACAACGGCTTCGGGCCTTTTGGGATGGGCCGCCGCCGCATGGCCCCGCCCTGGCAAAGGCTGTTCAAAAACGATGTCACCGCTGGCGTTCAGCCCACACAAAACAAAGTTGGCATCGTTCCGCTTCCCGGCGGCGAGCAGAACCGGCGCGCCCGCGTCCGCCCAACTTGCACGCGGAGCCAGCCCAGTGGCCAACAGCCCCGCAACAAAGTCGCGGCGGTTCGGCATCAGTCCCCGTCCAGAGAGTTGAACCCGGCCACAATGCCCAAACGCAGTCCCAAATCCTCGGCCAGCGCATTGCGCAAGTCATCAATGCGGGCCTTCAGCGCCTCTACCCTGAACCGGCTGGCCGGGTCGCTAACACCGGCAAAGATTGGGTCTTCCAACGCCTCGGCATCGGCAATAACGCTGGTGAAAGCCGCATCCAATGCCGTGTCACCGCGCGACAGATCATATGCCAGCGCCCGCGTGGCATGCAGTGACATAACGACATGGCGCAGGGAGCGGCCTGACCGCCACGCCTCGGCCCGTTTCGGGCGGGGACGTTCGAAACTGCCCAGCGGACGGCCCAGACGGGCATCCGACGTAAACTCCAACCCGGCCAGCAGCGCTGTGAACAACTGGCGCGTGGCCTCTTCTTCGGTTCGGTAGATGTCGTTTTCCAGAAGCCGCAGCAGGTCGGCATATCCGCCCTCCCAATCCGCCAGAATACCGGTTGCATTAAGGGCAATATCCGCTGCAATTGCGCGGATCAGGGCACAGGTATAGACCTCGTCAGCCTCAACAAACTGCGTATCATAAAGCAGAAACTCCAACGCATAGAACCCACGCACTGCAATGGACACATCGCGAAAAGTCTGGATCTTTGCGACCACAGGATCTTGCGCGGCAAGCAACGCCAAAAGCGTCTTGGGCGTTTTCGAGCGCGGGTCCGGCCAGAATGCCAACGCAAAGGCGCGGTCCAGCTTTTCGGACGGACCGAACCGCAGATGGCTGACGGCAATCCAGGCATCAAACGCCTGCCCATAGGCTGCCCGCAACGCTTCGTTGTTAGGCGCACAATCGGCCTGTGCCGCATCATCCAGTGCTGCTGCATCCTCGGCCAGCGCGCGATACCCCGGCAGAATGTGATGGTCGACAATCCCGCCAAGATCGGGCGTGTCAGCCCACGCTGTGTTTCCGAGAACGCACAGTATCAGCGCCAGACCCAAGGCCCGCATATCACAAACTCTCCAGAAAACGGATCAAGGCCGCACGACGCGACGGCGGCATGTCTACAACAGCGTCACGCTGCGCCTGCGCCTCGCCCCCATGCCACAGGATCGCCTCCAGCAACGACCGCGCGCGCCCGTCATGCAGGAAATAGGTGTGACCTGACACCTGCTGGGTCAGCCCGATGCCCCACAGCGGTGGCGTGCGCCATTCCTGCCCAGTCGCCCGCGACTCGGGCCGGTTGTCGGCCAAACCTACCCCCATGTCGTGCAGCAGCATGTCGGTGTAGGGCCAGATCAACTGGAAGCTCTGCTCCGGCTGATCCTCTAACCTGTGCGTCACAAACGTGGGCTGGTGACAGCCGGTGCAGCCGGTGGTGTAGAACACCTCCTTGCCGCGCAGAACCTCCGCGTCACCAACGTCGCGGCGTGCGGGTACAGCCAGGTTACGGCTGTAAAAAGTCACAAATTCCAGCCCCTCCTCGTCGATCTCGAATTCGCGGCTGTCCTGATCCCCATGCGGCGCGGCGCGGCACGTGCCCTGTGTCTCGGTACACTCGCCCCAGGGCGCCGGAAACAGCGGTGAGGAAATGCCAATGTCCCCAACAAACGCCCCGGCGGATTGGTGCCGCACGGTTGGCGCCCCCGCTTTCAGGCCAAAGCGTCCCAGCATGGGCTGATCAAACTCCGCCGACCAGACCACGTTCGCGCGGCCGGAAATGCCATCCCCATCCGCATCCTCAGGATCGGCCAGCGCCAGAATGTCCGCCGCAGGGATCGCCTCCAGCAATCCAAGGCCAATCATCTGCGGAGCCACGCGTGGGCTCAGCATCGCATCCGGATGCAAGGGACCGTAGCCCAGGTTTCCCGCCGTGTAGGTCGGTTGCCGCAGGCTGGCAGATTCGCCACCGGACAGAGCCACTGGCACCTCTTTATAAGTGATGCCCAACGTGTACTCTGCCGGATGCCCCGGCAGGCTGAAATCCTGCAATTGCGTGCCGTAAACCGGGTCAGGCAGGGTCGCCAGATACCCCTCGATCTCGGCAATGCCATCTTCGGGTCCGCCCGGGATCGACACCCGCAGGAACATGGAAATCGAATTGTCGTCCGGCCCCTCGGGCGGATGCCCGCGCCCATCCTTCAGGTGGCAGCGCTGGCAGGACCGCGCGTTATAGAGCGGCCCCAACCCGTCCGACGCAAGGGTCGAGGACGGGGCCGACACCCACAGCGGGCGAAACAACCCGTTTCCGACCTGGAAATCCAGCTGTTTCTCGAACGAGAGGGGGCCAGAAGTCGGCGAAAACACACAGCGGGACTTCGTGCCGCGCACCGGCGCAGCCGAGGCAGATTGTTCTTCGAATGCCTG
>JBFOMB010000006.1:0-46494 GCA_040830545.1 Paracoccaceae bacterium | reverse complement strand
GAGTATTGATCTGTGTGGCATCGTGATCCCGGTTCAGGTGATGGATGCCCTGCCCTTTATCCTGACGGTGGTGATCCTTGCGGGCTTTGTCGGCAAGGCGATTCCACCGCGTGCAGGCGGAGAACCGTATATCAAGGAACGCTAGTACCGCGCGGACATCGTTCCGCGTGAGTCCAGTTCCGCAAAACGATGAGACCTGCTGACGCGGCAGCGCAGCATTTGGTTGCAAACACATGTACGCTCGGACTAGGAGATGACATGCTCATCTATCTGCCCATCGCCGAAGTATCGGTCAACGCTTTCGTCCTGTTGGGATTGGGCGGGATGGTGGGTATCCTCAGCGGCATGTTTGGAGTCGGCGGCGGGTTCTTGATGACCCCATTGCTGTTTTTCATCGGCATCCCACCGGCGGTCGCGGTTGCGACCGAAGCAAATCAGATTGTCGCGTCTTCCTTTTCCGGTGTTCTGGCGCATTTCAGGCGAAAGACAGTTGATCTAAAAATGGGTTTTGTCCTGTTGATCGGCGGTCTGATTGGCGCTGCCCTGGGCGTGGTGATCTTCAACTACCTCAAAAGCCTCGGCCAGGTCGATCTGCTGGTTCGGCTTTGCTACGTCGTTTTCCTCGGCATCGTCGGCGGGCTTATGTTCATCGAAAGCCTGAACGCCATCCGTCGCGCGAACAAACCGCAGACCGGAGGCCCGCGCAAACGCAAGCAGCGCGGCTGGGTGCACGCGATGCCGTTCAAAATGCGCTTTCGTACCTCGGGACTCTATATTTCGGTCATCCCCCCCATCCTGGTGGGTGTTGCGGTCGGTATTCTGGCCGCCATCATGGGCGTTGGCGGTGGCTTCATCATGGTTCCGGCCATGATTTATCTGCTGGGCATGCCAACCAAAGTGGTTGTCGGCACGTCGTTGTTCCAGATTATCTTTGTCACTGGCTTCACCACCCTGTTGCACGCAACCACGAACTACACCGTGGATGTGGTGCTGGCCGTGCTGCTGCTGATCGGCGGTGTGATCGGGGCGCAGGTCGGAACGCAAATCGGCACACGACTAAAGGCCGAACAGTTGCGCATCCTGCTGGCCGCTCTGGTCCTGCTGGTCTGTGGCAAGCTGGCGCTGGATTTGCTGCTGCAACCGTCCGAACTTTATTCGCTCGGCGCGGCTGGGGGTCACTGATCCATGTTGCGCTGGCTGATCCTTCCGCTGCTTCTTCTGCCGACACTTTCTCTGGCCGAAGAGGTTGTGCTGGGCCTGTCGAGCGACGAGGTGTCGATCACAACCCGATTTGACGGCGACGAGATCCTGATTTTTGGCGCGGTGAAGCGCGACACACCGATCCCTGATGGCCCGCCCCTGCAGGTCGTGATCGCTGTTGCTGGCCCATCCGAACCCGTAACCGTCCGCCGCAAAGCCCGCCGGTTCGGAATTTGGGTCAACACCGACACAGTCGAGGTCGACCGTGCACCCAGCTACTACACTGTTGCCACCAGCGCCCCACTGGAGGAAGTGCTGAGCAGCACCGAGGACCTGCGCCACAAGATCACGATTGATCGCGCCATCCGCTCGGTCGGTGCTCCTCAGGATATCCAGGATGCCGAGACTTTTACCGAGGCGCTGATCCGTGTTCGCGAGGCACAGCAGTTGTATCAGCACCTGGAAGGCGCAGTTGCTGTGGATCAACAGACGCTGTTCCGCACCGAAATCGACCTGCCTGCAAACCTGACCGAAGGCGCCTATGCCACGCGTATTTTCCTGACACGCGGTGGCGAGGTTGTGTCCAGCACGGAAACCGCCATTGACGTGCGCAAGGTCGGGCTAGAGCGCTGGCTGTATTCGCTCAGCCGCCGACAGCCGCTGATCTATGGCCTGATGTCACTGGCCATCGCAATCGTCGCGGGCTGGGGGGCATCGGCGGCTTTCCGGTTGCTGCGCGAGCGCTGATTTCGGGCTTGCTGATTACAGCAAGCTGCCCTCTTCCTCTTCCAGCTTGAGCGGAGCCGGAGCCACACGCAGGTCGTCCACTCGCAACGCATGGCTAGGCTTGGACAACCGGTTGCGCACGACCCAGATCAGGCGTTCCTGTGCCCGTGTCACGGCCACATAGGCCAACCGTTTCCACAGGGGCTGCCCGGCTTCGGTCCGGCCCATACGCGCCGCCACAAACAGATCCGGCGCGAACACCTGCACGGTTTCCCACTGCGACCCTTGCGCCTTGTGAATGGTCACCGCCGCCCCATGCAGGAACGCCGCGCCCATACGTGCAGCGTAGGGAATAAACGGTTCTTCCTCGTCCGGCATTTCGATCTTCACAATCGACGCGGCGGACACCTGCGGGTCTTCGGCCCCCATCACGTGCAACCGGGAAAACCCCGGCTTGCGGCCCGGCCCCAGATACACGACCTGCGCGCCCTTGATCAGTCCGCGCGCCTCCAGGTCCAGCCGTTTCTTGCGGTGTTTCAACGGCAATTCGATCCCGTCACAGATCAGCGGCTCACCCTCCAGCAATGCATCCTCGGGCGCGCCATAGACGGTACGAAAGGCATTGATCAGCCGAATCCGTGTGGCATTGCGCCAGACCAGAACGGGACTGCGCGCCATCAAATCCACCTCGACTCGCTGGCCCCAGACCACGCGTTCGTCTTTCTTGGCTGTTTCCTCCACCATCCGTTCGAAATCGTGGAACTCCAGTGCCGGATCGCTCAGCGCATGAGCGA
The DNA here is from genome assembly GCA_040830545.1 of Paracoccaceae bacterium. GTDB lineage: Bacteria > Pseudomonadota > Alphaproteobacteria > Rhodobacterales > Rhodobacteraceae > HXMU1420-2. Next base: position 43,774 of record JBFOMB010000006.1, on the reverse strand, counting down.
GGTCCAGGATGGGGTTGTCGGCTTCCTGCCGGTGGATGCGGCTCAGTTCCAGCTTGCGCGGTTGGGGCAGGCCATCAAACACCATCTTGCCCGATTGATTCACAGGGGCCAACTGGGCGGGGTCACCAAACAGCAGGAGGTTCGGGAAGATTTCCTGCAAATCCTCGAACTGGCGGTCGGCCAACATCGACGCTTCGTCGATAAACCCGATGTCGAGCGGGTCTTCGCGCCGTTTCCAGCCGGTGATGAAGGCCGAGCCGCGCAATCCCGCGGCGGCCAAAGCGCCGGGGATGGATTTGTTCCGTAGGTAAAACGCGGCGGCCCGGTCGAGCGCCTGATCCGTCAGCCCTTCGACCTCGGGCCGCTCACCCTGCCCCGCCAGCCAATCGGCTATGCGTTCGTATTCCGGATCATAAACCGGTGTGTAGAGGATGCGGTGAATGGTCGTCGCAGGCACCCCGCGTAATCGCAGCACACTTGCTGCCTTGTTCGTGGGGGCCAAGATCGCCAGGGTCCTGCGATCCTTCCTGCGGCGGCCTTCATAATCCCCGGAAACCACCTCAACCCCGGTCTGTTCCAGAGCCTTATAGAGTTCTGCCAGCAGCAGTGTTTTGCCCGATCCGGCCTTGCCCATCACCGCCAAAACGCCGGCCCCGGTTTCACGAGGCGGGGTTAACAGGCCTTCGTCCAGATCGACCCCGGCGCCACGCAGAACCTCGGCAACGGTGTCATAGGCGCTGGCCTGATCTTCGGAAAACGTAATGGCTGGAACACTCATGGGGCGACCCTACAGGTCGCCCCCGGCAGGTGCCAGCGGTGATCACGCGCAGGCGGAAAACGGTTCGGCCGGGGCGGCCCCAAAGGCGCGTTCGAACCACAGACGGGACAGCTCCGGCGGGACCTCGGCCCGGTCGGCGACACGGGCGCGCGCCGCTTCGCTGAAGTCCCACAGGCCGACACTGATCCGGTCACGGCCTTCACCTTCGGCCCCCAGCAGGTCCGGGGACGACCCAATCGCGCGGTAAATGCGTTCCATCCGCGCGTCAAACACACCGACAAAATGCTTGATGCCAAAGCCTGTCATCAACTCCCCACCGCCCAGCATCAGGGCTGCCGCCACGCGCGACCCGCCATTAGGTGACACACAAAACCGCGTGCATTCCCAGATCAGTGGACTGGTGACCGGCGCGCCGCCCGTCAGATGGCCAAAGATGTCGTTGACCATGACCGGGCCGGTTGTGGGCAGGAATCGCATCGACCCGCCGTGGCTGCCATCCGCCATTTCCCAGATCACGTAAAGCGGGTTCAACGCATCGTAGTTGTCGCGTTCTTCCCCATTTTCATCAACGCTCACGTCCCAGCCCATCCGGGTGCGGAATTGATAGGCTCGGTCACGGAACATGCCTGCCGCCAGTTCCGGATATGCGTTGAGTTCGTTCCCGTAAATGTACCGCAGCATGCCTGTCCCTCCGTTGCTGTGCTGCGATCAAACAGACCAGAGGGGTGTTAACGGCCCCGCGCCCGGTCGTCCGTTGCACAGGCAACGTGCGGGGGCGTCAGAGGGTATTCACTGAAGAATGAGATCAGACCACGATCAGCCCCCGGCTCATCGCACGAGCGACGGCATGGGTGGTGTTTAGCGCGCCCAACTTGAACCGCGCGCTTTCGATATAGACGCGCAGGGTGTTTTCCGAGATGGCGAGACTGTCCGCGACTTGCGCCCGGCTGTATCCCAGCGCCAACAGGGTCATTGCATCCACTTCGCGCGGGGACAGGGACTGCCCGTTCTCGGGTACGCGACCCGGTTCGAATTGTAGGGCCTTGCGATTGAAATAATGTGCAATCAGGATCAGGTCGCGACCATTGGCTTCGATGAACTTGGCCCATTCTTCATCGTCACATGTGTGGTTCACCGTGAACAAGGCAAACTGACCGTTCGGGCCACGGATCGGGATCGAGTACCCTTGGTTCCCAAGCCCGTAGTTTGATGCATCTATGAGAAACGCCTTTACGGCCTTGCCAGTCCAATCCAGCCGCTTCCAGTCGACCGGGTGGAAGCGCTGGTAACACCCCAGCACCACCGGGTCGACCCTTAGGTAGTTTTGTTCCAGATATCGGTCGCGCCATTCGTCCGAATAGGTACCGCAACCATATTGGTCGCCGGAACTGTCCACCCAGTGATAGACCAGATGGTCGACACCAAACGCATCGCGGAGGCCAAAAATGACCTCGTCCAGTTCATCAAGCGTGTCTGTGGCATCCAGCGCCTCTAACACACGGTCCAGTTGATTCCGCTTCACCATTTGACGATGTGGCGACCTCGTCTTTCTGGGATGCCAGCTCGCTTGCAGCAATCAACATCGTATCATCCAGCTGCTCGCTGATGGCGAACAGACCGTTGCTCGATGCGAAGGCCTTCAGGTCAGCCAGGACATCCAGGATCCAATCATTCTTGGTCATCAAGGTCACTCCGAAGTAGTTAACGAAAGGTTAACACAACCATAGCATGCGTTAACTTTGTTGGTAAATTCACAGGTTCTTCCTCCCCAGAAATGGTGAGGCCGCGAAATCCAAGCCTTTGAAAACACTGAATCGGTTTTTGAACGTCGATCTGGCCCCCGAGTCGGGTAGGTGATTCGCGACTCGTCTTGAGGTCCATAAAACCGGGAATTGGTTATCAGCAGCTAACCGCGCATGAAAAAAGCCGCTTCGCAGCGGCTTCCTGAAGCGCGTTGCAACCGGCATGTGGCGCGAATTCTCAATTCACGAGAACAAGGCCTTTCGAAAGGCCTTGTTCGTGTTTGAACTACATCGTGGCTCAGCCGCGCGCGTCCAGACAATCTTCGAGTGTGCGCAGCCCCGTCTTCGGTGCCTGGACCAGAACCGACATGTTGCCCGGCTTGTGTTCGTTCCGCATCATTTTCATATGCGCCTCGGGCAGGTCCGCCCAGGTGAACACCTCGGACATGCACGGGTCCAGACGACGCTCCAGCATCAGGTTGTTGGCGGCCGAGGCCTGTTTCAGATGCGCGAAGTGTGACCCCTGCAGACGCTTCTGGTGCATCCACATGTAACGCACGTCGAAGGTCAGGTTGTAGCCGGTGGTACCCGCGCAGATCACAACCATACCACCCTTCTTCACGACGAAGGTGGATACCGGGAACGTGCTTTCACCCGGATGTTCGAACACCATATCGACGTTCACACCCTTGCCGGTGATGTCCCAGATCGCCTTGCCGAACTTGCGGGCTTCCTTGAACCATTCCGCGTATTCCGGCGTGTTGACCGTGGGCAGCTGACCCCAGCAGTTGAAGTCCTTGCGGTTGATCACGCCTTTGGCGCCCAAATCCATGACAAAGTCACGCTTGGATTCATCCGAGATCACGCCAATCGCGTTGGCCCCTGCCGTGTTGATCAGCTGGATCGCATAAGACCCCAGACCACCGGACGCGCCCCAGACCAAAACGTTCTGGCCCGGCTTCAGATCATGCGGTTCGTGACCGAACAGCATGCGGTAAGCGGTCGCCAGCGTCAGTGTATAACACGCGCTTTCTTCCCAGGTCAGATGCTTGGGCCGCGGCATCAGCTGCTGCGCTTGCACGTTGGTGAACTGTGCGAAGGAGCCATCGGGAGTCTCGTAACCCCAGATACGCTGGGAGTCCGAGTACATCGGATCGCCGCCATTACAAGCCTCGTCGTCGCCGTCATCCTGGTTGCAATGGATCACAACTTCGTCGCCGACCTTCCAGCGCTTTACCTTGTCACCAACGGCCCAGACGATGCCCGACGCATCGGAGCCAGCAATGTGGAACGGCTGACCGTGGCCGTCAAACGGGCTGATCGGTTTGCCCAGCGACGCCCAGACACCGTTGTAGTTGATACCTGCTGCCATCACGAGCACCAGAACCTCGTGGCTGTCCAGCGTCGGGACGTCTACAACTTCCAACTGCATGGCCGTGTCCGGTTCCCCGTGACGTTCCTTGCGGATTGCCCATGCGTACATCTGTTTCGGGACATATCCCATCGGGGGCATCTCGCCCATCTCGTAGAGATCTTTTTCCGGGGCATCGTAAATGGCGATACCGCTTTCTGTGTCCAATGCCATGCCTGTCTCCTGTTCAGGTTCTGCCGCAGTGCAGAATCGAGCGTGTTGGCAAGGGGTATTCGCGCGAACGCAACATTGCAATAGGTACAGGGTAGATTTTTGTAATTTTATGACCCTGCGCATGCAGAAAGTTATTCGCACCCGCAGAAGAGATGCCCATGCTCTGTCATCAGGTGATCAATGGAGTTGGCGTAGAAGCGCAACGTGTCATCTTTCCCGGGTGCGGCTGCATATCCAGTCTCTGTTTCAACCAGCATTTTCCGCTGCAGCAGGTTTCGCAGGCCGTACTCGACGGTATAGGCCACATCGTTTCGCGCCAGGCGCAAGGTCACATCGTGCAAGTGATCACGTGCACCATCGAGGCTTGCCTCCAGCTCCGCACGCGAAACCTGCCCCCGTTGCAAAACCATCCAGGCAACAAACGGCACCGGCAGGATTGGTACCAGCGTCGACACACGGTCCATCAATGCATTGGCCAGGTTATGTGTCTTGGCCCCCGGGTTGTTCGACATATACTGCCGCAGCGACAAGGGCGTGCCAAAGCTAACGGCCGCGTATCCAAACTTGTGGTACCGTCCGCGCAACCGTCGCCACAACATCCGGCCCCAATACTTCATGACGGTACTGATCCGCGCCTTGAACCGCCGCTCGCCTTTCTGCGCGGCAGATATGAGTATCTGATCCTCCAGTACACGGTCATAGTTCAAGGCGACCGGAACAAACACCACATCGCGCCCCTCTGGCGTATAGGCATCGCGGATGTATTTGAGCAGACCCAGCTTTGGTGGGGCCAGTCCACCATTCAGGGACAGACCGCCCTCGGGAAACATCGCTTGCGTCACCCCGGCTTGGGTGGCCAAGCGAACGTAAGAGGCCAAAACCCGACGGTAGAGTTCATTTCGAATTTTGCGCCGAATGAAATAGGCTCCCATGGCCCGGATCAACCGACTGAGCGGCCAGATACGCGCCCACTCCCCCACCGCATAAGCCAATGCAGACCGTTCCGCCGCCATATAGGTCACCAGAACATAGTCCACGTTGCTGCGGTGATTCATCACGAACACAACGGCGGCTTCCGGGTCCACCGCCTGCATCGCGTCCTCATCTATATGGGCTACGCGCACGCGATAAAGGGAGGTTCCAATAAACCGTGCCAATCGGATCGCCAATCCAAAATACACAAAAGCGGAAAAGGACGGCACGATCTCGCGCGCATACCGCTTGGCCTGTTCAAATGCGACAGCCTCGGGCACGCCTTCCTTCCGCGCATGCTCCACAACGGCGGCCATCACGTCAGGATCATAACTTAGCCGCTGAATCATGTCGTGACGACGCGCCAGTTTGAACGGCTCGATCGGCCGCTGAAGGTTTTCGTTTAACCGCTTCACCGCCCGTTCCAACCGCCGCCGGAAGAACCAGCGCACGGACGGGAACAGGAAATGCGAGGCAAAGGTGACCGCCGCAAACAGCAGGATCAACACAAACAGCCAAACAGGAATGGTCACCGAACCAGTCATGGCGGCCAACCTGACAAGGGTGCGAGGGCGCGTAAATCCCTTTCGCGCGACCCTCGCACACGCAGCACCAAAATCGCCGCAACGCAGCACCTTGACCCTTGCGCAAAATGTCGCCAAGAAGGGCCACAGCGAAACATTATTGCCGACGCGATTCACGGAATGACCGATGGAGGCCCCGATGACCGACACCCAGAAAGAGCGCCAAGCCGACCGCCCCTGGCTGATCCGCACCTATGCCGGCCATTCCACTGCCAAGGCGTCCAACGAACTTTATCGCTCCAACCTGGCCAAAGGTCAGACCGGCCTGTCCGTCGCCTTCGACCTGCCAACGCAGACGGGATATGACAGTGACCATGTGCTCGCGCGGGGTGAAGTCGGTAAAGTCGGCGTCCCGGTCAGTCATCTGGGCGATATGCGGACACTGTTCGATCAAATCCCGCTGGAACAGATGAACACGTCCATGACGATCAACGCGACGGCCCCTTGGTTGCTGGCGCTCTATATCGCCGTGGCAGAAGAACAAGGCGCGGATGTCAAACAATTGCAGGGCACCGTTCAGAACGACATCATCAAGGAATACCTGAGCCGGGGCACATATATCTGTCCGCCGCAACCATCGTTGAAGCTAATCACCGACGTCGCGGCCTACTGTTATGCCAATGTGCCGAAATGGAACCCGATGAACGTGTGTTCCTATCACCTGCAAGAGGCCGGAGCGACGCCCGAACAGGAACTGGCTTTTGCACTCGCCACGGCACAGGCCGTGCTGGACGGGCTGCGCGATCAGGTTCCAGCGGAGGATTTCCCGCGTCTGGTAGGCCGCATCTCTTTCTTTGTGAACGCGGGCATCCGCTTTGTCACCGAGATGTGCAAGATGCGTGCCTTTGTTGACCTGTGGGACGAAATCTGCCGCGACCGCTATGGTGTTGAGGACGCGAAATACCGTCGCTTCCGCTATGGCGTGCAGGTGAACTCGCTGGGCCTGACCGAGCAACAGCCGGAAAACAACGTCTACCGCATCCTGATCGAGATGCTGGCCGTTACCCTGTCGAAAAAGGCCCGCGCGCGTGCGGTCCAACTGCCCGCATGGAACGAAGCGCTGGGTTTGCCGCGCCCATGCGATCAGCAGTGGTCCATGCGGATGCAGCAGATTCTGGCCTATGAAACCGACCTACTAGAATACGGCGACCTGTTCGACGGCAACCCGGCGGTTGATGCGAAAGTCGAAGAACTAAAAGAAGGTGCGCGGCATGAGTTGGCGACGCTGGACAGCATGGGTGGGGCGATTGGCGCAATCGAGTACATGAAGTCGCGGTTGGTGGACTCCAATGCCGACCGTCTGAACCGGATCGAGCGCAATGAGACCGTGGTCGTTGGCGTAAACCGCTGGACCGAAGGTGAAACCTCACCCCTGCAAACGGGCGAGGGTGGCATTCTGGTGGTTGATCCAGCTGTCGAGCAAGACCAGATCGACCGCCTGAACGCCTGGCGCGCTGAACGTGATGAACAGACGGTGGCGGATGCATTGGCCGCGTTGCGGTCGGCGGCTGAGACTGGTCAGAATGTCATGGGACCCTCTATCGCCGCAGCCAAAGCAGGTGTCACAACTGGTGAATGGGCGGAAGAAATGCGACGCGCCTTTGGCACATATCGTGGTCCGACTGGTGTGTCAGGATCCCCTTCGAACAAGACCGAGGGCCTGGACGATATCCGCGATGCAGTGGATGCCGTCAGCGACCGTCTGGGTCGTCGTCTGTCTCTCTTGGTCGGTAAACCGGGTTTGGACGGGCACTCCAACGGCGCGGAACAGATCGCCTTCCGCGCTCGGGATTGCGGGATCGACATGTCCTATGACGGCATCCGTCTTACACCCGAAGAAATCGTGGAGCGTGCCAAAGAAAAGGGATCGCACGTGGTTGGGCTGTCGATCTTGTCCGGCTCCCACCTGCCCCTGGTCGAGGACGTGCTCAAGCGTATGATGCAAGCGGGCCTCGGCGATGTGCCTGTGATTGTCGGTGGCATCATCCCGGACGAAGATGCAGAACGACTGCGTGCTTTGGGCGTGGCACGTGTATACACGCCAAAAGACTTCGAACTGAACTCTATCATGATGGATATTGTCGGCCTCGCCGATCCCAAGGCACGGGCCGCTGAATAGAAATCATTGGACCAGTTGAACGCTGAAATAGGGCGGGTCGTTTGACCCGTCCTATTTGTTTGATTGCCAACAAATTCAAAAAATACACACGCATTAGAAAAGCGTGTCACAAAACAATAGCCATCTGCGGGAAATCCGGTTAGTTTCGACGCCAAGTAGTATCAGGAAAACGAAAATTCTTGATTTGGTGCAATTTAAATGTCTGGTGCTTTATTGCCAAATACCCTAATCCCCAAATTGCGAAACAACTATGAATGGGGAATTTCATGGCAATTGAACTGGCAAATCTATCCAAGGACGATTTGATGAAATTGCAGAAGGATGTCGCATCTGCTCTGAAAGACGCAGACGTCCGGGCGCGCAAAGACGCGCGCGCAGCCGCCGAAAAGGCCGCCGCCGAATTCGGCTTCACGCTGGAAGAGCTTGTAAACGGTGAACCGGCCAAGAAAAAACCTGCCGGGGTCGCCAAATACCGCAACCCGAACAATCCTGCCGAGACATGGACCGGCCGTGGCCGCAAACCGCGCTGGCTGAACGAGGCGATTGCCGCGGGCGTGGATATCTCTGATCTCGAAATCTGAGAACGGGCACCGCTATGACGATCCACATTGGCGCTGAGCCCGGAGATATCGCGGAAACGGTCCTATTGCCAGGCGATCCGTATCGGGCCAAATGGGCCGCGCAGACGTTTCTGAGTGATGTAAAACTGGTAAACGAAACCCGCGGCATGCTGGGCTTTACCGGGACGTGGAATGGTCACAAGGTTACAATACAGGGCAGCGGCATGGGAATGCCGTCGCTGTCTATCTACGTTAATGAGTTGATTCGCGACTTTGACGCCAAAACGCTGATCCGGATCGGATCATGCGGTGGAATGCAGGACCATGTCGGTATTCGCGATGTCATTCTGGCAATGACATCCACGACGCTCAATTCCCCGTCCTCCGGGATATTCCGGGAATTGAACTTTGCGCCTTGCGCCGACTGGTCATTGCTGAACGCCGCAGCGCAGGCGGCGTCGAAAATGGATGTCCCGACCCATATCGGGGGCATCTATTCCTCTGACGTGTTCTATGACGAACGGCCCGATCTGAATGAACAGATGGTGCGCCACGGCATCCTTGGCGTGGAAATGGAGGCAGCCGAGCTTTACACGCTCGCCTCCCGCTACCAGCGCCGTGCACTGGCTATTCTGACCGTGTCCGATCATCTGGGAACAGGTGAGGCACTGCCTTCGGAGCAGCGAGAACAAAGCTTCGGCGACATGGTGGAGATTGCACTGCAAGCCGCGTTTGCCGAACCAAACTAATGGCAGGTGCGCACTGTGCGCGCACCTTTCCACCTACCCAGCAACCCCGTGACTGCGATCATACCCGTTTGGCGCGGGGCTGCTCCATCCATCCAGGGCACTTGGATCCGGTGCGAAAACCTCCACCATCAACGGGTGGCAGGCTGCCACATCGCTGGAATGTTCGGATGAACAATCCCCACCCGGGCAGGCGCTGAGCCCACCGAGCAAGTCAATTTCCGCGAAAAACTCCAGATAGTCACCGGGCCGCACTGGACTGGCTTTCATAAAGTATTGCCCGGTATCGCGCGTGAAACCGGTGCACATAAACACATTCAACACGTCATGCACATGGGGCTCTGCCTCGTGGGTTGAAACGCCCAAGTGTTCGGCCAACGCCCGGGTCAGGTTGGAATGACAACAATGGTGATACTGCGTGTCGGCCAACAGATTACCCGTGTAGGGATCACATCGTGTACCGATCACGTCGTGCACCGACCCGCCATAGGCGTCGATTCCGTACCAACCCAAAGTATCCTCAATGATCGTCGCCATCGGGCGCAGGCTGGGAAAACTGGACCACATCCGCTCACCCGTCGTGATATGCGTCCCGTGCAGCGCCCGGGTTTTGCCGGAGTAGAACCGTTCGGAAAGGTCCTGCGCGTTCCAGAGGTTCAGATCGCCCACCTGCGGACCGTCAACGGAGCTTATGCGAAAGAAATGCCCGGCTGGCACCTCAAAACACCGCGCATCGCGCGCCGGTACCAGCACTTCCCCGGTCTTGCGAGCCGTTGCCCGCGCCGCTTGATACAAAGACAGGTCAGGTCGCGGTAATGTGTCGTTCGGATAGCAAATGACGGGCGTGACCGCGCGGCGGTCTTCCGCGTCAGCAGGGGCAAGACTCATTTGTTGGTTTCTCCCTCTGGGGCCGGCGCAACGGGTGCCGGTGGCGCCGGTTTCCGGGCAAACCATCCCCGACGCTCGCCGGGTGGACGTTCCGGCCCATACCAATCCTCGTTTCGGGTCAAATACATCGTTCCCGCCAAGGCCAGGAAGGCCAAAGTCGACCCGGCGATCAGCGCATAATCCGCACTTTGCAGGATGAGGTACAACACGGCGTAGAGCACGATCAGTGTGGCCGTCAGCACGGCGGTCCTCACGCCCATCTTCAACGCGGTTGCGCCGAACAACGTCAGCAACAGGATGGTCGCCCCGGATGCCAAGCCATAGGCTGAGGTAAATCCTATCTGCTCCGCGTAGGCCAGCATCACCAGAACAAAAACCGACTGCGCCAGACCGACCATCAGATATTGCACGGGATGCGCTGGACGCGCGCTGGTGCGATCCATGAGAAGGATGGTCAGGAAGGTGAGCGCAATGAACAGGATGCCGTACCGGGCAGACCGATAGGCCTTCTGGTAGAAATCGTTGGGTCGCAAAAACCGCACGCCCATGGTCGCTATGCGACGGGCAGAGACGTCCACATTCTCTCGCGCGACCTGCGGCAACGTCCGCGCCAGATGTGGAATGGTCCAGGTCGCTGAAAAGCCATCGTCCGAAATTTCGGACCCATCGGGCAGGAAGTCGCCAAAGAAACTGGGATGCGGCCAATCGCTGTCTATCGTCAGGCGGGTCGTGCGCCCCACGGCTGCTGCGCTGACATCTTGCGCACCGTTTGTGCCCATGGTCAGGCGGAACTGTTCGATCTCACGTGGGTCCCCGACCTGTGCAAAGATACCATTGGCCTCCCCCTGTCCCGCGGACAGCGGCTCCAATGATAACGCAGTCCCATCCGCATCCAACGTCGCCGCGCCCCGCAATGCGCGGTTGGCGGTCAGGAAAAACCGTAGTTCCGAGGCCGCCCAATCTGGCTCCTCTGCCCCGACCAGCACGCGGTTGATTTGTGGGACGGGCATATCAAACACCGCCTCCAGTGATGCAGTATAAACCGGCACGACAAAAATCCCGCGCCGCCGCTCTTGGGTGGTCGTGCCGATAGTCAGGTCGAACTGGTCTGGATAGAGGTAAACCGGCGCGCGCGGCTCGATTACCGTTTCCTGGAAATGTTCGTAGACGATATTTCCACTGGCATCCCGCTGGCTTTGGTTCGTTTGCGGATCAATCACCTCGCGACGGCGATCATAGGTGACCTCTTCACTCACCGGGATCACCAGTTGCGGGCCAGAAAACAGCTGACTTCCGCCCCATTCGCGGCTGAGGGTCTCTATCGTGTCTTCGCTGTAGTCCGCCCGCGACTGCACAACGTCGCTGACCAGCCCCAGTGGAATGTACATCAGCAGGGCCAATAGCCCCACAATCAGAAATCGAAGACCGGCAGACCGCATGAAACACCTGCTGAGAATGAACGTGCAAAAGCGTCCACCAGTTCAGCAGGAATGTCCAGCCGCACAGGCAACCCCGTGCGGAATCACGTAACCCGTGATCAGACGGTCCGCTCGACCATCATCTTCTTGATCTCCGCGATCGCCTTGGCCGGGTTCAGACCCTTGGGGCAGGTTTTCGCGCAGTTCATGATGGTGTGGCAGCGATACAGTTTGAACGGGTCTTCCAGCTCATCCAGACGCTCACCGGTCGCCTCATCCCGACTGTCGATGATCCAACGATAGGCGTGCAGCAGCGCTGCCGGTCCAAGGTACCGGTCACCATTCCACCAGTAGCTGGGGCAGGAGGTCGAGCAGGAGGCGCACATCACGCACTCATACAGACCGTCCAGCTTTTTGCGGTCATCAATGGACTGACGCCATTCTTTCTGGGGGCGGTTTGTCTTGGTCTCCAGCCACGGCATGATCGACGCGTGTTGTGCGTAGAAATGCGTGAGGTCGGGGATCAGGTCCTTCACCACCGGCATATGCGGCAGCGGGTAAATCTTCACCGTTGGCGTTTTGACCTCGTCCATGCCGTAGATGCAGGCCAGCGTATTGATGCCGTCGATGTTCATCGCGCAGGAGCCACAGATGCCTTCGCGGCAGGACCGGCGGAAGGTCAGCGTCGGATCAATCTCGTTCTTGATCTTGATCAGTGCGTCCAGAATCATCGGCCCGCAGGTGTCCAGATCCACCCAATATGTGTCCACACGCGGGTTTTCGCCATCATCCGGCGACCAGCGGTAGATCTGGAACTGGCGCAGATTTGTTGCGCCTTCGGGCTTGGGCCAGGTTTTGCCCGTGCGGATACGAGAGTTTTTGGGCAGGGTCAGTTGGACCATGGTCTCAGGCCTCCAGTGCTATGTACGGCGCAGGGACGCTGCGCGCGGTTTGGCGAATTTCGATCATATGGCGTCCCACCTGACAAAGAGGGCATCCATGCTATGTGGTCGCGGGCGCTTGCCCGGATAGGTGGCGGCGGCCAGCACGTCGCAGAATTCCAGCCCGGCCTCGGCCAGTCGGGCGACGAGGACAGAGGGCGGTAATACGTTGTCAAACCGCTTGGCCACCGACATTTCCAGCACCGCAAAATCGGCCCGCTTCAATGTTTCAGGCGCGCCGCCCAAAACCTGACCTTCGTAGCCTTCGGTGTCGATCTTTATGCCGACACGCCCATCATAGTCAGCGGCAATGGTATCCAGCCGTTCGACCGGCACGTCCACTGTTTCGACCGAACTGAACCGATTTGCGGCGCGGTCGCTGCGAGTCAGGATACTGGCCATGGCACCCCCGCGACCGGGTTTTGTTTCGGGCACGTTCAATGTCACCTGACCGGCCTCTTCACCCAACGCAACGGCGTGGAAATCATAGTCACGCGGCGCGATCTTCAGCATGTCCTTGCAACCGGGCTGCGGATCAACCAGCACGTATTTTGGATCAGGCAGGGCCTTGTATAACCACGCTGTGCCTTCGAACACGCCCACGTCGAACATAACATCCGGCTGGAACTTGTACCCTTTGAAGTACCAGGGATTCAGCCGTCGTGGCAGGCGTGTCGTCTGGACGGGGGGCGTTTTTTCGGGCTTGTTCATGATTGCCCCCCGACCCACTCGGACAAACGTTCCACGTCCTGCGGGAAATGCGACTTTACCCGCGTCATCAGGTCAGAATCCCGCGCGGCAATGGTCAGGACAGCCCTGTAGTCTGGATCGTCCGCCATCTGCTCGAAACGACGGTCGGTTGCCAGATCGTCAGCATCTGCACGAGAACCCTGGAAAGAAGAGCCACCGCCATACGGCTGCGTCGCGCCGATTGAGTTGTCCAGGCTGGACAGGCCCAGACCAGTCAGGCGGTTGGCCCGATACACTTCGGACGCAAGCCAGTCATCATAACAAATGGGGGTCAGAGACAGCGCATCCGCCTCGCTGACATATCCCAGCATGCGCGAATACTCACCAAAAGCGCGCATCATGATGCCTGCTCGGCGGCTGTTGGCGAACCGCTTGTTTTTTTGCAGTTTTTTCAGCAGGGACGCCGACCAGTTCAGAAAGCTGCGGTAGATGATGATGTCCGCATCGAACCCTTCTTCCAGATCGCCCGAGATCGCCCGCATGTCTTGGCCTGCTGGTGGGATATCCTCATAAGTGATCAGAATAGTGGCTGCGGGACCGGCAGGGGCGCAGGACGCAGGCAAGTTCGCACGCGCATCATCGGTCGGGATACGCTGGCGATTGACCTCTATCGCACGGAAAGAGGTCAGCGGGGACTGCGCGGGCATGCAGTTGTTGAGGAAAACGGAACCGGACCCGCCCACATTGCGCAGGATCCAGTCCGCAATCGCGTGATTGCCCGACCGGCGCATGCCAAAGGCCCGCATCGCCCGCAACGGGGCCAGACCAATGCCCTGCCAATCATTGGCAAACCGGGCAGGAATGGCGTGCGCGCCTTTCATGCCCGGCCCCTTTGGCTGGTCCAGATGGATGTGTCGTTTCCCGACAAAGCCGCCCCGACCGTCAGTAAACCCGCGCCTTGGGCGCGATTTTCTTCAGGTCGATGCCGCCTTCAGCCTCGGTGCTGAGCGGGTCGAGGTGCACCGGGCGATACCCCAGCGTCGTCTCATCCGCTTCGCCGAACCAGACAAGGCTGTGCTTGCGCCAGTTTTCGTCATCCCGATCCGGATAATCTTCGTGCGCATGGGCGCCTCGGCTTTCCTTGCGCGCCTCAGCCCCGATCACGGTGGACAGCGCGTTCGGCATCAGGTTCGTCAACTCCAGCGTTTCCATCAGGTCCGAGTTCCAGACCAGGCTGCGATCGGTGACCTTGACGTCCGACATCTTGCCCGCCACGGCTTCCATCTTCTTCACGCCTTCGGCCAGGGTCTTGTCCGTGCGGAACACGGCGGCGTCGGCCTGCATCGTGCGCTGCATCTCCAGCCGCAGGTCAGCGGTCGGGATTGCGCCGTCTGCATGGCGAACCTTGTCGAACCGATCAAACGCCGCGTCAATCGCGGCCTTTGGTGCAACCGGCACCGGCGTGGACGGGTCAACGACCTCACCCGCGCGAATGGCCGCTGCACGGCCAAAGACCACAAGGTCGATCAACGAGTTCGAGCCAAGCCGGTTCGCACCATGGACCGAAGCACAACCGGCCTCACCCACCGCCATAAGGCCCGGTGCCAGCCGGTCCGGATCATCCTCGGTCGGGGACAGCACCTCGCCCCAGTAGTTCGTGGGAATACCGCCCATGTTGTAATGAACCGTCGGCAGCACCGGGATCGGTTCCTTGGTCAGGTCAACACCCGCGAAAATCCGCGCGCTTTCCGAGATACCCGGAAGCCTCAGCGCCAGCGTCTCCGGCGGCAGGTGGTTCAGGTGCAGGTGGATGTGATCCTTGCCATCACCCACACCGCGCCCTTCGCGGATTTCCATCGTCATGCAACGCGACACAACATCCCGCGAAGCGAGGTCCTTGTAGGTCGGAGCGTAGCGTTCCATGAAACGCTCACCTTCGGAGTTGGTGAGGTAACCGCCCTCACCGCGTGCTCCTTCGGTGATCAGGCAGCCCGAACCGTAGATACCGGTCGGGTGGAACTGAACGAATTCCATATCCTGCAGTGGCAGGCCCGCGCGGGCGATCATGCCCCCACCGTCCCCTGTGCAGGTGTGGGCTGAAGTCGCGCTGAAATAGGCGCGGCCATAACCGCCCGTGGCCAGCACGACCATCTTGGCGTTGAACACGTGCATCTGCCCGGTATCCAGTTGCCAGCACAATACGCCGGTGCACTGCCCGTCCTCGGACATCAGCAGGTCAATTGCGAAGTATTCGATATAGAACTCCGCGTTGTTCTTCAGCGACTGACCATACAACGTGTGCAGGATCGCGTGGCCGGTACGGTCGGCCGCGGCACAAGTCCGTTGCACCGGCGGGCCTTCGCCGAACTCGGTTGTGTGACCACCAAACGGGCGCTGATAAATCTGGCCTTCTTCGGTCCGCGAAAACGGAACGCCATAGTGCTCCAGCTCGTAAACCGCCTTGGGCGCTTCGCGGGCCAGGTATTCCATCGCGTCCGTATCACCCAGCCAGTCCGAGCCCTTGACCGTGTCATACATATGCCACTGCCAATGGTCAGGCCCCATGTTGCTGAGCGAGGCGGCGATGCCGCCCTGCGCTGCAACGGTATGCGACCGCGTCGGGAAAACCTTGGAAATACAGGCGGTGCGCAACCCCTGCTCGGCCATGCCCAGCGTGGCACGCAGCCCGGCCCCGCCAGCCCCGACAACCACAACGTCATAGTCGTGGGTTTCGTAATCGTATGCAGCCATACTTTGCGTCTCCCGAATGTCTTAGAGCGCGATGCGCGCCAGGGCGAACAGACCGACCGCCATCAATGTGTACGAAAATGCGCTGACTGCCGTCAGGACCAGTTTCTGCGTCACACCATGCACGTAGTCCTCGACCGCCTCGTCGATTTCCATTTTGAAGTGGTAGATGCCCACCACCAGACCCAGCGCCGTCACGATGGCAGGGAAGGGGCGGGAAAACGCGGCGATCACCTCTTCATGGGTGCCCCCGATGATGCCACCAAAGGTAAAGACGAAGACCGGCACCAGGATGACCAGCGACATGGAGATCATCATCATCCGCCAGTGGTGGTGTGTGCCTGCGCTGGACGCGCCAAGGCCCTGCGCGCGTTTGCGGTCGGTTAGATAGCTCATCGCGGCCTCCTCAAACCAGAATGGCGGTGCAGATGGCCATGACGGTTGCAAGAGCAAACATGCCATAACCCAGTTTCTCGGAAATCGCGACGTCCAGGCAATAGCCGAAGTCCCACACGACATGCCGCAGTCGACCCAGCATATTGTAGTAGATGGCCCAGGACGCCAGGAACAGGATCAGGTCACCAAACCAGCTGGTCAGGAACCCGTTGAAGGCGTTGAATGCGCTTTCAGACCCAGAGGCGGCCAATAGCCATATCACCAGGATGAACGCTGTGCCCATCGACGCAATGCCCGTAATCCGCACCATGATCGACGAAATCGACGTGATCTGCGGTCGGTAGTAGGGTCCGATCATGAAAGGGGAGAGAGGTCGGTTCCCCCGATTTACATCAGCCATGCGCTTTCCTTTCCGACTAGCTCACTTCTGGTTTTACGGGAAATCACGCGCGTGTCACGGGTTTGGCACGGATTTGGGCGCGGTTTTTTGGCGCGATTCCAAGTTTTCAGCCAAATGCGTGATCACAGTTGGATTTGGTGTGATCACATCCTGCGGCAACGCCGAGGTTTGCTGTGTCACTTCCCGCAGCAACTTCTTTCTGATCTTCTCGGGATAATCCGTGAAAGAGGATGCCGTGACCACAAATGCGCCGTTCCCGTAGATCACGTTTTCAAAGAAGTAGTCGGTCAGGTCCGGCTCGCTTGCCTCGATTGCAATCGCGTTCACAACAATCCCGCGCTTCTTCAATTCTTCCCGCACCTCACCCGGTTCCAGACCCTCGTTGCTGGGCCCGTCGCCTGACAGGTCAATCAGTTTGCGCGAGCAATCTGCTACTTCATCAAAATCCGCCATTGTGAACAGCAAAGCCTCGCCAATCGCCGTGGAATAATTGCGCCAGACCCGCGGGTCCGAACCCACCATATCGGCAAAGCGTTCCACATCGGTAAAGCTCTCTATCGGCGTCCAGGGAATCGTCACGTGCTGACGTGACGTGCCGGTCCATTGCACAAGCTTCAGGCGCGCCTTGCCGCGGACCAGCGCCTCCACCACAATCGGGTCTCGCAACGCAACCGCCAGACCGTCCATCTGGATGGCGTATTCGTGTTTGTCTACGGAGCCCGAGACATCAACAGCCAAGGCCAACGCCAGATCGCAGGCCAGAACCGGTCCGCTCACCAGCCCACATAGTCCCGACAGCAGTCGTATCGCATTTCTCAACATGGCGTCACACTACCAACCCGCTGGGCGATGTCACGTCACGTTGGTATCAGGAATTATTGCGGCTCAGGTCTCGATCTTGACGGCCTTGTGGTAAGACCGGCGACCATAAAGCAAAGGTCGGTGATCGTCGGACAGGTTGACGTTGGTCACCTCACCCACAATGACGTGGTGGGTTTTCCACCAAAGCTCCGTTGCCATCTGGCAATCGAAGCTGGCTACAGCGCCTTCGATCATCGGATGACCTGCGGGACTGGGGGTCCAGTCTACACGCTCGAACCGTTCGTCATGATCTTCACCTTCGCGTCCGGCAAAGGTGTTCGCGATCCTGGATTGGTCCTCGTTCAGCAGGTTTAGGCAAAATCCACGGTTGGCCAGCATTGCTGGCGCGGCAAGGCTCATATAATGCACGCAGATCAGGAGCGAAGGGTATTCCCCCTCGGTCGACACTGACGTCATGGAACTGACGGTCACACCGTAGCGACCCCGGTGCCCGTCCGTGGTCGCCACTGCCACAAAGGTCGCTGCGCGGCTCATCCCTTCCAGAAAATCGCTGTGTAGTTTTTCGTCTTTCATGGAACCATCCGCGGGTTGTGGGGTTTGAGCGCTGGCAGTTCGGACCAAGGCCCACACTGGGAGTATAGAGTGTTTTGCCCGTGCTCAAATGCCCGAAGTAATGGCATCACTGAATACCACTGGAATCGGCGTTGGTGACAACTTCTGCCAGTCGATTCAGTTGATATTCGGGCTGCGTCGCATAAGCCCGCAGGAAAACCATCAAACCATTTTGAATGTGGCGAGAAAGATCGCCCTCCTCAAAACGAAGATCCGGTTCATGCAGCGCTGCATTGCGCGGGGTGGACAGGACAAGGCTCAGCAGATCATGTGCGGCCATTTCCGCATCTTCAAACTGCAATTGGCCTGTGTCCCGACATGACGACAAGTAGTCTGCCAAACCTGCGACCAACCGTTCCGGCCCCGATGCCTGATATTGCCGCCCGATGTCGGGAAACCGCCGTGCTTCGCCAATGACCAAACGGGTGAGTGACAGCATCTCGGGTCGCATGACAGATCGCGCATAGCGCCAAGCAAAGCTGTGCAACTGTGTGACGATGTTTCCCGCAGCGTCCGCCGCAAAGGCCATGAGCATTTGATCCTTGCGGTCTGCCATCATCGCGTTGAACAGATCGTCCTTGCTGGGGAAGTAGTGATAAACCGTCGGTTTCGTCACCTCTGCCTCAGCGGCAATTGCATCCATCGAAGCACCCGAATAGCCCGCCCGCGCAAACACCTGTAGGGCTGCGTCCAGAATGCGAGCCTGTTTTTCCAAACGGTTCTGTTCACGGCGGGACGGGGCGGTCATCCGGCCACTCGCGACAGGAATTCAGCAAGGACTCGGTTAAAGGCCTTGGGCGTTTCGACATTGCATACATGCCCAGCTCCGGCGATCTCTTCGAACCGCACATCAGGTACCGGGGACGCATCCCAGATGCGTTCCGCGACGGACTTGATCTCCTGTGGTGGGGCCAGTTTGTCATGTTCGCCGGTCATCAAAAGAACTGGCATGTTGAGACGGGCAAAGTCGAAGGTTTCCAGCGGGTTGGTAAAGCAGCGAAGGGCGTCGGCATAAGTTTCCGTTGGGATAGCCGACATGGAGGCCAGCAATTCCAGCCGTGCTTCTTCACTGGCATTCGGGCCGCAGATCACGTCCAACACGGCAGGCGCGAAATCTGCCGGTGTCTGCCCTTCGCGCAACGGTATCTCACGGCTCAACCGAAACGCTTCGCGTTCGTCCAGCCCTGCCTCGGACATGCCGGTGCAACCGCCAGACAGGATCAGACCGGCCAAACGATCTGAATGACGCATCGCGAAAGAGGTCGCGATCCATGCGCCGTAGGACAGCCCGCAGAGGATCAGCCGGGAACAGCCCAAGTGATCCACCACGCGCAGAATGTCGTCACAGTAATCGTCCACGAGCGACTGCTCAGACCCCAGAGAACTGTCTCCATAGCCACGCAAGTCCAAAGCTGCGGCTTGGCAGAACTGAGATGCCGCGCCCAATTGATCCGCCCAATTGCTCTTGTTGCCGCCAATCCCGTGCAGAAACAGGCACAACGTCTCACTGTCAGACCGGACCAGATCAAGGGACAGGCGCGGAAGGTCGTCAATCTGCAATGTCTCGACTTTGGCGCGCGGCGCGGAGGCAGAAACATCGGGGCCAATCGCACCTTCCGCCAAACGCGCAACTTCTGCCACGCCCATATCCAACACTGCCTGCGTGCCTTTGGCGATTTGTTGATCTCGCGGTGCAGCGGCTGTCAGTCGCGCGGACATAGTGATCACACTGCCGCCACTACGCCCGGGCACCACGGACAGGTAACCGTCATATGCATCGACACCTTCGATGCCAGCCACGTGCCTGTAACCCATCGACCGTTCGCTTTCGCTCAACCACGTGAGGCGCTCGCGATAGAGCGTGTCTTCGCCAGCCACATGAAAGGCCCGGATCAAATGGCGCGCTGCATCATGTTCTGCTGACATCCGCGCCACAGCGGGATGCCACGCCGCGCAGAAATCCCGCACAAACGCCCATGCCTGATCAGCACTGGCAGCGCTGGTGGCGGTAGCTGAAACGCGCTGCCTGGGCATGCTCAGCGCAGCCCGCCGCCGGTGCCACTGTCCCCCCGCCAGAGCGACGTCCGAGCGCCGAATTCATCCCCCGGCGCGCCGTCAATTTCATCCAGATCATAGAGTGTCAGCACAGACATATAGTCCTCCATGATCTCGGACGTATAAGGCAGCATCAACGCCCCGCAGCGGCTGTCGCGATAGATGCGTTCCAGCGGCAGGGATTTCAGCATGGACTGCCCGCCACAGGTTCGGATGGCCAGCGCCGCAATCTCCTGGGCGGCTTCCATCACGTTGTACTGCGCCGCATACATACGCAGCACCTCGGCCTTGGACGGGAAGCCCTTGGCCTCCATGAACACCTGCCACCACAACGCACGTACCGGGGCAAGCCGGGCGTACATCTGCGATACGGCCAGCCGTTTTGTCGTAAACATGCGTCGATCCGCAGGCGGCTGGCCCGGAACCTCGCCCCGCAGGTATTGCACGGTGAAGTCAAACGCCGATTGCGCCACCCCCATGTAAGTCGGCGACAGCGTTGCCATAACGTGTGGCCAATGGGGCAAGGTATTGATGAAAATCCCACGCGGCATCATCAGATCATCTTCGCTGACAAACACGTCTTTCAGGATCAGATCGCGACTGTTGGTGCCGCGCATGCCCAACGGGTCCCAATCGCCGCGCACCTCCAGCCCCAGCGCATCCTTGTGCACGACAAAGATCATCGTGTCCTCGTGACGCGGTTCCACGCCTTCGAACCGTTCGGTGCAGACGATGGAGTAGTAATCGCAATAACCGGCAAGCGAGGCGAATTTCTTGAACCCGTTGATCTTCCAGCCGCCTTCGACCTTGTGGCACTCGGTCTGAGCGGGTTTTGAGGTCCAGTTCTGCCCCGCCTCGGAAATGGGCTGCGAATAAATCCCCTGCTCTTTCACCGCCCGGCGGAACTGCTTCTCCCTGAGCGGCGCAAACGCGGCGCGATCCTCGTCCGTCAAGTTCGGCAGTTCGTACATGAACCGCGACCACATCATCGACGAATTGTGCATGTTGAAGGTCAGTGCCGTCGCGCCGCAATATTTGGCGATCTCCGCGCCCACCATCGCATATTCGCCGAGCGAGAACCCATGCCCGCCGAATTCCTCGGGCACAGTCAGAGTCATGAACCCCTCGGCGGCCAGATCCTTGTAGTTTTCGACAGGGAAGCTCGCATCCTCGTCAATGCCATAGGCCCGCGCGGCAAAGTCCGGGCCCATTTCATTGATCCGGTTCAGAACGGCCAGCACCTCGGGTCGGATGCGGCTTAGGTCATAATAGTCGGCGGGTGTGCTCATGTGTGTGTCCTGTGGTTTTGGTGACGGAGTCCCGGACCTGATCCGGGACCTCGGAATATGACGAGGCCCCGGGTCAGGCCCGGGGCTGCGGCTGCGTGTTCAGGCAAGGTCCCCCTGCAACACGCCGTCCTGCACCACGACCTGCCCGTCCAGGGCGATGGTGCAGCCCAGCATCGGCAGGTCGAAATGTCCTTCGGTAAATCGGTTGGCGTATTGATTGGCCCCGGTGGACCAAAGGAAATTCCCGGCCCAGGCGCGGAACTCAACCGCTTGCATGTCCCGCTTGTCATAAAGCGCGCCGCTGACCCAACGCGCGCGTGGATTCATGCCCCAGCCCACATGGGAAAACCCATAAGCCTTGGGGTCCTCCCACGCCTCCAGATACGCGCGAAACTGCATCGCATCGAGGCCGTCACCCTTGATCGCGGTGACAAAGTCATTTTCGACCGTGATGTCGATCTGGCTGGTCAGGTAGGTTTTGAACGTCAGGTTCATGTCCCCAACATCCATGACGATCCGCCCGTTGACACAGTTTTCACCCGGAAACGCCAGGCACAATCCGCCGGGCCAATGCGCCACGTGACCCGGGTTCGTCCCGAACCCCGGCGTTCCACCGCAAGGCGCGTCGCGCAAATCCACGATCAGGTCCGTGCTCGCCTTGCTGGTCACGCGCATTTCCCGCGCCTCGCGCAGCATCTGTACGCCCAGATCTACTTTCGGCCCCAGTTCGGCGGTAGGCTCGGTGCGCTCCAGAATCTCCGGGTGTTCGTTGGTCACCACCAAGATCCGCGCGCCGGCCTCTTCGATTTCGGGCCACTCGGGTGAATGGATCATCCCCTCCACCGTGCAATCCACGATGATCTCACATTGTTTCATCGCTTCGATGGCCGCGCGGTTGTGTTGGATGGCGAGCGACGTGCCCGTGCCCTTGACCGGAACCGGCGCGGTTTGACGGGGCGTCACCATCTTCAGCATGCAGAAATCCGCGCCCAGATCAAAAAGCGCCAGTTCCGCCAAATGTGCCAGCACAGGCCGGGACTGCGTTTCATAGATCAAGGCCGCTGTGGTGCCTTGCCCGATTCCATTTAACGCAAAGACCCGCTTGAACGAGGCGATCCATTTGCCTTCGATCCGTTCCTGAAGCATCACAGATTCCTTTACTGATCAGTAAAGATTTCTGAAACTTTGCATGCAAAGTCAAATTCTTTTCTCTCCATTGGGCGGATTCTGATCCTGCCACAGAGATTCAGCGCATCTTCTTTGAACAATTTTTCGACTAAGCCTTGAGCTTCCAGTCACTGGAAGGCTTATGTGTTCCGCATCCCCGCGTACGAGGCTGTACCGTGACACATCATTCCCAGATCACCCTGTCCGTTCAGGGCATGTCCTGCGCGTCATGCGTTGGGCGGGTAGAGCGCGCGCTGGCCACGCTGGAGGGCGTGGAAGAGATCGCTGTGAACCTCGCCACCGAAACAGCGCGTCTGACCGGAGAAGACGCGGATTTAGCGGTACGAGCGGCAGCGGCACTGGACGAATTGGGGTATCCGGCCCAGCGCACGTCGGTCACTATGCAAATCTCGGGAATGTCCTGCGCCTCCTGCGTCGGTCGGGTAGACAAAGCACTGGCCGCTGTGCCCGGAGTCACGGATGTTGCGGTGAACTTGGCGGCGGAAACAGCGCAAGTGACTTACCTTGAGGGTGCGGCCACGATTTCAGACATCCTGTCTACCGCGCGCGATGCAGGATATCCTGCCGAACCTGTCAATGCAGCGACCAGCGCCGGCCAAGCCGACCGCAAGGCCGACGAAGCCCGCGCATTGGCCAGACAGGTTGTTTTTGCCGCGCTGCTCGCCCTGCCCGTTTTCGTGTTGGAAATGGGGGCGCACATGATCCCCGCCTTCCACCACCTGATTGCAAACACTATTGGCATACAAACCTATTGGCTCATCCAGTTTGCGCTGACCTCGCTGGTCCTGTTTGGCCCCGGGCGCGGCTTTTTTGTCAAAGGCATCCCGGCTCTTTTGCGCGGTGCGCCTGATATGAACAGCCTTGTCGCCGTAGGTACGGGCGCAGCCTGGGGATATTCGGTGGTCGCAACCTTCTTGCCCACGGCTTTGCCCGATGGCGTGCGGGCTGTGTATTTCGAGGCCGCGGCAGTCATTGTTGTGCTGATCCTCGTGGGCCGACTGCTGGAAGCCCGCGCCAAGGGCCGCACAGGAGCCGCCATTCGCGCGCTGCTGGGGTTGCAGGTCCGAACGGCTCGGGTTCTGAAGGATGGCAACCCTACCGATGTTGACGTGGACACCCTGTCCGTTGGCGATCTGGTCATCGTGCGCGCGGGCGAACGGATTGCAACAGACGGTGTCGTCGTCGATGGCGACAGCCATGTGGACGAAAGCATGATCACGGGCGAACCTGTTTCTGTCGCGAAGTCCATTGGGGCTGCCGTGACCGGTGGCACAGTAAACGGCAATGGCAGCCTGACCTTCCGGGCCGAGCGGGTCGGGTCAGACACCACGCTGGCCCAAATCATCCGTATGGTGGAACAGGCACAGGGGGCCAAGCTGCCCATTCAAGGTCTGGTGGACCGCATCACGCTTTGGTTTGTACCTGCCGTGATGACCCTGGCTGCCCTGACTGTCGTGATCTGGCTGCTGTTCGGACCTGACCCGGCCTTGACGCTGGCACTCGTTGCGGGTGTTTCCGTACTCATCATCGCCTGCCCCTGCGCCATGGGGCTGGCCACCCCGACCTCGATCATGGTCGGCACTGGTCGCGCGGCAGAGATGGGGGTTCTGTTCCGCAAGGGCGACGCACTGCAGGCCTTGTCCGAGGTTGACGTGATCGCGCTCGACAAAACCGGCACGATCACAATGGGCAAACCGGCAGTGACGGATCTGGTCACAGCGGAAGGGTTCGACGCGGACGCGGTTCTGGCTCTGGTCGCGTCGGTCGAGGCGCAATCACAGCATCCGATTGCCGAGGCTATCGTTCAGGCCGCGCAACAAAGAGGACTGAGCCTCAAACCAGTAGCTGAGTTCCAATCCCTCCCGGGCTATGGTGTCACCGCCAAAGTCGAAGGCCACACCATCCTGATCGGCGCGGATCGTTTCTTGGCGCGGGAAGGTGTTGATACCTTCCTGTTGCAGGATCAGGAACGCGCTTTGGCTGTACGCGGTCGCACGGCGCTTTACACGGCGATCAACGGTCAGGTTGCAGCGCTCATCGCCGTATCGGACCCAGTGAAACCCACCAGTCGGGCCGCCATCAACGCGCTGCACCAACGTGGCTTTCAGGTCGCCATGATCACCGGCGACAAAGCTGAAACCGCCGCAGTCATCGCGCAGGAAACCGGCATAGATCAGGTCGTCGCCGGGGTTTTGCCGGATGGCAAGGTTGCAGCAATGGACAAACTGGCGGCGCAGCACGGCAAGGTCGCTTTTGTCGGCGACGGCATCAACGACGCGCCTGCGTTGGCCCATGCGCATGTCGGCATCGCCATTGGCACGGGCACCGATGTGGCCATCGAGTCCGCTGATGTCGTGTTGATGTCCGGTGACCTGCGCGGCGTTGTGAATGCGGTCGAAGTGTCCCGTCGGACGATGACCAACATCCGCCAGAACCTCGCATGGGCATTTGGCTACAATATCTGCCTGGTACCTGTAGCGGCGGGCCTGCTGTATCCCGGTTTCGGCGTGCTGCTATCACCGGTATTTGCGGCGAGCGCGATGGCATTGTCCTCTGTCTCGGTCCTGACGAACGCATTACGCCTGCGTCGTGTCACGCCAGCGATGGCAGATATCAAAGAACAGACGCGGCTCACTCAGGCGCACAACCCACAACCCGCCGAATAGGAGGCCGAAGATGAACATCGGAGAGATTGCCGAACGATCCGGCCTGCCCCCCAAAACAATTCGATACTACGAGGACATCGGCCTGATCCGCCCGACCCGCAAGGCCAACGGATATCGCGCATTCCGGGATACGGACCTGCACAAGCTGACTTTCCTTGGGCGCGCCCGTGCCTTGGGGTTCTCCATCGAAGACTGTCGCGCGCTGTTGAACCTCTATGAGGACGAAAGCCGCGAAAGCGCGCAGGTCAAGGCCATCGCCGCCCAGCATCTGCACGCCATCGACGACAAGATTGCGCAGTTGCTGGGCATGCGGGATACGTTGTCGGACCTCGTGGAGGCCTGTCAGGGCGATCACCGCCCCGACTGTCCGATCCTCAGCGACCTGTCCCGCGCCCAGCCAGTCAGGTAGGGCCAAGTCGGCTGCGTGAACTGCTGTCCGGGAAACGTTACGGTAGCGGCGAGGCCCCGGATCAGGTCCGGGGCTGCGGTTGGCGCAAGATGCGGGCAAAGCCTTTTCCTACCGGCGCCCCACTTGGCGACAGATCAGGATAACAGGGATCAACCCCACGGCCAGAATAACCAACGAGGGCACCGCCGCGCCTTCCAACCGTTCGTCCGACGCCAGGCGATAGGCCTGCACCGCAAGTGTGTCAAAGTTGAAAGGCCGCATGATCAGCGTGGCGGGCAGTTCTTTCATGACGTCTACAAACACGATCAGCGCAGCCGTCAACAGAGAGGGCGTCAGGATTGGCAAATGCACATGGCGCAGCGTCCCAAGCGGCGATTTCCCCAACGACCGCGCTGCCGCATCCATGTTTGAATGCACCATCGCCTGACCGCCTTCATACGCCCCCAAAGCCGCCGCCAGAAACCGGATCATATAGGCCGCCACCAGCAGCCAGATCGACCCGGTGATCAGCAAGCCCGTCGACACGTCAAACGTTGCCCGCATCCACGCATCCAGCGTGTTGTCAAACGCCGCAAACGGCACCAACAGTCCAACGGCGATCACTCCACCCGGCACCGCATAGCCCAAACGTCCCAGATAGGCCGCTCCTGTGCTGAACCGTCCCGGACGCATGCGTTGGCAGAAGCCCAGCGTCACAGCGGCCACCACCGTGATACAGGCCGCCACACCTGCCAGCGTCAGCGAATTCTGTATGAACCCCACATAGCGTCGGCTGGTCAGGTCCTGCTCCGAGCCCAATCCCATTTCGGTCAGCACAACAACCGGCAGCAAGAACCCGAAGACCACAGGTACCGCACACAGGACAATGGCCCCGGCAGCCCGCCAACCGGTCAGTGCGGCGGGCGGCATCCTGTGGTGCCGTTTGCCTGCACCGTGATACTGTGCCTTGCCCCGCTGCGACCGCTCCAACACCGCAAGGACCAGTGCGAAGCTCAGCAGGCATAGCGCCAATTGCGCTGCCCCGCCCCGGTCAGCCAGTGAGAACCAACTGGTGTAGATGCCCGTGGCAAAGGTCTGCACACCGAAATAGGACACGGTCCCGAAATCGGCGATGGTCTCCATAATTGCCAGCAGCACACCCGCCGAAATAGCAGGCCGCGCCATGGGCAGGCTGACCCGCAGAAAAGCCTGCCACGCCGAATTCCCCAAGGCGCGGGCGGCAAGGAACGCCGTTGCGCTTTGCTGTAAAAACGCGGCACGGGCCAGCAGGTAGACATAGGGATACAGAACCAGAACCAGCATCAACGCGGCACCACCGGGCGAACGCACCTCTGGGAACCAATAGTCGCGCGGGCCCCACCCGGTCACGTCACGTAACGTTGTCTGCACAATCCCCGGATGGTCCAGCAGGAAGGTGTAGGCATAGGCCAGCACATAGGCCGGGAAGGCCAGCGGCAGGACCAGCGCAATTTCAAATAGGCGCACGCCGGGAAAGCGGGTCATGGTCACCAGCCACGCGGCCCCGACCCCAATGCTGAACGTGCCGATGGAAACCAGAACCACCAATAGCACCGTCGTCGCCGCGTATCCCGGCAACACGGTGGACATCAGATGAGACAGCGTGTCGGTGCCGCCGGTCAGGGCGGACAAGGTCACCGCAACGATAGGCAACAGGCAGATTGCGGCAATCAGAGCGGCGAGCCAGACCAACCCGCGCGCGCCGCCTGCCTTTCGACGGGATGCCATCATTGTTTCTGCCGTGGTCACCGGTTGACCTCTGCCAAATTGCCAGGCTGCCTTATCGGCGGTTTTCGCTGATTAGGCCAGCCGGATTTGTATCGGGTACAATCACAAGCGATCAGTTTCCGGCACCGGCCTGCCGGAACACCAATTCACGCGGCTGTACGGTGATGTCATAACGTTCAACCCAGATGTTTGAAACGCCCAGTGACCCAAATGATCCCCGCGTGTCCGGCCGTTTGGCCATTGTGCCGAGCGTGTCCAGGAACCGTTTTTGCGCCGGTCCCCGCGTACCAGCACCTGCACAGGTTTCGATCAACCCCGCCAGCCGCAGCGGAGCGGCGTTTTCCGCCGCTTCGGTGATTACCATGTAGTACCGCTCGTCCCCCGCAGAATAGGTGCCACCCGGACAATCGGAGCAAATATTGATCTGACTGCCCAACTCTGCTGCCGCCGAGAAACCCGAAACCTGCGCATAGCTGGACTTCACACAATACTGCGCGTCGATCTGTACGATATTGACGTCCCGGATGCCGTCCTTGCGTCCCTTGCCCTGAAACATCAGCCGATCACATTGCTTGACTTCGCTATGGGTGTCGAGCGGCTGGACCGGGTCATTGTCCGCCGTCTGAAAGGCGCGACCACATTCCTGAATGGTCGATTCCGGTTGTCCTGGCGGCGACAAGCTTTCCACGCGGGACGGCAGATGCATACCGGTGATCTCAACCGGGTTCTGGTTGAACATGCCACCACCCCCGGTCAACCCGTCCATCAGCCGCGCATAGGCCTCGGCCCGGGTGATCCGGGTCAGCAGCGGTTGCAGCTTTTCAGCGCCAGGCGTCCAGCTGAGCCCGGTGGGTTGCCCACCCATCACAGCCCGGCGTCCGAACCACAGTGATTTGCCATCCCAAACCGTTTCCACATCAAACGCCAGCGGATCGAACATCGCAGCCCCGTCACTGGCAGCGATTGCCTTGCCAAGACCGACAACCGCCGGGTGATCTGTGGCCAAATCCGCTCCGGTCGACAAATCCCGTGGCGGCGCAATCCGGACGGTCAGATCAACGGGCCGCGCTGTGACCTGCGCAAACCGCGCCTCGACAGGCAACTGCCCTTGCCTCGCACAAAGGCTGTCTGTCGAAGGTACACAATCGGACCCCACCGGCATCAGGATGGCAGAGGTCGCCGTTGCACTGGTCGCCTGCGCGTACCCCAACACCTGGTCCTCAGGATCAGCCGGACCCGTGTACAGCGCCAGCAGCGCTCCATTTGCGATGTTGTGCACAATCCCGGCGCGCAATTCATCACCACGCATGGTAAATCGGCGGGCACCAGAAACCTCACCGTCCCCCAGAACAGGCCTGTCGATCAAAGTGCCATCCCAACTGGGCGTCTGCAGGCGCGCCACACCGGGCAGCGACGTATCGTTCAGATCGCTCAGAACCGCCTGAAACAACTGGCGGAAGCTCCACCCTTGCGCGTCCGCCAAACGTGCCGCCAACTTCGCGGTGAACAGCCCATAATACGCCTCGCCCTCACCGGGATCGAGGTCATATTCCCGCGCCACTTCATCTGCACGGGCCGAGTAAAAGGCGACAAATCCACCCGGCAGGTCCTCATTCTCACTTTTGTCCACGGCGGGCCCAGGCGCAGCGGGTTGAACCGACACGCCCAACAATGCCGGGTCAACATAGCGCGACGCCCCACCAACACCCCCGGCCCGCAATCCGGTACCGGAATGGCAGCTGTCCAGCACCAACCAGACATCCGCCCCCTTGGCCCGGATCGCATCCACGGCCTTCCCGATATCATCATCCACCAGTGCATTCGAGATCAGACCGGTTTCGGCCACGGCGCGCCCCGTATCAGCAGGCAAAAACACCTCGTCCAGCCCATCGGTTTCATCCCCATTCCGATCAGGCTGCCTGGTGCCATGGCCTGAAAAATGCAGATAGACAAAATCACCCGGCGCGGCCCGCTCGGCCTCTTTGGCCAAGGCGGTAACAATCGCCTCGTGGGTTGGGCGGATTGCGCCCTCGGGACCATCGGCCAGCACTGTAATGTCGCTTATGCCGAGGTTGCGCAGAACTTCGCTCAGCAGGCTCACGTCGTTTGCCGGTCCCTTTAGGTCCGCAAGGCCGATTTCGTCATCATAGTCAGACACCCCAACAAGGACCGCACGCGTTTCCGACGCGGCGACAGACGCCTGAAACAAAAAGGAAATAAACGAACAAAGAACAAAAAGTCTCAATGTGGTTCTCCTGGGTAACCAGTGTCCCTGATGTTGGGACGTTAACCCCGCATGACAAGTCAGGAAAAGGGTTTTGACCACCTGTTTTGGGCGCGACAGACGATTGGAACATGATAAACTGGGTTTGAACTGAACCTGTCTGCCCCCATATTTTTGCCATGCGTATTCTGATTGCTTCATTAACTGCCTTGATTCTTGTCCTGCCTGCCACAGGCCGCCCGGTGCAGGCGCAAACTCAACCTACACTCGCTGGACCCGCGCTGTTCTCACTGCTGGACTTGGCAGAAACCGATCCGGCGGCAGCTGTTGGTCCCTTGGATACAGCACTCGCAGAGATGCAGGCCAGCCCAACCCCTGACATGCGGACCTTTTTCGATCTGGCCTTGCTGCGCGCCGAGGTTGCTGTGCAGCTCGAAGCATGGGGCGATGCCGCAGCGTTGTATGGGCAGCTTGCGCAAGCAGCAGAAAGCACACCTGCGCTGGACGAAGACCCGGTTCAGCTATGGGCACAAGCCGCCGATGCCGCTGAACAGGCAGGTGATCTGCGCGGCGCACGGCAGGCGTTGCGACAGAGGCTGTCTTTGCTCGCGGAACGCACACCCGAGCCTGCTGTGCTGGCCGACGCTTACGAAGGGCTGGCACGAGTTGCCGAGGCATTGGGCGATCAGGCAGATGCAGACCGCAACCGCGCGCAGGCCGATGCCAGTCGCGCGGCACCTGCACGCAGCGGCGCGCCATCACGCAGCGATGATGCGGGTTTTCGCACGGTCGAAGTCTACTATGCCACCGACCGCGCGCGCACGGGCGAAACGGAGCCAAACGAATTCTACGGCGGCGGGCGTAGTGACGGGCTGGACCTTGGGATTGCAACCGTCACCGTCCCGAACCAGCACACCCCCGGCATGATGGAACGGCCCAGCATCTGGCGGTTGGAGTTCAGCGCGAACCCGGCCAAGCACGTTGTTCTGCAAAGCGTGACGCCAGTCGATGCGGACAGCTACTTTGGCAAGATGCGAGGCGAGTTTGCGGATGGTGGCAAATCCGAGGCCTTCGTGTTTGTGCATGGCTACAACGTTGCCTTCGATCAGGCCGCACGCCGGGCGGCACAAATTGCGGTGGATATGGACTATCCTGTTGTCCCGATCCTTTATTCCTGGCCGTCTCGCGGCAAAACAATTGCCTATGTCGCGGATACCGCAGCGGTGCGTTTGAGCGGTCGCAGGCTGTCTCAGTTTCTGGATGAACTGACCACCAAATCCGGCGCGCGGACCATACATATCGTGGCCCACAGCATGGGCAACCGCGCGCTCACCGACGCGCTGGAACTGCTGGCGCTGAAACGGCAGGTTGGCACCGGGGACGAACCCCTATTCGGGCAAATCCTGTTTGCCGCACCGGACGTGGATGCGGGCCTGTTTCAGGAGATGATCCGCACAATTCGGCCATTGGCCCGACGTCTGACACTTTATGCCTCCGAACAGGACTGGGCGCTGACGTCGTCACGCGCGTTACACGGCAACGCACCCCGCGCCGGACAGGGTGGATCGTTCACGCTGAAAAGCCCGGACATCGACAGCATCGACATGTCCGAACTGGGTGAGGACATGCTGGCGCACAGCTATTTTGCGGACGACAAATCCGCTCTTGCGGACATGGTGGCGCTGTTCTGGCGCAACGCCGATCCGGCCCGACGATGCGGGTTGGAACGCGTGGCCGCAAATGAGGGCGGGATTGCAACCTGGCTCTACCGCCAAGGCGAATGCGACGCTAGCCCACTGATCAGCGCGATTTCCCATATGCGTGAGGCACAGGTCGAAACGGTACCAGAGGCTCTGGTCGCGCTCGACACAGCCGCGCAGGATCCACAGATCCGGTCGCAACTGGCTCCGGTAATTTCAAAAATGCTCGAGTGATCCAGACTCAGCCGCAGCCCCGGACTTGATCCGGGGCCTCGCGGCAGCATCTCGGCGGAGGCCACGGATCAAGTCCGGGGCTGCGGCATCATGTGTCGAAACCGTGCCCTTCTCAGAACCCCGGCATCGCCTCGCCGCCCGGCAGGAACCGTGCAAACAGCAGGTACGCGATCATCACCCAAACCAAGACGAACACAACATTCCGCCGCCGCTGGTGCCCCGAGTAGTCCAGCGATATCAGCCAGGTTTCCATATGCGTCAGCCCCTCGGTTCGGTCCCGCGCGCGAATGTCGGCCAATCCGGCCTGAAGGCCCTGATAGGCCTCTCGCATGGACACAAGCGACACCATCAAATTGACGGTGTAGACCAGAAACACCAACACACGCGGCACCAGATAAGCGTCATCCGCTGTCGAAAAGAACACCATCACACCGATGATCGCCGCATGGGCATAGATCAAACGCTGCCAGATCGTGTCGAGCCGCGAATTGAGCGACATGCAGGTGCCGAAAATCGTCAGGGTTTCCGGCGCCTTGCCAACCTCTTCCGGACTGTCATTCACAGATGGATCAGCGGCGGGACGGATACGATCCGCCGTGGGTACCGGGGTAGCACGTGCTTTCATGCGAAACCTGCGAGTCTCTCAAAAAACCAGAACGCCGCGAGCGACCCGACCGCATATACCACAACATTCTCGAGTCGGGGAACCAGTTGCGGGCGGATCATCTGACGCAGGATCGCCCAAAGTGTCAGGCAGGCAATGATGAACAGGATTTGTCCCAGTTCGACCCCGATGTTGAATGCCAGCAGGGCCAGAACAACCTCGCCCGGGGGCAGGCCGATTTCTGTCAGTGCGCTGCCAAATCCCAGCCCGTGAATCAGGCCGAAACCAAAGGAAACGAGCCAAGGTGCACGGCGCGACAGGCGCGGGCTGCCTTCGTCCTTGTGCAGGATTTCGGATGCGACAAACAGGATGGACAGGGCAATCACCGCCTCCACCGGCGGGCCGGGGATGGACAGCCAGCCAAGCGCCGCCGCGCCGAGCGTGACGCTATGCGCGAGCGTAAACGCCGTCACTGCCCCGATCAGCCGCCGCACGTTTCCGATCAACAGCAACAGCGTCAGAACAAAGGCCAGATGATCCAACCCCAGCAGGATGTGTTCAACACCCAGGTACAGATAGCTTTGCAGCACCTCCCACGCGCCGGGCGTTTCCGGAACCGTGAAGGCTGGCGCGCCGGGTACCAATCGCCACGCCTGTCCCTGCCCCGGCTCCAATTCGTAACGAACCAGCACGTCGGTGCGGGTGTTTTCCAGGCCCTCGATCGAAATCTCACCACCATCCAGCCCACCGGGACAGGTCGTGATCCACCGCGTGGACCAGCCACCGCCATCAAACCGAGGCTCTGGCCCGGTGCGCTGCCCGCAAACCTCCGGCAGACGGGCGTCCAACGCCATGGGTTCCCCTTGCACATCCGGTTTGCGCCAGAACACCGACCACGTGTCATCGCCAAGCGCGCGTAGCTCCAAATACCCCGGTTGTAACGCGTGAGCATGGGCCATCGCAGCCCACAGCACTGCAATGATCGCCAGAGCCAGCGCCCGGATCATGCATCGCCCTCGATCTGGATCGTGTAACGGCTGCGAAGTTCTTCGAACAACGCCTCAGCCAGTTCCCCTGCCCGCTGATCACGCCACCCGGCCTCGACCTTGTCGCGGATCTCCCCCAGCGGCGGCAATGTCGGGTCCGTCCGCTCCGTGACACGCACCACATGAACGCCGTAGCCCGAAATCACCGGACCGGCCCAATCTCCCATTGGCAGGTTCAACAAGTTTCCAGCGAACCCGGCCCCAAATGTTGAGTCGATGGAAATCGGATGGCTCAATGGCAATGTTGCAGGCAACAACGTTTGCTGACCTATTGTATTTGCATCTGCACCAGATTGCAGCGCAGCCTTGGCCGCATCCACATCCTCCAGCACAACCGACTGGCCCAGATAGACCTGATCAAATGCGATCTGACCGCGCACCTCAAAACGATCTGCATTTTCGGTCAGGAACGTGGTCAGGTCCTCGTCTGTAGGCGTCAGTGCATTTGCGCCGGAGGACAACAGAAAATCCATCTTCTGCCGCAACCGCTGCCGAATGATCGCATCGTCCCGGTCCAGTCCCAGCGCCTCGGCTTCGCGCACCAAAACCTCCTCGCGAATAAACGACTCGACTAAAGCCTGTTGTTCGTCCTCGGTAGGAGCACGCCGCCAGGACGCCTCGAACGCTTGTGCCATGGTTTCGATATCAACGGCTGTCACCACAATTTCATCCGGAGCCACCTCGGATGTAGGGTTCAGATACAGGTAACCGGCAAACAAAAATGCCCCTGCAATCAGGAAATGCAGCAAGGGTTCACGCAGCAGAGGACGGGCCATGGTCCATGTCTCCGACAGGTCAGGTTTCCGTCACAGTGCCGCCTCCGTCCGAGATATGCCAGCGTATTCACTTAACCGGCGACGCTGACGAGAACTTGAACCATTGTTTCGCTGCTCGCCAACGCCTTGCCCGCTGGTCTGTGATAACCAAGGTCAAACGCGCGAAGGGCGAAACGGTCATGCAGGATCAGGGCACCGCAAAAAATGGACTGTCACGGCGGTCTGTTCTGGGCATGGCTGTACTTGGGGCGGGCGTCGCCGCCGCGACCTTCCGTTATGTCCGTGCCGCGCCGGAATATGAGGGCGGGTCGCTGTTGGTGGACGAGGCATATGGTCGGGCGGTCGCAGGCACCATCACGTTGATCGACATCCGCCGTCCGGACGAATGGAACGCCACCGGCGTTGGCGAAGGCGCGCACCCCATCGACATGCGCCGCGACGATTTCATCAACGCGTTGGAGCAGGTTGCTGGACCGGATCGCACCCAACCCATCGCGCTGATCTGTGCCCGTGGTGTACGTTCGGCACGGCTCAGCAAACGACTGACACAGGCCGGGTTCACACAAATCATCGACGTGCCCGAAGGCATGCTTGGCTCAGCCGCCGGGCCCGGATGGCTGGCACGTGACTTACCGACATGGAAACCAGAAAGGGCAGAAGGATGATCAGAAGCGTTTTGACCGCGCTGGGGCTGAGTGCGCTGGCCGGGTCCGCGATGGCATGTGGCGACGCGGGCGATCCCTGCCAGATTGACAGCGGTGACTACCTGATCTCACTGCCAGAAAACACGGGTCCTGATACGCCGGTTCTGCTGTTTCTGCATGGTTTCGGCGGGACGGCCAACGGCACGATGGGCAATCAGCGTCTGGTCGGCCCGATGAACGAACGCGGCTGGGCGGTGATCGCGCCGGATGGGCTGCGTCGTGGTGGCGATGGACCCAAAAGCTGGAATTTCTTCCCGGGATGGGAAGGGCGGGACGAAACCGCCTTCCTGCGCGCGGTCGCAGATGATGCAGCTGAACGTTTCGACCTCAGCGCGGATCACGTGATGCTCAGCGGGTTTTCTGCAGGAGGCTTCATGGTCAGCTATCTGGCGTGCGAGGCCCCCGACACGTTTGCCGCCTATGCGCCGGTCGCAGGCGGATTCTGGCGACCCCATCCCGAAGGCTGCGCAGGACCGGTGAAGCTGCTCCATACCCATGGCTGGAGCGATCCAACCGTGCCGCTGGAAGGTCGCAAGCTGCGCAATGGCGTGTTCGAACAAGGCGACATCTGGGCCGGGATGGAGATCTGGCGGACAACCAACGAATGCTGGGACAACAAACCCTCCAGTTATTCCGAAACCGGCCCGTTCTGGCGGCGGCAATGGGCAGGTTGTGCTGAAGGCAGCGCGTTGGAGTTTGCGTTGTGGCAGGGCGGGCATACGCTGCCCAGCGGCTGGACGGATATGGCCATTGACTGGTTTGAGGCCGTTACCGCCAGCCATTGACGGAGGCGCAATTCATCCATGAATTGCGCGAGAATTGTCGACAATTCTCAGGCGATTTTTCGAAAAGTCGCCTTACTCCGCGGGAGAGGTGCTGCGCGCGTCACGATCCAGCATTGACTTCAACTCGGCCCGATAGAACCGAGCCGCTTGCGTGATGGCCGGTTCCTTTACCGCGTCGCGCGTGTCCAGCAACCCGCGAATGGTCACGCCGCTGAGCGCCGACAATGGAATGGCCAAAGCCAGGCTGATTGCGATTGGCAGCAGCCACAGGCTGACCAGCCCCGCCACGATCCCGGCACACAGCGCAACACCGCTCACCGTCTCCAACACATGGGCAATCGTCAGTGTTTTCAGACTATAGGTCCCGCCCATCCGCGCCTGTGGGGTCCAGCCCTTTTGCAACCCCAACAACGTGCGGAACACGGCGATCATCTGCTGCACCATCAGGATCGGCGCGTAGAGGATCGACAGGAACACCTCGGACAGGAAGGACAGCGCGAACCGCCCTCCGCCGCCAAACTCGCGAAACCGCACACCGGTCAGAGGCAGGGAGGCCACGCCCAACAACTTCGGGGCCAGCAGCATTGCGTACATCAGCAAGATGACCAGCACATGCCGCGTCTCGGTCATTTCCGGCCAGGTCGGCATCAGCGGGTTGTCCGGGTGGAAATAGGTCAGCACACTGGTTTCCTGCCCCGGCCCGATCAGCGCCCACATCACCAGCAGCGTGAACCAGATCGGCGACATCAGATAGCCCATCGCGCCGTGAAACAGGTGGAACCGCGACAGGGCGGCAAAGCCTCGCGACCACAGCAGGTTCAGATGCTGCAGGTTCCCCTGACACCAACGCCGGTCACGTTGCACATGGTCGATCAAGGTTTGCGGCGTTTCTTCGTAGGATCCGCGAATGCGCGGCAAGAACCGCACGCCCCAGCCCGCACGACGCAACAGCCCGGCTTCGACAAAATCATGGCTCATGATCAGGTTGTCGCGCCGCAGCAGGGACCGCACGCGGGGCAGTCCGGCACAGCCAGCAAAGGCCTCGGTCCGGATGATCGCGTTGTGGCCCCAGTAGTTGCCTTCGCGCCCGCACCAGCGCGCCACGCCCTCAGCCAAGGCCGCGCCATAAACGCCGCTGGCAAATTGCTGCATCCGGGCAAACACCGACTGCGCACCGATCAGTTGCGGGAAGCTTTGGATCAGCCCCGCCGCCGGATCACGCGACAGCGCATTGGTCAGCCGGGAAATCGCGCGGCCGGTCATCAGGCTGTCCGCATCCAGCACGATCATCGCGGGCCAATCCCCGCCCCAGCGGCTGACCCAATCGGCAATATTGCCAACCTTGCGGTCCGTATTCATTTCACGTCGACGATAGTAAAGTGGGATGTCATCCCCCATCTCGCGGCGCAAAGCCAGAACACTTTCCTGTTCCTGCGCAGCAATCTGATCGTCCCGCGTGTCGCTAAGGACGAACACTGCATATTCATGCGGCCCGCCATTGGCACGCAGCTCTTCCAGCATCGACCGGGCGTTGCCCAGAACGTACCAAGGTACCTCGTTGTAGATCGGCATCAGCAGCGCAACGCGCAGCGGCTCCACCGGACCACCACGCGGGCGATGCGCCGGTTGCAGCAAGGACCAAAGGCCCAAAGCCACAGTGCTCACCGAAAAGCTGATCCAGAAGAAATTGAAGCAGATCAGGACCAGCAGCACCGTTTCGATCCCGGTCAGCCCCTGATCCGCGAACCAGCCATAAATCACCCAGGCCAACGCCAGTGTTGCCACCATGGCCGGGCTGAACGCCAGAACGCGCCACAACTCGATCTGGCGGTCATTCTCCGCCTCTGGCACGCGGTCATCCCGGAAGGTTTCGCGCAAGTTCTGCACGGGCATATCCGTCGCCTTTTCAGGCGGCATGATATGGAGGTCAGACTTCAAACCGTCCACCGATACAGCCAGACTTCGCTGGCGCGCTGGCCATCCTTGAACAACTGCGCGCGCAATTCGGCATAGTTGTTTTCGCCCGGGTCAAAGGCAAAGACCAAACGCAGCCCACCTGTTGCTGGGTTGCGTTGCAACACGCCTTTGGTTGTGGCCGCCTGTTGCGATGCGATGTGGACGGTCATCGCTTCGGGACCGTCAGCAAACAGCGGGTGATCTTCGAAATCAATTGCGGCCAGTCGTCCGGGTTGTGCCCGCGCGCCGTTGTGATGCGCGCCCATGGCGGTGTTCAGGACACGGGGCAGACGCTCGGTCAGTACAGGCTCCGGACACCAGGTCAGACGGTAGGCCATCGACACCTCTTCGCCCGGCTGCATTGGCGTGCGAGGCTGCCAGTAGGCGACAATGTTGTCGAAGATTTCCGCATCTGTCGGGATTTCGACCAGCACCACTGACCCTTCGCCCCAATCGCCACGCGGTTCGACCCACAGGCCGGGACGGTTGTGGTAGAGCGCTTCGAGGTCTGCGAAATCCGACAGCTCGCGCGCGCGTTGCATCAGGCCAAAGCCCTTAGGGTTCTCATCCACGAAATAGCTGATCTGCAACCGCGTCGGGTTCGCCAAAGGTCGCCACAGGATCTCACCATTCCCGTTTTGCACCAGCAGACCGTCACTGTCGTGCACCGCCGGACGAAAGTCATCAAACCGGGTGCGGTTGGTCTGGTCGTAGAGGAACATGGAGGTCAGCGGACCAATCCCCACATTTGCCAGCTCTTCGCGCGGGAACAGCATTGCCTCGACATCCATTATGCAGTGCGTGCCGGGTGAGATATCGAACCGGTAGGCCCCGGTCACACTGGGGCTGTCCATCAGCGCGTGGACCACCATGTTTTCCTGATCCGAGGTCGGCGCCTCCAGCCAGAACTCGATGAAATCCGGGAACTCTTCACCCATCGGATCGCCGGTCTTCAGCGCCAGCCCCCGGCCCGACAGGCCATAGGTCATGCCCAGGCCAATGGCGCGGAAATAGCTGGCCCCCTGGAACACGGCATATTCGGTCTTGCCCGACGGATGGCCCAGATCGGTGCGCAGGCGCAGGCCGGAATACCCCAGCGCCGGGTCCTGCCGCGTCAGGTCAGGGACCAGCTTGCCCTTGTTGAAATGGTCGATGTTGAAGGCGACCGGCACAGCCTCGCCGTGTTCGACCGACCAGACCTTGATCGTGCGCGGGAAGTAGAGCCCGGGCGCAAAGAAGTCGATGTTGTAGGACCGGTTCGTATCCGCCCACAACGCATCATTCTTGCGGAAGCGAATGTCGCGATACTGATCATAGGTCAGGTCCAGCCAATCCTTCGGCACCATCGGGCGTTCGGAATAGGACTTGCGCGACAGCTCGCGGGCACGCTCGATCACGGTTTGCGCGCTGAACGGCATCGCAGGCGATGTCGCTGCAGCAGGCGCAGCGAGGGTCAGCGCAGTGGAACCGGCCAGAAAGGCACGACGGGACAGGGTCATTTTTTGCTCCGCCAGGGTTGGGATTTGAACCAGGCTGCGGTGTAGGCAACCGCGATCAGCATGGCAAAACCGACAAGGTTAACGAGGGCGACATTGGCATTGGTGCGACCGATCTGGTCCAGGACAAAGCCCAGCAACCGCGCCACCGCCATGGAGAAGACAAAGACCGCCAGCGACTGTTGCCCGACCTTGGTGATCAGCGTCAGCAGCACTTCCCACACCTGCGCCAACGCTCCCGTGCCCGAGGCCACCAGCCGCTTGCCACCTTCACCGGCAACCAGCCACGCCAGGTATGCCAGCGACAGGAAGTGCAGGTAGCGCAGGATGCCGAAATCGGTTTTGCCCCGCAGGTTGAAGCTCGCCTCTTCCTGGAAAACACGGATCGCAGTCCATGCAGGACGAATGTCAGCACCCAGCTCCGGCAGACCATTGTTGATCCACGTGAACACCTTCCACGACCCGATGGGCATGGTCAGGACAAGGAACGCGATACAGATCCACATCAATGTCTTCGACACCGGCGGTTGCGGCAACCAGCCTTTCATGAAGGCAAAACCGGTGAAGAACAGCAGCTGCCAGCCAAACGGGTTGAAGTACCACTCGCGCTCTGACCATGGCTCCGCAGGCAGTTGCAGGATTTGCGCCTGCGCGCCCAGCCAGATGGCGATGCTGGTGACGGCCACAGCCCAGAACCCCACTCCGGACAACGCCATGAACAGCGGCATCAGCGCCAGCGCGACCATATACATCGGCAGGATGTCGAAATAGTTCGGCACATAGGTCAGCGTGAACAGGCCAACGATCTGGGTCGGCGTATCTTCGAAGAACCGCTTCAGGTTCAGCGAGTTGATGTAGCTCTTGTCAAACGCCCCATATGTGTCCAGCGCCGCCATCAGCATGGCGGTAAAGAAGAACAGGCAGATATGCGCCCAGTAAACCTGCCAGATGCGAAACACCACGCGGGACGTGCCCATCAGCCAGCCGCGCCGCGCATACGCCCCACCAAACGCAATGGCCGAGGCCATGCCAGAGCAGAACACAAAAATCTCGGTTGCATCCGAAAACCCGAACCGCGCCGGAATCCATCCGCCCCAGAAGTTGCGCGGGATATGCGCAATCAGGATGATGAACATCGCGATGCCGCGATAGAAATCCAGCCGGGGGTCGCGGGCGGCCTTGGCCGCCGGGGCGGCCTGGGCGGGTGCCGCCGACGGGGCAAATGCAGAGGTGGGCGAAACAGTGGCCATATGCGCAGAACGTCCGTTTGCAGTTACTGGGCGGGCATGCTGTGCGGATCCGGAATCCCGCGCCCGGTCGCAATCAGGCTGCGCCGCGCTTCGGCATATCCGTCTTCGCGCCCGGCCCGGCGGGCTTGGCGGTCATCTAGGATGCGCTCCACGGCGTCAAGCTGCCCTGCGCGGATTCCCGCGTCTATCGTGATACGTTCGAAGACATCGCGCTGCGCGTGGCTGCCTCCGGCCAACTGCATGGACTGCCGCGCCGCACTCAGCGATTGGAACGCCGCGCCATAGCGGCCTTCGCCAAACGCGGCCAACCCGTCCGCTGCGGACGTGCCCGGCGCGCCCATGCGGATACCGGCGTCATCCGTGCGCCTTTTGGCGTCCTGATGGATGCGGCGCAGCATCTGGGCGGTCGCGGCCTCGCGCCCATCCGCACTCAGTGCCAACAAGTAGTGCAGGTCAGCAAAGATCGCGCAGCCGTCCTCGGTCCGGTTGGCGCTGAAATCCGCCAGCTCTTCCCAGCGGTTGCCAACGTCCACGCCGTCCAGTTCCAACCGCACCAACAGCGAAGTCGCGTTTGAAATGTCGCGATAATCGTCCGTCTTGTCCTTGCGGATCTCGGTATCATACAGCGCCATGACCGCATCAACCTCGCCCAGGTCCAGATGCATCAGGGCCTTGTGCCACCAGACGTGATAGCGGAAATTGTTGCAATGGGCCCATGCGGCCTCGCGACCCGCCAGCCAGCCCAGCCCGGCCCGCGCGTTGCAGGTCATGTCATGCACATGCGCCACCGCGTGTAGTCCCCACGCATCATCCGGCGCCATCCACAGCGCCTGACGCCCGGCGATCCCGGCCTTGTCGTAGTCGCCGGTTTCTTCCAGCGCAAATGCGTGGCAGCCCAGCAGGTATCCGCGCCCGGCATGATCGGGGGCATAGGCAGACATCACACGCTCGACCGAGCGGCGCATGCCGTCCGCGTCACCCAGCACGAAACGGATCGCCTGGCTCAGCTTCATCGCCAGCGTGTCATCGGGGTGATCCCGCAAGACCGCTTCCAGGTGCTGCACCGACTGGCTGGGGAAGCCCCCCATCCACACGTCCAGCGCATCGACATACAGTCGTTCCCGCGCTGTGGCCGTCCCTTGGGTCAACGCGGCCTTGGCATCACGCAGCGCCTCGGCTGCCGTATCGATCAGTTCACGCCGCCCCAATAGCAGGTAGAACAACCCCTTCACCGCATGGGCGTGGGCAAATTCGGGCGCATCGCGCAACACGTTTGCCAGATGCTGCGGCGTGATCGCCGCGTGGGCCAGAAACCCCAGCATCGTTTTGTTCCATTCGGTCAAAGTGGCCGAAGAGGTCAGGCTGGTGTTCTGCCCGAAAATGTCTGTCTGCATGAACCGGTCCAATCGCATTTCAAACACGCTTGCTGTGCGCTTAGCAGACTGTAATCCACCGACCTAACCGGAATAATACCACTAACGAAGAGGTGAGCGGCTGTGTGCGGGGAATCGCTGAAACACGCGGGTTTACGGCAGGATGCCGCTGCATGTTTCAGCAAATGTTTCAGTTTTCCACGCTCAGATGTTTTCGAATGGATCATCCACACCCAACACGGCGTCCGTGTCCGCGCCACATGACCGAGGCGCGATCCGGTAGCTTACCGGAGTCGCAGAAAAATTCAGCGGATTCCCGATCAATCCGACCTCGCCATGATCCGAGGTCATGGAAATCTGCATCTCGCGCGCGGCGACCTGATCCGTGTCAAACACCTGTTGTAGGTCATGCACCGGGCCAACAGGAACTTTAACACCTTCCAACCCGTCGATCATGTGCCGCATCGTGTGCCCTGCAATCGCGGGCCGCAGTATCGCATTGAGCGCATCGCGATGTTCCAGCCGTGCAGGGTTCGTGGCAAATCGCGGATCATCCGGCAGATCGCCCAGCCCCAGAAAGATGGCGAAGCGGCGGAACTGGCTGTCATTGCCGACCGCCAGAATGATGTGGCTGTCCGAGGTTTCGTAGACGTCATACGGCACGATGTTGGGGTGGCCGTTCCCACGCCTTTGCGGAACCTGACCAGACGCCAGATAATTCACGCCCTCATTGATCAGCCACGCGATCTGCGCGTCCACCAGCGCGATGTCGATCTGTTGGCCCTGCCCGGTCTGGTCCCGGTGGCGCAACGCCGAAAGGATGCCAACCGTCGCGTACATCCCGCACATCACATCCGCGATGCCCACCCCCACCTTCATCGGCGCACCTTCGGGATCGCCGGTCAGTGACATGATCCCACCGTACCCCTGTGCCATCAGGTCATACCCGGGTTTCGTCCGGTTTGGCCCGGTTTGCCCGTAGCCAGAGATCGAGCAATAGACGAGCCCCGGCAGGTCCTTGGACAGGCTGTCATAGTCCAGACCGTATTTGGCCAGGCCACCGGGTTTGAAATTCTCGATCAGGATGTCAGCGTGCGCCGCGATGCGCCGGATTTCCGCCTGCCCTTTGGGGGTGGAGATGTCCAAGGCCACCGACCGTTTGTTGCGATTGGCAGACATGAAATAGGCGGACAGGTCCGAATGAGAGTCATCTGCCTGCGGGACATAGGGCGGCCCCCATTGGCGCGTGTCATCACCGCCCGATGCGGGGTTTTCGACCTTGATCACCGTTGCGCCCAGATCGCCCAACAATTGCGTGCAGGTCGGTCCGGCCAGAATACGGCTGAGGTCCAGCACCTTGACCCCGGCCAACGGCCCCGAAGCGGTTTCAGAACCGGCCATTGTAGCTCTCCCTGTCGATCTCGGCGGCAATTACGGTAAAGCAGTCGGCTTCCATCGCGTCTGTCAAAGCGGCACGCAGTTCCGCACGCGACCGGACCGCGACACCGTTTCCGCCCAGCGCCCGACCCAGTGCGGCAAAGTCGTGACGCCCAAAGTCCACGCCCGCATTGGGCATCTGCCGCTGGCGCTGTTTCAATTCGATCAGGGCCAGGCTGGCATCGACGAAGACAACAAAGATCGGCGCAACGCCCAGTTCCGCCGCCGTGCTGAGGTCGCCTGCCACCATCAACATGCCCGCATCCCCCATGAACCCGACCACGGGCCGGTCGGGCCGGGCCAGTTTCAGGCCAATCGCCATCGGCATGGCGCAACCCATCGTGCACAGCGCCGTGGACTGGATCAGCCCACGCGGTTCGTCGCAGTCCCAGATTTGCGACAGCAGAATCCGGTGCGCCCCGCTATCGACCGAGGCCAGCGTACCCTCGGGCATCACATCGCGTGTTTCAGCAATGATCGCGGATGGTCCCCAGTCTTCGTCCACCGGGAAGGCGGCAGTCAGCGCATCCTTGGTTGCTTGCGGCTCCCCACCCGGCCAGGTCGGGCGGGCGGCGATGCCTTTGGCCATCGCTTCCAGCGTCGCGCCGGTGTCAGCCACAATCTCCAACGTCGCATGGTGCATGTAGTGGGTGTTCGGACAGGACGCGATGTCGATCACGTTCTGCTTGGACGGATCCCACGGATTACGCCAGCCGGTGCGCATTTCAATCGGGTCATAGCCAATCGCCAGGATCAGGTCCGATTGCTGCACCAGAGGCATCAGATGCGTGTCCGCCTTGGGTGACAGACCCGCCGCACCCAGACACAGTGGATG
>JBFOMB010000005.1:0-10477 GCA_040830545.1 Paracoccaceae bacterium | reverse complement strand
CCCGCGGAGAAACCGGGGGGGGCGGGGCCGGGGGCGGGGGTGCAGACGGGCGGGGGATGCGCCGCCCCACCAAAAAGAAAAGCTTTTTGGGCTTTTGGAAAAGGGCGGACACGGGGGGTA
Source organism: Paracoccaceae bacterium (assembly GCA_040830545.1). Classification (GTDB taxonomy): domain Bacteria; phylum Pseudomonadota; class Alphaproteobacteria; order Rhodobacterales; family Rhodobacteraceae; genus HXMU1420-2. The sequence continues at coordinate 10,357 of JBFOMB010000005.1, read as the reverse complement.
ACCCCCCGCCGATCCCCTTCAGCGCTGCACCCGTTGTGGGCTGGTGCATCCAGATGCGGCGCATACCCAGCTGTTCGACCAGAACCGCCAGCGTGCTCAGCATCATCGCCTGCGGCCAGATCTTGGCGTACCGCGCGAACAGGGCCCGCTGATAGGACTGATGCGCACGGGTGTCGCGGCTTTGCGGTTCGGATTGGGCCAGCCAGTCGACCTCGTCCTTCACCAGCCGCAGCCAGTCGCACTGCACCTCTTCGATCAGCGCCTCGCCGCGTTCCAGGTCCATGTCGACACGCGCCCAGGCGAGCGTCGGACGGCCTTCGGTGCGGATCGGGTGGTAGTCCTCTTCGAACTTCTCCCGCGCATCAACCGGCAGGTAACGCCCCATCAGTTGCGCATGGTCGGTCGGAAACCCCAGCTGGATCACCAGGCTGCCCCCTTCGCGGGAGATCTGGGCGTATTGCCAGTCTTTGCCCGCGCCCCACTGGGTGAAGGTCAGCCCGAAGTCGAGCCATGTTTCGGACCAGCACGCTTCCAGCACGGCCTCACCCGCGTGGGTCAGGTCATCGAACGCGCCGAACTGATCCGCATGGGCCAGCGCCATCACGTCGTGACGTCGCAGGGTCCCACCGCAGCGGGCAACCAGCGGTTTCAGCAGCGGGCGGTCCAGCAGTTTGCCAACGCGGGTCTGGCGCAGGGCACCAACCTTGGCCCGGTCTTCATGCCACAGCTGCGCCATCAGCCACGCGGACTGGCGGTCGGGATAGTAGTGAAATGCCAGCTCGTCCGGCAGGCGATGCCGGACAGCGGTCAGAGCTTTTTGGAACATCAGTCTGTCTCGCAGGTCGAAACGCCCGCGAGGTCAGACGCGGGCAATCAGAACGTGGAAGGTGTGCGGTGTCTTGATCCGCCGGGTAAGTCGGGCATGTGTGCGACCCCTTGGTTGTATTTGGAGCGCGTTGCACAAACTTGCCCTCATCCGGTCAATCGAACGCGTCCGTTTTCGCGAACGCTGCCTCGATCGACCGCAAGAGGTCTTGAATCTGATTAAGTGCAACACGCTATAGTTTAGATTGCAGGGCTGCTGCTTACAGGCGGGGGCCGAGTCGGCTCAAGCCCCAAGGGGTGAGGCGCGGCAGCTGTGTCGATTTCGCAACATGACGCGCCCCGGAGAGAATCCGGGGCGGTTTTGAGGCAAGAGGTCCTGGATCAGGTCCGGGACTGCGGTGCGTGGTTTGGCAGCGGGGCGTTTCAGCCGCGCAGGACGCCGCCGGTGGCCTTGGTGACCTTTGCGATCACCTTTGCGCCCACTGCGTCGATATCCTCGTCCGTCAGCGTTTTGGCGGTGGGTTCCAGCCGGACGGTGACCGCCAGCGACTTTTTGCCCTCACCCAGCGCGCCGCCGATGAATTCATCAAACACGCGCACGTCGCGGATCAGCGCCTTGTCCGCGCCTGCCGCCGCATTGACCAGCGTCAGCGCCTCTACATCCGCGTCCACGACAAAGGCGAAGTCGCGTTCAACCGCCTGCAGGTCGCGTAGTTCCAGCGCGCTGCGGGTGGCTCCGGATTTGCGGGGCAGCGGAATTTCCTCGGGCCAGAGGGTGAAGGCCATGGCAGGGCCTTTGACATCCATGGCGGTCAGGACCTTGGGGTGAAGCTCTCCAAAGATGCCCAGCACCTTTTTCGGGCCAAGGCAGATCTTGCCATGCCGACCAGGGTGCCACCATTCGCGCGCGCCACGCAGCACCTGCACTTTGGCCGGTGCGCCCATCGCCGCCAGCACCGCCTCGGCATCCGCCTTGACGTCATAGACATCCACGGGCCGGGATGCGCCATGCACGTCCTTGGGGCCGGTACGGCCGATCAGCAGACCGGTCACTAGGTTGTGCTGCTCGCCAGGTTCCCCGCCGTGGAAGGCTGGCCCGACCTCGAACAGCGCCAGATCCATGAAACCGCGCGCCTGATTTCGGGCTGCGGCCTGCAACAGACCGGGCAGCAATGCTGGGCGCATATGGCTCATTTCCGAGGAAATCGGGTTTTCCAGCATGGTGGCGTCTTCGCCGCCGCCGAACAGTTCCGCTGACGCCTTGTCGATGAAGGAATAGCTGACGCATTCGTTGTAGCCGAGCGCTGCGCAGGTGCGCCGCGCGATTTGCTCGCGCCGCTGCATCGGGGTCATGACGGGTGCGGGCACACCTTCGCTGAGGCGCGGCAGGGGGCGGCCCTTGAGCCCGGTCAGCGACGCGACACGCGCAACCTCTTCCACGAGATCGGCTTCGCCCTGCACGTCGGGTCGCCAGCTGGGCACATGGGCCTGCGCGCCTTCCAGACGGAAGCCCAGACGGGTCAGGGTCTGGCGCTGCTCGGCCTCGGGGATTTCCATACCGACAAGGCTTTGTACCCGTTCGGGTTTCAGCGTGTAGCTGCGGGAATGATCGGGCACGGCACCGGCCATCACAACCTCGGACGGTTCCCCGCCGCAGAGGTCCAGGATCATCTGCGTTGCAGCCTCCAAACCCGGCAGGGAATATTCCGGATCGACGCCGCGCTCAAAGCGATAGCGCGCGTCCGAAGTGATCTTCAACGCGCGCCCGGTCAGGGCGATCTGGACATTGTCCCAGAACGCGCTTTCCAGAAACACGGTGGTGGTTTCGTCGGTACAGCCGGTTTCCGCGCCGCCCATGACACCGCCGATGCTTTCGGGGCCGTTTTCGTCCGAAATCACCATCATGCCGGGTTCGAAGGTGTAGTCCTTGTCATCCAGCGCAGTAATCGTTTCGCCACCCTGCGCGCGATGCACCCGCAGGCCGCCCTGCATCTTGTCCACGTCGAACACGTGCAGCGGGCGGTTCTGGTCGTAGGTGAAGAAGTTCGTGACATCCACGAGCTTGGAAATCGGGCGCAGGCCAATCGCCTTCAGCCGGTCCTGCAGCCATTGCGGGCTGGGTCCGTTTTCAACGCCCCGGATCACGCGTCCGGTAAACAGCGGGCAGCCGTCCAACGTGTCGTCGTCAATTGTAACCGGCACGGGGCAGGGAAACTGCCCAGCAACGGCCATGGGGGCCTGTTCCTTCAACTCGCCCAGTCCGCGCGCCGCCAGATCGCGGGCAATGCCGTACACCCCCAGCGCATCGGGGCGGTTTGGCGTGATGGCGATTTCGATCACGGTATCGACCTTGGCCGGGTCATTTTCCGCCAGCCAGTCGGTGAATCGTTCGCCCACTTCACCCGAGGGCAGTTCGATGATGCCGTCATGTTCGTCGCTGAGTTCCATTTCACGTTCGGAACACATCATGCCGTGGCTTTCGACGCCGCGGATGTTGCCGACCTTGATCGTTGTATCGATGCCCGGAACGTAAACGCCCGGCTTGGCGATCACGACGGTGATGCCTTCACGCGCGTTCGGGGCACCGCAGACGATTTGCTGCACGCCCTCGTCCGTCTGCACGCGGCACACTCGCAGCTTGTCCGCATCCGGGTGCTTTTCCGCATGTTCCACATATCCCAGCGTAAAGGCCGACAGGCGGTCCGCCGGGTTGCTGACCTCTTCCACTTCCAGACCCAGATCGGTCAGGGCGTAGAGGATGTCATCAAGGCTCGCCTCGGTTTTGAGGTGCTCTTTCAGCCAGGACAATGTGAATTTCATGGGAACCCCCGGGGGTGATCAGACGTCCCGGCAGGCAATGGCAAAGAATGGGCGGGGGTTCAAGCGCCGACCGCAGGGATTGAGGCCGACGGGGGGCTATTCTGGTGGGGCTGTTGCCGGATGGTCGGTTGGGACGCGTTCAGAACGGGATGATCCTGCGCGCCTCTTCTGCGATCTCTTGAACGATCTCGGCCGCGGGTTGCACTTTGCGCACCTGCGCCAACCCCTGCCCCGCCCACATCGAGGACGCTTCGACTGATCCCTCCATATCCGGTTTCGGGGTGCTGGATTGGTAACGGACGACGTCGCTCCCTTGAGGCGACCGCAGGATAACCTCGCCTTCTCCGGGGCGTTGCCCCGTCGGAGGACGTCCGGCGACCTCCCACGCGCGGGTCGTGCTGTTTTGCAGGACGCGGTGCGGGGCGTCGGGCCAGGTCACGTCGAACAGATCGGCATAGTGCCCGGTGGAGGTTTCGTTGGCTGCAATCAGCCGGGCGACGTAGTCGGGGTGAATATCTGCCTCTTCCGCTGCCAGAAACCGCGTGCCGATCCATGCCGCCTGTGCACCCAACGCCATAGCCGCAGCCAACCCACGCCCATCCGCGATCCCGCCCGCCGCGATGACCGGAACGTCGCCAACAGCGTCCACGACGGCAGGCACCAGCGCCATGGTCGACACGTCGCCGCGCACATGGCCACCGGCCTCCCACCCCTGGGCACAGATTGCGTCCGCACCGTAACTGACAGCCTCCACCGCGCTGGCGGCGTCCCAGGCAGAGAAGATGACCTGTGCGCCACCAGCCTTTGCCCGGCGGATGAAGGTTTCGGACATCTGCCAGAAGATGGAGATGACCGGCACGCCTTCTTCCAGACAGACGTCCAGCTGTTCTGCGTTCGGGAAGTCCATGTTGAGGTTCACCCCAAACGGTCTGTCCGTCAACGTTTTCACTTGCCGGACGAAATCGCGCAAGCCGTCAGGGGAGTGGGTCCAAAGCGGGGCCAGACCGAGGCCACCGGCGTTCGACACGGCGGCCACAAGTTCAGGCGGTGTCGCGCCGCCCATGGGGGCCTGAACGATGGGGATAGAGAGGCCGAAGCTGTTGCAAAATGTATTGGGCATGGTGAGCTCCGGTCTTTTGGGATTGATGTATCAAAGCCTGCAGAAGACTTGGCCTGCAAGAGAGGACGAACGTTTCAACCACACACCGCCGCTGCCCCGGCCTTGAGCCGGGGCCTCGGATCACTTGCGTTAGAGGCCCCGGATCAGGTCCGGGGCTGCGGGATCGTGGTTGGGGGCGGCCCGTTTCTACGGATAGCTTGGCGTCAGCCCCAGCAATTCGTCCAGTTGGCGCGCGATCCAGCCATGGGGGATGAAATGCCCGCCCGGGTGCAGGTCCAATGACACGCGCCCCTTGGCGCATGTGTTCCACTCGATCCGTTCCAGCGTCAGGATCTCCACCTGTTTCCACGACCCTTTGGCTTCGCTTTCACCACAGTCATAGATGTCGCGCCACAGCTGCACGACGTAGTCGGTTTCACCATTCGGGCCGTAGGGGAAATCCAGCACGCCGTCTTTCAGACCGTAGACCTGTCGCACCTCGCGGGGGGCCGTTTCGCAATATTCGTCCTGATCCAGCGTGCCCGAGATCGCCAGCAGCGCCGCAATGTCCGCGCCGTCTTCGCAGACAAACCGCCAGGCCATGTTGCTGCCCCAGCTGTAGCCCGAGACATAGACGCGAGATTCATCCACCGGATAGCGCGCCTTCACGTCTTCCAGAACCGCGCGGGCAAAGTCGGAATCCGGCGATCCCGGGTTCCAGAAATCCCAGGTCTTGCCCAGCCCGTTCGGCGCGACCAGCAACACACCGCGCCGCTCAGTCGCCCCGGCGATCCGTTTGTGGCGCACAGGCAGCGCGCCAGTGCGCTGCCAGCCGTGGAAATGCATCAGAACCGGAAGCGGGCTGGTGCCGTCCCAGCCGTCAGGTTCGCTTATGTGGTAAGACCGGTCACCGATTTCGCAGGGGACCTCCTCGACACAGGCCTGCGCCGTGCCAGCCAGCATCATCAAGAAAACAATCAGATATCTCATGGACGCGACATTAGCCCCGCCATACCCGGTGTCACGTCACATCCCCGTGGGAGTGTGTTACGGGTTTGCGATGTGACCCAACCAATTGCGCAGCTCGATGGACCGGATCGGGAGCGACAATTCCTGAACGCTGGTGCCCAGTCGCGCGGCCGCCGCTGCGTTGTGTTCAGCTGCGTTCAGGTCTGCCACCATCTCTGCGGCCTCAGGCATCCATTGCAAGCCACCTGCCACGTGTATTGGAGCGTATTCCGGGTGATACTGCGTGCCCCAGAAATCAACACCGTCTTTGAAATAGGCAAAGGCCTGCACCGGGGAATGCGCGTTGCTAGCCAGCAGCTCGGCCCCGTCGGGGAGTGCCGTGACCTCGTCCCGGTGGATGCACAACACCCCGTACCCGTCGCATCGGCCAGCGAGCATGGGATGACTGCGCCCCAACCCGGTCAGTTCGATTTGTTGTGCGACGCCATCCTCCCGCCCGTTTGGCGACGCCCCAGAGCCACCGCCCAACACGACGGCAGCCAGTTGCATACCGTTGCAGGATCCCCAGACCGGCAGGCCTGCGTCAAACGTGGCCCGCATTGCGTCGGCCAAAGGTTGTGCGCGTTCATCGTCCACGCACCAGTCCACCCCCGATCCGGTAAAGACAACGGCGTCGACGTCCTTCAAAACGGCAGCGTCAAAGGACGCGGCATAGGGTGAAACCGTTTGCAACGATATGTCATCTGCCAGATGAGGAAGCGTTGCTGCAAAAGGCTGCGCCGCAACGCGCCCGGCGGCCACGAGGTCCGGTGTGTTGGATTCAACGATCAATATGCGCGGCATCGCAAAGCTCCGAGGCAGCTATGGCCACCAGCCTACCTGCGAAAACCGCTGCGCCCCGCCAACCTGCGTCACGGTTCTGTCCATCAACGACGTGGTTAGCGGTTCAGCCCGCCGCGCAGTGTTGGGACGTCGAGGCTGGCAAAGCCATAGTGCCGCAGCCAGCGCAGGTCGCTTTCGAAGAACGCGCGCAGGTCCGGTACGCCGTATTTCAGCATCGCGATCCGGTCGATCCCCATGCCAAAGGCAAAGCCCTGCCATTCATCCGGGTCAATGCCACCGGCCTGCAGAACCTTGGGATGCACCATGCCGGACCCCAGAACCTCGAGCCAGTCGTCGCCTTCACCGACCTTGACCGTGCCATCCTGCCAGCTGCACTGAATGTCGACCTCCGCCGACGGTTCCGTGAATGGGAAGTGCGACGCGCGGAAGCGGGTTTTCACCTGTGTGCCGAAATAGGCGGAGAAGAATTCCTCGAGCACCCATTTCAGGTTCGCCATCGAGATGTCGCGGTCCACGGCCAGACCTTCAACCTGGTGGAACATTGGCGTGTGGGTCTGGTCATAGTCCGCGCGATAGACACCACCCGGGCAGATGATGCGCAGAGGCGCGCCCATGGCTTCCATCGTGCGTATCTGCACCGGTGAGGTATGCGTGCGCAGCACGTGAGGCGAGCGATTGTCGCCCGGTGCCCGATGCATGTAGAACGTGTCCATCTCGGCCCGCGCGGGATGGTGCGAGGGTATGTTCAACGCGTCGAAATTGTACCAGTCGGTGTCGATCCGGGGGCCTTCGGCGACCGAGAAACCCATTTCCGCAAAAATCGCGGTTACTTCTTCGGTGACCTGGCTGATCGGGTGCAACGTGCCTTCGCGCGTGGGCCGGGTCGGCAGGGTGACGTCCAGCCACTCTTCCTTCAACCGCGCATCCAGTGCGGCATCCGCCAGCGCGGCCTTCTTTGCCGTCAGGGCGGTGTTGAGTTCGTCCTTCAGCGCGTTCAGGGCCGGGCCTGCCACCTGACGCTCTTCCTGGGTCATTTTCCCCAGTTCGCTCATCTTGAGCGACACTTCACCCTTTTTCCCCACGGCAGCCACGCGGATCGCTTCCAGCGCCGCTTCGTCCGCCGCGCCGGAAATCTGTTCCAGATATTTGGCCTTCAGATCGTCCATGACGCACCCCGTTTCCAATCCACGCCCTGCTAGCCGCAGGGCTGGCGGGATGCAAGTCGCAGCCAACGGGTGCAGGCATATTCATTAGACTGCGTGACTGAATAACCTAAGAGTCAATACAGGCGTTCGCGCACGCTGTTGTCGATGTGGGTTTGGATTTCCTCGACGGTCTCTGGCAGGGCTGCGTGCGCCTGTACCAGTTCCGCCAGGCTGGGCACGTCCGACAGGTCCGGCCAATGTTCGGGTGACCAGACCTGACCGCGAATGAATGCCTTGGGGCAGTGGCTGAGCACGCGTTCGACATGGATCAGCACAACGAACGGCGACGGGCGGTCGTTGACGGAAAGCCGCGCGCCGAGTGTTTCGTCGCGCACCAGCTTCGCCCGGCCTGCCACACGCAAGGTATCGCGATGACCGGGGATGACAAAGATCAGGCCGATGTGACCCGTGCGAATCACGTTTTCAAACGTATCCATCAGCTTGTTTCCCGGACGGTCCGGCAGGGCCAGCGTGCGGTCGTCGAGAACGTGCACAAATCCCTGCGGGTCGCCGCGCGGGGTGACATCAACGCCGCCCTCAGGGCGCAAGGTGGACACAAAACACAAGGGCGAGGCCGCGATGAAACGTTCGGCCAAGGGGTCGATCCGGTCGATCACCTTCCGCTGAACCAATTCGGAGGGCTGCCCGGCATGGGCGCGCAATGCCTCGACAGTATCGATGACCTCGTCAACGGTTTGTCCAAAAATCTCTGTCATCAAACTCTCCAACCGGTTGTGGGATCGGCGTCGCCTTGGGCCTTTTGGATCATGGACGCCTTGCGCCTGTGCCGCTACGCTGCCGAAAGAGAGAGAGGAGGACAAGATGGGTTCTGTGGATAGCGTATTGAGTGACGCGGTTGCCGCTGGGGACGTACCGTTTGTGGTGGCCATGGCCGGGAATGCTGCTGGAGTGACCTATGCCGGGGCCGCTGGGGAGGCGGCGGATGGCCGGGCAGCGGGCGAGGACACGGCGTTCCGTATCTTTTCGATGACCAAGGCCATCGGGTCGACCGCCGCGATGGTCCTGATTGATCAGGGCAAGTTGAGCATGGACACGCCCATCGCGGAGATCCTGCCGGAATGGAACAACTTGCAGGTGCTGGACGGCTGGAATGGCGACGAACCGATCCTGCGCGCGCCCAAGACCACGGCCACCGTGCGCCATCTGGCGACGCACCGGTCGGGTGTGGAGTATGAATTCTGGAACCCGGATGTGCCGAAATATCTGGAAGCCACGGGCAATCCCAGCATCCTGACCGGTCAAAAGGCAGCACTGCAGAGCTATCCGTTGACCTTTGATCCGGGTGCGCGCTGGGGCTATGGGCCCAGCACCGACTGGCTGGGCCAAGTGGTGGAGGCCGTGAGCGGCCAGCGCATTGACGCGTTTTGTCAGGCCAACATCTTTGACCCGCTGGGCATGACCAGCACCGCGTTTGAGCCTGACGCGCTGGCCGACCGATTGGCTGATGTGAAAATTCGGGGTGAAGACGGGAATTTTGCACCGTTTGACCTGGCCCCGCCGCCGCAGCCGGAATTCTACGGGATGGGTCATGCGCTGTATTCCACCGCGCCGGATTACCTGAGTTTCCTGCGCATGGTGCTGAACAAGGGGGAGCTGAACGGAAACCGTGTGCTGAGCGCGGATGCCGTGGCTGCGATGACGTCTGACCAGATGGAGGGCAAGTTCTTTGAAACCATGTCCACCATCGCGCCGCCGCTGACAGACACGGTCGAAATGCCCGAGGGCACGACCCACAGCTTTGCCTTTGTGCGATTCGAATCCGACCAGCCGGGCAAGCGGCATGCGGGCACGCAAAGCTGGGCCGGGGTGTGCAACACGCATTACTGGATCGACCCCGCGGCGGATGTGGCAGCGGTGATCATGACCCAATCGCTGCCCTTTGTTGAACCGCCGCTGCTGAAGACCTACGACGCATACGAGCGCGCGATTTACGCCGCGCTCTGATCCAACAGGCGAGCCAGACACCGGTGACGACCCAAACCAACCGCCCCTGGCTCGCCCTTTTTGGCCTGTGCCTTGGCATGTGTGTGACCAATGGTTTCGCGCGCTTTGCCTATGGTCTGATCCTGCCAGCCATGCGGGAGGATCTGGGCTGGACCTATGTACAGGCTGGGTGGCTCAACACCGCAAATGCGCTGGGCTATCTGACCGGTGCGATCCTGACGCTGTTGCTGATCCGGCGGGTGAACGCAGCGAAGCTTTATGCGTTTGGGATGATCACCACAGCGGTGTCGCTGATGGTGACCGGCTTGAACGAGGCGCTGTGGTGGCAAAGTGTCTGGCGCGTGGCGGCGGGTCTGTTTGGCGCGATGTCCTTTGCCACATCCGGCGCGCTGGCGACGCAATTGTTTGCCGGGGATGCGAAACGCAACGCGCTGGCGATTGCCTTGCTGTTTGGGTTGGGCGGGGGCCTGGGCATTGCGCTGGCGGGGGGGGTGATCCCGCCGCTGCTGACGGTGGGCGGGGTCACGGCATGGCCCTGGGCCTGGGGGCTGGTTGGGGGCGCGGGCCTGCTATTTCTTCCGCTGGGTATCTGGGCGGGCTGGGCCTTGCGCCCCCCCGTCGCGGGGTGGGG
>JBFOMB010000004.1:0-9680 GCA_040830545.1 Paracoccaceae bacterium | reverse complement strand
CTGTTGATCGCCGCAGGTGGCACAGGCGGTCACATGTTTCCAGCGCAAGCCTTGGCCGAGGCGATGTTGCGCAAGGGCTGGCGGGTCAAGCTGTCGACGGATGCTCGCGGCGCGCGCTATACGGGCGGGTTCCCCCATTCCACCCAAATTGAAGAGGTGCAAAGCGCCACGTTTTCGCGCGGCGGTGTGTTGGCCAAACTGATGGTCGGCCCGCGCGTATTGGCTGGCGTCCTGGGCGCGCGCCGCTCCATGCGCAAGGATCGCCCTGATGTGGTGGTCGGCTTTGGCGGATATCCCACCATCCCGGCGCTGGGTGCGGCGTGGCTTATGGGCTTGCCTCGAATGCTCCACGAACAAAACGGTGTTCTGGGGCGGGTGAACCGCCTGTTTGCACCGCGCGTGGCCCATGTGGCCTGTGGTGTGTGGCCAACCGACCTGCCCGACAGCGCCAAGGGATCGCACGTGGGCAACCCTGTGCGCAAGGCTGTGTTGGAGAAGGCGGCTGCGCCTTACACGCCGCCGGGCGATGGGACACTGAACATCCTCGTCATCGGAGGCAGCCAAGGCGCGCGAATCCTCTCTGACACCGTGCCGCAGGCCCTTTCGGCCTTGCCCGAGGCGATTACGAAGCGGCTGCATGTCAGCCAACAGGCCCGCGAAGAAGATCAGCAGCGGGTCGCGGATCACTATGCCAATCACGGTATCCGGGCCGAGGTGCAACCCTTTTTCAAGGATGTGCCGGACCGCATGGCCACCGCCCAAGTGGTTATCTCGCGGGCGGGTGCATCTTCCATCGCAGATCTGACTGTCATTGGCCGCCCCTCGATCCTCGTGCCGCTGGCCATCGCGACAGGTGACCACCAGACCGCCAACGCGCGTGGGTTGGTCGAGGCCGGGGCTGCCATCCTGATGCCTGAAACGCGCTTCACTCCCGAAGCGCTGCGCGACCATGTTGAAACACTACTGACTGACCCCAATGCCGCCGCCACCATGGCGCAGGCCGCGTTGCAGGTCGGGGCCCCCGACGCCACCGACCGGCTGGTCGCATTGGTCGAAGGGCTGGCCGGAAAGGACGACAAATGAACCCTGCCACGAAACTTCCTGGCGACGTCGGCCCGATCCATTTTGTCGGCATTGGTGGCATCGGCATGTCGGGCATCGCCGAAGTGTTGTTGAACCACGGCTACACGGTTCAAGGCTCCGACCTGAAATCGTCAAAGATCACCGAGCGTCTGGCGGGTCTTGGCGCGACCATCTTCGAAGGCCAGCGGGCCGAGAACCTGGAACATGCAGAGGTTGTTGTCATCTCCTCCGCCATCAAACCCGGCAATCCCGAACTGGACGAGGCGCGCCATCGTGGCCTGCCCGTCGTGCGCCGGGCCGAAATGCTGGCGGAGCTTATGCGGCTCAAGTCCAACGTGGCCGTGGCGGGGACGCATGGAAAAACGACAACGACCACCATGGTTGCTGCCGTGCTGGATCATGGGCAACTGGATCCGACCGTTGTGAATGGTGGCATCATCCACGCTTATGGCTCGAACGCCCGTGTGGGGGACGGCGAGTGGATGGTGGTCGAGGCGGATGAAAGCGACGGCACCTTCAACCGCCTGCCTGCGACTGTGGCCATCGTCACCAATATTGATCCTGAGCATATGGAACATTGGGGCACCATCGAAAACCTACGGCAGGGGTTTTACGATTTTGTCTCCAACATCCCGTTTTATGGCCTTGCCGTCTGTTGCACCGACCACCCCGAGGTGCAGGCGCTGGTCGGGCGGATCACGGATCGTCGCATTGTCACCTACGGGTTTAACACGCAGGCCGACGTGCGCGCGACCAACCTTACCTACAAGGCGGGCGTGGCGCATTTCGACGTTGTTCTGCAGGGTGAGGACGCGGTGATCGAGGGCTGCACCCTGCCCATGCCCGGGGACCACAACGTCTCCAATGCCCTGTCTGCGGTGGCCGTGGCCCGGCATCTGGGCATGTCTCACGCGCAAATTCGCGAAGCACTGGCAAAGTTCGGCGGCGTCAACCGACGCTTTACCCGCGTGGGCGAAGTTGACGGGGTGACCATCATCGACGACTACGGCCATCACCCTGTGGAAATCGCCGCCGTGCTCAAGGCCGCGCGGCAGGCGACCGAGGGACGCGTGATCGCGATACATCAACCGCACCGCTATTCCCGCCTGTCGAGCCTGTTCGAGGATTTCTGTTCCTGTTTCAACGAGGCGGATGTTGTCGCAATTGCCGAAGTCTTCGCCGCTGGCGAGACCCCGATTGAAGGGGCCAGCCGCGATGATCTGGTTGCGGGGCTGATCCGGCACGGTCACCGCCACGCCCGCGCGATCCTGAACGAGGACGATCTGGTCCGGCTGGTGCGTGAACAGGCGCGGCCGGGGGACATGGTGGTCTGCCTGGGGGCCGGGTCGATCAGCGCATGGGCCAACAATCTGCCGACGCGATTGACCGAGGAGGCTGAGTGAGCGCGCTGATCTCTTCCACCTGGTTGACCGGGGCGATCCGTCAGGACGCGGTTTTTGATCTGCGACAAAGCGTTTTCGCATCCTCTCTGCCAGACTTGCGGGCAGAGAGAAGGGGTGTGCACATGGCAGAGTCACTCAAACGCCGCATCGGACCGGGACTGCTGACCGCCTATGGCGTTGGCGTCATGGTGGGGGCAGGCATCTATGTTCTGGTTGGGGCTGTGGCCGGGAATGCGGGGCTTTGGGCTCCGTTGGCTTTTCTGGTCGCGGGCTTGATCGCTGCACCCACGGCGCTGAGCTATGCAGAGTTTTCCACCCGCCTGCCCGAAGCAGCAGGGGAGGCCGCCTATGTGGGCACCGGCCTCAATTCGAACGCACTCGCCATCCTTGTCGGGTTGGCCATTGTCGCGGCGGGCACGGTGTCTGCCGGTGCGGTTTTGCGCGGCGGGGTAGGGTATCTCAGCCAGACAGTGGAAATCGCGCCTTGGATCGCGACGCTGGGCTTGGGCCTTGCCCTGATCGCCGTAGCCGTGGCTGGTGCGTTGGAGAGCCTTGCACTGGTCGCCGTCTTTACCTTGATCGAGTTGGCTGGTCTGGGGCTGGTCGTGTGGGCCGGCCTGACGGGCGAACCGGTGGCCGAATGGTCCGCACCACCCGCCTTGGTCTGGTCCGGTGTGGCATCCGGCGCGGTTCTGGCCTTCTTCGCGTTTATCGGGTTCGAAGACATCGTCAACATGGCAGAAGAGGTCGAGCGGCCTTCGCGTACGTTGCCCATCGCGATCCTGACATCATTGGGCCTGACCACGCTGATCTATGCGCTGGTGGCCTTTGCGACAGTGCGCGTTGTGCCCATGGCCCATCTTGCGCACAGCGAAAGCCCGCTGGCGCTTGTCTGGCAGGCCGCGCGCGGCGGGGATGCGCGGTTCCTGTCGGCCATTGCTGTCTTTGCCGCGCTGAACGGCGTGTTGGCGCAGATCGTCATGGCGTCCCGCGTGCTTTATGGCCTTGGCGCGCGTAGCCCGACACTAGCCATGTTCCACCGCGCCCATGCCCGGTTCGGCACACCGGTGCTGGCCACCTGCCTGATCGGCCTCTGCGTCATCCTTGCCGCGCTCACCCTGCGCGTTGCGGTATTGGCCGAGGTGACGTCGGCCATCCTGCTCTCTGTTTTCGTACTGGTGAACCTGTCCCTGATCCTGCTGAAACGCCGCGTGCCTCAGGCCGATTTCCGCATCAGCCCCGCCATCCCGGCGCTGGGTCTGATCCTGTCGGCCTTGGCGCTGGTCGTCACCCTCGGAGCCATCATATGACCGCCACGATCTACTTTGCCATTGCCTGGGTCTTTGCCTCGACCATCGTCGCCTTCCTGCCGATGCGGCGGCAATATGTGCCGGGTGTGATGCTGCTGGCGGCGGCTCCGGTGCTGATCGTGCTGTTGTGGATACAGGTCGGCTGGCTGGTCGGGGTGGGCGCGCTGTTGGCGTTCCTGTCCATGTTCCGAAACCCACTGCGCTATTTCTATCGCAAATGGCGCGGCCTGCCGACCGAGGTGCCGGAGTGAGTGCGTCCCTGTTCATGGCCTGCATCTGGGCCATTGTCGCCAATGTGCTAGCGTTGATCCCGTCGAAGGACAACCACTGGTTCCGGGCTTATGTGCTGATCGCGGTGGGGGTGCCGATCCTGGGGTTCGTGACCTATGAAAACGGGCCGACGGTGGGATTCATCGTGCTGCTGGCGGGGGCGAGCATCCTGCGCTGGCCGGTGATCTACCTCTGGCGCTGGATGCGCCGGGTTGCGGGCGTTGAACCCCAGTGAAACCTTGCTGAGCGTCGGGTCAACGCTGCTGTTCCTGGGCGGGGTTTGGGGTGGCGTCCGGCTGAACCGCCCGGGGCGCGGGGTGTTGACGGGTGTCGTGATCCTGACCGTCCTCGTCGCGAACGCAGCTTTCCTCTTCTGGGTGGAACATGTCCCCAAGGGATGGGACGGCCTGACCTATGTGCTCTACTGGGGTCTGTTGGCCCTGCCACCCTCAGCCGGGTTGATCACCGGGGCCATCGGAACTGTGCTGTGGAGAGCGTGGCGCGGATAGGCGCGAGGGCTTGCCGTCACTCGCAACCTCCCGCAGCGTGGCGGGCATGGATGAGTTGCCGATTGTTACGGATGAGGAAAGTCTGAGGGCTTGGCTGGAAACCCAACCACAAGAGGTTTCTGTTGCCATTGCAATCCGAGCGGCAACAAGGGTTTTCCCATTGTGGTGGTCTTGGTCTCAGACCATGGGACCCGGTACCGCCGGGCTAGAACTGAAGACACTTTGGGGTTCATTGGTAACTCTGGTTGCTACAGCTTCACCAGCACTTGCCAAGAAAGCGATTGCTTTCGTCTTGTCGAGCGGCAGAACAGAATTTCTTATTGCCGCAGCTGCCTACGACGCAGACGAGTCCATCACGGTGGTTGGCGACTCTTTTGCGCTTGCAGCTGCGGAATCAGTGAATGCTGCAGCCTTTGCATTTGACGCGGCGAGGCACGTATCCGTCAACACGCCGACTACATCAGCAGTGAGTGCCGCCGCTGCCTCCAATGATGCCGGTGCTACCTACGCACGTTCTTTGGCTGGCCTCGTCAATGTCCCGCTGTGGGACGAAATCGGGGCAGACGTCTTGACGCTGACAAACAGTGAAAGCGTGTGGCGTCGCCCATTGTGGTCGGATGGAATTTCGCCATTCGATGCCGAATGGACCCAGATCAAATCGGAGGTCCAATTCAACCCGGACTGGGCTTTTTGGCTGCGCTGGTATCAATCTCTGCTGGACGGTAAACCGCTGCCGCTGCCGTTGCTCACCGACATTGCCCTGATCGAACCGGCAGTTTGGGATGCCGGGCCGAGTGCTGTGGCGCAGCGGATTGCTGAGATCGAATTGGAGCATGCCCGCCGCGCGACGCCAAATGCCGAAGACATTCGCGTCAACGCTGATGGTGTGTATCAGTTGTTCCCGCGCTCCGCATTGCCATCAAAAACATTGCAGGATGCATGCGACCGGATTGGTGATGTTGTTCGCAGTATCAGGCAGGCGCAGCACTTCAATCAATACTCCGCACTTGGGCCAGAGGCGGACTTGCTCGAAGATCACTTGGACCGGTATCACGACAACCCGCTGCGCCTGTGGGAGGTTTGCCAAAAGGTCATTCGTCATACTTCATCCAAGGTCACGGATGGTTTGCTGCCGGATCGGGATGATCTGGTGATGGATACGCAAACTGACCTGCAAAATACGGCAGACGACATCTACAACTTCGATCAGGACGCCAAAGACACCATAGATGCCCGCGCGCGCCTGCAGTTCGAGCGATTGGTGCCGGAGGAACGTTCAAAAATCGCACCGGTTGTGGAGGCGGTTGCGGCGCGTTCCGATCCCGAATTGGCGTTGCAGTTGCGAGAGGACTGGCGCGTTGTTAACGATCCGGGCTTGCCGGATGCCGAAAAGAAAGACGAACGATATCGCTTGGGCAGCCGGTTGGTGAAAGTCGCCGCGATTGGTGGCGCATTGTCCGCTGGTCTTGTCGCCGCATTGGCGCAAGCCGAAGCGGCGGTTTCTGGCGCGCGATACATTTGGGAGATTGTGCGACCTTTGCTTGGGATGTGAAGGATGTGCCGTTCGCCCCAACCCACCTTGCGCCCCATCCCTCCCCGGATTACCAAGCGGCATGACGAACCTCCCCACACCTCGCGGTAAACTGACGCCCAATCGGGACCTGTCGGGTTTGACATGGTTGCGGGTTGGGGGGCCCGCGGATTGGGTGTTTCAGCCTGCGGATGTGGACGACCTGTCGGCGTTTTTGCGGGATCTTCCGACCGACATCCCGGTGTTTCCCATGGGCGTTGGGTCGAACCTGATCGTGCGGGACGGGGGGCTACGGGCCGTGGTGGTGCGGTTGGGGCGGGGGTTTAACGAGATCACCGTTGACGGCACCCGCGTGACCGCCGGGGCGGCAGCGCTGGATGCGCATGTGGCGCGCAGGGCGGCGGAGGCAGGGCTGGACCTGACCTTCTTGCGGACCATTCCGGGTTCCATCGGCGGGGCCGTGCGGATGAATGCAGGGTGTTATGGCAGCTATACCGCTGACCATTTCGTCAGCGCGCAGGCGGTGTTGCGCAATGGCGCGGTGGTGACGCTGACTGCGGATGACCTGACCTTCGGCTACCGACAGTCGAGCCTGCCCGAGGGCGCGGTTCTGACGCAGGCGACGTTTGAGGCTCCGATGGGCGACCCGGACGAATTGACCGCGCGTATGGAAACCCAGCTGGCCAAGCGGGATGCAACCCAGCCGACCCGCGACCGGTCTGCCGGGTCAACGTTTCGCAACCCGGCCGGCTATTCCTCGACCGGGCGGGCGGATGATGTGCATGACCTCAAGGCGTGGAAGCTGATTGACGATGCGGGTATGCGCGGCGCGCGCAAAGGCGGCGCGCAGATGAGCGAGAAGCATTCGAATTTCATGATCAATGCCGATGGCGCCACTGCCGCAGATTTGGAAGGTCTGGGCGAAGAGGTGCGAAAAAAGGTTTACGATTCCAGCGGGATCACGCTAGAATGGGAAATCATGCGCGTCGGTGAGCCGGCGGCACAAGATAACAAGAAATAGACCAAGAATAATCAAGCCGGAACCGGCGCTGACGCAGGCAGTATGACAGCCCCGGAACCTAAAGAATAACGGACCATAAGGTCCTGAGCGGTTGAGGCAGTGGTGGAGCAATCGGGCGGGCATCTCCCGACTGTGGCGGTTTTGATGGGCGGTCTCTCGGCAGAGCGAGAGGTCTCTCTCAGCACGGGTCATGAATGCGCAGAGGCGCTGCGTGGTGAAGGGTTCCCGGTGATGGAGCTGGATGCCGGGCGCGATCTGGCGCAGAAACTTGCCGAATTGAAACCGGACGTGGTGTTCAATGCCTTGCATGGGCGTTGGGGTGAAGACGGCTGTGTTCAGGGTATGCTGGAGTGGTTGAGTATTCCGTACACGCATTCTGGCGTTCTGGCCTCGGCACTTGCATTGGACAAACAGCGCAGCAAGGCGGCGTTTGCGCGTGCCGGGATGCCGGTTGCGGAAAGCGTGATCGCCCGCAAGGGTGAGGTGTCGGAGCGTCACATCCTGCCGCCGCCCTACGTGGTGAAGCCGAACAACGAAGGGTCGAGCGTCGGTATCTACATCGTGCATGAAAGCCCCAATGGTCCGCCGATGCTGGATGAAACCATGCCCGAGCATGTGATGGTCGAAACCTATGTGCCGGGGCGGGAGTTGACCGTGACGGTGCTGGGCGACAAGCCGCTGACCGTCACTGAAATCCACACCGATGGCTGGTACGATTACCACGCGAAATACGCACCGGGCGGGTCGACCCACACGGTGCCTGCCGAAGTCCCGCAGGAGATTTTCGACCGCTGCATGGACTATGCCAAACAGGCCCATGACATCCTGGGTTGCCAGGGCATCAGCCGCACGGATTTCCGCTGGGATGACACGCGTGGTGCCGATGGGCTGTACCTTCTGGAAACCAACACCCAGCCGGGGATGACCCCCACATCACTTTCACCCGAACAGGCCGAGGCAGTGGGCATGAGTTTTGGCGCCCTGTGCCGCTGGCTGGTGGAGGACGCGTCGTGCAACAGGTGAACGCCACGCCCCGTGACCCGGCGCCTTCGCGCCTGAGCTACCGGATGCAGCGCTGGATGCTGACGCCGGGCATTCGGCTGGGGCTGCGGGTCGGCATCCCGTTTGCGCTGGTCTTTGCGATCAGCAGCGCGTTTCTGGCGAGTGAAGAACGGCGCGACGCGCTAAACCTGTTTGTGGCCGAGGTCAGGTCCAGCATTCAGGAACGGCCGGAATTCATGGTGGGCCTCATGGCGATTGATGGGGCCAGTCAGGCGGTTTCGGAGGATATTCGCGAAGTTGTGCCGATCGATTTCCCCATCAGTTCCTTCGATCTGAACCTCGAGGAAATCCGCGACGTGATCGTTGGGCTGGACCCGGTTCGCGACGCAACCGTGCGCATCCGTCCGGGTGGTTTGATGGAAGTGCAGGTGGTGGAGCGCATCCCGGTGGTGGTCTGGCGCAACTACGAAGGGGTGACGATCCTCGACGACACGGGCGCGCACGTGGCCGAACTACCCAGCCGCAAGACGCGGTCGGATCTGCCGCTGATCGTGGGCGAAGGCGCGGATCAGCATGTGCGCGAGGCGCTGTCGCTGTTTGCGGTTGCGGCCCCCTTGGCGGATCGCGTGCGGGCCATGGCGCGGGTGGGCGAGCGGCGCTGGGACGTTGTTCTGGATCGCGAGCAGCGCATCCTGCTGCCCGCCGACCGGCCCATTCAGGCGTTGCAGCGGGTAATCGCGCTGAACCAGGTACAGGACCTGCTGGATCGCGATCTGGCGGTGATCGACATGCGTATCGGTGAACGACCGACGCTGAGAATGACAAACCACGCGGTCGAAGAATGGCGGCGGATAAGACAGCTGAATAATGGCGGGTAGCAGGTGATGACGGAGCTTTACGAAACACAGAGGGCCATGCGCCAGATGCGGCAACAGGCCATGCAACGGGGCGTGGTGGCTATTCTGGATGTGGGCTCGTCCAAGATCGCCTGTCTGGTTCTGCGTTTTGACGGGTCGTCGCGGCTGAGCGATGACAATTCGATAGGCTCGCTGGCGGGGCAGTCCGGGTTTCGCGTGATTGGCGCAGCAACCACGCGGTCGCGAGGTGGGCAGTTTGGCGAAATCACCTCGATGCAGGAGACCGAGCGCGCGATCCGCACGGCATTACAGGCCGCGCAGAAAATGGCGGAAATCCGGGTTGATCACGTGATCGCCTGTTTCTCGGGGGCCAGCCCGCGGTCCTACGGGCTGGACGCACGCGTGGAACTCGAAGGTCAGGTTGTCACCGAAAACGAAGTGGCGCGCGTGTTGGCGGCCTGTGACGTGCCGGACTATGGGGCAGGGCGTGACGTGCTGCACGCGCAGCCTGTGAACTTTGCGCTGGACAGCCGGTCGGGGCTGATCGACCCGCGCGGGCAGTTGGGGCAAAGCCTGAGCGTCGACATGCATATGTTGACCGTCGATGCGGACGCGATCCAGAACCTTGTGCATTGTATCAAGCGGTGTGATCTGGAACTGGCGGATATCCACGCGCAGGATGCCACCGCGCGGG
>JBFOMB010000003.1:0-51359 GCA_040830545.1 Paracoccaceae bacterium | reverse complement strand
GAAGAGGACCAGAACGACCACTGCGATCAGAAGAAGGTCGGGAAGACCGATATTGCCAATACCCATCTGTGTATCTCCTTGCGGGTTTCGCGCGAACGGACGCGCGGTGTGCGTTGGGTGCAGATGTAGCCAAGCGGTGCGGTCAAGGGAACGGCGGCTGACGCGCGCACGGCGGGTTTCACCCTGTCACGAGGCAAAAAATCCAACGCCCGATCTTCAACTGACAGGTTTATGTCAGTAGGATGCCGGTATCTCTCCTTCACCGCCCCAGTCACGGGGCGTTCATTAACTGGAGACCCGAAATGAAACCGACCTTTTGCTACACAACCCGTCCCCTTGCCCCAGCTGACACCGCACGGGGGGCAGGCGAAACGGTTGCTGAGATCGTGACCTTCCGTTTGGCGGACGGCACCACCCAGGATGCGTTTACCAAAGCCGCCCAAGCGATGGAGCCGTTTTTGATCGAAACCGGATCAATGCACGCCCGTGTGCTGAGTGTAGATGCGGATGGCCTCTGGACCGACCACCTCGTCTGGTCCTCCATGACCGCAGCCAAGACCGCAGCGGAACAGATTATGGCCCGCCCCGAGGCGCAGCCGTTCATGTCGATGATCGACCCGGCGACCGTCACCATGCGGCACGCCCCGATCCGGGTGACCCAAAACTAGGAGGAGACATGCGGCGCACCGACCGCCTGTTTGACATCATTCAGATCCTGCGCGACGGCAAACTGCACCGCGCGCAGGACATCGCGGACCGGCTGGAAGTGTCGGTCCGCACGATCTATCGCGACATGGACACGCTGGTGGCCTCGGGTGTCCCGATCCAGGGTGAACGTGGTGTAGGCTACATGGCCGTGCAGGCGATCACTCTGCCCCCGCTGACACTGACACCCGAAGAGTTGGAGGCGCTGAACCTAGGCGTGGCCATCGTGTCGCAAACCACCGACCCGGACCTGAAGCGTGCCATTGAATCGCTGGCGGCCAAGATCGACTCGGTCCTGCCGGAACAGACCGTGGCCGAAGCGGACAAATGGCAGTTTGCCGTCTACCCCTTTGCTGACATCGCACGGGGTGCGGGTCACATGGCCCCGATCCGCGCGGCGATCAAAGGGCGGCAGAAACTGGCTCTGAGGTATCGTCGGATTGACGGCACGCTGACCGAGCGGCGCGTACGACCCCTGCAGATGGAATACTGGGGCCGGGTTTGGACGCTGACCGCGTGGTGCGAACTGCGCGGGGATTTCCGCGTCTTTCGTGTCGACCTGATCGAAGGGGTGACCGCCCTGCCCGAGTTGTTTGCGGACGAACCTGGACGGACGCTGGCGGATTACCTGAAAACGGTTGAGTGAAACACGTGGCTAACGCGGAAACACAAAACACCGGTCGCGTGGGATGGTCAGCCACATGACCTTACCCGGCTTTGGCAGAAAGACATTGGGCACCGTTGCCTTCAGGATCGAGCCGTCGAAGTCCATGCGGAATTCCACCAGACTTTCATGCCCCAGAAGACGCGCGCGTTGCACCACACCCCGCGCCGCCACGCCATCTGTCATAGTTGGACGCGGCCCACTACCATTGCGGTCGAAATCCAGCCGCACGTGCTGGGGTCGGAACACGATTTCAACCTCAGTCCCGTCAGGCACGCCGGGGGCCAGAAACTGACCGAACGGCGTCTGCGCAAGCGCCCCGTTCACTTCGGCCCGCAAAGTGTTGGCGTCGCTGAAAAACGCAACCGCCGCCTTGTCCGCCGGACGCGTGTAGACGTTGTAAGGCGCACCGAACTGCACAACCTTGCCAGCACGCATCAATGCGATTTCGTCCGCCATGCGCATCGCCTCTTCCGGTTCGTGCGTGACCAGCAGAACGGCGGTTTCTTCCGCCTTCAACAAATCCAGTGTGTCGTCTCGGATGCCATCCCGAAGCCGGTTGTCGAGCCCGGAAAACGGTTCGTCCATCAGCATCACGCGCGGTTTCGGGGCCAGTGCCCGCGCCAACGCCACCCGTTGTTGTTCGCCGCCGGACAACTGGTGGGGGAAGGCATCGATGAACCGCAATAGGTCCACCCGACCCAGCAACTCTTCGACCCGCGCGCGGCGCTGGGGTTTCGGCCCGCTCAGGCCAAAGGCGACGTTGTCCGCAACGCTCAGATGCGGGAACAAGGCGAAGTCCTGAAACATCAGCCCGATGCCGCGCCGTTCGGGCGGCACTTGCCGGTCCCGGTCCGCGATCAGGGTGCCGTCGACGTAGATTTCGCCCCCGTCCTGCGCCTCAACCCCCGCGATCATGCGCAGCGTCGTGGACTTGCCGCAGCCCGAAGGGCCCAGCAGACAAGTCACCTGCCCCGGCAATATCCGCAAAGACACGTCCGAAACCACATCACGCCCGTCGATATGACGCGTCAGATTGCGGATTTCCAATCTTGGGACGGGTTGCACCGGTGGCCTCTTCTGATCCCGAGAGAATTCATCGGGTTTCAGCGGCCTTAGCAACCCATGACCCGTGGCGCAAGCGCTACCAGTCAGCCCGCACGCGCTTCTTCCAGCACGGCGCGGACGGCGTCAGGTGGCACGTCCGCTGTCACAAACGCGTCGCCGATACCGCGCGCCAGGATAAAGCGCAGCGTGCCATCAATCACCTTCTTGTCCTGCGCCATCAGGTCCATCAACACATCAGTGCCCGGCAGGTCACCCGGAATGTCCGCCAACCCGTCCTTCATGCCCATAGCAACTAGATGCTGATGCACGCGGCTGGGGTCTTCCTGCGAACACAGGCCCAGACGCGCAGACAGGGCAAAGGCCAAACCGCAGCCAATCGCCACGCCTTCGCCATGCAGCAAACGGTCGGAATAGCCCGTCGCTGCCTCCAACGCGTGACAGAACGTGTGGCCCAGGTTCAAAAGCGCGCGATCGCCCTGCTCGGTCTCGTCCCGCGCCACGATGTCGGCTTTCATCTGCACCGAATGCGCAACCGCCTTCACTCGCGCTGTCATATCTCCACCAGCCATGGCCGGGCCGTTCTGTTCGAGCCATTCAAAAAACGCCGCATCCCCCAGCAGCCCGTATTTGACCACCTCGCCATAGCCCGCCAGAAAAGCGCGCGGAGGCAGGCTGGTCAGCGCATCCGTGTCGGCCAGAACCAGCGAAGGCTGATGAAACACGCCAATCAAGTTCTTGCCCTGCGGCGCGTTGATCCCGGTCTTGCCCCCGACAGAGCTATCCACTTGCGCCAACAGAGAAGTCGGGATTTGCACAAACCGGATGCCACGGCGCAACACCGCAGCCGCAAACCCGGCCAGATCGCCAATCACGCCCCCACCCAGCGCGACCAGAATGTCGTTGCGTTCGATCCGTTCGGCCAACAGCCATTCGACCGCACGCTCAAAATGCGGCCAGCTTTTGGTAGCCTCCCCGGCGGGCAGCGTCAGCGCGGTCATCTCAATACCCGCCGCAGCCAGTCCCGCACGCAACGACTCCAGATGCAGCCCCGCCACGGTTTCATCCGTCAGCACCGCCACCCGGGGACGGTTCAACAGTGGCGCAATTTCAGTTCCTGCCTGCGCCAACAACCCCGGCCCGATTCGCACGTCATAAGATCGGTCGCCGAGCGCAACACGCACGGTTTCCCTCAGGCTATCGTTTGACATCAGATTTGCTCCAATACGTCCGGGCGCGTCAGTAACGCAGTAAGCACCCGGTCCACCATGTTTTCGATACTGACCTGCCCGTCCGTGTCCACGGCCAGATCCGCCTTGGCATACAAAGGCACGCGCGCAGCGTAAATTTCGCCCAGCGTCGCACGAGGATCAGCGGTGCGCAGCAAGGGGCGCGTTTCCTTGTGCCTGACGCGGGACCAGAGCACGTCCAGCTCCGCGCGCAACCAGACAGACACGCCCATGTTCGTGATCATTGATCGGTTGTCCTCACGCAAGAACGCGCCGCCACCCGTCGACAGGATACAGCGTTCAGTCTCCAACAGGCGGCCAATAACCTGACTTTCCTTGTCACGAAAAAACGGCTCCCCATCTCGTGCGAAAATTTCGGGGATTGTCATGTTGGCCGCGACTTCGATCTCGGCGTCACTGTCCAGAAACGGCACATCCAGCCGCGCGGCCAAGGCCCGGCCCACGGCGGTTTTACCTGCCCCCATCATGCCCACCATCGCCACCGTCTTCTTCAGCCGGTAACGCGGAGGGGCCTCGGAGGTGGCCGGGTCATGCCTAATTTCGCTCATCTTTATGTGAATGACGTGATCTTGGCGAAAAGGCCATATATAAACTGGGCCAAAATCAGAATATCGGGGCAGACGACACGTGATTGGGCGACTACTTAAGTACCTGCTTTTCCTCGCAATCCTGGGATTCGCGGCGCTGTCCGCGTATACCTACGCCGCGCCCCTCTTTGGGGTCGATTTCGCACCGCCCCAGGGGGAAGTCCGCCAACCGGTGACGCTGCATGCGGAATAGACGGGCTGTTTTCGCCTCCATCCTGGGGATTGCGCTGCCGCTGACGGCAGCAGCGCAGGAACCGTTGTCGGTGATCGATTGGCTGACCATCCCGCCTGCCAGTGACCGGGCCGGCCAGATTCTGCTGGAACCGCCGGTTGCAGAGACCGGTAGCGGGCCGCAAATCACGGTGACACCGTTGGCGACGCTGGAACGCCCGCTGGGGTTGGTGCCTGCGCATGTGACCGGCCTGCCGGTTGAGATGTGGCAGGCCAGCGAGCTTGACGATGTGCTGCGCGACCTGAAGCATGCGACCGCGACCCGGACACCGGCGACGCAAACGCTGCTCTATACACTCTTGCTGGCCGAATCTTTGCCACCCGCCGGGTCAGACGCAGCAGAGGTGTTCTTGCTGGCCCGCTTGTCACGACTGTTTGACCTGGGTGCTGTCGAACCGGCGCAGGCATTGATCGAGAATGTTGGACCGGAGGAAACACCGGGTCGGTTCGCCAAATGGTTCGATGCAACATTGCTGAGCGGGGACGAACATGTCAGCTGCGCCGCGTTGAACCGGGCACCTCACCTTAGCGACGACTATGCCGCGCGCATGTTCTGCACCCTGCGCAAGGGGGATTGGAGCGCCGCGGCGGTGATGTTGGATGCCGCGCGGGCGCTGAGCCTGATGCCGCAGGCGGAGTTGTTCCTACTGGACCGGTTCCTGAACCCGGACCTGTACGAACTTGCGCCGCCACTCCCCGAACCAAACGACCCTGATCCGCTGACCTTCCGCGTGTTTGAATCCATCGGTGAGCCACTGCCCACCGCACCACTACCCCGCCCCTTTGCCGTCGCCGACCTGCGTGACGTGGCAGGGTGGAAGGCACAGTTGGAAGCAGCGGAACGACTGGCCCGAAGTGGCGCTATCAGCCCCAACCGCCTGCTTGGGATCTACACCGACCGGCGGCGTGCTGCCTCTGGCGGGGTCTGGGACCGGGTGGACGCGGTCCAGCGGCTGGACAACGCACTGACCGACGGGGATTCCGATGCGGTTGCCAAGTACCTGCCCCCGGCGTGGGAGGCGATGCAGACCGCCGGGGTTGAGGTGCCATTTGCCACGGTCTTTGCCGAACAGTTGGCCGGATTGTCACTGACAGACGCAGCGGTCGCCTCTCTGGCCTATCGCATGCGCCTGCTGTCGCCGGATTATGAAGCCGCAGCCGCAGGTGCACCCGCCGGGGCGCAAAACGCGTTCCTGGCCGGTCTGGCGCGCGGTGAACCGCCCGCGCGAGGAGCCAACGCGCAGGAACAGGCGATTGCCGACGGGTTTTCCAACCCGCCCCAGGCACCCGACAGCTATCAGGCCGATCTGGATCGTGGGCAGCTCGGTGACGCGATCCTGCGCGCGATTGCGGATTTCGAAACCGGGCGCGCGGGCAATTGGGACGAATTGACCAACGCGCTCCGCTTTTTCCGCGCCGTCGGATTGGAAGACACAGCCCGCCGCGCGGCCCTGCAAACGCTGATCCTGGGACCGGGCTGAGATGACCGGCCCGGCCTCTGCTCATGGATGGATCAGCGTGTTTCTGGAGGCGCAGGCCGCGGAACTGGGGGCTGCAAACAACACGCTGCTGGCCTATGGGCGGGACCTGCGGGACTTCTGTGACTGGCTGGATGGCAAGGGTATCGCCCCCGGCACCGCAGGGCGCGACACGGTTGAGGCCTACCTGGTTCATTGCGACGCGCAAGGGCTGGCCACCTCAACCCGCGCGCGGCGGTTGTCCGCGATCAAACAGCTTTATCGTTTTGCGTTCGAGGAAGGTTGGCGACAGGACAACCCCGCGATCCAGATCAAAGGCCCCGGCAAAGACAAACGCCTGCCCAAAACATTGAGCGTGGACGAGGTCGACCGCCTGCTGGTGGCAGCCAACACAACCGGGCGTACAGAGGCCGACCAGCAGCGCAACACCTGCCTGATGGAACTGCTTTATGCCACAGGAATGCGCGTGAGCGAGTTGGTGTCCCTGCCCGTCGCCGCGACACGCGGTGATCCGGGTGTCTTGCTGGTCCTCGGCAAAGGCGGCAAGGAGCGGATGGTCCCGCTGTCCCCGCCTGCCCGCGCAGCGCTGAAAGCATGGCTAAATATGCGGGATACAACCGAGGATGAGCAGAAAGCAAAAGGTAAACCGCTCTCGCGCTTCCTGTTCCCTTCGCGCAGTGCGGATGGACACCTGACCCGTCACCGGTTTTACCTGCTGATCAAGGAAATTGCCGTCACCGCCGGGGTCAGCCCGGCCAAGGTCACGCCGCACACGCTGCGCCACGCCTTTGCCACGCATCTGCTGGCCAATGGCGCGGATCTGCGCACCATTCAGACCCTGCTGGGCCACGCGGATGTGGGCACGACGGAAATCTACACCCACGTGCTGGAAGAACGCCTGTCCAAGCTGGTGCTGGAACACCACCCACTGGCGGACAAGTCATAAACGGAACATGTTGCCGCAGGGCTATCCTACAGGCCCGATCTGCTCACCATCCCCTTGAATGCCCATGTCCGGCGCCCCATAACCTGAGGCAACGGAGTTTTGCATCACACGATGGACACACAAACAGTCACACTGGACGGCGCGTTCTGGATCACGGCCGGCGCGATCATGTTTCTTTTGGTCCTTTCGGCCTTTTTCTCGGGGTCCGAAACAGCCTTGACCGCAGCATCGCGCGGGAAACTGCGTGCACAGGCTGACAAGGGCGGGCGCGGCGCGCAGCGCGCGTTGGCGATCACCGAAGACAGCGAACGGCTGATCGGATCGGTCCTGCTGGGCAACAACCTCGTCAACATCCTTGCGACTGCACTGGCAACTGCGCTGTTCACCCGCACTTTCGGGGAAAGTGCCGTGGCGATTGCCACGCTTGTCATGACCGTTCTGGTGCTGGTCTTTGCCGAAGTGATGCCGAAAACCTACGCCATCACAAATGCGGAACGCGCGGCTTCGGCCGTTGCCGGTCCCATCGGACTGATCGTGACAGTGTTCGCCCCAATCGTGGCGGCCGTCCGATTTCTGGTGCGCTCGGTTCTGCGCCTGTTCGGCGTGCAGATTGACCCGGACAGCCATATCATGGCGGTGCGCGAAGAAATCGCAGGTGCGCTGCAACTGGGCCATTCCGAAGGCGTGGTCGAGAAGGAAGATCGCGACCGCATCCTGGGCGCGCTGGACCTTGGCGACCGGGCGGTGGAAGAAATCATGCTGCACCGTTCCGGCATCGAAATGATTGACGCCGACGCGAACCCGGAAGACATCCTGCAGCAATGTCTTGAAAGCGCGCACACGCGACTGCCCGTATTTCGCAATCACCCGGAAAACATCACGGGCGTCGTCCATGCCAAGGACCTGTTCCGCGCTGTGACACAACAAATCGGCGGCACCGATGGCGATGTCGCCAAGCTGAAGTCACTGGACATCAACGCCGTTGCAACCCCTCCCTATTTTGTTCCGGACACCACGACTCTGGATGACCAGATGCGCGAGTTCCTGCGCCTGCGCAGTCACTTCGCGCTGGTGGTGGATGAATACGGCTCCTTGCAGGGGTTGATCACGCTTGAAGACATACTTGAAGAAATCGTTGGTGAGATCAGCGACGAATTTGACATCGACGCAGACCTGGGGATCAAACGCAACCCCGATGGCAGCTATTTGGTCGAAGGACAAACCACGATCCGCGACCTGAACCGGGCGCTGGATTGGAACCTCCCGGATGAAATGGCGAACACAGTCGCGGGCCTCGTAATCCACGAAGCTCAGATGATCCCGGATCCCGGTCTCGTGTTCAGCTTTCACGGGTTCCGCTTTGAGGTCGTTGAACGTCAGGGCAACCGGATTACCGGGCTAAAGATCCGTCAGCTTTGAAGAATGCACATGTGCTTTTGACGTCGGCTCGGGATTGGAACCGCGTGCTGAACTTTCCGTCCGTGAACTATTCGACGAAGAAGAAATCAGGGCAGCTATGATGTAGCCAATCACCATGCCCACCAGCGCAATCGGTACAAGCAGAACCCAATGTATCATCTGAGTGTATCTGACCGTGCTTCATAGTGATGCACGGCATTCAAAAAGATGCGCCCCAAAAAAAATCCTACTGAAATGAATAGAACGAATGCCCATACCATGGATACCCAATGTACCACATCGCCCCCCTGTTTCGTCGTCTGTCCGCATCCACAGTGGACTGCCTTTAAAGGTTTCTGTCAAGTTTCCCAAAATCACTAAAAATTTTGATTAAATTTCAGACAGATAAAACTATGGTAGCGCTAAAGTCTTTTGAGCATTCGGTTTGGCAACCGTAGCGATTTACAATTTTAAAGTGAAATTTACTCTCCCAAAAGGCGTTATTGCCTCTAGTTAGCATCAAAATTCACCGTCACGGCTTTTTGCAGCCAACCGCGCTTCCAGCTCTCAAACTCAAGGTGTTCCCACACTTTGAAAACCATTCTAAATCCAGCCACCGTCGCATTTTTTTCCGCGCGCGGAAAATCGCACGCAGAAATGATGCCACTTAACGTCACATGAAGCTGCTTAACGTCCGCGACGGCGGAAAACGAATCGGCACAAGTAAAACCGGCGACGGCGATATAGCAGGGACCCACCCACGCAGCTGTCTTCGTAGAACTTGTACCGCTGTGACCCGACGATGTCGGTGGCTGCGTCCTTGTTCGCTTTCAGCCCCTTGGCCCAGGCTGCCAATGTGCGTTCGTAGTCTTCGGGCCGGTTTTCCATCGACACCAGTTCCAGATGCGGATGCGCGGCCTCGATCACCTCGTGGATTTCCGGCAAATCACTTTCCGGGAAAATCTCGTGAATGCGGTTCATGTTCCGCTCCACCTCGCCCGCATCGCCCCAGGCCATGGTCTGCAGCGAGAACCGTCCATCCCGTGTCATCCACGCAGCACAGCGGCGGAACAGTTCGGAATAGGTTTCCAACCGCTCTTCCGTCGACATGCCGGGTTTCACGAAATGTTCGAACGCGCCCACGCTGGTGATGCTGTCAAACTGATGCTCCGGCTCGAAATGTTCATAGCTTTGCAGGCGCGCGCTGATCGCGTCATTGCCCAGACCAGCAATGTATTCCTGCTGCAGCGGGCTCAAAGTCAAGCCAAGTGCCGATGCTGCCCCGCGCTGTTCTACGCCCGCCTTGATCACAGTGCCCCAGCCACAGCCGATGTCCAGCATCCGGTGCCCTTCGCTGACGCCGGCGCTGTCCAGGTGATAGTCGATCTTGTTTTGCTGCGCCTCGTCCAATGTCATGTCATCTCGCATGAACCGGGCGGCGGTGTAGGTCATCGACTTGCCCAGCCAAAGCGAGAAGAAGTTCGCAGGCATGTCATAGTGAAACTCGATTGCCTCCTGAGAGGCGCCGGAATTCGGATCAGACATGGGGACCTCCGCGCTCAGCTCATGCAGGACAGACGGGCGACAATGTCTGCCACGCTGTCCTTGAAATCCAGAAAATCATCTGGCAGGGGCACGCCTGCCTCGGTTTCCAGCCGGTCGATCAGTGCCACGGCCCCGATGGAATCGAGACCCAGTGTTTCGACTGTATCCGCCTCAGTGATGGCTGCAGTCAGCAGGTGCTGGGGCAGTTCATCTTCCTTGGCCAACTCGCGCAGAATGGCCGCAACACGGTCCACGGTCCAGGTTTGGTCACTCATCAAATCTGTCCTTCCTTATAAAGCGCCGCAGCTTTTTGGCGCATGATTTTTCCGCTGGAGGTGCGCGGGATACGGCCACCGGCGGCCGGGCGGATGATGTCCATCTGAACACCCACCTCCTGCGCGATGGCACCCGCCACCTTGCGCGCATCCATATCGTCCCACTGGCGGCTTTCGACCAGAAGCACCAGTTCTTCCTTGCCCAGATCGGGGCGCAGATGAGAAAACGCAGCCGCCCGGCCCGTGCGCAGGTCCAGCGCGGCCTCGGCCACGGCCTCGACCACGGTGGCTGGGAACATCTCCCCTCCGCGTTTCAGTACGTCCTTTACCCGGCCCGTGATATAGAGCCGTCCGTCCTGTTCGAAGGCCACGTCGCCGGTGTCGAAGAAATCTTCCGGATCAAACGGGTCGAGGCCAAGGTAGCCACGCAGTACTGAAGCGCCTTTGACATGCAGATACCCGCGTTCGCCAGGGGCAACTGGCGTGCCCTCGTCGTCCACGATGCGATGCTGGAACCCTGGCAGAACCGGTCCACAAGAAGCAAATCCATCCTGCTCCGACCATACCTCTCCGGGCTCGCCGCAGGAAATGCCCACCACTGTTTCCGCCATGCCGTAGGTGGGTTGCAAAACACCCGGTGCCAGCCCCATGGGCGCATAGGTCTCTTCGAACCCTTTCAGGATCGACGGAAACACCATCTCTCCCCCGATCCACGCATAGCGCCACGACGACAGGTCCACATCCTTCGCCACCCGCCGCGTCAACAGTTTCAGGGAGGTCGGCGGCGCCGTTGTCACCGTGCCGCGATGCCGCGAAATCGCCTCCAGCCAGGCGGCAGGGCGGCGCACGAAATGATCCGTTTCCATCAGCACGACATCCGCGCCACGGCTGAGCGGCAGCAGAACCGCCATCAGACCCATGTCATGATAAAGCGGCGCCCAACTGACCATGCTGTCCTTGTCCGTCATGCCGACCCGGTCAGCAATGGCAGTCAGATTGGCCAGAAGCTGCCCAAAGCGCACCACAGCCCCCTTCGCGCCCCCGGTGCTGCCCGAGGTGAACTGGATAAATGCGATGTCGTCGTCAGCCATTGGAAAATGCAGGCTGTTCGGGTCCAGTTCTGGCACAGCGGCAGCGACGCCTGGCAGGTCCACGACGGGCACCTGCCCTGCGATGTTTTCCGGCAGTTCGGTCCCTTCCGTTTTCAACAGCAAACGGGGCTGCAGAACGCTGAACACGTCATCGACGCGGGTTTGCGAGCGTTCCGTGTTTGTGCGCCCGGCAAAGGACGGCAGAACACAAAAACTGACACCGGCCAGCCAGCTGCCGAACATGGCGGCCAGCTGGTTTTCCCCTTCGGACACCCACATGGCGATCCGGTCGCCGGGGACACAGCCGTTCGCGCGCAGCAAATCTGCGACATTCGCCGCTCGTCCCGCAATCTGGGCGGCAGGCACGGCCTCGCCTTCGGGGCGCGTTTTGCCAATGAACGTGAATTGGTCCGGCCAGTGGATTTGCACGTGGTTTTCCCTGTCTGTCGCGTTGCAGATTGCCCTGCCAGAGTTCCGCGCGACAATCAACCGGCGCGGTTCAAAGGCTCACAAAACGGCTCGTCCTTCTCAGCCAATGCGCCCCACTTGGCGGTCTGCCTCTTCGGTGACAGCATTCAGGGCCGCTTCCAGCTTTTGGCGGTAACTTTCGGTCATCTGCGCATCCGCGCTGCGCGGCACCTGCTCGCCCCATTCGCGGCACATCAGCACCCCGCGCGTAAACGGCAACGGCACCCACATGCGATCCCAAGTGCCCAGTACCCACACCCGACGCGCCGAATAGCTGAGTACAAAGACGCGCCTCCCGCTCGCCCGCGCCCAACTGACCGGCGCGGCGGAAGCCAAACGCGCTGGCCCGCGTGGACCATCTGCCGCCAACCCGACCGACGTGCCCGCCTTCATTTGCCCCATCACGGCGCGTGTCAGCGCCAGATTGCGATCATGGGACTTCATCGCAATCGTGCCCAGCCCGAACCGCGCCACCATCTGTCCTGCCAGCCGCCCCGCCCGCCCGGTCGAGGTCAACGTACAAATCGGCCCTTTCGACGGATCAAACAGGTAAGGCGCCATCATCAGCCGCTGATGCCACAGCACCGCAATCACGGGTTCGCCGCTGGCCAGCACGTCATCCATCGGTTCAAATCCGATCCGCTCCCAGCGCGATGTCGCGTGCGCAAAACGAACCCAGCCCGCCACCAGCGCCTCAACGCGCCGGTTCAGCCATGCGCTGTCTGCGATTTTCTTTCTGGCGCTCACGGCAGGGGCTCCGGCGGGTCTGCAACGCCGCGCTGTCTAACTTGCCCCGCGACTGAGGCCAACGTGAAACCTGTGTTCATGCCTCGTCAGGCACCGATCCGCTTTCATGGGCCAACGTGCCATCCCACGCCTGGTCCGGGATTTTGGGCACCTCCGGGTCGGCCATGTATGACGGCGTCATAATCTGTGTCCGGTTTTCATTGAACACTTCGACGATGTTCTGGTGCAGGTCCGATTTTATTTTCGGCAGGCTCGCCCCGCGCGACGTAAAGGCGTTGATTTCATAGTTGATCGCGTAGTCTGCCAGTTGGGTCCACAGAACAAACGGTTCCGGCCGCGCTTTCAAGCCCGGCGTGCGGTTTGCGGCCTCGATCAGCATGGCCACAACCTTGGCCGGGGGTTCCTCGTATCCGATGCCTACCGTCGTATGAACCAGCAATCCCCGCCCATCGACCTTGCGCGTAAAGTTCACCACCTCGGAATTCAGCAACTGCGAGTTCGGGATCGAGATCATTTCGTTTTTCACCGATTTGATCACGGTCTCCATCAGTTTGATTTCGACCACATCGCCCACTTTGCCCCCAATCTCGATCCGGTCACCTACGTTGGTGGAGCGGCGGTAAATCACAAACAGCCCCGCCATGATGTTCGAGACAACCGTGTTTGACCCGAGCGAAACCATGACCCCGGCCAAAATAGTCAGCCCCTGAAAGGCACGTGAATCCGACCCGGGCAGATAGGGATACGCAAACACCAAAGCGATGAGGATGATGACAATCCGCAATAGGAAAACCGTGGGCCCGATCCAGTGCTTTTCGAAATCCGGGATTTCGAACACGCCGTTTTCCAGGTTCTCGAAAAACAACGTCATCCCGCGCACTGTCCAGCGTGTCAGCAGGTAGATGATCACCAGCATCACGACGTTGGGCAGATAGGCCAGAATGCCCTGCAAGACCGTGATCAATGGCCCGCTGACATAGGTCAGCAGCAGTTCCGCCACAGGGCGCGTTTCAGCAAAGGACAACAAGACGAAGGATAGGTAATAGTAGAACAGGATCAGGTAGATCGTCCACATCACCACCAGTACGGCATAGCCCACCAGCGTGGCAAAGGCGCGGCGACGCAGGATAGATTTGGTCGCTTCTTCGACATGCAGAAAATAGCGTTCTGCGAGGCGCTGGATGGCCTGCACGACTGCCTGTCGCCGCGCGAGAAAGAAGATTGAGAGCACCAGAAACCCGACCGACCAGGCGACGGCCGCGATGGCGCTTTTGACCCGGGCCTGATCGCTGCGCGCAACGCGGTAAGCGATGATCGCCTCCTGTATCGCCTCGGCATGTAGAAACGCCAGCACATCGATTTCCATCTGATCGTTCTCGGCATCCGCGCGGGTGGTGATGGATACGGACTGCCCGTCGATCAGGATTTCGCGTCCGAACACGTTGTTGCGCACCTCGATCGACACACTGGTCTCTTCACTGCTTTCTGCAATGCTGATGATCCGTTCAGCCACTTCTGCGGCGCGTTCCGTAGCTGGCAACGCGCTGGAGCCGCGCACTTCGAACAGCACCTCACCATCCACGATGACGGGCGCACGAAACTCGGTATCCTCGACCTCTTCGCTAGCCGCATTTTGCGAGGCATCCTGTGCAGGTGCAGGTGTGGCGATGGCAAACACCGCAACGGCCAAGAGCATCAACCAAACGGCCAGTTGCCGTGTGGCCATTTTCAATGTTGCTGTCATGCCCAAACCCCGTCCCATTGCTCACATGCCCGACCCAAGTGTCGGCGAAAACACCAGCTTTTGGCAAATCCGGGAAAAACAACTGGTTCACTCTGCGCAAATCCCGTCAAATGATGGGCATTGCACAGCTTGTCCCGCGAGGCCTCCATGAAAGTTCTGATTGCCGGTCTGGCGACCGAAACCAACACGTTTTCACCGATCCCTACGGGTCGACTGGCTTTTGAAAGCGCTTTTGTCAGCCGGGAGGCAACCGCACAGACCGCCAACCTGTTTTCCGCCCCGCTGCATGAATGGCGCGCTATGGCAGAGGCCAAAGGATGGGACGTCGTCGAAAGTCTGTGCGCCTTTGCCCAACCAGCGGGTCTGACGATCCGTGCGACCTATGAGGCATACCGGGACGAGATCCTGAATGACATCCGTATCGCCAAACCCGACATCCTTCTGATGTCGATGCATGGCGCGATGATTGCCGAGGGTTATGACGACTGCGAAGGCGATTTCCTGACCCGCGCGCGCGACATTCTGGGACCGGACGCTGTGATCGGGCTGGAAATTGACCCGCACAATCACCTGACCGACGCCATGCTGGAGGCGGCGACACTGATCATCAGCTACAAGGAATACCCCCATGTCGATAGCCCGGACCGGGCGCGTGAGTTGTTCACGCTGGCCGCTGACACGGCGGAAGGCAAAATCAATCCGGTCATGCGCGACTATGACTGCCGGATGATCACCATGTACCACACCACCCGCGCGCCCATGCGGCAGTTCGTGGATGACATGCAGGCGCAGGAAGGAACGGATGGCATCCTGTCTCTGTCGCTCAGCCACGGGTTCCCCTGGGGCGACTGCCCGCGTGTCGGCACACGGATGCTGGCAATCACCGATGGCGACGCGGCCCAAGCGGAAGCCACCGCGCGCGCGTTTGGCGAACGCCTGTGGGACCTGCGCGACCAACTCCGCCCGGATTGGCCCGGAATCGGCGAGGCCCTGACCCGCGCGGAAGAGGCCAACGCGACCCCGGTTGTCTTGGCTGACTTTGCTGACAATGCAGGTGGCGGGGCCCCGGCGGACAGCACATTTGTCCTGCGCGATGTGCTGGACCGTGGCATGACCGATGTGGCCATTGGCATCTTCTGGGACCCGGTGGTGGTCCAGATGGTGCGCGACGTCGGTGCCGGCGGGCAGATGCAGGTGCGGCTGGGCGGCCAGGTAGGTGAAATGTCCGGCGATCCGCTGGACCTGAACGTGACCGTGCGCGGGATCAAGGAAAACATGCCTCAGTTCATGGGGGACACCCAGATGGACATGGGCACCGGTGTCTGGTTGGAAACGAACGGCGTGCATCTGGTCGTGAATGACCGTCGCACACAGGCCTTCCATCCCATTGCCTTTACCGATCTGGGCATCGATCTGAGCCAGATGCGCGCGGTGATCGTCAAATCTTCGCAGCATTTCCATGCAGGGTTCGGCCCCATCGCCTCTGAAGTGATCTTTATTTCGGGTCCCGGCGCGATCACACCGGACTATGCAAACATTCCCTACACAAAACGGGACGGACACTATTGGCCCCGCGTCGAAAATCCGTTTGACTGACGCCATCTCCGAAACAGAAGGACCACTCCGATGCCTGTGCTGCCGATCATTGCCGACGCCTCCGACGAACTGACCGCGATCTTCAAGGATCTGCACGAGCATCCGGAAATCGGGTTCACCGAAACCCGCACCGCGTCTGTGGTGGCGGAGAAGCTGAAAGCCTATGGCGTGGACGAGGTGCATACCGGACTGGCGAAGACCGGCGTTGTAGGTCTGATCAAAGGCAAGGGCGACGGGTCACGACGGGTGGGTGTGCGCGCCGATATGGATGCGCTGCCGATCCATGAGGAAACCAACCTGCCCTATTCCTCCAAAAACCCCGGTGTCATGCACGCCTGTGGCCACGATTCGCACACCACGATGTTGCTGGGCGCGGCCAAGCATCTGGCTGCGACGCGCGACTTTGACGGCACCGCTGTGTTGATCTTCCAGCCGGCCGAGGAAGGTCTGGGCGGCGCGCGCGGCATGCTTGCCGAGGGCTTGTTTGACAAATTTCCCTGTGACGAAGTTTACGGCATGCACAACTACCCCAACGGCACGCCGGGTCAGGTCGACATTTGCAAGGGCACAGCCATGGCAGGTGCGGCCTTCTTTGACATCCACATTCAGGGCCGCGGCAGCCACGCAGCCATGCCGCAGGCGTCGCGTGATCCACTGGTGATCGGCTCGGCATTGGTCTCGCAATTGCAGACCATCGTGTCGCGCAACGTGCCGCCGCTCGATACCTGCGTCCTCTCCGTCACGCAGTTCCATGCAGGTACCGCCTATAACATTGTACCCGACACCGCGACTCTGTCCGGCACGATCCGCTACTTCAAGGACGAGGTCTATGCCATCGCCGAAGAACGGATGAAGGACCTGTGTGAAGGGTTTGAAAAGGCATTCGGAATCGAAATCCGGGTGGACTTGCGCAACATCTTTGACGTGCTGGTGAATGACAACGCGCTGTCGGATGCCTATCTGGAGGCGGCCGCCGACATCGTAGGGGCGGACAACATCTCGGACACTGCGCAGCCCGCCACCGGGTCCGAGGATTTCGCTGACATGCTCAAGGTCGTGCCGGGGGCCTATTGCCGGATTGGACATGGTGGCACCCTGCCCCTGCACAATCCGGGATTTTACCTGGACCCCGAGGTTCTGCCGGTGGGTGCCTCGATCATGGCGCGGGTGGTTGAACGCCGCCTGCCACTGTGAGGGGTTGATAATGACCTATCTGGACCTGCCCTTTGATATCGACACCATGGTGGCAGGGCTGAAGCCCTGGATCGAATGTGAAAGCCCGACCTGGGACGCCGCCGCTGTGAACCGTATGATGGACGTGGCCGCCTATGACCTTGCGGGCATGGGCATGATCGAACGCATTCCGGGCCGCATGGGATTCGGTGGCAGCCTGCGCGTGCGCCTGCCGCACCCGGATTTTGGCCAGCCCGGCATCCTGATCGCGGGCCACATGGACACGGTGCATCCCGTCGGTACGCTGGATGTGCTGCCATTCAAACGCGACGGTGACATCTGTTACGGTCCCGGCATTCAGGACATGAAAGGCGGCAATTTCATCAGTGTGGAGGCGTTGCGCCAATTGACCCGCGCTGGCCTGCAAACACCGCTGCCGGTGACCATCCTGTTTACTCCGGATGAAGAGGTCGGCACGCCCTCCACCCGCGAATTGATCGAGGCCGAGGCAGCCAAGAACAAATACGTTCTGGTGCCCGAGCCCTGTCACCGCAACGGTAACCTGACGACGGGGCGGTATGCCATCGCCCGGTTCAATCTGCGCTGCACCGGCAAACCCAGCCATGCGGGCGCGCGGCTGGGCGAAGGCAAATCCGCCATCGCAGGAATGGCCCGCAAGCTGTTGGAAATAGAGGGAATGACAGGACCCGATTGTACCTTCAGCGTGGGCGTGATCCACGGTGGCGAATGGGTCAATTGCGTCGCCACACACTGCGATGCCGAAGCTTTGAGCATGGCCAAAAAGCAGGAAGACCTGGATCACGGCGTTGAACGCATGCTGGCGCTGAACGGTGAAGCCGACGGCGTGCAATTCGAAGTCACGCGCGGTGTCACCCGCCCGGTTTGGGCGCCGGGGCTGGTAGGCACCGAAACCATGTTCCAACTGGCGCAGGACATCGCGGGTGAGATCGGGTTCGAACTGGGCGGGGAAAGCGCGGGCGGCGGGTCTGACGGGAACTTCACCGGGGCCATGGGCATTCCGACGCTGGATGGGCTGGGCGTGATGGGCGACGGGCTGCACACGCTCAACGAACATATCCAACTGCCCAGCCTGATTGAACGCGGCAAGCTGATGGCTGGCCTGTTGATGCGGCTGCAATGACCCGGCATCACCTGCCTGCCACGGCCCGGACGTGCGCCTGGGGGTTCTTTGATGCGGCCCGCGCGCCGGTTCTGACCGTGGACAGCGGTGACGAAGTTGTCATCGACACCGTGTCCGGCGGGCCGGAGGTGCTGCCGGATGGCGGCTTTCAGATCCCCCCGGAACTGGCCGACATTCACGCCCATTCCGAACGCCAATTGCCCGGCCACATCCTGACCGGTCCGGTCGAGGTCAAGGGCGCGCAACCCGGTCAGGTCCTGGAAGTACGCGTGATAGACGTCTCCTTGCGACAGGATTGGGGATGGAACATCATCCGTCCACTGGCCGGAACGCTGCCTGACGATTTCCCGATCAGCCGCACAACCCATATCCCGCTGGATCGGGACCGGATGGTAGGCACGATGCCTTGGGGGCTGGAACTGCCACTGAAACCGTTTTTCGGCGTCATGGGCGTGGCCCCGCCGCCGGTGTGGGGGCGGATTTCTTCCATTCAGCCGCGCGCGCATGGCGGCAATCTGGATCTGAAGGAACTTGTTGCAGGAACAGTGCTTTACCTGCCGATCCTCACAGAGGGCGCGAAGTTCAGTTGCGGCGATGGTCATGGCGCACAAGGGGACGGAGAAGTCAATTTCACGGCCATCGAAACCGCCCTGACCGGTACGTTTCAGTTTATCCTTCAAGATGAAATGACATTGGACCGTCCGCGCGCGGAGACGCCGGACCACTACATCACACTCGCTGTTGGCCCCGATCTGGATCAATGCGCGGAAACAGCACTCCGGGACATGATCGCTTTGATTGTGGACCACACAGGCCTCAGCCGCGAAGACGCCTATATGCTGTGCAGCCTGGCCGGAGACTTGCGCATCACGCAGACAGTCAATGGCAACAAGGGCGTGCACATGATGATGGAAAAGGCGCTGTTAAACCGTTAGCGCAAACATTTTTCACTGCAGGACCCCATCCAACCATTGCGATAGCGGCGCATTGGTTCTAGCAACACGCTTGGACGGAGGGAGCCCGGATGATCATCTGTTGCGGAGAAGCGCTCATCGACATGGTGCCGGTTGAGGGCAATGAAACCCCAACCTTTGCCGCCCATTGCGGCGGTGCTGTGTACAACACGGCGGTGGCATTGGGGCGATTGGGGGCTCCGGTCGCGCTGGTGTCCGGCGTGTCCGAAGATGCGTTGGGGGAACGGTTGGTTCACGAGCTGCAAGATAGCGGCGTGGACATCAACCTGCTGATCCGCAGCGCGCGCCCTACCACATTGGCGATGGTGCACCTTCAGAACGGTTCTGCCACCTACAGCTTCTATGACGAAGGCTCTGCCGGGCGGATGATTGGACCCGGCGACCTGCCGGACCTACCGGACACCGTAAACGCTTGTTTCTTCGGCGGTATCTCGCTGTGCATGACACCTGTGGCGGACACCTTGGTCGGGTTCGCTGAACGCCTGGCCTCGGATCGCGTGATCATGGTGGATCCGAATATCCGCCCCGGTTTCGCAGATGACGAACGCACCTATCGGGATCGCATCACACGCCTTCTGGCCTGCGCTGACCTTGTTAAGTTGTCTGATGAAGACCTCGATTGGCTGTATCCTGGCCTGAACGATGGCGCACGTCGCGAGCAGCTGTTGGCAAATGGTGTCACGGCTGCCTTCATCACCCGCGGTGGTCACGGGGCCGAAGCCTGGCTGGCCAGCGGCGAAACCGTGCACACCCCGTCAGAGCCTGTCAACGTCGTCGACACGATTGGCGCCGGGGACACGTTCAACGCGGGCATTCTAGCCTATCTGTCGGCCAACGGGCACCTGAACAAACAGACCCTGCAGAATCTGACGGCAACGGACTGGCAGG
Organism: Paracoccaceae bacterium; assembly: GCA_040830545.1. GTDB lineage: Bacteria > Pseudomonadota > Alphaproteobacteria > Rhodobacterales > Rhodobacteraceae > HXMU1420-2. The sequence continues at coordinate 31,372 of JBFOMB010000003.1, read as the reverse complement.
CCGCCATGACGCTGGCCGCTAAGGCCGCCGCCATCACCGTCTCCCGCGCCGGGGCAAACCCGCCCTGGCGCGCCGACCTGAATACATAGGACACACCGCATGAAACGCTCCGACATTAATGCCATCCTGCGCGAAGGTGACGCGCTGTTCCGGTCTTGTGGCCAACGCCTGCCGCCGTTTGCCTACTGGCCGCCCGAACGCGTGCAGGGCCCGGACGGCGACCTGATCCGGGAACGGGGCATGGGCTGGGACATCACGGATTACGGCGAAGACCGCTTCGACGAAATGGGCCTGTTCCTGTTCACCGTACGCAACGGGACGCTGGCGGACCTCAGCACCGGTCGCGGTATGCTTTACGCGGAAAAACTGATGATTTCGCGGGTGAACCAACTATCGCCCATGCACCGACACAACCTCAAGGCCGAGGACATCATCAACAAGGCAGGCGGGGACCTGGTGGTGGAGCTTTTCGCGTCAGACGCGGATGGCGGGATTGACCGGTCGGCGGAGGTCACGGTGCTGACCGACGGCGTCGCGCGCACCCTGCCCGCAGGCGGTCACCTGCGGCTCAGCCCCGGCGAAAGCGTCACGCTGATGCCCGGCGACTGGCACGCGTTCTGGGCGGAAGGGGCGGATTGTGTGATTGGCGAGGTGTCGACCGTCAACGACGACAAAACCGACAACGTCTTTGAAGCCCCGATCAAGCGGTTTTCCGATGTGGACGAGGACGAAGCGCCCCTGCACGCGCTGGTCTCGGACTATGGGAATTGAAGCCAAATTGCATTTTTGGCGTTATCCGAACGGTAAGCAGTTTAAATAAGCCGGGCCAACGCTGGGCCGAGGTTCGGCGAACCAACAGCAGTGGCTGACACTTTATCTACCCGCTGCCAGCGCTGGGTCTGCGAGAGTATCGTTTCCGGTCGCGATATCGCCGAGCCGTGGGATCGGCCCGGCGATGGCGCGGCGCCCTCCGGGCTTGGTTCCGCGCGTTGGAGTCAGGCTTGCGTCGCAGAGCCGCTTTCAAACGATTTTTCGACCCGAGGCCCCGGCTCGGAGGCCGGGGCTGCGTAGCGTCAGGTGAACCCGTAGAACTTCGCCGCAACGCCACCAAACACCGCGTCGTGATCCGCCTCCGGCACCGCAGCGCGCACGGCTTCGACAGCATCCGGATACGCAGAATAGATTTTATCCACCGGGAAGTTTGATCCGAACATGCAGCGATCCGCCCCAAACTGTTCCAGACAGGTCGACACGATCTGCGCTGTATCCGGATGCGTCCATCCCTGCCGGAACATGGCCAACCCCGACAGCTTGCAGGTCACGTGATCCAGCCGAGACAGGGACGTCAGCGCCTCGGCCCACCCCTCGACACCGCCATGAACCTGAGTGTGCGGCGACCCCATGTGGCACAACGCGATCGGTGTGCCCGGCGTGTCATAAAGGATCTCGGCCATGTGCAACATGACCTCGGGTGTCAGTTGCAGATCAAAGCTGAGCCCACGCGAACCCAATTCCAGCAAGCGTGCGGAAAAGCGATCATTCGCCAGCAGTTGTTCTGTGCCGCCATCCACCTCTTCCCACGGCGCACGGGCCACCAATTGCCGCACACCCACAACCGTGGATAAGGTCTGATAGCGGTCCAGCTGCGCCTCTGCGTCATCCGCGGTCAGATCGCAAAACACCACCTGTTTCAACGACCAGTCCGGGTTCGCATCCGCTACAGCCTGCACATACTGCGCCTCGGCCCAGCCGTCTGCCGCGCCGACCTGAATGTGCACCGATGCACCGAACCCGCTGGCGGCGGCCTCTGCCCGGAATTCGGAAAACAGATAATCCCGCTGGATCGAGGTCGGATCGCCAAAGAACCGCTCAACCCCTGTGGCCATCAGCCAGGGATAATGGACCGCCTGAAGATCCCAGAGGTGGTGATGGGCGTCGATTTTCATGGCTCTGCAATCCCTGTGTGCGCGGCGTGTTGGTGGTCTGGTTTAAGCGCGCATAAGGTTAAAGTTCAACTGGCACCTGTCAGCACACGCCCTCTGGATCACGAAAAGGGGTGCGGCGGTTGACTTCCCTGCGCGCAAAGCCTCCGTTCAGTGGGCAACGATGGCGGAGGTCAGATGGACAACTACGGATCACACCTGTTCACCGAGGCCGTGCAGGCCGAGCAAGCCAGCGCCGGAACCCGCGAGAGATACGCACAGGTCTACAAAACCCGTCATCGTGGCCCGCTGGACGCGGACGCGCGGGCATTCATTGAAACCCGCACCTCGTTCTATATGGCCAGCATCGGGGCATCGGGCTGGCCATATGTGCAGCACCGCGGCGGCCCAGCCGGATTTTTGAAGGTATTGGGGCCAGAGCAGATCGGATTCGCCGATTACACCGGCAACAAGCAGTTCATTTCCATGGGCAATATGGCCGGGGACGATCGCGTGTCGCTGATCCTGATGGATTATCCCCACCGCGCGCGGATGAAGCTGATCGGGCATGCGCGCATGATCCATGCCGAAAAGGCCCCGGCGTTGGCCGAACAACTGCATGTCAAAGGCGAAGGACCGGTCGAACGGGTAGCAACCATCGACATAACCGCGATGGACTGGAACTGCCCGAAATACATCACGCCTCGGTTTACCGAAGAAGAAATTGCTGCGATGCTCGGTCCCAGAATGCGGGAGCTGAAACAGGAAAACGCCACACTACGCGCGCGGGTTGCAGAGCTGGAAGCAGGCGGGGGCAAGTAATGAATTCACACATTTTTGACGGCCACAATGATGCGTTGTCGCGATTGTGGAGCAACAGCCGCGATCCGGTAACAGATTTCGCGCGCTCCGTCGGCCATGTAAACGTGCCCGACTGCAAGGCGGGCGGGATGGGCGGCGGGTTCTTTGCGCTGTATTCCCCGGCCACGCGCGATCCGTTTGACTTCGCGCATTTCGATCCGGCGATGTTCGACAGCCCGCTGCCTCCTGCATTGGAGCAACCCTGGGCACTGGCCTCGGTCGTGGCCCAATTGGGGATCGCGCAGCAATTGCAGGCCGCCGGACATCTGACAATCGCGGCTAACGCGGCGGATCTGGCGCGGGCGTTCACCTCGGACAGGCTGGCCTGCCTGCTGCATCTGGAAGGGGCAGACGCCATTGGCGAGGAACTACTGGAGTTGGAGGTGCTCTATGCCATGGGCGTTCGGTCCATCGGGCCAGTCTGGTCGCGGCCCACGATTTTCGGCGAAGGCGTGCCTTTTGGCATGGGGCGCGATGGCGATACCGGACCGGGCCTGACCGAAGCGGGCAAGCGGCTGGTCGTGCGCTGTGCCGAGTTGGGCATGATCGTGGACACGTCGCATATCACGATGAAGGGGTTCTGGGACGTGGCCGAGGCGGGGTTGCCCCTGGTCGCCACACACTCCAACGCCTACGAGGTCTGCCGCAGCACGCGCAATCTGACGGACGACCAATTGCGCGCGGTCGGTCAGACTGGCGGAGTGGTTGGGTTGAACTTCGCAACCGTTTTTCTGGACGAGACCGCCTGGCAAACCGGGCGGTGCGCGGTGGATGCCTGCATCCGCAACCTGTCCCATATGATCGAAGTGGCCGGCGAGGATCATGTCGCCATCGGCTCCGATTTTGACGGGGCACCATTGCCGGATGGGTTGGGGTCAGCGGCCGCGTTGGACAATCTACGAAATGCGATGAACGAGGCCGGGTTTGGTGCGGGACTGATCGCGAAACTCTGCAATGAAAACTGGCTGAGTTTCCTGGGTCAACATCTACGGTGAGGCCTCGGCGACGTCACTGGATACGTTCGCCACTTTGCGGATCAAACAGCAGTACCCGATCTTCGCGCATCGACAGACCAATCTGATCGCCTGACACACAGCGTTCGTCGCCGCGTTCTTCCACAATCATCTGATCCCCGTTCGACGCCCGCACATAGGTGTAAGACACCCCGCCCAGCGCCTCGCTCAGTTCGACGGTCACGCCGTCCCCTGCCCTGTCGACACTCATATGCTCGGGCCGGATACCTGCGGTGACCCGCGTCTGCCCGTCTATTGTCCCTTGCGGTGTGATAGGCGCGGCAAAGGCGGGGTGATGCAACTGGCCGTCTCGCACCTCGCAATCGAGGAAATTCATCGCCGGTGACCCGATGAACCCGGCAACAAAGCGATTGGCCGGATTGCGGTAGAGTTCCAACGGCGCGACGACCTTTTCGATCCGGCCATCCCGCATCACAACGATCTTGTCCGCCATGGTCATCGCTTCGACCTGATCATGGGTCACGTAGATCATCGTTGCGCCGATGTCCTGATGCAGCCGCGCAATTTCGACCCGCATTTCCACCCGCAGTTCCGCGTCAAGATTGGAGAGTGGTTCGTCAAACAGGAACACCTCGGGCCCCCGCACGATCGCCCGGCCAATGGCCACACGCTGCCGTTGCCCGCCGGACAGCGCGACGGGCTTGCGGTCCAGATATTGATCCAGCTTTAGGATCTTGGACGCCTCTGACACCTTCTTCTGTATCTCAGGTTTCGGCACACCGTTCATCCGCAGGCCAAAGCCCATATTGTCGGCCACGGTCATATGCGGGTACAGCGCGTAGGTCTGAAACACCATCGCCACGCCCCGTTTGGCGGGGTCCATATGCGTGACATCCCGCGCACCGATATGGATGGACCCGTCCGACGTTTCCTCCAACCCCGCGATCATCCGCAGCAAAGTGGATTTGCCGCATCCCGAGGGGCCGACAAACACGCAGAATTCACCATCCTCGATCTGCAGGTCGATCCCGTGGATCACCTGCGTCTGCCCATAGCGCTTGATCGCGCCGTTCAGCGTTACACCCGTCATGTTCCCATCGCCCTTTGCGGTTCTGTGTCCGGAAACCGCCACGCCTCGGCTTCGCGCGCGATGGCCGAGGCCGTATCCCGCACCTGTGGCGCCCAAGTTTCCAACAAGTTCAAATCAGTCCGCGTTGTCGGTCCCGTCACCGACACCGCGCCCAGCACACGCCCTCCCGCCGTCAGAACCGGCGCAGCCACGCAGATGATCCCTCGTTCATGTTCCTCGCGGTCAAAGGCATGGCCCCGTTCGCGGATCGCCTGCAATTCAGCGCGCAATGCTGCCTCGTCGGCCAGGGTACCGTCAGTGAAACGGTGATAGCTTTGCATTGCCAGCGCCTGATCCAACGGATCGCCGCTCATATAGGCCAGCATGGCCTTGCCGACACCCGTGCAATAGGCCGGTCCGACCTTGCCCGCCTGCGAAAACATTTCCACCGGCTGTTCGGCGTTGCGTTTGTCCACATACAGCACCTGTCCCCCATCCAACTGCGCCAAGTGCACGGTTTCCCCCAACGCGCGGCTGAGTGCATCCAGATAGGGACGCGCGACGGGGGCCAACGAGCTTTGCGTCCATGCCGTGTGGGCCAGCCGCACCAGGAGCAGGCCCGGCGTGTAGGTCTGGCGATCCGTGTCGTAGGACAACATGCGCTGATTGGTCAGCGTTTGCAGCAGGCGGTACAGTGTCGCCTTGGGCAGGTCGCTGTCCGCCAGCAACTCGCCAAACCGCACCGGGCGCTGGAACCCAGCCACCTGGTCCAGCACATCGCATGCTTTGCCGACTGTTCCGTCGCCGGACATCATCACCCTCCCTGCCCACGTCTCCTGTCGTGGACTGTTGACAAGCCTAGCCGAGTCGATGTGTAGTATTCAATATGTAAAACCAGGTTTCAATATGTGAAACTGAAATAGCAGAAACCTGGGACATGGGAGCAAAGGGAGGACACCATGCATTCCATTTTCCGCCAGACCGCCGCCGCGCTGGCGCTGGCCGTGGCCGCAGCCGTTCCGGCAAAGGCCGACCTGACCGGGGACCTGAAAATTTTCCTCGATACTTCGAACCCCGCGCCGCGCGCGACGATGGAAGCGATGATCGCACGATTTGGGGAACAGCATCCGGGCCTGAACATCGAAACCACGGTGATCGACCGTGAAGCGTACAAGACGCAAATCCGCAACTTCCTGACCGCAAACGCACCCGACGTAGCCACGTGGTATGCCGCCAACCGCATGCGTCCCTATGTAGAGGCCGGTCTGTTCGAAGACGTCTCTGACCTCTACGCAGAACCGGCCATTGCCGAAGGTCTGGCCTCGACCAAGGGCGCGCTGACCATCGACGGCAAACAATGGGGTGTGGCCTACACCTACTACCAGTGGGGCGTATACTATCGCAAAGACATCTTTGACGAACTGGGCCTCAGCGAACCCACCACATGGGACGAAGAAAAGGCCAACTGCGCCAAGATCGTCGAGTCGGGCCGCGCCTGTTATACCATCGGGACCAAGTTCCTGTGGACGGCTGGTGGCTGGTTTGACTACCTGAACATGCGCACAAACGGGTTTGATTTCCACATGGATCTGGCTGCGGGCAAGGTCAGCTGGGAAGATGACCGCGTGAAACAGACCTTTGCCAACTGGAAAGAGCTGGTGGATATGGGCGCGTTCATCGACAACCACCAGACCTACAGCTGGCAGGAAGCGTTGCCGTTCATGGTCAAAGGTGAGGCTGCGGCCTATCTGATGGGCAACTTCGCCGTGGCACCGCTGCGTGAGGCGGGACTAACGGATGATCAGTTGGACTTCTACCAGTTCGTGACCATCAACCCGGACGTCGCCCTGTCCGAGGACGCGCCAACGGATACGTTCCACATCCCCGCAAACGCACAAAACAAGGAAGCCGCACGCGAATTCCTGCGCTTTGCGACCTCGCCGGATGAGCAAACGATCATCAACAACGGCAAGAACCTGGGCCAGTTGCCGGTCAATGCGAACTCCAGCGTGGATGACGACAAGTTCCTGAACCAGGGCTTTGCGATGCTGTCGTCCAATTCACCCGGTGGCGTGGCACAGTTCTGGGACCGTGACGCTCCGGCGGAAATGGCCAAGGTGTCGATGGAAGGTTTCCAGGAATTCATGGTGAAGCCTGACAATCTGGACCGTATCCTGGCCAAGCTCGAACGCGCCCGGAAGCGGATTTACAAGTAAGCACAGCGCCGGGCGGCATGTCGCCGCCCGGTTTCCCACGTCGGATCAACGCGAACATGAGCGCTCAGGTCGCCGTCATTCTATGGATCGTACAGGGCATCGCTCTAAAAGTGCTCATGCTGTGGCTCGACCCGAAATACCGCAAGGCCTACGGACGTTGGTTCACGCCGGGGACGGAAGGGCTACAGATGCTACGCATGTTCCCGGTTCGCGAAATCGGCTGGTACGCCTATATGGCGCTGACCTTCGTGCTGATGCTGAGATGGCTCACTTAAGACCCGCGTACCGATCGCCACAAAGGACACAATATGGCCCACGCCGCTGACACACAGGAAAGCTGGTTCCACCGCAATCAGCAGCGCATCGCGCCCTGGCTGTTTCTGGCCCCCGGCGTGTTGTTCTTTGCTGTCTATGTGATCATTCCGATTTTCCAATCCTTCAACCTGTCGCTTTATGAATGGGACGGGTTGGGTCAGGCCGAATATGTGGGCCTTCGCAACTACGAAGACCTGTATTGGGAATGGGTCGACCGGGACGCGTTTTACACCTCGCTCAAAAACAACCTGATCTGGTTGGTCATGTATCTTCTGGCGATCCCTGCCGGGCTGTTCATCGCGCTGTTTCTGAACCAGAACGTCTGGGGCATCCGCCTTTATAAATCTCTGTTTTTCTTTCCCTTTGTCATCAGTCAGGTGGTCGTCGGCCTCGTCTTCACATGGTTCTATGACCCGACTTTCGGCCTACTCAACGAGTTCCTGGGTGTCTTCGGTATCGAGCCCGTGAATGTGCTGGGTGATGAGACGCTGGTGACCTACGGCATCATATTTGCCGGGCTATGGCCACAAACCGCCTACTGCATGATCCTCTACCTCACGGGCCTGAATGCTGTGGACCCCGAACAGATCGAGGCCGGGCGTCTGGACGGTGCCAAAGGCCTGCGGATGTTGTGGTTCATCATCCTGCCGCAACTGCGCCCCGCGACCTTCATCGCCTTTGTCGTGACCATTATCGGCGCGCTGCGCAGCTTTGACCTGATCTCTATCATGACCGAGGGTGGACCGTTCGGGTCGTCCCGCGTGCTGGCGTTCTACATGTTCGAGGTCGCGCTATCCGAATACGGGTTCCGTATGGGCTATGGCGCGGCCATCGCTGTTGTGCTGTTCCTGATCATGATGTGTTTCATCGCCTACTTCCTGTGGTCGATGTATCGCGACGAAAAGGGGCGCTAAGATGTTTCCCCGTCCTATCGAAAAGTCCTCTGCCGCCGCGCAGACCACCTACAAGGCGATGCTGCCTTTGGCTCTGTTGCTGTGGCTTGGGCCCCTGTTGGCCGTTGCACTGTTTTCCGTGAAGCCGGATGCGGATTTTTCAAACGCGAATTACTGGGGCTGGCCGTCGCGGTTTGACGGGTTCAAGAATTACGGGCAGGTTTTCTTCAACTCGGACATGCCGCGCTACCTGTTGAATTCCTTCCTGATCACCATCCCCACGGTAATTGGAGCGGTAGCGCTCAGCTCCATGACCGGCTTCGCGCTCGGGATTTACAAGTTCAAAGCGAACCTCTGGATCTTCTTCCTGTTTGTTGCCGGTAATTTTGTGCCCTTCCAGATCCTCATGGTGCCGGTCCGCGACCTGACGCTGGAAATGGGGCTCTACAACACGAAAACCGGGCTGGTCCTGTTCCATATCGCCTTCCAGACCGGGTTCTGCACCTTGTTCATGCGCAACTTCATCCGCGCCCTTCCCTTTGAGTTGATCGAGGCCGCGCGGGTCGAAGGCGTCGCGGAATGGCGCATCTTCTGGTACGTGGTTCTGCCCCTGATGAAACCGGCGTTGGCGGCGCTTAGCGTGCTGATCTTTACGTTCATCTGGAACGACTATTTCTGGGCGGTGGTGCTGACCCAAGGCGTAGAAAGCCAGCCGGTAACCGCAGGCATCACCAGCTTCAACGCTCAGTTCCGGGCGGCCTATCACCTGATGAGCGCGGGCAGCATCGTGGCCGCCCTGCCCCCGGTCGCCATGTTCTTCCTGATGCAACGGCACTTCATCGCCGGTTTGACACTCGGAGCCGTCAAATGACGAAAATCGCCTTTGTTGGCGCAGGGTCCACGATTTTCATGCAGAACATCGTGGGCGATTGCCTACTGACCCCCGCGCTCGCTGACGCGCATTTTGCACTGATGGATATAGATGCCACGCGCCTCGCGGAAAGCGAGGCGGTGGTTCGCGCCATGATCGCGGGCACCGGCACAGGCGCAACGGTCAGCAGCCATACAACCCGCCGCCCGGCGCTGGACGGGGCGGATTTTGTGGTGACCGCCTTTCAGGTCGGCGGCTATCGCCCCTGCACGATCACCGATTTCGAAATCCCCAAGGCCCACGGCCTGCGTCAGACCATTGGCGACACGCTAGGCATTGGCGGCATCATGCGCGGGCTGCGCACGGTTCCGGTGCTGTGGGACGTGGCGGCGGATATGCAGGCGGTTTGCCCGGACGCGACCCTGCTGCAATATGTGAACCCGATGGCGATCAACACCTGGGCGCTGGCCGAACGCTTCCCGGCGCTGAAACAGGTGGGGCTGTGCCATTCCGTGCAAAACACGGTGGAAGAGATCGCGCATGACCTCGACCTGCCCAAGGATGACATCCGCTACAAGGTCGCTGGTGTAAACCACGTCGCCTTCTTCCTGCGGCTGGAACACGATGGTCGCGACCTCTACCCACTGCTACGGCAGGGCCATGCGCAAGGCACCCTTCCCAAACCACCACTGCTGATGCCACGCTGCCCGAACAAGGTCCGCTACGAGGTGATGGACCAACTGGGCTGGTTCTGCACTGAAAGCAGCGAACATCTGGCCGAATATGTGCCGTGGTTCATCAAGGAAGGCCGTGATGACCTGATCGAGGCCTTCGGCATCCCGCTGGATGAATACCCCACCCGATGCGAGGAACAAATTGCCGACTGGAAGGCCCAATCCGCAAAACTGAAATCCAGCGCATCGATAGACGTTACCAAAAGCCACGAATTTGCCGCTGACCTGATGAACGCAATTGTCACGGATCAGCCTTATGTCGCTTATGGCAACCTGCCAAACACCGGCCAGATCCCGCAATTGCCCACGGGCGCAGCGGTGGAAACGCCCTGTCTGGTGGACGCAAACGGTGTGCAGCCCTCGGTCGTGACAGACATCCCGCCGCAACTGATCGCGCTGATGCGCAGCCAGATCAACGTACAGGAACTGACCGTGCGTGCCCTGCTGGACGAGGCACCCGAACATATCTACCACGCGGCAATGATGGACCCTCACACAGCCGCCGAACTGGACCTGCGCCAGATCCGTGCGCTGGTTGACGATTTGCTGCGCGCGCATGAAGGCTGGGTGCCTGGCTGGTGCGGCCCGGCCAAAGCCGCATGACAAAGGACCCTGCACCATGACCGCACATGCTATTTTCCCTGATCTGCAGGACGCCTCTGTCTACATCACCGGCGGCGGGTCTGGCGTCGGCGCGGCGCTGACCGACGGGTTCCTGGCGCAAGGGGCGAATGTTGCCTTCATCGGGCGCTCTGATGCCAGCGCGTTTGTGGACGAAATGGCCGCCAAGCACGGGCGCGCCCCGCTGTTTTTGCAGGGCGACATCACGGATACCGACGGCCTGCAGGCGTCGATGCAAAAGGCGGCCGAGGCGAATGGCCCCATCCGCGTCCTGATCAACAACGCCGCCAATGATCAGCGCCATACGGTCGAGGAAATGACCCCTGAGTTTTGGGACTGGATGCAGGCGATCAACTACAAGGCCTATTTCTTTGCCTGTCAGGAGGCCGCACGGCAGATGGGTGACACTGGCGGGGCCATCGTGAATTACAGCTCCATCAGCTACATGATGGGTCAGGCGGGCTATGCCGCGTATATGTCCGCCAACGGTGCGATCACCGCGATGACGCGCGGGCTGGCGCGTGAGTTGGGACCGCGTGGCATCCGCGTGAATGCGCTGGCACCCGGATGGGTTCTGACGCAAAAGCAGCTGGACAAATGGGCCTCGCCCGAAGGTCTGGAGGCGCATTTGGAAAAACAATGTCTGAAAGAACACCTGGCCCCCGACGACATGATCGGACCGACCCTGTTTCTGGCGTCCGAGGCCAGCCGCATGATGACCGGTCAGTGCATGGTTGTGGATGGTGGCGTGGTGACAACGGGGTAACACATGTCGATCAAGGCTGAATGGATCGCGGTCGACTGGGGCACGTCTCATCTGCGGGTCTGGGCGATGCGGGGCGAAACGATTCTGGCGCGCGCCGAATCTCAGGACGGGCTGTCGCGCCTGACCCGCGACCAGTTTGAACCTGCATTGCTGGCGCTGGTGACACCGTGGCTGGGGACAGACCCGGTGGACGTGCTCGCCTGCGGCATGGTCGGCGCGCGGCAGGGCTGGACCGAAGCGCCCTATTCCGCCGTGCCTGCCGCACCGCTGCCCGCCGCACCAGTGCGCGTTCCCGGAACGGACACCCGCTTGCGCGCCTACGTGGTGCCGGGGCTGAAACAGGCCAAGCCTGCGGATGTCATGCGGGGTGAGGAAACGCAGATCGCCGGGTTCCTGGCGCAAAACGCGAATTGGGACGGTGTGATCTGCCTGCCGGGGACGCATACCAAATGGGCGCATGTGTCAGCGGACGAGGTGGTCAGTTTCCGGACCTTCATGACCGGCGAACTGTTCGATCTGCTGGGCACGCACTCCATCCTGCGTCACAGCGTTGGCGACGGCTGGGACGCCGCCGCCTTTTCCGAAGCCGTAGACGAAACCCTGTCCCGGCCCGAGGTGCTGGCCAGCCGCCTTTTTGGCCTGCGGGCCAGTGACCTGTTGAACGGACCTGCCCCCGCGGCCTATCGCGCGCGTCTGTCCGGCCTGCTGATCGGCGCAGAATTGGCCGCCACGCGCCCCTATTGGCTGGGCCAGCAGATCGCCATAATCGGCGCGCCCGCGCTGTGCGAAACCTACGCGCAGGCCCTGCGGCTGGTCGGTGCCGAGGCGCGTATCGCCGTGGCCGAAGACATGACGCTGGCCGGTCTCAGCGCCGCCCGCACATATTTGGGAGAGCTCGCATGACCCGCCCCCTGATCGCGATTCTGCGGGGGCTGCCCCCCGATGACGCGCTGCCCGTGGCCGAGGCGCTGATCGCCGAAGGCATCACCCGGATCGAGGTGCCGTTGAATTCCCCCGACCCGCTGCGGAGCATTGCCGCCATGGCGCAGGCCTTTGGTACACAGGCGCAGATTGGCGCGGGCACGGTGCTGATCACTGATGAGGTGGAGGCCGTGGCCGCCATGGGCGGTACGCTGATCGTGTCCCCCAATTGCGACCCGCAGGTGATCGCCCGAACCCGCCAGCTGGGGCTGGACAGCTGGCCGGGTATCTTCACTCCGACCGAGGCCTTTGCCGCGTTGAAAGCCGGGGCCAGCGGGTTGAAACTCTTCCCCGGTTCATTGGCAGGCCCTGCAGGGCTTGCCGCATTGCGGGCCGTTCTGCCGATCGAAACCCGCGTCTACGCGGTGGGCGGCGCAGGCCCGGACAATTTCGCCGACTGGATCGCCGCCAGCGCGGATGGGTTTGGCATTGGCTCCGCCCTCTACAAACCTGGCATGTCCGCTGATGACGTCCGCGCTCGCGCCGCCGATCTGGTCGCGGCATATGACAAGGCCGCCGGATGATGGACGTACTCGACGCTCGCGCCTGCACCCTTGGCGAAGGCCCGCTCTGGCATCCCGAGCGGCAACAGCTGTTCTGGTTCGACATCCCCGAGGGGCGCATGCTGTCCCAAACACATGGAGAACAGGAGCAATGGGATTTCGGCGAATGTGTCTCTGCCGCCGGATGGATCGACCGCGACACATTGCTGATCGCGTCTGAAACCACGCTGTGGCGGTTCAACCTGACAAATGGCGACAAACACCACGTTGTCGCTCTGGAAGCTGACAACCCCGTGACCCGTTCCAATGACGGACGCGCCGACCCCTGGGGTGGGCTGTGGATCGGGACCATGGGCAAAGGGATGGAACGGGACGCCGGTGCCATCTACCGCTTCTACAAGGGCGAGCTGCGCCAGTTGTATGCGCCGATCTGGGTACCAAACTCGATCTGCTTCGCGCCCGATCACAGCTATGCCCTGTTCACCGACACGCCCTATGGCAAGGTCTCCCGCCAGACTCTCGATCCGGATACCGGCTGGCCCTTGGGCGAACCCGAAACCTTCATCGACTTCAAACCCGAAGGCCTGAACCCCGACGGCGCGGTCATCGCGGCGGATGGGACCTATTGGGTCGCGCAATGGGGCGCATCGCGGGTGGCGGTCTATGACAGGGCCGGACAGTTCCTGCGTGCCTTCCCGGTGGACGCTGTGCAGTCCTCCTGCCCCGCATTCGGCGGGCCGGACCTGACAACGCTCTACTGCACCTCGGCCCGCACTGGATTGGACACGGACCTGCTGGAGAAACAGCCCTCAAACGGCATGACCTTTGTCACCCCGACCGAAACACGCGGGCAAGCTGAACACCGGATCATCCTATGACCCGCCACATCCGCCCCGAACTGGGCGTCTGTTACTACCCTGAGCACTGGCCGGAAGAGATGTGGCCAGCAGACGCGCAGAACATGGTGGATGCCAGTTTGCGTTGGGTCCGGATCGGTGAATTCGCATGGAGCCGGATGGAACCTACCCCCGGCGATTTGCAATTCGACTGGCTGGACCGCGCAATCGAGGTGTTAGGGAATGCAGGCCTGAAGGTCGTGTTGGGCACACCCACGGCCACCCCCCCGCGCTGGATGCTGGACAAACATCCGGACATGCTGGCCCATGACGCGGACGGTCGACCGCGCAATTTCGGATCGCGCCGCCACTATTGCTTCAGCCACGCAGGCTACATCGACGAATGCAAACGCATCACCCGCCTGATGGGCCAGCGCTATGGCCGCAATCCCCATGTTGCGGCATGGCAGATTGACAACGAATACGGCTGCCACGACACCACGCTTAGCTACAGCCCCTCCGCCACCCATGCCTTCCGTGACTGGCTGGCGCAGTGGTATCAATCGGTGGACCGGCTGAACACCGCTTGGGGTAATGTGTTCTGGTCGATGGAGTATCAGACATTTGACCAGATCGATCTGCCCAACCTCACCGTGACCCAGCCGAACCCGGCGCACGAGATGGATTTCCGGCGTTTCAGTTCCGATCAGGTGACCGCGTTCAACCGGGCGCAAGTGCACGTCCTGCGCCCTCTGACTGATGCGCCACTGATCCACAATTATATGGGCCGGGTGCTGGAATTTGACCATTTCGATGTGGGCGCGGATCTGGAGATTGCCAGTTGGGACAGTTACCCGATTGGGTTCCTGTCGGACCGGCTGGACGCGCCAGCCTCGCATAAACGCGCTTTCCTGCAACAGGGCGACCCGGACATGCAGGCGTTTCACCACGACCTTTATCGTGCAGTCGGGCGCGGGCGTTGGTGGGTGATGGAACAGCAACCTGGTCCGGTAAACTGGGCACCCTACAACCCGTCGCCCCTACCCGGCATGGTTCGGCTCTGGACGATGGAGGCTGTGGCCCACGGGGCCGAGGTTGTCAGTTACTTCCGCTGGCGTCAGGCCCCGTTCGGGCAGGAACAGATGCATGCAGGGCTGCGCACACCGGATGACCGGCCTGCCCCGGCAATGGGCGAGATTGCCGAGGTGATTGAAGACCTTAATGACCTGGGAGCGGTGGACCTGACCCAAGCTGATGTTGCGCTGTTGTTCGACTACCCCTCCGACTGGGCCTGGCAGACGCTGCCGCAAGGTGCAGGGTTTGACTACTTCGACCTGCTGTTCAACGCCTACCGCGCCCTGCGGCGGGCGGGGCTGACCGTGGACATCCTGCGCGCGAGCGACCCGGTGCCGGAAGGCTATGCACTGGTGCTTGCCCCCGGTCTGGCCACCCCGTCCGAAGCGATGTTGTCCTCCCTCACAGATGGCACGGCACTGGCGCTTCTGGGGCCCCGCACCGGCGCGATCACCGAAGACTTCCAGATCCCCGTCGCAGGCCGACCGGCGATCCCCGACCTGCCTGCGCGCGTCGAACGTGTCGAAACACTGCCCCCCGACGCCGCGCGCCACGTAGAGGGCGGCGGGGCGGTTCAGGACTGGATCGAAGAACTGTCCAGCACCACTCGCCCCACATTCGCAACCCAAAACGGCGCGCCGGTCCTGATCGAGGCTGGGAATACCTGGTATCTGGCAGGCGCCCCGGACGAAACGCTCTGGGACCGATTGATCGCCCATGCCGCCGAAACAACCGGGCTACGCATCGAGGCTATGCCAGACGGCCTGCGCAAACGGGTGGCCGGACGGCACACGTTCCTATTCAACTACGCGGCCACCGAGACCACCTGGAACGGTGACATCATCCCGCCCTGCGGCGTGTTGGTCAAAACATCCTGACCAGACGCCGCCAAACCGCTTGCACCTGCCAATCAACCGTCTCAGACATGTCCCCATGTCAGACGTTACGATCAAAATCGCCCGTTCTGTAGATGCCCCAACCGTAGCCCGGCTGGTGCACGCGTTGCTGGACGAACTGTCCGGCGGACAGGCGCAACCGCTGGACAGCCTGACCGCCACAACAGCGAAGGTTCTGCAAGACCCGGGCGTGGTGGCACTGCTGGCTGAACGTAACGCTGAAACAGTCGGCGTGCTGATCCTCAATGAATGCATGGCGATCTATGCGGGCGGCAAATTCGGCGAAATCTCCGAACTTTATGTCACGCCGGATGCTCGCTCCCAAGGCGCGGCGCGGGACCTGCTGGATGCCGCACGGCAGGTCGCAAATGACCGCAACTGGCCCCGGCTGGAAGTCGGCGCACCAGATCAGCCGCGTTGGGCGCGCACGCTGAACTTCTACCTGAACAACGGCTTTCAGGAGGTCGGCCCGCGCCTGCGCCTGCTGCTGTAGGACGCTCGGCACGCGGACGGAGGGCCGACCTCATGCAATCCATCAGGTCTGCACGCGCGATACCCAACCCGTTCGAAGGCTTAGCGTGACCACACTCAACGCTGCACCGAAAGGGACAACCTGCTTTGGCCTCTATGCCACAAAGGCCTGCAAAAACTGCTGCCCGGTCTCTGCCGATCTTTCGGGGTGAAACTGCACACCCAGCACGTTGTCCTTGCGCACGGCCGATGTCAGCGTTTCTGTTCCAAGCCGATGTTGAGCAATACGATACTTCGGATCTGCCAGTTCCGCGTGGAAGCTGTGTACAAAATAGAACGCCTTACCGTCGCCTTCCGTCTGGAAGGGGGTCCCGTTCCAGGCATCTGTGTAGGACTCTTCAACTGGCGTCCAGCCGATCAGCGGCACGCGACAGGGCGCACCATCTTCGGTGTGGGCCTCGATCTTGCGCACCGTTCCCGGGATCAGACCCAGTCCGCTGTGATCGCCGAATTCTTCACCGGCGTCCATCAACAGCTGCATGCCGACACAAATACCCATAAAGGGCTTTCCGGTTGCGATATAGTCATGAATGACCTGATCCAGCGCCATGTCCTGAAGCTTTTGCGCCGCGCGGCCAAACGCGCCGACACCGGGCAGGATCACACGATCTGCAGCCAGAATGGTTTCCGGGTCAGACGTCAGGGTGACGGGGCAATCCAGGCGTTCCAGGGCGCGCTGAACCGAAAAGACGTTGCCGATCCCATAGTCAATCACGGCGCAGACAGGTGTGGCCATAAGGCTCTCCTTGGTTTTTCTTCCGGCCTCAGGCAGCAGCGAGCGGGCGGGTGAAACAATCTTTCGCGCTGAGTGTGGCACGCAGGTCGGACAGGGTTAGCTTGTTCCAGTGCAGCGCCTGCGCCACAGCCACGGCAGAGGCAGCAGTACTATCCACCAATTGCGCCAGGTGTTCGGTGGTACCCAGCCCGCCGCCGGCCACAACAGGCACACTGACAAGGTCACAGACACGACCGATCAGGTCCAGATCCATGCCCTTGCCCAGACCTTCCTTGTGGATTGCGGTCAGGATGATTTCACCCGCGCCACGGTCCGTCACTTCCTGGGCCCATTCCAATGCCTTGCGCCCAGTGTGGTTGCGCCCATTATCGGTCATCACCAACCAGTCGCCTTCGTGGAAAATCGTTTCAATCGCGATGACGCAGGCCTGAGACCCAAACGTGTTCGAGATTTCGGTGACAAGGCCCGGATCGCGCGTGGCGGCGGTGTTGAGCGCAATCTTGTCCGCACCGCATGACAGCAACTCGCTGACATCTGCCAGCGTTCGCACACCGCCCCCGATGGTCATCGGAATGAAGGTCTCAGAGGCCACAGACCGTACGATGTCCTGCAGGCTGTTGCGTTCATACAGGCTGGCCACCACGTCTGTGAACATCAGCTCGTCAGCGCCTTCTGCCGCGTATTTGACAGCAAACTCCACCGGGTTGCCGACCTTGCGCCAACCCTCCATTTGCACGCCCTTGATGAGGTTCTTCATCTTGACGTCAAGGCGCGCGATCAAGCGGACGTTCCTCATGACGGGTCTCCTTATTGATCGGCGATGGTGTGGCGCAGGGACCAGGTGTCGTTTTCAAACTGCCACAGGTGCGGCGAGCGGAACTTGTTTGTCAGCGCTTCGAAGTAGTCACGGGTCATCTGAGGATGTTCGAACATCTTGTGTGCCTGAGGGAAGGATTTTTCGTCAATCGAGAGATATTCGAAAACCTCGTCCGCCCAGCGTTCCGGGAATTCCCCGTCATAGCGTTTGATCAGCGCAACCGCCTCTTCCCGTTCCAGATCGCCCGAACGCACCTCTTGGCTGGCGTCATAGGTCGCCCGACCGATGCCGAATTTGATGAAGGTGGTGTAGTAATGGAAATCGTCGATCTTGTCGTCGATGGAGTTGTACTTGGAATAGGTTCCGGCCGTCCGCTCGGGCGAGGCCATAAAACCGCCGTTCTCCACCGCGAAATAATATGCCGATTGCGGGTGCCATTTCAGATAGTAGCCCAGATAGTGCACCTCGGCACCCAGTTCCTTCAGTGGCGACACGTCCGACGGCAGGTAAGGTGTCAGGTCAGCCTGGGTCAGGCCAAAGTTTTCCTTTAGCGAAGTGATGCTTTCACCGCCAATGTAAAGGTCGTCCTCGGACGTGGAGGCAAAGTAGTCGAACGACCGCTGCGCGTCAGTATTGTCGTCGATCGGGTTGCCGTACTCAGCCTCGTTTTCACCGTAGAAGATCAGCGGGATATTGAAGTTGATCGCCATCTTCGGGGCAAAACATTTCTGCCCGATGATGAACGGCTGGAACGCGTGGAACAGGTTTTCCACCGCCAGGCGCGTCAGCAACCGTTTGGACCGACCGGATGCTGTCATCAGGTAGTTGTCCATGCCCGAATGAATCCAGGCGTTGAAGTTGTGCCAACCCCAATCGGTATACATGTTCGGCGCCCAGGTCACCGTCAGAGGGTTCATGCCGTATTTGTATTTCAGCATCCAGGATTGGTAAAAACTGTCCTTCCCGCCCGATCCCGGAACCAGACAGTCATAAGACCCGTTGCGGCTGCGAAAGCGGTCGCACAATTCGATCAGCTTGCGTTCGCGTTCTTCCCAATCCGTTTCCTGGTTTTTCCGTTCTGCCGTGCGGCAAGCGTCGCAAACGCCATTTTCGTCGAAATTGATCGTCTTCTTCTTGGAGGCTTCGGTGTGCTTGAATTCCACTGTCGAGTTCGGGCGCTGGTTGGACACACCGCAATTGACACAAAATGCGACCTCTGCCGGCAGGCCGAATTTCTGAGGCGGCTGATTGTTGCCTGACGCGTATTCGGCCCAGGGCACTTCGAAATCCAGGGCGCTTTTCTTGAGTGTCATGGCATAGTCCTTTCTTGTGGGCCGCCCGCTTTGGAATCGCTCAAAAAGAGCGCCGCCCTGCAGGTGAATCGGAGGTGACGCATCGCAACAGCCATCGTTTACTGGTTTCCTTGCTGGGATGCGACGTTGTCATTGAAATCTGTAACCAAAAACCGGGGTCTTTGGACATGGGCCTTGCCCTGCAAAGCACGCGGCCGGTTCGAGGTCGGGCAAAACGGTGGTGGTGCCTCAGCACAGCCTAGCGTCAAAAGACGTTTTTTCATGCTGTGACGCCCCCTCTGCCGCGCGATTTCGGCGCAGTTCCATGCGCACATATCAGGTACCCCGTGCCGGTAAAACCACCGGCGATTTTCCAATAAAGCACTGCGTCCAGCGCAAAAGCTCCGCCCACATAAATCTCAGCCAATGCGATAGCAAGAGCCGTGAAGGCCGCCGCAATCATCTGGGACAGCAATGCAGCCCAACGTGCAACAGATCGGGACGCTCAAATCTCTCGGAACAAACGTAGTTCTCTGGACACGAGACAGCAAATCGACCGCTATCTGCCGCAAAACTTCAAAGGACGTTAAGCGATCCGAGGCGCTTCGTTAGTTGATTGAGTAAATTTCCTGATCGAGGATGTGGCCAACTTGCGGAACCCGCTGTGATGGATGCGAATGCCGTTCCACAACCGGCGGATTCTGTTTCGTATAAACGGGCTTCACCTGAGCCGTCTTATGCTCGCACTGACGGCAAAAATCTGCACCCTCGTGTCGCAAACGGGCGCGCCCTATGGCGCGTCACCCACCCACATTTCTCCCAAAGGCGGGCACAGCCCATCCAACGGGAGACACATCATGAAAATCGGATTTATCGGCCTCGGCAATGTTGGCGGCAAACTCAGCGGCAGCCTGCTGCGCAACGGGATTGACCTGACAGTGCATGACCTGAACGCACACCTAGTTCAGAGCTTTGTCGATCAGGGCGCCAAAGCCGCAGAAAACCCCGCCCAGATGATGCGAAACTGCGACGCGGTCATCACCTGCCTGCCTTCGCCCGCAGCCTCGGACGCCGTGATGCAACAGATGTTGCCCGAGGTGAAGGCCGGCAAAATCTGGATGGAGATGTCCACAACCGATGAGGCAGAGGTCAAGCGCCTGGGTGCCATGGTGGTCGAACGCGGCGGCGCGGCGGTGGATTGCCCGGTTTCCGGGGGCTGTCACCGCGCGGCAACTGGCAACATTTCGATCTTTGCGGGCTGTGATCGCGCCACGTTTGACCGCATCCTGCCCTTCCTGACAACCATGGGCCGTCGCATCCTGCACACCGGTGAACTGGGCAGCGCGTCAGTCCTGAAGGTGCTGACCAACTACCTCGCCACCGCAAACCTTGTCACCTGTTGCGAGGCGATGGTGGTGGCCAAGGCGGCTGGTATGGACCTGAACACGGCTTATGAGGCGATAAAAATCTCCTCCGGGACCAGTTTTGTGCATGAAACCGAAAGTCAGGTCATCCTGAACGGCAGCCGCGACATTTCCTTTACCATGGACCTTGTGAAAAAGGACATTGGCCTGTTTCAGGAGGTTGCGGATCGCGCCGGTATCCCGCTGGAAATCAACCCGATCCTGATCGACATCTTCAACGATGGCATCGCGCGCTATGGCGAACGGGAACTGTCCCCCAACATCATCCGCCGGTTAGAGGACGCATCCGGCCTCGACATCCGCGCGCCAGGCTTCCCGGCCGAGATGGAAGACGACGAACCCGAAGAACCCGGATACGAGGTGATCCCGCAGGGCCTGCGTGCCGCAGAGTGACCTGTATCCGCGATTGATCCCACCCTTTGCATCTGTCATGTCTGACCGGACCGCGGGGCGATCTGCCTGCCCCGCGCGCTGCTGCAAAGACCTGGTGTAATGACTGCCCCGACGCTGACCGTCGATACCGTTGCTGACACGCTGACGATCCGCATTGCCGGGTCTCTACTGACCGGTGCGCTGGATCGCGTCGAACGCCCGGCGGCGCAGGTGCCCATGCAGGACGGACAGGTAGTGTTCGACCTGTCGGGGATGGAGGCGTTTGACACCGGCGGCGCGTGGCTGATCGCGGACCTGCGCAACCGATTGCAGGCCGCCGGGGCAGACGTCACGTTGCAGGGACTCGACCCGGACTACGCCGCACTGCTGGACAATGTAGCCAGCCATTTCCACGACGAAGATACCGCCGAGGCCCCGCCGCATGGCTTTGTCCCGTGGGTCGCAACCGTTGGGGCCCGCACGGTTGGAGCATGGCAGGGGTTCCTATCCGTGCTCAGCTTTTTCGGCCTGACCCTGCACCGCACCGCCCGCGTCATCGTCATGCCCTGGCGGCTGCGCAGCGCCTCTCTGTTCACTCAGATGGAGGAAACCGGGCTGAAGGCGATTCCGATCGTCGCACTCATGGGCTTCCTCATCGGCGTGGTGCTGGCCTTTCAAGGGGCCACGCAGTTGCAGCAATTCGGGGCCGAAGTGTTTGTGGTCGAACTGATCTCGATTTCGATCCTGCGCGAGTTGGGCATCCTGCTGACTGCCATCATCGTTGCAGGCCGATCAGGGTCGGCTTTCACCGCCGCCATCGGGTCGATGAAGGTGCAGGAAGAACTGGACGCCATGCGCACGCTGGGGCTGGACCCGATGGATGTTCTGGTGGTGCCGCGCACCATGGCACTTTTGATCATGCTGCCGATCCTTGGGTTCATAGCAGATGTCGCGGGCCTGTTCGGCGGCGCGCTGATGAGCTGGATCAACCTCGGCGTCAGTCCGGGCATGTTTGTGACGCGCCTTCAGGAAACGACCAGCGTCTGGCATCTGGCTGTTGGCCTGATCAAGGCACCCTTCTTCGCCCTCGTCATCGCGGTGCTCAGCTGCTGGCAGGCGATGCAGGTGCGCGGGTCGGCGCAAAGCGTGGGTGAACGCACAACCGCCTCGGTCGTGCAATCGATCTTTGCGGTCATCGCGCTCGACGCGATATTCTCCATCCTGTTTTCCGAACTGGGGGTTTGACATGGACGGCACCCCCCAAACCAACACCCCCGAACGCGAGGCGATCATCCGCGTGCGCGGCTTGCGCAATCAGTTCGGCCCGCAGGTGGTGCATGACCAACTGGACCTCGACGTCTGGAAGGGCGAAGTGCTGGGCGTCGTCGGCGGCTCCGGTACTGGCAAATCCGTACTGCTGCGCACCATCGTAGGCCTGAATCGCCCGGCGGCAGGCAGTATCGAGGTGCTGGGCACCGACGTGATCAGCGCGCCTGAACACAAACGTCTGGAAATCTCGCGCAGTTGGGGGGTCGCATTCCAGAATGGCGCGCTGTTTTCCTCGCTCACCGTGCTGCAAAACATCATGGCGCCGATGCGCGAGCATCTGAAAATCTCCGAATCGCTAATGCGCCATCTGGGTGAGTTGAAAATCGGTCTGGTCGGCCTGCCGCTGTTTTCCTGCTCCAAATACCCGTCCGAACTGTCCGGTGGCATGGTGAAACGCGCGGCCCTTGCACGGGCGCTGGCGCTGGACCCGGCCATTGTGTTTCTGGACGAACCCACGGCCGGGCTCGACCCCATCGGGGCGGCCGCCTATGACGATCTGATCCGCGAATTGCAACAGGCACTGGGACTTACGGTGTTCATGGTCACACATGACCTCGACTCTCTTTATGCGATCTGCGACAGGATTGCAGTGCTTGCGGAAAAACGCGTGCTGGTCGAAGGTCCGATCGAGGGGATGACCGAAGTCGACCACCCGTGGGTGCAGGAATATTTCACCGGCCCCCGCGCACGGGCGGCGCAGGTGAAGACAGGGAAAGAATAAGGAGACGGCGACGACCTCGGTCCAAAGCTGCCAGGGACTGCATCATGGAAACCAGAGCGAACTACGTCCTCATCGGCGCATTCACCTTGGCGGGCCTCCTGGGCATCGCCGGTTTTCTGCTGTGGCTGGCCAATGTGCAGGTCAATCGCCAGTTTGCCTATTACGATGTGCTGTTTGACAATGTGGCCGGTCTGTCGGCGGCAGGGGCCGTGCGCTATAACGGGTTGCCGGTTGGACAGGTTGTCGGGCTGGAGTTGGACGACGACGATCCCTCAAAAGTCCGCGTCCGGCTGGAGGTCGATGCCAGCACACCCATCAAAACCGACACCACCGCACAGTTGCAATCCCAGGGCGTGACTGGGGTCAGCTATGTTGCGTTGTCCGGCGGATCGCCAGACGCGGAACTGTTGCCCGACGATGGCCTGATCGTTGGCGAGCGCAGTGCCCTGCAATCCCTGTTCGAAGGCGCGCCTGAACTGCTGAACGAAGCGATCACGTTGGTCGAGGACCTGCACGCTGTCGTCAACGAAGAGAACCGCGAGGCGGTCAGCACACTGCTTGCCAATCTATCCTCGGCCTCGGGGCGGCTCGACAACACGCTCAGCGATTTTGAAAGCCTGTCGGGCGACCTCAGCAGCGCGGCGCGCGAGGTGGCAAATTTCACGGACCGGCTGGGACAGCTCAGCGACACAGCCGAAGAAACACTGACCACCGCAACTGAAACACTGACAATCGCGCAGGATACGGTGAAATCGGCCACCACCGCGCTGCAAAGCGCGCAGACCGCGTTTGATACGGCGGACGGGCTGATGCAGAACCAACTGACCGACTTCATCGAAAGCGGGACAGACGTGGCGCAGACGCTGACGGACACAGTTGAAACGCTGGAACCTTCTGCCGTGGAAACCCTGCAGGCTGCGCGTGATCTGGCCGCAACCCGCGTGCCGGGGCTGATCGACCGGGTGGAACAGTCGATTGGCGTGCTTGAGACGAACGTGCAATCCGTCTCAACCGATTTTTCGGGCATTTTGGAAGAATACCGACAGGTGGGCGAAACTGCGCAAGCCCGGTTGGAGCAGTCGAAATCGTCCATCGAGAGCTTTAACACGCTCGCCGCCGACCTCAGTGAAACCGCGCAAAAAATTGGTGGGTTTACCGACCGCCTGACCGAACTCAGCTATACAGCAGAAACTACCCTGACGACCGTGACCGATACACTCGACACCGCCAAGGCGGCGGTTGGAACTGTGGAATCGACGCTCGACAGCGCGCGGGGGGCCTTCGATACAGCGGACGGGTTGATGCAGGATCAACTGACGGCGCTGGTCGAAACCGGCACCAGCACTCTGCAATCCCTGGAACCCACGGTCAGCGAAGCGTTGCTGGCTGCACGCGCCTACATTGCCGACCGCCTGCCCGCCTTGACCACGCAGGTGCAGGACACGGTTGCCGCACTGGACGTGCAGATCGAAAACATCGGATCGGGTGCGGTGGACCTGATGTCCCGATACGAGGCCGTGGGGGAAACCGCGCAGGCCCGTCTGGACCAGACCGAAACTGCCATCGCCGCGTTCGAGACTGCGACGGTCGAGGCCAAGGAGGCGCTGGAAACTATCAACGCGACCGTTCAAGACAAGCTACCGCAACTGATGACGGATCTTGCTGACGCAACGAGCACCGCAAACCGCGTGATTGACCAGATCGGGACCGAGGTTGCCAATGTCTCTGGCCACTTGGATTCGCTGTCAGTCGAAGGCGTGGCTGCCCTGCAGGGGGCCACCGAAACCTTCTCCAACGCAAACGACACGCTCAGCGCGATCACCGGTGCCATGGGCGCGGCGCAGGACACAATGGCCATCGCGGATGAGGCGTTGAAATCCATCAATCAGGTGGTCGACGAAGACATCGACGAAATCGCCAATGACATTCGTGAGGCCGCCGCTGCGTTCTCCGGCACGGTCGAGCGGGTGGCGGGCAATGTGGACCGCATCTCGACCGAAATTCTCGACGCCTCCACTTCGGCGTCGAACCTGCTGGGCACCGTCGATGGAATCGTTCAGCAAAACAGCCGCCAGGTTTCTGACTTCATGCGTGTCGGCCTGCCGCAGTTGCAGCGCTTCATCGAAGAGGCCCGCCGCCTCGTTGGCAATCTTGACCGTCTCGTCGACCGGATCGAACGGGACCCGGCCCGGTTCTTCCTGGGCACGCAATCCAGGGAGTTCCGCTGATCATGCGTATCGGTATCCTGTTTTCTGTTCTGGCCGCGCTGACACTGTCGGGCTGCGCCATCAGTTCGATCGGTCAGGCGACGAAACCCAACGACCTCTACGCGCTGACGCCCAAAAGCACCTTCGCCAGCGACCTGCCCCGCATCCGCTCGCAGATCGTTGTTGAGGAGCCGACCGCAACCGCGGCCGTGGACACAGACCAGATCGCGGTGATGCCATCAGCCTTGCAAGTGCAATATCTGCAACGTGCCCGCTGGGTTGATCGTGCCCCGCTGATCATTCAGGCGCTGCTGATCGAGAGTTTTGAAAACACGGGCAAAGTGCCAGCCGTGGGCCGTTCCACTGTTGGCCTGCGCGCGGACTATGTGATCGTAACCGATGTGCGCGAGTTCCAAGCCATCGTGGTCAAGAACGAGGCTGGAGAAGAGGCACTCCAGATCGACGTTCGTCTGAACGTGAAGATCATCGACGAGTTCGAGGATCAGATCATCGCATCCGAAAGTTTCGAAAAGGTGCGTTACGCCGCCAGCCGCGAGCATCTGGATATCGCAACCGCCTTTGACAGCGCCTTGGGCAGCGCCATGCGGTCCGCTGTGGAATGGAGCATCCGCCGCATCGCCCGCCATGGCGGCTGAGGGACGGTTTGGACGCGTTTGACTATGTCATTGTCGGGGCCGGATCTGCCGGGTCCGTTCTGGCCGCACGGCTGAGCGAAGATCCAAACATAACCGTTTGCGTGCTGGAGGCCGGACCGCGTGACAGAAACCCCCTAATCCACATCCCGGTTGGCTGGATGCGGCTGATGTCCAATCCGCGGCTGAACTGGCTTTACGAGGCGGAGCCGTCTGAATGGACCGGCGGGCGTCGTATCCCTGTGCCGCGTGGCAAGGTGCTGGGCGGGTCATCCTCGATCAACGGCAACGTGTTCAATCGTGGCGCGCCGTCAGATTTTGACCAATGGGCGCAGTGTGGCAATCCCGGCTGGGGATATGCCGACGTGCTGCCGTTGTTTCGGCGACTGGAGCATTGGGCCGGGCCCGACCCGGATACTCGGCGCGGGTCGGATGGCCCGCTGCGCGTCACACCCAGCCCCTGGACCCATCCGCTGTGCGAGGCGTTTCTGGATGCGGTCGAAAGCTTCGGCATCCCACGCAACCCGGATTACAACGGTCAACAGCAATTCGGCGCGGCCTATGCGCAACGCACCATCGCACGGGGTACGAGGCAAAGCGCGGCGCGGGCGTTCCTGCACCCGGCCCTGACGCGCCCGAACATCGAGGTGCGTACAGACGCCCACGCCACCAGCATCGCGTTTGATGGCAGGCGTGCTATTGGCATCCGATACCGTCGTGGCGGGCACGAGCAAATGATCACCGCCCGGCGCGAGGTCATCCTGTGCGGGGGTGTCATCAACTCGCCCCAACTGCTGCAACTGTCCGGAATAGGCGATCCTGACCACTTGAACGGTCTCGGCATCGCAATTCGCCACGCCCTGCCCGGCGTTGGCCAAAACCTGCGCGATCACTTTGCGTCGCGGTTCACCGCTCGTGTCCGGGGACAACGGACATTCAACGAATTGTCGCGCGGTCTGCCCTTTGCAGGTGAAGTTGCCAAGTGGCTCATCGGCCGCCCATCCATCCTCAGCCTGCCCGCCACCGCCTGCTACGCCTTTGTGAAATCCGACCCGGTTCTGGACATCTCGGACCTGCAAATCACCTTCATGCCTGCCTGTTACAAGGAAGGGCGGCAGAACCAGTTGGACAATGAGCCCGGCATGACCCTGGCCGCGTGGCAACAACGGCCTGACAGCCTGGGGCATGTGCTGGCCCGCTCTGCTGACCCGATGGACAAACCCGAGATTCAGCCGAACTATCTGAGTGCGGATACGGACCGCCGTGTGCTGCTGGCAGGGCTGAAATTCGTGCGGCAGGTTATGCGGTCCGCACCGATGGCCCCCTACTTTGCCGGAGAAATCTATCCCGGTGACGGCACGCAGTCGGATGCGGCGTTGATGGAAGCTGTTCGCGAACGCGGCACAACGGCGTTCCATATGATGGGCACGTGTCGGATGGGGCCAGTGACGGATTTCACGACCGTGGTCGACCCCACCCTGCGCGTGCACGGGGTTGAGGGATTGCGCGTCGCAGACGCCTCCATCTTCCCGACTATGCCTTCGGCCAACACCAACGCCTCGGCCCTCATGGTCGGGGAAAAGGCGGCGGACCTGATCCGGGGGACTTAACCCGGCACCAGCGCCAGCGCGCGGATCGGGCTGCCTGTTCCGCGTTCGATCTTCAGCGGGGCGGCGATCAGGATTGCGCCCTTGGGCGGCAGTTGGTCCAGGTTGGCTAGGCTTGCCAAACCGAAACAATTGTCCCGGTGCAGGTAGTTATGCGCCGGATAAGGCGGCGACATGTCCCCGGCCAGGCCTGCATCCGTGCCGATGCATTGCGTGCCCCATCCCACGATCCCGCGCGCCAGCAGCAAGTCCATGCATTCCGGTGTCGGGCCAGGGCTGTGTGCCTTGCCTGCCGCGTCTTCGTTCAGAAACAACGCCTCGTCATGGGCACGCTTGTCCCAATCGGTGCGCATCACGACCCAATCGCCGGGCTGGATTTCCCCATGTTCCGCCTCAAAATCCAGCACATGTTCCGGTGTAAGCAGGAAATCCTCGTCCTCTGTCACCTGTGCCGAACAGTCGATCACATTGACCGGCGCAACCAGCCGCTGCACGTCCAGCGTGTCTGTATACCCGTCCTCGAAATCCTTACCGGTGATCCAGTGATGGGGCGCGTCGAAATGCGTGCCGGAATGCTCGCCCAGCTTCAACCAGTTCCACGCAAAGAATGGACCGTCCTTGTCATATTCACTGATCCTGTGAACCTCGACCTTGGGCGTGTTTTTGGCGAAATCTTCGTCCAGCCGCAGGATCGGCGTATCCGGCCCCAGCGATCCGGTGCAATCCACCACACGCACACCGCCGCCCATCAGCAACCGGCCCAGCCCCAGCAAAGCGTCCGTTCCACCCATATCACCCCCCTGCCCGGTCGGCTGCGGGTAACGCCGCGCCCGGGTCTGCATGGTTTTTTCAATGATGTCGAAGACCTGATCGACCGCGTGAGCCTCCGTCACGAAACCCGGCGACATTCGCATGATGTGATCGCGGTGATCCACCGACAGCCCTTCCAGGCGCAATGCACCCACCAGTGCAGCCGCCTCGGATTTGTGCGGCAATTGCATCATGATCGACCCACCCCGCCGGTCCGCATCGCGTGGTGTGGTCAGCGGGAAACCCAGCCGGTCCGCATGTCCGACGATCTGTTTGCTCAGCGCACGGTTATGGGCAACCAATGCCTGCCGGTCCTGCTGACTGTGCCACTCCAACGCCGGAACCGAGGCCACCGCAGCCATGACACCGGGTGTGCCATTGTCAAACCGACGAATGTCAGGAGCATAGTCGAATTTGTCCAAATCCCAGGAAAACGGATTGTTCTGCGACCACCAGCCTCGCAGGGTCGGACGACAGTCCTGCAGCACATCCTTGTCCGCATAGATGATGCCTGCCCCCGGCGTGCCGCACATCCATTTCAGACTGGTGGAGATGACGAAATCCACCTTCGGCGCGGACACTTCGAAGGGCAGCAGCCCCGCCACCTGAGTGATGTCTGCACAGATCAGGCTGCCCATGTCCCGACCATGTGCAACAAGCGTGGGCAGATCGCAGCGGGCCGAGGCGGTGGACGTCACCCAGGTCAGCAGCGCCAGACCGACATCTTTGTCCCAATGGGACAGAAAATCTTCGTCCCTCACCCAGGTTTCACCTTCGCGCAATGGAACAGTGCGGAGGGTAAAGCCATATTGATCGGCAAGCCCGGTCAGCAGGAAATGCAGCGAGGGGAAACAGTCCTGCGCAACCAGTACCGCTTTGCCTTTCAGATACCGCTCGGGAAGCGCCCCGATGATCGCAGCAAATGCCGAAGTTACGTTTTCGCAGGTCGTGACCGTGCCCTTGGGCGCGTTTAACAGCCCGCGCCAGCGGTCGATGAACACTTGCCGGCGCCGCAGCGCATACCCCCATTGCCCATCATCCAACGCCCCCCAGCTGTCGGCAAAAGCGGCCATTTCGCCCTGCAGATCAGCCACCTTACCCGGATACATCCCGATGGAATGATAGAGGAAATACCCTGCGCCCTGATCGTTTGCCAATCGCGTATCCAAGCAGTGTTCCCCCATTGTCATTTCGATGTGGCTGGAGTTGACCTGAAACCGGACAGAAAGGAAACCGGGTTTTGCCGGTGGTTTGGAACCAGCGAAGCGAGCGGGAAGGTGGAGGCCCCGGATCAAGCCCGGGGCTGCGTGGCGTTGTTTGGCGGCGTTTGTGCTTCTGCCCGCTACGTCGTGGGTTCACGCAGCCGACGCAATTCCGTCACGTCCCAGGGGAAGACTCCAAAACCGACAGCAATTGCTGCAAATCCTCTGGCAAATCAGCCTGAAACCGCATCTCTTCCCCCGTGACCGGGTGGGTAAAACCCAGATCCGCAGCATGCAGCGCCTGACGGGAAAAGCTGCGCACAGCCGTCTGGGCATCGTCACAGAGTGCGCCCTTGGGCAGGCGCCGCGACCCGCCATAGACCGGGTCGCCAACCAGACCGTGACCGGCATGAGCCATATGCACACGGATTTGATGGGTTCGGCCTGTTTCCAACCAGCACTCGACCAGCGATAGAATCGGCGGTGTGCCAAAGGGTTCCAGAACCCGCGCGCGTGTCACGGCGTGCCGCCCGCCTTGAAACAGGACCGCCTGTTTCTGACGATCCGTTTTGTGCCGGGCAAGCTGTGTTGTAATCCGCAACACATTGCCGCTTTCAAACCCAACCCCACGCACACCCCGCAACCGCGGATCACCTGCATCGGGAACCCCGTGAACCAACGCCAGATAGCGGCGTCTGGCGGTGTGCGCGGCAAACTGTTCTGCCAGCCCGTGATGGGCCGCGTCAGATTTCGCCACAACCAGCAGGCCACTGGTATCTTTGTCGATGCGGTGCACGATGCCGGGGCGCTTGATGCCCCCCACCCCGCTCAGATCGTCACCACAATGATGCAGCAACGCATTCACCAACGTGCCCGACGGTGTACCGGGCGCAGGATGCACCACCATACCCGCCGGCTTGTTCACGACGATCAGGTCCGCATCTTCGAAAACGATGTCCAACGGGATGTCCTCTGCTGCGATGTGGCTTTCATCCGCCTCTTGCAGCGTGATCACCACTTCGGCCCCTTCGCTCACGCGGGCCTTGGGGTCGCGCTGCGCGGTTCCGTTCACCGTGACCGCACCATCTGCAATCAAACGCACAAGGCGCGAACGCGACAACGCCGCCGCCTCTGGCACATCGCGCGAAAGCGCCTTATCAAACCGGGGCGGCGGATCGGCCGCGATGTGAAATGTGATCACGCGATTGACCATGTCTGACCCCGACCCAACAGACCCGGCACTGCCAGAACCTGCCAACCTGCGCTTCCTGCGCATTCTGGTCACGACGCTCACCGCCGTGATGATCTGCGGGCTTTTAGTGATCGTGACATTGCTTGTCATGCGGTTTTCATCAGATCCGGTGCCGCAATTGCCGGAACGGGTGGAATTGCCGGAAGGAACGCGCGCACTGGCGATCACCGCAGCACGTGACTGGTACGCAATTGTCACAGATGACGATCGCATCCTGATCTATGATCAGGCCAGCGGTGCATTGCGGCAAACGTTGATTGTGGAACGCGGCGAGTAGTCGTTCAGGTCACGGCAATCAGCACGCCGACGACGGCGAACACCAAGGCGAGCACCGACAGACCCGCCACCATAAAATCACCAAAAGTCAAATAGTTAAAACCACCCAGACGGCGCGGGTCCTGCGCCTGGCGCGGCGATTCCACCTTCTTGGTCTCGGACACAAGCGCCGTGGTTCGCGACGCGATAATCGGGGTGCTCAACGATGACTGCATGCGGCGGGGATACGCTATTCCGCGTCACAGCAAAAGTAGGGAATTCCGCAGGTAGCGGGTTTTTGCCCGTCAGATTGCCACAATGACACAGCACTGTGCCCTCGACGCAACAACCAGGAGATCCCGGATCAAGTCCGGGATCACGAGCGCATTGATTTTGCGGACTATTTCTTATCCAGAAAGGCCGAGACCGCCACCTGCTGCACCCCGTTGCGCAGGCGGTTAAATTCCAGCTGCAATCCCCCCCCGCCCAGCGCCCGGCCAAACTCCTGGGTAGGTCGGAAGAGCGTCGTGGAGGGGAAGAGAGGAGATCCTGGGGGGCGCCGGTACCTTAAAAAAAAAAAAAACAGTTCGGCACGTCCGCGTTACACGATCGACTATGAAACATGTACGTGT
>JBFOMB010000002.1:0-86995 GCA_040830545.1 Paracoccaceae bacterium | reverse complement strand
GGAATCTGGTTCACCCGCCCTCCGATCAGCACCGGCAGGTCGATTCCCGCTTTCGCCATGGCCTGGATCAGTACCTCGGCATACCGCTTCGCCACCCCGTTGTATGTGCTCAGCGCGATCACGTCGACGCCCCGGTCCTTGGCCAGTTTCGCAACACTCTCGGGATCGCTGGACACGCCGCCGTCCTCAACCGCGAAGCCTGCCTGCCCAAACACAAGGTCCAACAACACTTTGCCATGCTCATGCACATCCGTGGTTGCAGTCAGAACGCGAGTGCCTGCCAATTCGCGCAGTTCCTGCCCGGCTTTGGACGCCGTGAATGCTGCGGCGACTTCTTCCAACTCGCGATAGGTTGTTGCCCCCACAACCGGGGTTCGCCGTCCCGGTGCGTCTGTCCGCAAAGTCCCTGCGCCGAAACACTGCTCCAACTTTCGCCCGCCCAAACGGCGCAGGGCCAGCAGCAATTCAAATGGGTCGTTTGTGTCAATGCCGCCCAGTGCCAATCCGGCCAGCACACGGTCCGCAAATGCACGGCCTTTGCGCAACAGCGTCACGGTGGTCGCGTCGACTGTCGTCATATCAAACAGCGGAACGTACCCGTCAGCAAGTTCGGTCAAGCGGCCCAGATGGCATTGCGCGTCGCAAATTTCCGCAACATCCGGGATGCGATCGTTTTCACTCACCGGAACCGGGTTCACCGCATGGCCCGACGGCAGGGTTTTCTGCGCCACGATATCGGACAACAGATAGGCGGACAGCCCGGCGTAGTTTTCGGCGTGCGTCCCTTTGTAAAGAACGGTTGCGCCATAGACCTGCGAACCGGGGACACCACCGCTGATCTCCGCCAACGCCCGTTGAAACGCGATGCGCGTCACCGGCTCGGTGAAGTGGTGGCCATAACAGACCGTGTAGGGCGCGCCGATCAGTTCGGTGACAACGTAGCGCTCCACCATCGCCTGCCCCAGGGCCGAGGTCAGATCCTCGAACACCGCCGCAAACCCATCATCCAGGTTGGAATGCACCAGCACGGGCACCGGTTGCGCGGCAATCAGCCCCAGCGCCTGCACCGTGCCCCGCGTGGTTTCGATGTCGTCATCGTAGTGCGGCAGGCGAAAGGTAAAGTACTGCCCCAGATTGCCGATCGTCGTGGCACCCGCCGCCAGCGCGGCACAAGTGTTTTCCAAGGCACCAGGGAAGCCCAGCATGAAGTCGCCAAAATGCATCGCGGCTGGACTGGCCTCGGTGAGCCGCGCAAAATCCTCGGGCCCCTGCAGCACGATGCCCGTGCCGCGTGTCTGTGGTGTACGCAAGGCATGGGGAAACCCCATCGACCAATCCAGACACAGGCCAAACCGGTCCACCAGCGTGCCACGCTGCTGGCAAGTGTCGTAGACCCGCTGAATTGCCTCAACCGTATGGGACAGGTCGCGAAACCCCAGATGCGCGTGCTGCATAATGTGCCCGTGCTGTATGGCGTCCAGCTTGTAGTCGACTTCGTTCTGAAAACCGGTCGCGCGCTGAAACTGACCCTGTCCAACGGTCCATTTCCGCGCCATCTTTCGGCCAGCTTCCAGCACCTCTGCTCCACCGGGCAGGTTGCCTTCGGGCAGCAATCGCGTTCGGTCACATATGGCGCTTGGGTCCGTCATGAGGACAGATTGGCGAACCCATGCAAATTGGCAAGCCCGTAGCGCTATTCAAACCGCGCCGTCGCCTGCATGGCCAAGGCACCCTGAGGTGTCGTTGCCCAAGCGGTTGCACCATCCGCATCCCTCTTGGCGGAAATCTGGAATGGGGCTGTGTCAAACAGCGGCGCAACCGCGCGATAGTCGAACGCCACCATCCGCGTATCGGAACAGCGCTGGGCAATCCCTGCCAACAATGTAGCGGTCAGCGGTCCATGGAACACAAGGTCGGGATAGCCTTCGACCTCGCGCACATAACTGCGGTCATAATGGATTCTGTGCCCATTAAATGTCAGCGCAGAATAGCGGAACAACATTACGATTGAAGGAGTGATCGTTTCTGACACATCCGGCCCGGTGGGGGCAGGCATGGGCAAGGGCGCAGGCTGATCCGGCAAAGGATCGTCACGGTAAACGATGTCATGTTCCTCGTGCCACAGGGTCTGATCGTCCCGTATGTAATGATGCCCAACCGTCACGAAACATAGTCGCCCGCTGCGTCCGGTTTTTGGCGTAATATTCAGGATTTCAGACCGTCTCGTGACCTGATCCCCGATACACAGATCGCCATGAAACCGGAATCGGCCCCCCGCCCACATGCGCCGGGGTAGGTCGGTCGGCGGCAGAAACCCGCCCTTGGCCGCATGCCCGTCCCGTCCCAACTGTTCCAAGGGCGAAGGCGAGTGGAAGTACAACCAGTTCCAAAGCGGCGGTAGTTTCGCGCCTTCGTGCAATACATGGTCCGATGGCACAACGCTTTGCATCAGCATTGCAGGCCGCAGGTCGATCCGATCTGTTGCGATTTCGGTCCGTCCGATCCAATCGCTGATGTCAGGCTGTGTGTGCATTGTCTCCGCCTAAAGTCGCTTTATTACCCCAACAACACAT
Organism: Paracoccaceae bacterium; assembly: GCA_040830545.1. GTDB lineage: Bacteria > Pseudomonadota > Alphaproteobacteria > Rhodobacterales > Rhodobacteraceae > HXMU1420-2. The sequence continues at coordinate 84,422 of JBFOMB010000002.1, read as the reverse complement.
CAGAACTGCCAGGCTAAGGGTCCACAACTGATCCGGACAAAGCCTGCTGCGTAGCCATGAACTTGTCATAGAACGGGCGGTGATGCGCAGCATAACTGACAAAAGGTTCTCCCAAAGCGGCCAACTCGCCCGCCACATCGCGGGTTTCATCTGGTGGGACGATCGCAGTGCTGCTCAGAACGTCCTGATGCCAATTCTGCACCGAACGCCAGTCATCTGGCACTTCTGTGTCCCAGCTTAATGCGTGCGGTGCGTCCGGCAATCCAACATCCGACCAGTATCTTGTCATTTCCGCGGTCGGGTTCGCCCGCACGGTCTGTGCCGAAAGGACAGTCGGTGTAATGCCCATGTCGACCAACGTCCGGTAAAGGGTCCACTGAGCCTCGATTCCGATTTCTTCCAGTGTCACGTCCGGTTGGCGTTTGGCGTAGGAAATCACGCTCTCAGCCGGGTCACGGATGAGGAACGCATGACTCATCTCGCGGGCAAACGCAGGATCGCGCGTCAAGGATTCCGTGACGTAATACGCCATGTCCTTGAAGAAAACCGGTCTGTCTGTGGCCTTCTCCAGGATCATTGCGCGGATGCCCGCGTAGGTGGTCGGATGATCCGCATCAGGTTCGAACCCGGCGAACGGTTTGCGGTTTCCGGACAGGTAGTAGTCATACATGAACGGTTCATGCAGAACGCCGAGGTCGCCGCGTTCGCGCATGATGCGTTCAACGGCGGTGGACATGGACCTGGGATGGCACCAAAGGGCATGAATTCGCATGTGCTAAATGTAGGGGGCGTACGCCCCAAGCGTCAAATCATTGCCCGGGAAAGTAGGGGCGTTTTTTGTAACTGACAGCGCACCGGAAAATTGAGTTTTTAGGGTCGGAAACTGCATAGATTCTGACGGCGAAGGTGGGGTTTGCCACGACCTAGCGTTGCCCCTCAAACATGTCGGCAAAGGCGTTTCCCGCCGCTACGATTTCGGTCGCCAAAGGACCATAGAGCGTGCCATGCAGTGCGCCCGGCATGGCCATCAATTTCGACCTGGGCCACGCCTTGTGCAGGGTCCATGCCGTGGACAGAGGACAGGACAAATCCAACCGGCTGTTGATCAAAACCGATGGTACATCCCGCAACGCCCCGGCGCGCTGCAGCAACGGCGGATCCAGCCATGCGAGATGGCGGAAATAGTGCGTCACGATCCGTGCGAAACACAAGGCAAAGCGCGGTTCGGCAAACCTGTCGGACGGCTCAGCGCGCGGATCCACCTTCAGCACGGCGGCCTCCCACCGGCACCAATCGGCAGCCGCCTTGTGGTGCACGGCGGGGTCGTCTGACATCAGCCGATGGTAGTAGGCTTCGGCCATGCCCACCCCGGGCGTGCCTTCCGGCGCCCCGGCTTGAAACGCATCAAACGCTTCGGGCAGGTAAGCTCCAGCCCCGCCATAGAGGTTGTCGATCTCGAACTGGCTGGTGGAGGTCACGGATCCTAGGATCAGCCCCGTCACGCGGTCCAAATGGGCGTGCGCATAGGCCTGCGCCAGCGTCACGCCCCAGCTTGCTCCATAGACGCACCAACGATCCAGTGACAGTGCTTCTCGGAGTCGTTCAATGTCAGACACCAGATGCGCCGTTGTGTTGGCCTCTAGTGCCGCGCGGGTGTCACCCGCGTGCGGTGTTGAACGTCCACAGCCACGTTGGTCCATCGTGACAATGAACCAGCGGTCCGGGTCAAACAGCCTTGGCAACCGGTCCGAACATCCGCCACCAGGCCCGCCATGCAGTAACAGGATTGCAGGACGATCCGGGGTGCCAAACGTTTCCCAAAACACCGCGTGCCCGTCCTCGTCAGGCAGAAACCCCGATGCCAGCGCCTCCGTCTCCTGAAACAGCGCCATATCGCTCAGCCTGTGACGCGCGGATCAGGGTGACGTGCCTGCCAATGTCGGGCCAGATCATCGCGGCGGCAGAACCACACGTCGTCTTTTGCCATCATATGATCCATGATGCGATGCAGTGCGCCAATGCGCCCTGGGCGGCCGATCAGGCGCGCATGAAGGCCGATCGTCATCATCTGTGGCCGCTCCGCGCCCTCGGTGTAAAGCTGATCGAAAGTCTGGCAGACATAGCGGACAAAATCGTCCCCGGTGGCATAACCGCCCCCGTCCCGTTGCAACCGGCTGTCATTGGTGTCCATCGAATAGGGCAACAGCAAAAGGCCGGGATGATCCGGTGACCAATAGGGCAGGTCGTCATTGTAGACGTCTGAGTTGTGGAGCAGCCCGAATTCCGCCGTCAGCGCCTGCGTGTGGATCGAGGGCAGGCCCGCATAGTATCCTAAAGGCGGCGAACCGGTCAGTTCCTCGATCTGCGCAATGCTTTTGCGGATATACGCGCGTTCTTCGTCCTTGGTGATCTTTGCATAGTCGATCCAGCGCCAGCCATGCGGCAGCAGGTCGAAACCCGCATCAATCATGACGCGCAGGGCGTGTGGGTTCTGTTCCGCCGCCCGGCCAACAAGGTTGATCGTGGCGGGCAGGTTGCGATCCAGAAAGCTGCGCAGGATGCGCCAGTACCCGACACGGGCACCATATTCATACGAGCTTTCCACATTCAGATCCCGCTCGCCCATCCTCGCGGGTGGCACGACGTCGGCGATCCGGGTTTCGTTGTGCGGATCCCCCTCCATGATCGAGCGTTCGCCGCCTTCTTCGTAGTTGATGCAGAAATTCACGGCGATCCGGGCGCCACCCGGCCAATCCGCCAAAGGGGGCTGATCGGCATAGCCAATGAAATCCCGGCTGGGTCCTTCGAATGCACTCATCGTCGAGGTTCCTCTTGTTTGCGGACTCAGCCGCTCAAAGTCCGCCTAACAGCATCCTTCCAACGCGCATACCGTGCGTCCCGGTCTTCTGCGGCCATGGCCGGTTCAAACCGACGCTCCAACGCCCAGGTGGAGGCGAATTCTTCCTGAGCCGGATAGATTCCGGCTCGCATCCCGGCGAGCCAGGCCGCGCCCATGGCTGTGGTTTCCAGTACCTGCGGGCGATCCACCGGCGCGCCGAGGATGTCCGCAAGAAACTGCATCGTCCAGTCCGATGCCGACATGCCCCCATCCACGCGCAGCACCGCTTCGCCTGTCCCACCCATATCGCCCTGCATCGCTTCCAGCAGGTCGCGGGTCTGGTAGCCCACGCTTTCCAACGCGGCGCGCGCAAATTCGTTTGGCCCGGACCCGCGTGTCAGCCCGTAAATCGCACCCAAACACTCGGCATCCCAATAGGGCGCGCCGAGCCCAGTGAAAGCGGGCACGATGATGACCGATTGCGTCGGATCAGCGGCCTCGGCCAGTGGTTGGCTGTCCGGCGCGGCTGTGATCAGTTTCAACCCGTCGCGCAACCATTGCACCACGGCCCCCGCGACAAAGATCGACCCTTCCAGCGCATAGGTTGGCTGCCCATCCAACTGATAGGCAATTGTTGTCAGCAGCCGGTTTGAGGACGCAACCGGCGTCGCCCCCGTATTGAGCAGCGCAAAACACCCCGTGCCGTAGGTCGATTTCAACATGCCCGGTTCGAAACAGGCCTGACCGACCGTCGCCGCCTGCTGATCGCCCGCCACGCCTAAGATCGGTATCGCGTGTCCAAACAAGGACGGGTCAGTGTTCCCGAATTCTGCCGCGCAATCCTTGACCTCGGGCAGCATTGACATGGGGATGTTGAGCAGCTCGCAGATTTCGGTACTCCAGCCGCCTTCGTGAATGTCATAGAGCAGCGTTCGCGCGGCATTTGTTGCGTCGGTCACATGCGCCCGTCCGCCAGTCAGTCGCCAGATCAGATAGCTGTCGACCGTTCCAAACAGCAATTCCCCTTGCTCGGCCTTTGCCCGCGCGCCGTCTACATTGTCCAAGAGCCACGCCAGCTTGGTTCCCGAAAAATAAGGGTCCAACAGGAGGCCCGTGATGGACGTCACACGGGGTTCATGCCCGTCCGCCTTCAACCGCGTACAGATGTCGGAAGTTCTGCGGTCCTGCCAGACAATCGCATTGGCAATTGCCTGCCCCGTGGTGCGATCCCAGACCAACGTGGTTTCGCGCTGGTTGGTGATCCCGATGGCAGCCACATTTGAAACGTCGTCCGCCGCGTCCAGGGCGGTCCGACACGTCTCTACCGTGGTGCGCCATAGATCCTCTGGGTCGTGTTCCACCCAGCCGGGCTGCGGGAAGTGTTGTGGAAACTCCTGCTGGCCCACTCCTGTCACATTCATCGCCTGATCAAACAAGATCGCGCGGGTCGAGGTTGTGCCCTGGTCAATCGCCAGAATGTAAGGAGAGGTCATGCAGCGCCCATGTCATGCAAAGTAAGGATCGCGCTAACATTGGCCCGGCCCCCGCCCGCCGTCAATGCATGGGCGGTTCAGCCGGTCATCTGCTGCGGGGCTGTTTGTGAGTTGGCGAAACTGTTCCATTTGTTCCGGATTTCGTCCGGTAGATCGGTTGCGCCAAAAGGTTTGCGGATGGTGCCGATGATGCCACGTGCACGGGCCTCCTCGTCCGGTGGCAAATCCACGGTCTTTGCGGTGAAGAGCAGGGCAGGGGTGTCCGCGAACTGAGGGTACTGGCGCAGCCGCGCCAGTGTCTCCAACCCGTTCAGCCCCGGCATCATCATGTCCAGCAATAGCAGGTCCGCATCCTGACCCTCGGCGTTCTCCACCGCTTCGCGGCCTGATCCGAATTGAGCTACTTCGTACCCACCCAGCATGGTCAGCGACATATGCACCACGCTGGAAATGTCCGGGTCGTCCTCGACGTGCAGTATTCGCACCAAATCGGTCATCCCTTGCCCTCACCCAGTAATGGCAGATCCACGGTGAACACCGTGCCCCGGCCCGGTTCACTTGCATAACTCAGCGTCCCCTGATGACGCTGCACGATGGTGCGCGCGATGCTCAGCCCCAGGCCGCTTCCGCCCACCACTCGCGTGTCGGAACTGTCTGCTTGCACGAACGCCTCGAAAATCCTGTCTCCGACACTGTCAGGAATGCCCGTGCCTTCATCTCGGACATGGATCTTTGCCCGGTCGTCCTCGACCACGACAGAGACCTCGACGACCTGACCCGCTTCCGAAAACTTGGCGGCATTGGACAGCAGGTTCGCCAGCACCTGCTGCATGCGCCCGGGATCGAGGTTCACCAACACCTGCTCTGCCGGAGACGTATACCGGAACGTGACACCCGTCACTGCGCTGTACCCGCGATTGGCTTCGACGCCCTCAGCCACCAGTGCGCCCAGATCGGTGGGGTCCAGACGGAATTCCATCTGCCCTGCATCCAGCTTTTCCAGATCCAGCAGGTCGTCGATCATTGTGGCCAGCCGTTTGCCGTTGCGAATGGCGACGTCCAGCATCTTCTCTGCGCCTGAATCCAATGTTTGGGCTGTCTGCACCTGCAAAAGTTCCAGTGCGCCCTTGATTGATGTCAGTGGGGTCCGCAATTCATGGCTGACCATCGACACGAATTGTGACTTCGCCGCATTTGCCGCCTGCGCCGCGCCTAACAGTCGGGCGCGTTCGTCCGAAATCATTTCGGCCTCGGCCAGCGCGAATTGTAACCGACCGGTGGTCTGCTCGATCCCGTCAGCCATCACGTCAAACGCCTGCGCCGTTTGTACCAGCTCCGCAGGGGCCGAGCGTGGTAGCGTGCCAACCCGCGTCCGCAGGTCTCCCCGCGACAGAACCTGCGCTGCCAAAGAAACGGACCGGATCGGACGCGACAGCCAGCCGGCGAATTTCCAGCTCAGGAAAACGCCCAGGGCCAATTGCACCAGCGCCACGACCAATGCGCCGGACTGCATCCGCGCGGCTCGTTGTGCCAATTCGCTGATCGGTTGAGGCACCATCACGCCCCAACCGGTCTCGGGCACATAAGTGTAACCGGCGATCATGTCAGCCTTCATCGGGGGGGAGTAGAACTGCATCACGCCCGTTTCGCCACTGATCATGGCCTGCACAACCGACAGCTTTGAGGCGTTTTTTGAAATCCGCTGCCATTCGGCGTTGGGATGGGCCAGAACCAACCCGTCCTGATCCACCATCATCGAATGCCCCAGTTCGCCAAAGGCGATGGATTTCTGCAAGCGGACCACATAGTCGGGACTCAGCGGAGCCAGTGCGATGCGCCCCTGACCCAAGGCCTGCAGAATGAAGAAATGTGGGTGACCTTGATGATGGCGGATACCGCTAATCACAATATCACCATTTGCGGCCTCTGCGGTCGTTCGCAGTTCGGCCAAAAGCTCGGGCTTCGGCAGGTCTGGGGCGTGTGATGTATCCCCTTCAATATTTGACAGAACCGTGTTGTCAGGACCCAGAACGCGGATGTGGCAGATGTGAAAACTGGCGAGCGCGCGTTTGAACGATCCGTTGTCGCCTACATCGATCGCGTTGGTCACGGCGAGGTCGAACACGGTTTTTGCGTCCATCGCATACCGGTTCAAAGCATCCGACAGGTTCTTTGCAATAATCAGGTGTGCGTCATGGACCGAGGCTAGTTCACGCTGATAGGCAGCCCGGCCCACCCATGTATAAAACGCCGTAATCGGGACCAGCGCGACCAGCATCATCAGGCAAAACAGCATTCCATGCAGCGACAGCCCAAACCGGCCGCCCTTCAGCGTGTCGCGAATTTGGGTCAGGCGTGCCCGGGCCGAAAATCTTGGCCCGGGCGTTCTGATGAAATGAGTTTCCGCCATGTGTCGGCGCTCCGAAATACCACAAAGAACCGGCTAAACTCGTTACGGAACAGGGCAACACTGTCATTAGAAATGGTGGATTTTAGGGCAATTCGCGGGAAATCTGATGGAAATTGACAATGGTCCTGTATCTGATGCCACGTTCTAGGCGTCAGAAAAGGCTTCGGATTGAGGCCGAAATTGCGCAAACTTTAGGTGACCAGGTAATTGGGGGGACAACGTGATGATCATTGACGCATGGGGCCAACACCCCACCTTGCGCCACAGCCAGGATCCTATGTTTGACAGCCTGCGCCGTTGGACCGGAACGGAGGCACCCACTTCCCAATTGCCTGTCGCCGAAACCATCCGCAGCATGGACACAGGCGGCGTGGATCGCATGCTGATCTGCGCTTGGGTTGCGCCGCGTAACGTCATGATCTCGAATGACGAGGTTGCGGAATTTGTCGCCGAAGCGCCCGGCCGGCTGACCGGGGTTGGCTCGGTCAACATTTCCAAACCGATGGAGGCGGTGCGCGAAGTCCGTCGCTGTGTTCACGACCTGGGTTTCAAGGCCATTCGCGTTCTCCCATGGCTATGGGAAGTGCCGCCAACGGATCGCCGTTTCTACCCGGTCTACACCGCCTGCGTAGAGGCGGGTGTTCCTTTCTGCACTCAAATCGGCCACACCGGTCCGCTGATGCCGTCTGAACCAGGCCGACCGCTTTACCTGGATCAGGTGGCGCTGGATTTCCCAGAATTGACCATCGTCGGCGGGCATATCGGATACCCTTGGACGGAAGAAGCGATTGCTGTGGCCACGAAGCACGAAAACGTCTTCATCGACACCTCGGCCTACACGGTCAGGCGGTATCCGGAGGCTTTGGTGCAGTACATAAAAACGCATGGGCGACGCAAAGTGCTGTTTGGCACCAACTATCCGATGTTCCCTCATGCGCAGGCGCTCAAGGGGATCGAGGCGCTTGGATTGGACGCAGACACTGCCACCAACTTCCTCAGCGGCAATGCGCAGCGGGTGTTTGGCCTTTAGACCTTACGGTTTGCCAAATCGGCGCGAACATCATCGGCGCTGGCCAATTGACGTCCCAGCGCTAAAATCCGTTTCGCAGCCGCTGCGGTTCGGGTGAGGTTGCCTGTGTCTGTCCCCAACGGCGCGTCCTCCAACCCGACGCGCACGTGACCGCCCTTGGCTATGGCCAACTCAATCAGCGGATCAATTTCAACCCCCAGCCCTGCCACCATCCATGGCGCATTCGGGGCCTCCGTTGCCAGAAGTTTGAGATATGCCTCCAACGCGTAAGGCTCCGGTGGGAATCCAAATGTCATCTGTTGCGAAAACATGAACCGATAGACCGGCACAGGCGCGCCGGGATAAAGGCGGCTCAGCGCTGCGCCCAAGCGCAGGAACCCCGGTTCGTAGATTGCGTAAGACGGCACAATCCCGAACGTCCGCGCAAGGCTCAATCCATACCGCAAGTGCGCCTCTGGGTTCGCATAGACAAACCCTTCGCGCCCCTCGTTCAGGCCCTCGTAATCCGAGATATTGGTGGACCCCGGATCGACAACCGACCACTCGATCAACCCGGCCTTCGCCAGCTTTTCCACCGCATCGAACCGCTGGGCTGCGCCTTGTGGCGTTTCCGCCCCCAGATCCCCCGCAAAAGGCAATGTCCCGTAGCAGATCACATCCCGCGCCGCGCGGATGCGTTCGATGATGGGTGCATAGATGTCGTAAGAATCCTTCTGCAGCCCCGTGGCCTCGTCATAAGGGTGGAAGTGCAGGATCGCCGCACCGGCATCCGCGCAGGCAATCGCGTCGGCCACAATCTCGTCTGCTGTAATCGGGATCAGCGGTTGTCGCGTTCTGGACCAGGGGCCATTGATTGCGGCTTCCAACCAGACAGGGTTTGGCATGCGGTGTCTCCAGACCAGGGGGATAAGCTTGATTTGCCAAACGGCCTTGGCACCAACGGGTTCGCAAGAGTGTGTCGTTTTCTGTGCCGCTTTTGCAATAGCCAAGGCAGGGGCGATCCGCCACTATGCTGTATGTTTCGCGCTCATGACCCCAGACAGACAGGCAATCCCGCCGTTCAAATGGTCGGTCACCTCAAACTGATGCGGTTTGAGCCCCCTCCCGGGGTCCTCTCTTCTTAACGCTAGTTTCAAGAAAGAGGACAGGATGCAAAACAGACCCAACATCGTTCTGATCATGGCCGATCAGCTCGCCCCGCAATTCACCGGCGCCTATGGCCACCCGATGGTGCAAACCCCGCATATGGACGCGCTGACAGCGCGCGGCACCCGGTTTGACGCCGCTTACTGCAATTCACCGCTCTGCTCGCCCTCGCGCGCCAGCTTCATGGCGGGACAACAGGTCAGCAAGATCGGCGCCTATGACAACGCCGCTGAGTTTCCCGCCTCGATCCCGACATTCGCGCATTACCTGCGCCGCTCCGGGTATCGCACGTGCCTGTCTGGCAAGATGCACTTTGTCGGCCCCGACCAACTGCACGGGTTTGAAGAACGGCTGACCACGGATGTCTATCCCGCTGATACCGCCTGGACACCGGACTGGACCAAACCGGACGAACGCAAACCGCATTGGTATCACAACATGGATGCCGTGCGGCAGGCGGGTCAGGCAATGACCACGTTCCAGTATGATTATGATGACGAGGCCACGTTCCTCGCCCGCCGCCGTATCTTTGATTACAAGATGACGGGCGCGGAACCCTTTGCCATGGTGCTCAGCCTTATTCACCCGCACGACCCATATGTCGCCCGGCCCGAATTCATGGATCTTTATGATCCGGCCGCCATCGACATGCCGGACGAAACCCCGGCAGCCGACGCACATTCCGCACGGATTGCCATGGGGATCGAGGCAGGGCAGGGCGCGGTCAGCCCGGAAGAGGTGCGCAGGGCGCGGCACGGTTACTATGCCAATGTCAGCTATTTCGACAGCAATGTGGGAAAAATCGTGCAGGCGCTGGAAGAGGCCGACCTGCTGGACAACACAATTGTCATGGTCACGGCAGACCACGGCGACATGCTGGGCGAACGTGGCTTGTGGTACAAAATGGGCTGGCTGGATCACTCCGCCCGCGTGCCTCTGATCGTAGCGGGGCCCGGTGTGCAGCATCAGCAGGTTGATGCGCCCTGTTCACTGGTCGACATCCTGCCCACCTTCCGGGAGATTGCCGAGGATCAGGGCGATTTGGGCGCGCCAGTTGATGGCGTGTCTCTCTGGCCGACCCTATCGGATGGGTCGCCAAGCCAGACCGAGGTCATCGGTGAATACTGTGCTGAAATGGCCCCTGGCTGGCCGGTATTCATGATTCGCAGGTGGCAGTGGAAATACATCCACTGCGAAATCGACCCGCCGCAGCTGTATGATCTGGCAGCGGACCCGGGCGAGCGTGTGAACCTTGCAGATGACCCCGCGCACGCGGACACATTGGCCGCGTTTGCGGCAGAGGCGACAGAGCGCTGGGACAGCCACTCCATCCGGGCACAGGTTCTGGCCAGCCAGAAAATGCGGCAAGTGGTGCAGCCCGCGCTGGAAACCGGTCACATGACGCCATGGGATTACCAGCCCCCCCGCGACGCCGCGCAGGAATTCGTGCGCAACACCGTGTCCTGGGACGATGTTCTGCACCGGATGCAATACCCGGCCCCGGGCGGACACTGAGGCCGCGATCAAACGCAACACAGCCCCGGACCTGATCCGGGGCCTCCACCTTGCGGCACATAACCTGCATCCGGGCGGCTCCACGGCCTTGAATTCGCCACGCTGCCCGGTTATGTGCCCTGTTATCCGAGCGACAAGAGCAACAGAGCATGGCCCGCACCAACCCGATCCAGTTCATTCAGCAGACCCGCGCCGAAGTGGCCAAGGTTGTCTGGCCGACCCGCCGCGAGGTGTTTTTGACCACCGTCATGGTGTTCATCATGGCAACGCTGACCGCGATTTTCTTCGCGCTGGTTGATTTGCTGATCCGCACCGGCCTGACGGGCGTTCTGGGTATCTTCGGTTAATCCGACCCCTACATCTTTGTAACGCAGCTACCTCGCTGAAGGGGCACTTGTGGTGCGCGAACGCGTGGCTAGAGTCAGCGTGATTCCGACACGAAGGTTCCACCATGTCCCAGACCATTACCAAAGGGGCCAAGGCGCTTGTCGCTGAGGCCAACGCGCAGATCACGACCATCCCGACCGCAGACGCCATCGCGCTGGTCGGCAGTGATGACCATGTGATCGTCGACATCCGCGATTTCCGCGAGCTCAAGCGCAGCGGCAAGATCCCCGGCGCGTTTTCCTGTCCGCGCGGAATGCTGGAATTCTGGATCGACCCGGACAGCCCGTATCACAAGGATGTCTTCAATCAGGACAAGACCTATGTGTTCTATTGCGCTTCGGCATGGCGATCCGCGCTGGCCACACTCGCCGCGCAGGACATGGGCCTTGCCCCCGTTGCGCATATCGAAGGCGGCTTTACCGCTTGGGAAAAGGCCGGCGGCCCGATCGAACAGGTCGACTGACATCGCGGCAAGGTGAACGGGCTCTGGCAGCCGGTCCCGTGATGCGCGTAAACTGAACCATGGAATCGCAGATGGACTCTCACGCGGCCTTGGCTGCGCTTGCCTGGCAGATGGAACTGGGCGCGAACGAGGCGATTTGTGACAGCCCGGTCAACCGGTACGAGCTGGAGGCCAAAGCCCCCGAAAAATCCGCCACCAAACCCCGCCCCGGTACGCCCGTCGCTCCGGTCCAGGAGGCGGCACCGGACACGGTTGGCATCGCCCGCACAGCGGCGAAATCCGCCGGGTCGCTGGATGCGCTGCGCGCCGCCATGACCGCGTTTGAGCATTGCGAGTTGAAGAAAGGCGCGCGCAACACGGTGTTTGCCAACGGCAACCCCGAGGCCCGCGTGATGATCATTGGCGAGGCACCGGGCCGGGACGAGGATCGCGAAGGGCGGCCATTTGTGGGCCGCGCCGGGCAACTGCTGGACAAGATGTTGGGCGCAATCAACCTCTCGCGCGCTGACAGCGTATACATCACCAACGTCCTGCCCTGGCGGCCGCCCCAAAACCGCGATCCCAAGCCTGAAGAAATCGCCATGATGAAACCGTTCCTGGAACGGCACGTGGAACTGGCTGGACCCGACGTCCTGATCCTGATGGGCAATATCAGCTGTCAGGCGGTGTTGGGTCGGCGCGGGATCACGCGATTGCGCGGCAACTGGACGGATGCAATGGGCCTGCCGGTCTTGCCCATGTTTCATCCGGCCTATCTGTTGCGGACACCCCACGCCAAACGCGACACATGGGCCGATTTGCTCAGCCTAAATGCCCGCCTGAAAGAAAAGACATGAAGATCCTCGCCTTTTCCGACCTGCACCATTCTGCCCGCCGCGCGGCAGAGATTGTCGCCGCCAGCAAAGACGCGGATCTGGTGATCGGGGCAGGGGACTTCTGCAACGCGCGCAAGGATTTGGCCGAGGCCATGGCCCTGCTCGACGGTATCACCGCACCCATTCTGGTGGTGCCCGGAAACGCCGAAACGCCCGAGGAACTGGCCGAGGTCGCGCCCGACAACGTGCACATGATCCACGGCCGCAGCATGGAGGTTCAGGGCGTCACTTTCTTTGGCCTCGGATGCGCCGTACCGCCCACCCCTTTTGGGTCATGGTCTGTTGACATGGCTGAAGAGGATGCCGCGCATCTGCTGTCCCCCTGCGGCTATGCTGACGTGGTTGTCCTGCATTCCCCGCCTAAAGGCGTGACGGACCTGACCTCCACCGGTTTGTCTGTTGGTTCCACCGCGATCCGCGCGGCGCTGGAACGGTTGCAACCGCGATTGGCGGTCTGCGGCCACATCCACGATTCCTGGGGTGAAACCGGCCTGATCGGCGCAACACGCGTGGTGAATCTGGGCCCCACCCCCAACTGGTTTGACATCTGAGGGAAACAACATGTCCCGTATCGACGACACTCTGGACTTCATCCCGGTCCGTATTGCGGTCCTCACCGTATCCGACACGCGCAGCGCAGCGGATGACAAATCCGGTCTGACCCTTGTTGACCGGATCGAAAGCGCGGGCCATTCCGTTGCTGCCCGCATGATCCTGCCCGATGAACGTCTGGACATTGCCGATCAGCTGCGCGCCTGGTGTGCGGACCCCGAGATTGATGTGGTGATTTCCACTGGCGGCACGGGCCTTACCGGGCGCGATGTCACCGTTGAGGCGCATCGTGATGTCTATGAAAAGGAAATCGACGCGTTTGGCACTGTGTTCACCATCGTGTCGATGCAAAAGATCGGCACCTCTGCCGTGCAATCCCGTGCAACGGGCGGTGTCGCCAATGGCACCTACCTCTTTGCGTTGCCCGGCAGTCCTGGTGCGTGCAAGGATGCGTGGGATGAAATCCTGCTGAAACAGCTCGATTATCGTCACCGGCCCTGCAACTTTGTGGAAATAATGCCAAGATTGGCCGAAAATCAGCGACGGAAGTAGGCGCTGACCTCGTTAAACCCTCTGTGATTTGGTATTCTGTGCCATCCAACTACGTTAAGTAGGTGCGCCGGACGCTTTTTTGGTGCATCGAAAGGTCTTGAGCCATGCGCTTTTTGCGACAAAGCCTGACAGGGGTTTTCTTATTTGCACTGACAGCCGCACTGCTGGTCTATGCGGTGCAGATCGTCATGTCGGCGGTCGAAACCCGCATGGCTAACGAAGGACGTGCGCCGACACCGCGCGAACGGTCCTTTACCGTGAACGTAGTAATGGCCACGCCGGGGCAGGTCACACCGATGCTGGAGGCCTTTGGCGAGGTGCAAAGCCGCCGCATTCTGGAACTGCGCGCGCCAGCCTCAGGCCGGGCCGTGTGGCTGGACGACAGGTTCGAGGAAGGCGGCTGGGTCGAGGAAGGTGACGTTCTGGTCCGCATCGACCCGTCAGATGCACAGGCCATCGTGGACCGGTCCAAGAACGACGTTCTTGATGCCGAGGTTGAGGTGCGCGATGCCCAACGCTCGCTGGAACTGGCGCGGGACGAATTGGCGGCGGCTGAAGATCAGGCAAATCTGCGTCAACAGGCCTATTCCCGTCAGGTGGACTTGCAAGCCCGCGGCGTTGGCACGGCGGCCGCTGTGGAAACAGCTGAACTTTCCGCCGCTGCCGCCCGTCAATCGGTCCTGTCCCGCCGTATCTCTGTCGCCAACGCGGAAACCCGCGTCGATCAGGCCGCCACCCGGCTGGCCCGGCAGAAGATCATCCTGTCCGATGCGGAACGCGATCTGAGTGACACGGTGCTGGTCGCCGGGTTCAGCGGCACGTTGAACGAGGTCAATCTGGTGCAGGGTCGCCTGATCTCTCCAAATGAAAAGCTGGCGCAGATTGTGGATGCGCGGGCATTGGAAGTGTCTTTCCGTGTCTCTACTGCGCAATACGCCCGCCTTCTGGACGGCGAAGGGCGGCTGATCAACGCCCCGGTTGAGGTCATGCTGGATGTTTCCGGCGTCGATCTTCACGCCTCCGGTATTATCAGCCGCGACAGCATCGCAACGGGGGAGGGCCAATCGGGCCGTGTGCTGTTTGCCCGTCTGGATGAGGCTCCCGGGTTCAAGCCCGGCGATTTCGTGACCGTCAACATCGAAGAACCTACGCTGGACAATGTTGTGAAACTCCCCGCCTCTGCGCTGGACGCGGCGGGCACCGTGCTGGTCCTGACTAAGGATGAGCGTCTGGAAACCCTCCCGGTCACTCTGGTGCGCCGCCAGCGCGACGACGTGATCGTCAGCGGTCCGGGCCTTGCCGGGCGCGAGGTTGTGTCAGGCCGCACACCTTTGCTGGGGGCCGGGATCAAGGTGAAACCCCTGCGCCCCGCGCCCGAAGGTGAAGAACCCACCGCACAGCTGGAAGCGCCCGAAATGGTCGAACTCAGCGACGAACAGCGGGCGAAAATGCGGGCGTTCATAGAGAACAACAAACAAATGCCCGCTTCGGCCAAGGAACGGGTTTTGACCATGCTGGATCAGCCCAAAGTCCCGGCGCGGCTGGTCGAACGCATCACCGCGCGCATGGGCAGCTGATCCATGGCGCGCGACATCCCTCCGGCGGCGGGTGGCATTCTCAGCTATTTCACACGGCATCGCACAGCGGCGAACCTGCTGCTGGTGATTTTGATGGTGCTGGGCATCGCGTCTATCCCGAACATGCGTGCGCAGTTCTTCCCGGATGTGATCGTCGACAACGTCACCATCCGTGTGAACTGGGAAGGCGCCGGGCCAGAGGATGTGGATGAAGCCATTGTTCAGGTGCTGGAACCCGCCCTGTTGGCGGTCGAAGGGGTCGAAAGCTCGACCTCCACCTCCCGCGAAGGCAACGCGCGGATCACGCTGGAGTTTGAACCCGGCTGGGAAATGGGCCGCGCGGCGGATGACGTGCAGACGGCGGTCGACCTGATCACAACGCTGCCCGAGGACGCGGATGAACCCATCGTGTCGCGCGGGGCCTGGCGGGATCGAGTCACGGATGTGGTGATCACCGGCCCGGTCGGGACCGACCAACTGGCGCTGTTCGCGGACGAATTGATCGTGCGCCTGTTCAATGTGGGTGTCACACGGACCACGGTACGCGGGATCGCAGCGCAACAAACGATTGTCGAGGTGCCTTCGGCCCACCTCATCCAATACGACGTCACCATGGCGCAGATCGCCACCGCCATTGCGGAAGAGGTGGACGCAGATCCCGCCGGTGACGTGGATGGGGCCAATGCCCGTGTCCGTACCGGTATCGCGCGGCGCAGCGCCGATCAGATCGAGGCGATTGTCCTGCGCTCCAATCCTGACGGATCGAAACTGACCATCGGGGATGTGGCCACAATTCGCGTTGAAGGTGTGGACCGTGACCGGCAGTACTTTGTCGGGGACAACCCGGCTATGTCGATCCGCGTGGACCGGTCCAACAACGGTGATGCGATTGACGTTCAGCACACCGTCAGCGACGTCGTGGACGAAATGCAGGCCAGCCTGCCGAATGGAGTCACCGCCGAACTGATCCGAACCCGGGCGGAGGCGATCACTGACCGCCTGAACATCCTGGTCGACAACGGTCTGGTCGGTCTGGTTCTGGTCGTCAGCCTGCTGTTCCTGTTTCTGAATGCGCGCATCGCCTTCTGGGTCGCGGCGGGCATTCCGGCCGCTATGATGGCCGCGATTGCCTTCATGTATGCCGCCGGTCTGACCATCAACATGGTCAGTCTGTTTGGTCTGATCATCACGCTGGGGATCGTTGTGGATGACGCCATTGTGGTGGGGGAACACGCCGATTTCCGCGCGCGGCGATTGGGCGAACACCCGGTCGTGGCTGCGGAACGCGCGGCCAAACGCATGGCGATGCCGGTGTTTGCCGCAACGCTGACCACTGTCATCGCGTTTTTTGGCCTTGTGGCCATTGGCGGACGCTTTGGTGACCTGATCCGGGACATTCCATTCACCGTGATTGCGGTGCTGATCGCCTCGCTGATCGAGTGTTTTCTGATCCTGCCCAACCACATGTCCCATGCGTTGGTCCATTCGGCCAAAGAACATTGGTACGACGCCCCCAGCCGTGCGGTGAACCGTGGCTTCCGCTGGGTGCGCGACACTTGGTTCAAACCGCTGATGTGGGGCGTGATCCGGGGGCGCTACGTGGTGCTGGCCGCGACGATCCTGATCCTGTCGACCCAGATCGCAGCCTTTACACGGGGCGACGTTATCTGGCGCTTCTTCAACGCGCCGGAACGCGGGTCGGTGACCGGTAACTTTGCCATGGCCGAAGGGGCCACGCGCGACGATGCGCTGGTCATGATGCGCGAATTTCAGCGCGCAACCGAGGAATTGGGCGCAGAATATGAACAGCGCTATGGGGCCAATCCGCTGGACTATGTGATGGCCGAAATCGGTGGCAATGCAGGCCGGGGGTTGTCCGGCGTGGAATCGAAATCCACCGACCTGCTGGGCGGCATTTCCATCGAATTGATCGACGCCGACCTGCGCCCGGAATATTCCAGCTTCGACTTTGTCGGCGAGCTGCAGGACCGAATCCGCCGACATCCATTGGTCGAGGTCATTTCCTTCCGCAGCTGGCGGTCAGGGCCGGGCGGCGACGCGCTGGATGTACAGTTCTACGGCGCGGCAACCGAAACGCTGAAGGCGGCAAGCGAGGACCTGAAAACCGCGCTGGCACAGTATCCCGAAGTGTCCGCTGTCGAGGACAATCTGGCTTATGACAAGGAAGAACTGGTCCTCGACCTCACTCCGCAGGGCCGCGCACTGGGCTTCACCATCGATGCTCTGGGCCGTGCGCTGCGCTCGCGTCTGAACGGGATCGAGGCCGCGACCTATCCTGACGGACCCCGGTCAGCAGAAATCCGGGTGGAACTGCCTACGGGCGAGCTGACGGCTGATTTTCTGGAACGCACGCAGATGCGGACACCGTCAGGTACTTACGTGCCGCTCGCCGACATTGTCAGCGTCACTCAGCGTACCGGCTTTTCCACCGTGCGCCGTGAAAACGGCATTCGCCTGATTTCCGTCACTGGCGACATTTCCGAGGATGATCCCGCGCGCGCCGAAGCGATCCAACAAGCGTTGGAGGATGACATCCTGCCCACCATCGCCAGCACACGGCAGGTGGAATGGCGGCTTTCTGGCCTCAGCGAACAAGAGGACCGTTTCCTGAACGAGGCGATGACAGGTCTGATCCTGTGTCTCAGCGGAATTTTTCTTGTGTTAGCCTGGGTGTTCTCCAGTTGGACACGGCCCTTTGTCGTGATGGCGATCATTCCTTTCGGGTTGGTCGGTACGATTTATGGACATCAGGTGTGGGAGGTCCCGCTCAGCATGTTCACCGTTGTCGGCCTCTTGGGCATGACCGGGATTATCATCAACGACTCCATCGTTCTGGTAACTACGATTGACGATTACGCCAAGGAACGCGGGCTGTTCCCCTCCATCGTCGACGCGGCGGCGGACCGGTTGAGGCCCGTGTTGCTTACCACGTTGACCACCGTTCTGGGTCTCGCCCCGCTGCTCTATGAAAGCTCGCAGCAGGCGCAGTTCCTCAAACCGACGGTCATCACGCTGGTCTACGGTCTGGGCTTTGGCATGTTGCTGGTGCTGTTGGTTGTGCCAGCGCTGATCTCGATCCAGTCCGACGTGGCTCGGCCGCTCGCCGCGTTGCGTCGTGCGTTGCGGGGCAGGGCCAGCGGCGTAACTCGTGCGGTGCGTTTGGCCATGTTCGGTGTTGTGGTCTGGCTGGTTGCCACGCTCGGCTGGCAGGTGCTGTTCGATGGCTTCCCACTGCCGCTGCAACCGCTATTGGGTGACGTGTCAGGAACAACAGGCATGCGTCAGGCGCTGGGCTTTTTCCTGATCGGAACGCTGGTGGTGATTGTGGCGACTTACGTCCTGGCGTCGCTGGCCATGTCCGCCAGCGCGCGCAAACGTCGCCGGGCCAGTTCCGCGACTCTCTGAACATCAGCGTGCAGGGCCAGTGTGTCGCCGGTGATCGTCTCAAACGGGACCCACATGGCGTACTCGACGTCGTCATCCGCGACCGGCGTGCCCTCGACATACTCACACAACACCGCAGCCAGCAGGTAATGCACAACCGGCTGGCCCGCGCCATCGAACCGCAATACGTCGACGCAGGTCAGATACTCCAAAGGCCGGGCGATCACCCCGGTTTCTTCGCGCAACTCGCGCGCGGCAGCCTTCAGCGCGGTTTCCCCCAACTCCACATGCCCGCCCGGGAATCCCCAATGAGCGGGCTCCGATGGCCGTTCGCGTTTCGCAAGGATCACCTGATCGTCCCGCAGAACGACGGCCAGTGCCCCGAGGATCGGACGCGCCTCAGGTGGGGGAGCAGCCATGGATTTCCACCGCCATTCCGCGTGTCAGCACCGTGATCACAATCTGAGACCGGTTCAACGCAAAGCTTTTGCCATCCACATGCACCAGCTCGCCTTTGGCCACCAATGTGCCACCGGACCGCTGTGCCTTCATTTCTGATGCCCAGATCTTGGGATTGCCGGGTTCCACGATCACGGTTTCCCGCCCCGATCCGCCAGGGAGTGCAATACGCGTTTCGATCTTCAGCCCATCCTCAGATGGGCGGATCGCGCAGGTTGCACCCTGAACCCCGGCCTCTTGCGGGGAAAACGGACCTTGGGCCAAAGCGGCGGAAATCGCCGGGTTGCGCCCCGCTTCGGGGTCCAGTCGCGCGGCAAAGGACAGCTGCGCGGGAATACAGACCTCTTCACACACGCCCAGCTCCATCTCGCCGCTCAACCGGATCGGCGCACCGGGTTTTCCGGGTGCCAACACCAGCGGCAAAACCAGTTCACCGACATAGCCAATCGACCGGTACCCGCCCTGATCAAACACCACAGGCGTCGGCCACACGATGTCGACGCCATCCAGATTGCGCGATCCGGTCCAGGAAAACCGGGGCGGAATGCCTGCATCCCCCGGCGCGCGCCAATAGGTTTTCCAGCCATCTTTCAACGTCAGGCGCAAGGCCGCCAAATGTGTGCCGTCCGCCTGCTGCCCCCCATCCAGAACGGTGATCCTCACCAAATCACTGAGGCGCGTTTGCGCCTGACTCGCGGTGGTCGTGACAAGCGTCAGAAGGGCGATGCATATCAATCTAATCATGCATTCTGTTTGCCGCTCTGCCCGCTGAATTCCAAGTCACATTCCTCTCATCCACCGTTACAGTGCGCTGCGTTTTCAAGGCTTGCGCCCGGACCGGGTGGCGTCCACACTGACTGTACTGATTTCCAGAGTTTCGACTCGCTTTTTGCAAATGATTGATCTGACGGGAAAATTGCTGATTGCCATGCCGGGCATGGGAGATCCGAGGTTCGAAAGCTCGGTGGTCTTCATGTGCGAACACTCCGACAAGGGCGCGCTGGGCCTGATCGTGAACAAGCCCGCGCCGGGGATCACGCTGGGCGATCTGCTGAAACAGCTGGAGATTCAGGGCAAACCCGAAACCGATCATCCCGTGCATTTCGGCGGCCCGGTCGAGGGGTCGCGCGGGTTTGTGCTACATTCCTCGGACTACGAATCAAGTCTGGAGACGCTGGTCGTATCTGACGCGTTTTCAATGACCACGACCATGGACATTCTGGAAGACATTGCTGCGGGCAACGGCCCGAAATGCGTGTTGATGATGCTGGGGTATTCCGGTTGGGGGCCGATGCAGCTGGAATCTGAAATCGCACAGAACGGCTGGCTGACCGTGGATGCCGAGCCCGATCTGGTGTTTTCGGAGGATCACAGTGGCAAATGGAACGCGGCCCTGCGCGCGCTGGGCGTGGACCCCAAGGGGCTGTCAGCCGCCGCCGGTCACGCCTGATCCCGGTCTGCCGCCGCGCGTTGTAAGCGGTCGTTGATTGCCGCACCCAACCCGGCATCCGGAATCGGTGCGACGGCAATCGGACGCGCCATTGCATCCAGCCTGTGTAGGTACTCAAACAGGTTGCTCGCCGCTTCGGTGAGTGAGCCAGCCGGTGACAGGTTCAGATCGCCGTCCACATCCCCAAAACCCAGCATGACACCGCCCGGCTCTGCGCGCTGATGGTTCAGTACAACCCGTGCACGGGGCGCATAATGTGACAGCATCTGCCCTGGGGCGGTGATCTTTGACACTTCTTCCGGGCTCGGAACCTCACGACCCAACACCCGCTCGATCTCTTCCCTCGGCACGCCTCCGGGCCGCAGCAACACAGGATCGCCTGAAAGCCCCACAATCGTTGATTCCAATCCGACGGCGCTGGACCCGGCCTCGACCACGGCCGCAATTCGACCATCCAAACCTGACAGTACATGTGCAGCGGTTGTCGGGCTGATCCGCCCCGAAGGGTTTGCCGACGGAGCCGCCACCGGGCCTCCGACTCGTTGCAACAAACCCTGGGCCACCGGATGGGCAGGTACGCGCACCGCGAGCGTATCCAGCCCCGCCGTCACCAGACCAGATACCTCATGCCCCGGCTTCAGCGGTAACACCATTGTCAGGGGTCCGGGCCAGAACGCGCAGGCCAAACGCTCTGCCTCGTCCGACCATTCCACCAGCGCCTGCGCCTGTTCCAAATCGGCAACATGGGCGATCAGCGGGTTGAAACTGGGCCGTCCCTTGGCCGCATATACTGCTGCAACGGCCTCGCCATTCCGGGCATCCGCGCCCAGGCCATAAACCGTCTCGGTCGGGAAGGCGACAACCTGACCTGCGCGCAGCAAATCCGCCGCACGATCCAGATCGGTCGCCCCCGACGTCAACACCAATGTGGTTTTGTCCGACATACCCCGTGACGCCGCGTTTTGGTTGCGCAAAGGCCCGACCATCTGAAAAGCAAGAGAACGTTCCATAGCGGGACCGGTCCCCGAAGCCAAGCAGGCAAAGCATTTTGCGCCTGCAGGGACCCGCCGCAGCCCAGGTTTCCAGGAGGCCCACCATGCCCTATCGCGCCCCGGTTCAGGACTACGAATTTATCTTTCGCCATGTTGTTGGCTACGACCAAGTAGCGGGCACCGACCGCTTTGCCGAAGCAGGCGGTGACGTTGTCAGCGCCATTCTGCAAGAGGCCGGCAAGCTGAGCGAAGAGGTGATGGCCCCCCTCCAACGCAATGGCGATCTGCACCCTGCTGTTCTGGAAAACGGCGTGGTGCGGACGTCACCGGGCTATGCGGACGCGTGGAGTGCAATTGCCGAAGGTGGTTGGATTGGCATGCTGGGCGATCCCGAGCTCGGTGGCATGGGCCTGCCGATCACGCTGGGCTCTGCCGTGAATGATATGATGAGCGCCGCGTGCCTATCGCTGCAACTGGCCCCGCTGATGAGCCAGGGTCAGATCGAAGCGCTGGAACACCACGGCAGCGACGCGATCAAATCGCTTTATGTGCCGAAACTCGCCTCGGGCGAATGGGCCGGGACAATGAACCTGACTGAACCGCAGGCAGGCTCTGACGTAGGCGCGCTGCGGTCCAAGGCGGAACCGAACGGCGACGGCACGTACGCAGTGTCCGGTCAGAAGATCTTCATCAGTTGGGGCGACAACGATTTCGCAGAAAATGTCTGCCACCTTGTTCTGGCACGCCTGCCGGATGGTGTGCCGGGGACCAAGGGGATTTCCCTGTTCCTCGTCCCCAAACGCCTGCCGGACGAAAACGGCAACGCGGGCGTCGCGAACTCCCTGCGTGTGGTCAGCCTGGAACACAAGATGGGCCTGCACGGTTCGCCCACCTGCGTGATGGAATATGACGGCGCGACCGGCTGGCTGGTTGGCGAAGAACATGATGGCATGGCCGCTATGTTCACCATGATGAACAACGCGCGTCTTGGCGTCAGCTGTCAGGGCATTGGCGTGGCCGAAGGGGCCTATCAGCACGCGCTGGCCTTTGCGCTGGAACGCAAACAGGGCCGCACCATGGTCGAAGGTGGCACTGGCACCATTCTGGATCACGCGGATGTGCGCCGCATGCTGACCACCATGAAGGCCGACATTTTCGCCGCGCGCTCTATCGCGTTGGCTTGTGCCGTAGCCATCGACATGCAGACCGCAACCGGGGACGCTGAATGGAAGGCCCGCGCGGCGCTGCTGACCCCGATTGCCAAGGCCTTTGGCACTGACATCGGCATGGAGGTCGCGCAAATGGGCGTGCAGGTCCATGGCGGCATGGGCTTTGTCGAAGAAACCGGAGCGGCGCAATATGTGCGCGACGTGCGGGTGACCTCGATCTACGAAGGGACCAATGGCATTCAGGCCATGGATCTTGTGGGGCGCAAAATGATGGATGGCGGGGAAGAGGCCGGGCGTCTGCTGGACGAGCTGGAAACCGCGACCGAGGCCGCGCGCGACGTGTTGCCGGATCTGGCCGCCCCGGTTTGGGAAGCCATGGAATCGCTGCGTGAAACGACCGAGTGGATGGCGGCAGAACCCAATATGAACAACCGATTCGCCGGGGCCGTGCCATACCTGCGCGCCTTTGCCCGCGTTTTGGGCGCGCATTATCACCTCAGTGCCGCAATGGCCGATCACGGTGGCCCGCGCGAGGCATTGGCGCGGTTTTATATCCTGCGCCTCTTGCCCGAGCACGCAGGTCTGTTAACTCAGGCGCAGCAGGGGTCGGACGATCTTTTTGCGCTAAGCGCCGACGATCTGGCGGCCTGACCAAGGAGACGACACATGGACGGCGACCGCCCGCAGGTTCTGGACTATCCCTTCCCGGACGCACCGGAACGCGGCACCGCGATTGAGGTGGCAGAGGGCGTGCTGTGGATGCGTCTGCCGCTGCCGATGAAGCTGGACCATGTGAACATCTACGCGCTGGATGATGGTGACGGCTGGACACTGGTGGATACCGGGTTCGACACCGGCCTGACGCGGGACATCCTGACCGAACTGATGGCCGGACCGCTGGGCGGTCGACCTGTCACGCGCGTGATCGCCACGCATCACCATCCCGACCACATCGGCCTGGCCGGTTGGTTCCAGACCGACTTTGGCGCGGAGCTGATCACGACGCGCACCGCATGGCTGATGGGCCGTATGCTGACGCTGGACGTGCAGGACAAAACGCCCGACGAAACCGTCGCATTCTGGCGCACCACGGGCATGGACCCGGAAATCATGCGCAATCGGCTGGCCGAGCGCCCGTTCAACTTCGCTGACATGGTTGCCCCAATGCCGCTGGGCTACACCCGTATTCAGCAGGGCGACACGATCCGCATCGGCGGGCGAGACTGGGATGTGCACACCGGTGATGGCCACGCAGCGGAACACGCGACGCTGTGGAGCCACGACGGCGAACTGGTGCTGGCAGGCGATCAGATCCTGCCCTCGATCAGCCCGAACCTGGGGGTTTACGCTACCGAGCCTATGGCCGACCCGGTGGGTGAATGGCTGGAAAGCTGCGAACGGTTTGCCACGCTGGCCACGCCGGACCAGTTGATCCTGGGCGGTCACAAGCTGCCCTTCCGTGGCGCGCCCCTGCGCATGCGTCAACTGATCGACAACCACATCGGTGGCCTGCGCCGCCTGCTAGACCACCTCGGCACGCCCAAGGCCGCGTCCGAGTGCTTCCCGCCCCTGTTCAAACGCACCATCGGCGAAGGCGAATATGGCCTGGCCCTGGGCGAGGCCGTGGCCCATGTCAGCCATCTCTACCAGACCGGTCAGGTCACGCGCACATTGCGTGAGGATGGCGCATACCTATATCAGGCGCGTACCGCCGTCTGAAAGGGGTCTGCCATGGGCGAAACGCCGGACACCAACCTGCCGCGCCTGCACGAGGTGCACGCCGACCCGTCAGCGGAGAATTCAGCACCCGCGCTGCCCCCCGCCCTGCAGCAGGCGGACGCGCAGAAAAGCCCGGCACGCTGGGCCTATGAGCGGATGATCATCTACATCCAGAACTTCGAAAAGCAGCTGGATGGCGAACACGAGGTCGCCATGGGCTTTGCCGGGAGCGAAGCGGGCGTGCTGCGGATCGAAGGTATGGGATACTTCGACCCGGACATCATCACCTTTTACGGCATGGACCAGACCGGCGGACGCACGCAATTGGTGCAGCATGTCAGCCAGTTGAGCGTATTGCTGCGCGCGATCCCGAAACAGGACACCTCCGCCGAACCCAACCGCATCGGGTTCCGTCTGGCAGCAGAGTTGCAGCAGGACGAAGGTTCGGAAACGGAGTGAAAGGTGGCGGTCGTATCGGTGTGGGTCGTCCTTCGTCCGCCCGATAGTCCGTGTTCTTGCTCACCTATCGAAGAGCGCGTTGTCGCACGGTAGTTTGATCGAAAATACAGACCCGTCAGGGGCCGTCATCCTGTTGCTGTTGCTCAGTTAACTGCGCTGCTAACTGTCTTGCTAGAACAATGTCCACCAGGGGCGTAGAGCTACCAAGTTTTGCATCGTAGCGAGTGTCGGCTGTAGACTGCCCCCGCCACAACGATGGCGGAGGGCTGTCCTTTCTAGAGTGCTTTTCGGAAGATCACTTTGTCATCGCCTTCAGCCCAAAAGTCGCGGATACGTGCTTCTTCTTCATAGCCATTCTGAGCGTAGAATTTGCGCGTCAATGCGAAGGCGTCAGTGCCAGATGTATCTACGATCAAGATGCGTTGTCCCTTGTCTTTAAGGTGCTGCTCGACTGCATTTACTAACGCCGCCCCCAGCCGTTTGCCCTGCAGATCTGGGCGCACCGCGAGGGCGAGCATGTTCCAAGTGCCATCCGCTAGGTCCTCGGGAACCGTATAGCAAAAGCCGACAGCTTCTCCGCCGCTGTGGCAAGTCAGCCAAAAGGCCTCAGTCTCGCCTGCTAGTGAAGGTGCCAGCATATCTGGAAGCATTTCGCTCGGAAAAAGCTCTGTCCCGTCCAACACGGCCCGTAGTCCTGCAATGTCGTCGGTTGAGGTGGATTTGATGGTTGGATTTTTCATTTTCTGTGTGTCCTTATCGGTTGTCGTACTGAGTGTTCACGGAACGAATGCCGAGCCTTGTGGCGCGATAGGGACGTCCGTTTTCAGACTTGATGAACCGCCGTTTCTTCAGACGATCAAAGAGCTTCAACGAGCAATCTGCCAGAGCATGCCCGCCGAGTGTGAAGCAGGAAACTTCGCGCATCTTGCCGTTCGTCATGCGGTCAAAGTGGATGGCTCCACCTTGCGCCAGAACGTGCAAAACACGCTGTCCGTGTTTTGAGGTATTCATTGTATTATCTCTTGAGCTTACGTCAGCCGAGAAGGCTCCCGGCACAACACTCGGAAGTCTTCTGGTTCAGGTTGGTCCCTTGAGATGGACCTTAGCGGCAGGCCGCAATCGTAGACATAAAATCTCCATCGCTCTGCATGGGCGCAGCGCGTGGCGACTACGTAGTGCTATGACCTTCAAATTGCAACCAGACGTTGGAAAACCGCAACCAATGCCCTCAAAGCTCATCGTTCGCAACCTCATACAGCTGTGATCGACCTCAGTGCCACACTCCGGCCCCGCGACGACCTGTGCCATACTGGTGTGGTGACAGCCCTTTGAGAATCCAGTATTCAGGCCACAACTCAGATTACAGGAACACGATCATGTCCGACCACAAACACGGCTCCATGGATATTACCGCTCAGGAACAGGCCTATGCAGGCTTCATTCGCGCATCGACCATCGTGGCGACGGTGTCGATTGTCATCCTGATCCTGCTCGCGATCTTCGCCTCCTGATCCTTTAGGCGGAGCCGAACATGCGTCCTATTCTGTGCCTTGTGGCGCTGGTGTTTACGCTGGCCGCCTGTTCGACCAAGCCGGTTGTCTATGATGACGAAGCGTTCGTGCGCTCGGTGTCTTACCGCGACCCCGGTCCCGCCTCAATCACGCTCTATACGATCATCAACAACCGCTCGGGCAGCGGGGCGCATACCGCGCTGCTGATCAACGCGTCCGAACGTGTGATCTTTGACCCGGCGGGATCGTTTTTCATGGATGCGGTGCCGGAACAGCATGACGTGCTGTTCGGGATCACCCGCAACATCGAATTCTACTACCGCAGTGCCCATGCCCGCAGCACGTTCCATGTGCTGATGCAGACGATTGAGGTGACGCCGGAACAGGCCGAAATGGCTTATCGTCTGGCCCGTGCCAACGGTCCGGTGGGCGACGCATATTGCGCGCAGTCGACGTCCAGCATCCTCAGCCGGATACCAGGTTTTGAGAGCATCAAGGTGACCATGTTCCCCAACAACCTAGCTCGCCAGTTCGCGGCGTTGCCAGGGGTTGAGGAATTTCGTTACTACGAAGAAGACGACCCGGACCTGCAAAAGGCATTGCAGGAAAACAACGCTCGTCTAAACGCTGCCCAGAAGGGCTAGCAACAGGTACAACGATCCTGCCCCGGCGGCGATCGCGGCCAGCACGTTTTTCGTCAACAATCCCACCGCCAGCGTGATCGCTGCAGCGCCCCATCGGGCCGGGTCGGGCTGGCCACCTGTCGCTTGCGGCCAGATCACCAGCGGAGTGACCAGCGCTGGCAGAATCGCCACGGCCGTATAGCGCAGATGCCGCAGCAGCCATTCAGGCATCTTGCGATCCCCGACCAGACCGATGAACAGAAACCGCAACGCATAAGACCCCAGCGCCATGCCGATGATAACGGTCCACAGCTGGACGGGATCAGGGGACGAACCGCTCATATCTCGACCCCCCGCCGCTTTAACATGACCTCGACATGCGCACCGGTCATCATCGCGGCCACACCGGCCACGATCAGACCCAGATTGTAAGGAATGCCCGCCGCCAACAGAGATCCGACACAGCCCACCAGCGCTGCCGCCACATGGGCCGGAGTGCGCAGCATTGGCGCAATCATCGCGATGAACGTGATCGGCAGAGCGAAATCAATGGCCCAGCTGTCCGGGATCTGCGTGCCAACAACGGCCCCGACGCAGGTGGCCGCCACCCAGATTGGCGCAATCAGACAGTTCGTGCCAAGGTAATAGGCCAACCGCGCATCCAGTGACAGATCCGGTTCGTTCTCGAATTTCACGATGGACAGGGCATAAGACTGATCCACCATCAGATAGGCCGCAAACACCCGTTTCCACAAAGGTGCCCCGCCCAGATAGGGTGTCAGCGACGCGGAATACATCGCGACCCGCAGGTTCACCGCCAGGGCCGAGATCAGAATGATCAGCGTTGGCGTCTGATCCTGCATCAGGGTTACAGCCGTAAACTGCGCCGCCCCCGCAAAGACCGAAATCGTGAACACCATCGTCTCGATCAGCTTCAGCCCCGCCTCGGTCGCAAAAACCCCAAACAACAGCCCGAACGGCCCGGCAATAAACACAAATGGCGTGCTGTCGCGTGCCCCTGCCAGAAAGGCGGATCGTGTGGTGGTGCCTGTCATGTGTCGTCCCTATGTCCAGACCATGTTGGTGGCCGCGCAGAGCATCGAAATTCAAGATCAAAATCAGCGGAACACCGGTGGCGTTTCGGCGGATTCTGATACAGGTTTCGTGATCTCTGCTTTAGAGTGCTGCTGTTCGACCTATTCCTGTTCCAAGGGGGATGCAATTGGCCCGCACAGATGATGTTTCGGATTTCGTGATCGCGCCGGACCTGACGCGGTCCGGCCTGACGCGCGCCGTGCGTGGGATCGACCATACCGGACAGGCACAAGAGATCGCGGTGGTCGAGGAACGGCCGCTGACGATCTACCTCAACAGTCGCGAAATTGTGACAGCGATGACCATCGGCGATTACCCGGAATACCTCGCCCTTGGGTTCCTGTTGAATCAGGGAATGTTACGGCAGGACGACAAGGTTACGGGCATCGACTACGAGGAGGATATCGACACGGTTGTTGTCCGCACTGCCCGCGAAACCGGGTTCGAGGAAAAACTGCAAAAGAAAACGCGCACCAGCGGCTGCGCGGTCGGCACCGTATTTGGTGACATGATGGAGGGGCTGGAGGGGTTGACCCTTCCTGCCACAACCGTGCGGACCTCGTGGCTATACGCGCTGGGCTCCCGGATCAATCGCACACCGTCGCTCTATCTCGAAGCTGGTGCGATCCACGGTACGGTTCTTTGCCATCAGGACCGACCGCTGGTCTATATGGAGGACGTTGGTCGCCACAACGCGGTGGACAAGATCGCGGGCTGGATGTTTCAGAACGGGGAAACCGGCGCGGACAAGATTCTATATACGACTGGGCGGCTCACCTCGGAAATGGTGATCAAGACCGCACTGATGGGCATTCCGGTGCTGGCCTCCCGCTCGGGCTTCACCGCCTGGGGCGTGGAAATCGCGCAAGAGGTCGGCTTGACCCTGATTGGCCGCATGCGCGGGCAACGGTTCATGTGTCTGGCAGGCGAGGAACGTCTGGTGCGCGACGCAGACCCCAGCGATGCGTCAGAGGAAGACCGCCGCCACAAACGCAAGGCCTCCCTGTGAAAGGTGGAAGAATTTTGAGTAAGATTTTTCAAGAGTTTTCGAAAAACTCTTCCCCCGCTGAGAGGTTTGCACTGTGACGCGGCCTCTGGGTGTCATACTCGCTGGTGGTCAGGCCACCCGCATGGGCGGCGGGGACAAGGGGCTGTTGACCCTGAACGGGCGCAGCCTGCTGGCGCGAGTCATTGATCGTCTGGGCCCGCAAGTGGATGGAATGGCGCTGAATGCTAACGGCGACCCGGATCGGTTTGCGTCCTTTGACCTGCCGGTCCTGTCGGATTCGATCACCGGGTTTCCCGGGCCCTTGGCGGGTGTTCTCGCGGGGCTCGACTGGGCCGCCGGGCAGGGGGCCACGGCCATCGTCACCGCAGCGGCGGACACACCGTTCTTCCCTCGTGACCTCGTCACCCGGCTGACCGAGACCGCGCAGGGTCAACAGCATCCGCTTGTGCTCGCCGCCACACCAGATGGTCGCCAGCCGACCTTTGGCCTCTGGCCCGTGGCCTTGCGGGATGACCTGCGCGTAGCCCTGCAAGATGGCCTGCGCAAGGTGGTGCTGTGGACCGACGCGCATGGCGGGCGCGAGGCGATGTTCCCCGCAGACGGCGATCCTTTCTTCAACGTCAACACGCCCGAGGATCTGGAGCGGGCCGAACAGATGACAAAGGCACAAACATGAAGCTCTACGGCGTTGTCGGTTGGAAGAACGCAGGCAAAACCGGCCTGATGGAACGGCTGGTGCGTGACATCACCGGTCGCGGGTTTACCGTGTCCACTGTCAAACACGCCCATCACAGCTTTGACGTCGATCAGCCCGGCAAAGACAGCCACCGCCACCGCGAAGCTGGGGCGAGCGAGGTGCTGCTGGCCTCCCGCCACCGCATCGCGTTGATGCAGGAATTGCGAGACGCGGATGAACCCCCGCTCGCGGACCTGTTGGCCCGGCTCAGCCCCGTCGATCTGGTTCTGATCGAGGGCTACAAACGCGACAAACACCCGAAAGTCGAAGCGCACCGAGCGGAAACCGGCAATCCCCTGATCGCGCCCGATGATGCAACCGTCCGTGCTGTGGCCTCTGATGTGCCGTTGACACTGGATCGGCCGGTGTTCGATTTGAACGACACGGGTGCAATTGCTGATTTCATTCTGGCCGAGGTCGGGTTGTGAGCGCGTTTCACACCTTTGCCATGGTCGACTGGTCCGGCGGCAATGATCGTGGGCCGACCCCGCGGGCCGATGCCATCTGGACCTGCCTTGCAGGGGGTGAACCAACGTATCACCGCAATCGCCAAGTGGTCGAGGACTGGCTGACCACCCTGATTGACCGTGAACTGACCGTTGGTCGCTGCCTGTGCCTGGGCTTTGATTTTCCCTTTGGCTACCCCCAGGGTTTTGCGCGGGCCGTCGCCGGAACTGACGATCCGTTGGTTCTGTGGAACTGGCTGGAAACGCGGATCGAAGACGCGCCCAAATCCAACAACCGTTTCAACGTTGCGGCGCAGATCAACCGCCAGCTGGGCACCAACGGCCCGTTCTGGGGCAACGGTTTGAAACGCGACATCCCAGGCCTGCCGCGTACACGTGCAGGGTATGAAAACCCCTTTGCAGAACGCCGCGTGGTCGAGGAACAGACCAAAGGCGCGTTCACCTGCTGGCAATTGGCCGGGGCCGGATCAGTGGGCAGTCAGGTTCTGATGGGCCTGCCTGTGCTGGCCCGTTTGCGCCGCCGCTTCCCGGATCAGATCGCTGTCTGGCCGTTCGAACCGCTGGATCGCCCCATCGCATTTGTGGAAATCTGGCCCTCGTTGCTGGCGGATCAGGTCAAGGCCAGAATGGCCGACGAAGAAGCCTCGGGTGGGACGCCCATCAAGGATGCCATTCAGGTCCAAACCGTCGCTAACGCGCTGGCCGACCTGCCGCCCGATCGTTTGGCTGACCTGCTGGACGTCGCCGCGCCCGAGGAAGGCTGGATCCTCGGCAGCGGGCGCGCCCATGATCTGCTGCCCATGGCTCCGCCCCCCCTGCGCAACGACTGTTTCGCCCTGCCGCCGGGGGTGAACTGGACTCCGGTCGACGATGCACTTGCCATGCTGCGCACCCGGCTGCGCCCCGTGACATCCACCGAGCACGTGCACCTGTCCGAGGCGCAGGGCCGTATCCTCGCTCGTCCGCTGACCGCCCGCCGCTCCAACCCGCCGCAACCCAACACAGCGGTGGACGGCTACGGCTTTGCCGGACCCGCTGGGGAGGGGTTGATCACCCTGCCGATCCATCCCGGCCGGGCCGCTGCTGGCGTGCCGTTCGACGGGGTGGTGCCCCCGGGCCATGCCCTGCGTGTTCTGACCGGCGCGGCGCTGCCCAAAGGTGTCGACACGGTGGTGCTGGATGAAGACACCTCCGTTGATGCCGACCACGCCGTCGCCTTTCACGGGCCACTGAAACAGGGCGCCAACACGCGCAAGGCGGGTGAAGACGTTGCGGCAGGCGACACGATCCTGCCCGAAGGCCGCCGCCTCACGGCAGCTGACCTCGCCCTGATCTCCGCCACCGGGATTGCAACCGTCCCCGTGCGCCGCCCGCTTCAGGTCGCTGTGATTTCCACCGGGGACGAACTGGTCGAACCGGGGGCCGAGGCCGGGCCAGGGCAGATTTTCGACGCCAACCGCCCGATGCTGATCGCGCTTTTGCGGGACTTTGGGGCGGACGTGATGGATCTGGGCCGCATCCCGGACGACCGGGCGGCCTTGCGCGCGGCGCTGGATCAGGCGTCACAGGCGGGCGCCATTCTGACCAGCGGCGGCGCGTCTGCAGGGGAGGAGGACCACGTGTCCGCCCTGTTGACCGAGGCCGGGGCCATGCAGGAATGGCGCATTGCCATCAAACCGGGCCGCCCGCTGGCGCTGGGCCTCTGGAACGGGACGCCGGTTTTCGGTCTCCCGGGCAACCCGGTTGCGGCCATGGTTTGCACATTGATCTTTGCCCGCCCCGCGCTGGCCGTTCTGGCCGGGGCGGATTGGCCTGACCCTCAGGGGTTCATGGTCCCCGCGGCCTTTACCAAATCCAAGAAACCCGGTCGCCGCGAATTCTTGCGCGCCCGCATCCGCGATGGCCGGGCCGAGGTCTTCCACTCCGAAGGGTCGGGTCGGATCAGCGGGCTCAGCTGGGCAGAAGGTCTGGTCGAACTGCCCGACGGCGCCCACATAGTGCAGGAGGGCGACCCGGTGCGCTACATTCCGTTTGCGAGTTTCGGGGTCGCCTGACCAGCCGTTTCAAAGTCGTTTTGGTCGGTCCGCCCCAACCGGTGGGGCGTACGCGTGACTTCATCGGAATGACCGGACGACTGCGTCATGGTTTGTCGCCCGGTGTCCGAAATGCCGTCTACTCGATAAACGTGCGCGCCAACCGATCTTTCAGTGGCTGTGCGAGGTAGCTCAGAACCGTGCGCTCGCCGGTGTTTACGAACAGGTCAGCAGGCATTCCCGGCAGCAGTTCCAGACTTGCCACCTGTGCCGGTTGGTCACGGTCCAGCATGATGCGGGCGTTATAGTAGAATTGCCCGGTGCGCGTGTCTTCGAAACTGTCGGCAGAGATATCGACAATTGCGCCTGTGGCTTCGGGGATTTCCCCCTGATCGAAGCCCGACAGACGCACGCGGGAGGATTGCCCGACATAGAGCTTTTCGATGTCAGCTGTGTTTACGCGTGCTTCCACGATCAGGTCGGTTTCGGCAGGTACGATGTCCAGTATGGGTTCACCTGGACGCACGAGCCCGCCTTCGGTAAACACAGACAACCCAACCACACGTCCGCTGACCGGCGCAGAAATCGCGATACGTTTCTGGCGCTCCAGCGCGCCGGTGTAACGGGGCTCCAGAGTTGCCAGTTCCGCGTCCACTTCGGCCAGTTCCGCGGTAGCCAGTTCAGTGCGCTGGGTTGCGGTGCCAATGTCGGTCAGTTGCAATTCGCTGATCTGGTTTCTGGCCTGCGCTTCCTCGGTTGCCAGCGAGGCGTCGACCCCGCGCAGTCGCTCGACCTCAACCTTGCGGGAATTGATGCGGGCAGCGGTCACCAGCCCCTTGTCCAGCAGTGTGTTCAGGTTGCCTAGTTCGTCCTGCGTAATCTCCAATTGCCGGGCATTGGAGTTGCGTTGATTTTGCAGCCCTGCAATCTGCGCCTCCAAATTGGCAATACGCTGGCTCAGCAATTCTTTTTCGGCCTTGCGCGTCCGGGTTTCTGCATCAAACAACAGCTTTTGCGTAGCAAACGCAGCGGACCAATTGGCTATTTGCAAATTGCCTTGTAGGGCATCCGGCACATTTTTGCGCTCAAACTGCTCAGCCCCGGAAATCTGTGCGATCAGCCGGGCGCGGCGGACCAGCAACTCGCTCAACTGGCTTTCGATCACGCCCAGGTCCACGCCGACGTCTGTGCCGTCCAGTTCCAGCAACGTTTGCCCGGCCTCCACCAGATCACCATCCGCAACCAGAATTTGGCGTACGATGCCGCCGTCCAGATGTTCGACGGTCTTGCGATTGCCTTCAACGACAAAGGTGGCGGGGGCGACAACAGCGCCGTCCAGACGGCTGGACGTGGCCCAGTAAACTGTGCCGCCAACAAAGGACGTGACGATCAGCAAGCCAAGAATGACGTAGCCTGCGAAACCGGACCGTGAAGCGGGTTCAGGCACGCGGTTGTAGTCTTCTAGTTGCAATACGCCTCGGGGCGGGAGGGGGGAAACGGCACGGGTCATTGGTCCGCTCCTTTCAAAGTCAGGGATTGCGCGGCAGGTTGGGTAATAGGCGTGCGTGGTTCTGTGGCGACACCGGTTTGTTGACGGGGGCGAAGGATGTCTTCCTTGCTGCCGAACCCGGTTTGGCTGCCTTTGTGCAGGGTCAGTACCTTGTTTACCGCTTCCAGCGTGCTGGGCCGGTGCGTCATGACAAAGGTGATCGCGCCCCGCGCACTGGCGCTGCGGATCGCGTTTCGCAAGGCCAGTTCGCCCTGGCTGTCGAGATCCGAATTGGGTTCGTCCAGCACCAGAATGAACGGGTCATTGTACAGCGCGCGCGCCAGTGCGATCCGCTGCCGCTGTCCACCGGACAGGTGGAATCCGTTGCCGATTTGCGTGCCGTACCCATCCGGCAGGCTGCTGATCAGGTCATGCACATCGGCCTCGATTGCCGCATCCAGAACCTTGTTGTCGTCGATGGTCGTGGAAAACCGGGCAATGTTTTCGCGGATGGTGCCGTCGAACAACTGCACATCCTGCGGCAGATACCCGACAAACTGTCCCAGTTCTTCGGCATCCCACTTTGCCATGGGGGTCCCGTCCAGCCGGATGGACCCGCGCTGGGGCACCCAGATACCCGCCAGCATCTTGGCCAGCGTCGATTTGCCGGACCCGCTGTGTCCGATCACGGCTACAATGTCGCCCGAGGACAGGGTGAATTCGATCCCGCCAATCGTGGCGTTTTTCGCCATGGGCGGCCCGGCCTGCGCGATGTTGGTGTTCAGCGACACGCGAGGCGCGGGCAGTTTCAGGCGGTCTTCCTGCTCCGGGAACTCTTCGTCCAGCGTACGCAGTTTCTTGTAGGATCCACGCGCGGCCAGGAACGTCCGCCATTGGCCGATCACCTGATCAATCGGAGCAAGCGCGCGGGCCAGCACAATGGTAGCCGCGATCATAACACCGGCAGTGGCCTGCCCGGTGATCGCCAGCGCGGCCCCGAGCCCTAGCATCCCGGATTGCAGCGCCATCCGCACGGTTTTCGACATTACGGTGAAGCTTGCAATGCGGTCACTGACCCGCGTTTTCAGGACATGGGCGTCATGTTGCAGAGCTGTCCAGCGCCGGGCGAGATCACCAGTCATACCCATTGCATGGACAAGCTCTGCATTTTGCTCACTTGCCGTGAACAAAGCATCGGACCGGCCCCGTGCGGTGGCAGAGTCGGTCATCACCCCATGTGCCCGCGCATTGTTGATCAGCGCCAGCACTGTCAGGAACAGCGCCCCTGCCAGACCCAACAGGCCCAGCCAGGGATGCAGAATGTAAAGAACGGCCAGGTACAGCGGAATCCACGGTGCATCGAAAAACGCGATCAGGGCGGAACCCGACAGAAACTCGCGAAATCCGGTAATGTCGGCGGCGGGAGTATCGCCCGCCTGTGCCTGACCTTGGACCCGGCGGCGAATGGCAGCACTCAGCAGTGGTGCGCCGACCCGCAGTTCAAACCGCGCGCCCAACCGGTTCAGGATGCGCATGCGGATCAGGTCCAGCATGCCTGTGACCACAAATACGCCGCCCAGCAGCAGGCTGAGCGCGATCAGCGTGTCCATGTTCTGGCTGGTCAATACGCGGTCATAGACCTGCAGCATGTAAAGCGGCCCGGCCAGCATCAGAAGGTTCAAAAGCAGGCTGAAGAAGCCGATGGCAACAAAACCGCCCCGCAACGAGGCCCAGGCAGCTTTGACGGTGGATTTTTTCTGAAACATTTTGGTGATCTCTTTCAGCGTGAAAGGGAGGCGACCGTGACCGCCTCCCAAATGTGATAAGCGATTAAGCGATGAAGTCCGCGTCGGTCAGATCCAGTGCGTTGACCCCTTCCAGACGGACAGACGCGTCCGAAGAGAAGGACAACAGTGCGTCCGCACCATCCTGTGCAACCGTCAGCTCATTGCCGAAGTCCGGACCGAAGTCGGAGAAGTCCAACCGGTCGGACCCGGTCTGGAAGTCACGGATAACGTCGTTGCCGAACACACCTTCAAAGGTGAAGATGTCAGCGCCTTCGCCACCGGTCAGGATGTCGTTGCCGCCCGCGCCGTTCAGCACGTTGTCGGCGTCCGACCCGGTGATGATGTCACCATCATCAGAGCCGATGACGTTCTCGATCGAGCTGAGCACATCGGTCTCAACCTGGTTTTCGATCACGTCAGCACCGATCACACCGGTTCCACCCGTTGCGTCCACGTCCAGCGTTGCGCCTGCATCCACCAGCGTGTCCTGAACGACCGGGCCATTCTGGCCAGCGGGCGCGTTGTGCAGGTGGATCGCCGACACGACACCCGGGATGGGCGTGTTCAGGTCCGCTTCGTTCAGGCCAACAACGCTCAGCTCGCTGGAGTAGGTGACGACACCCGTCATCACGTTCTGGGTGATCACCACGGTCGCTTCACCTGTGGCTTCGCTGTCCGAGGTCGGCCCAGGTTCCTGCGAGGCATCCAGAGACCCACTGAGTGTCAGTGTCCGGATGCCGTGCTCCATCACATCGCTTTCCAGCAGCAGCTGCCCACGGATTTCCCCGCCGGGGAAGTCTGCGGTGTGGATGTTGTAGTACAGGTTGCCCTGTGCTGCCTGCTCTGCAAATGCAGCGCCATCCGCGATGTTCGCGCCGAACTGGCCCGGCGCCGACACGACTTGATCCGTGACACGCACGGTGAACCCGGTGTCACGTGTCGCAGTACCATTGCCGTTTGGCCCCAGCTGAACGTTGACCGCCACGTCGAGGTCGGAGAAATCGGCCGTGTCGATCCCAGCTCCCCCATCGAGGAAGTCGTTGCCCAGACCGCCGACCAGAACGTTGTCACCCTGACCCGCGATCAGAACGTCATCGCCAGCGCCGCCGTCGATCACGCCATTGATCTGGCCAAGGTCGATTACGATGTCCGCACCATCACCCAGCAGAACATTGCCGTTGATTAGGCCAGCATCATCGTTGACCAAGGTCACATCGCCCGCATCCCGCGCATCAATCGCGTTCACATTGGCGCTGATCTCGCCTTCGTTGATGATCGCGCCCAGCAGGTTCAGGCCACCGTCGATACGGATACCTGCAGCAGCGTCGCTGTCAGCAGAGCCCGCAATGACACCTTCGTTCTGCACCAATCCGGCAAAGTTCGCCTGATCCTGGTTGGAAAACAGACGCAGACCATCGCCAACCTGGTTGCCTTCGGTCGCGTCACCGCGGCCCTGGAACACACCCTGGTTGATGATCGCAGCAGACACGACATCGTTGGCCACATCGCCTGTTTGCAGCGACACAGCAGAGCCGTTGTTGCCCAGACCCGCGTCAACCAGACCCGTGTTGGTGAAGGTGTAGTTGTCAGCCGTACCGTCCGCATAGACCGTACCGTTGCGCTGGTCGCCGGTGCCCAGGATCGCGCCGCTGTTGACGACGTCCAGCCCCACACCATCAATGTTCAGCGCACGGCTGTCTGACGAGACGACGCCCGTGTTGGTGAACGAACCGCCGGCATGGTTGCCCGTGCCGAAATAGACACCGTTCTGCACACCTGTGATGGTGCCTTCGTTGGTCAGGCTGCCCTGGAAGTTGATGCCGTTGACGACACGCACACCTGCGACGGTACCATTTGCGCCTTCGGACACGATACTGCCGGTGTTGGTGATCGTGGCGTCGGTTGTGCCAACGTTCCCAACATTACCGATGCGCAGACCATCAGCCGCCAGTGGCGTTGCAGCGCCTGCATTGCCGCGACCGATGATGGTGCCTGCGTTTTCCAGCGTGAAGCTGTTGACGCCATCTGCTGCCTGGCCGATTTCCGCACCGAAGCCGGAACCCTGATTGCCTTCGCTCGCGTCAATCAGCGCGCCAGCCGCGTTGGTCAGGCTGAAGTCATCTGCCGTGCCATCCGCATAGACGGTGCCATTACGCTGGTCGTCAGTGCCCTGGATCGTGCCTTCGTTGGTGACACTCAAGCCTTCGCCGTCGATGTTAACCGCGCGGCTGTCCGAGGACACCAGACCACGGTTCACAAACGAACCACCTGTGTGATCGCCCGTACCGAAGTAGACACCATTCTGCGTCCCGGCAAAGGTACCCGAGCTTTCGTTGATCAACTCACCCTGGAAGTTGACACCATTGACCGCCCGAAATGCACCGACCGTGCCATTAGCCCCTTCGGAGGTAACAGAACCCTGGTTGGTGATCGACCCGTCAAACAGTGCCGGACCAAAGCCCGCTTCGCCACGGACACCTTCCAGACGGATACCGTCACCGGCTGTGCCTTCGGCTGCGCCTGCATTGCCGCGACCGGCAATGGACCCGGCGTTGGTGATGCTGACCTCGCCATTGCCATCTTCGGCCAGCGACAGGGAGATACCTGCGCCGTTGTTGCCAGCGCCCGCATCAATGGACCCGGTGGCCACGTTGTTGATGGAGTAATCCCGCGCCGTGTCATCGGCGTAGATCGTGCCGTTGCGCTGATCGCCGGTGCCCAGAATGTCACCACCGTTGATCAGGTCCACACCGGAGCCGTCGATGTTGACCGCACGGCTGCCGGACTGGATCGTGCCAACATTCAGGATGTCCAGGTCATGCTCGGCATCGCCAACATAAAGACCATTGCGCGCGCCTTCAATCACACCGGTGGAGGTGTTGAGGATGCGCCCTTCTGCTGCCACGCCATCCGCGACACGGATACCGCCTGCAGTGCCCTGGTTGCTTTCCGACGAGATCAGGCCGCTGTTGACGATGTCGGTTTCTGAAACCGTGCCGTCCGCGCCATTGTTAATGCGGATGCCGTCGCCCGCACCGCCAGTATTGGCCGCTGCCTGACCACGACCCTGAATGGTTGCGCCAAAGCCGTTGAAGATGGTGTTGGACACGCGGTCGCCCGCCTCGTCACCCACCTGCAGCGACACGCCAGCGCCGTCATTGCCGACACCTGCGTCAATGGTGCCGCCGGTGAAGTTACTGATGCTGATATCTTCAGCCGTTGCATTGGTATAGATCGTGCCGTTGCGCTGGTTGCCGGTCCCGACAATGTCACCAAAGTTGCGGACGCTGACGCCCTCACCCTGGATGTCCACGGCGCGGCTGTCCGACGAAATGGTCGCGCCCGCAAAGTTGTCGAGCTGGCCAGAGCTGCCTGCTCCGGCAAACTGCACGCCATTGAAGTCGCCCGAAACCGCGCCGAAGTTGCGGATCGCAGCACTGCCGGACACCTGAATACCGGTGGCCTGTGCATCCGGCCCGCTGTTGGCTTCGATCGAGCCGGTGCGGAAGTTGAACACCTGCGCGTCTTCACCTTCGACCGCGATAGCCGCAGCGGCGTTGTTCGTCTGCACCTGACCAAAGTTCAGGAAACGGGCAAAGTTGTTGTCCAGTACAAAGGCCGGTGTGTTGTCGACAACGGTGTTCTGAAAGAACCCGTTGGTCAGGGTTTGACCGTCGCGGACGGTCTCTTGTGCCAGTGACGATGTCGTCAGCAGCCTGGCACGCAAGGAGGTAAGCATTTCGGATAGCATTTGAGTGCTCCAGTTTGAAAATTAAGCCAACGGCAGCGGTCCCACCGTTGTCAGAGCACTTGGGTCGCGATCAGGGGAGGCAGAAATTCATAGTTCGATTGGGGGGTATAACCCCCGGAAATACTCACGGGCTGCGTTAGGTCAGCAGGACTCAAAGTTAATTATTATCAATGCGTTGCGTTCTCGCATGTCGCGACGGATTCTTATTCACTGTCTAGGTCTCACGAAAACGTCGGTACGGTTGAACGAGCTTTCTCAGCAAAGGACGGGGCCTCAACAAAAAAATGCTCGCGACCAGTGGCAGCGGGCATACGGATGTGATTGCGATGTCAGGTATGTCAGCCAGCTTCAGCGACCCCAGCGCAGCTGGCGGTACATGTCCCAACCGTGCCGCGTGGTGGGTTCTGGCAGATATGGCGGCACAGGTCAGCGATCAGGTCCGGTTGTGGAAACTCGGCGCGCGTAAGAACGCCCAGTTCGCGCATGTTTCCGTCATCGGCAAACGGGATAAAGTGCAACCCGAACCCGTCGCTGCGAAACTGTTCCGCGGCGATGGCATTGACGATGGTGCAGGTGTCGCTTTGGGCCACATGACGGCAGACCGTTTCGAACCGGGCTGTTTTCACGTCGATCCCGATCATTTCAGCAGAGGCCTCAGCCGGACGCGGCAGATCGCGTTCCAAACCATACCCAAACGGGATGTCAAACCGGATCAGGTGGTCCGCCGGCACTTCGCTTGCATAGATGCTGGCCTGCTCGCTCAGCGGGTGGCCCGTGCGCACCGCCAGATAGACGGTTTCCAGCCAGAGCGAGGTAAACTCGACCATCCGCACCTCGTTAGAATAGATCGTTTCAAAGCTCTTGCGCGCGATGAATGCCATATCGACCGCGCGATCCTCGACCATCTTGGACAGCGCTATGGGGTATTCCTCGACAATGACGATTTTCTGATCCGGCACCGCTTGATCGAAATAGTCTCGGAAAAACCGCGATAGGTAGGCTGCGAGCGTGGGTGTCATCCCCAACCGCAGGGGTGGCAGCCCCGCGCTCTGGTGTTTCCGCGCTAGGTCGCCAATTGCGGTTACGATCCCGGAAATCTGTTCCGCATGGGCCAGCATGTCCGCGCCAAAGGCGGTCAGCGAAACACCGTCCTTGCCCCGGTCGAAAATCGCCACGCCCAGTTCGGCCTCAAGTTTCTTGATCTGGTTTGACAAGGCCGGCTGGCTGACCGCAACGGCCTTGGCCGCGCGGGTGAAGTTCTGATGCTCTGCAACGGCTATGACGTACTCGAGATCGCGAAAATTCATCAAACATCCTTGTTGACCGCACACGGTGTGTAGCGCCTTGCTGGCAAGTTCGGCCTTTCATGGCAATGCGATGTCACGTTGCTCGCGCAGACGTAATTGGGCGTGTGGACCAATTGCGCGCTCGGTTCCGCCTTGTTGATCCGGCGCGCAATGCGTAGCTAGTCGGCAGCACTGACAGATGATCAAGGGGGTAAGAACGTGCGTGTCGTTTTCATGGGAACACCTGCGTTTTCGGTCCCGGCACTGGAGGCGTTGGTTGACAACGGACACGAAGTTGTCGCGGTCTATTCCCAACCGCCCCGCCCCGCAGGACGAGGGAAGAAGGACCGCCCCACGCCAGTGCATGCTCGCGCGCTGGAACTGGGGTTGGAGGTGCGTCACCCCGTTTCCCTGAAAGGGGCGGAGGAGCAGGCTGAATTTGCTGCGCTTGAGGCTGATGTGGCTGTGGTTGTCGCCTATGGCTTGATCCTGCCGCAGCCCGTGCTGGACGCGCCTCGGCGTGGCTGTTTGAACATACACGCTTCGTTGTTGCCACGTTGGCGAGGGGCTGCGCCCATTCACAGGGCCATCATGGCAGGCGACGTTCAGACAGGAGTGTGTATCATGCAAATGGAGGCCGGATTGGACACTGGACCAGTGTTGTTGCGCGAGGCATTGGACATTGCACCTGCCGACACCACCGACACGCTACACGACCGCCTGTCAGAGATGGGCGCAAAGCTGATCACAGATGCCTTGAAACAGCTCGACACGCAGGAGCCAATGCCCCAGCCTGAGGAAGGCGTGACCTATGCCCACAAGATCGACAAGGCCGAGGCGCGTATCGACTGGACCCGACCAGCTGCCGAGGTGGATCGTCAAATTCGTGGGCTGTCTGCCTTCCCCGGTGCCTGGACCGAATTGGAAGGTGAGCGGGTGAAATTGCTGTTGTCCGAATTGGCTGACGGGCAGAGCGTGCCGGGCACGACGCTGGACGACACGCTCACGGTTGCCTGCGGTGACGGCGCTGTGCGGCTGCTGCGCCTGCAACGGGCTGGCAAAGGTGCGCAGGATGCGGCAACCTTCCTGCGGGGGCGGCCCGTACCGCGTGGAACCAGCCTGTAGGAATGAGCCAATGATGTTAACTCTGATGGGGACGGTCGTGATCGCCGGGATTGTTGGCTACCTGTCCGAAAACACGGGCTTCACCCGTGTGGGCTATGTCCCCGCTATCATCATCTGCATCGGCGGAGCGTTCCTGTTCTACTTTGTCCGCCTCATGTTCGGTTTCGGCTTCAATTCACCGGGGCTGAATGCCATCATTTCCTCGATTGGCGCACTGATTATCGTGCCGTTTCATCGGAGGAAATGAGCCATGTCCGTGATTGCCCTGATTGTTATTGGTGCCGCCGCCGGGTTTCTGGCCACGCGTTTGATGCGGATCGAGGCGGACATTCCGACAACCATGCTGATCGGTATTATCGGTGCGTTGGTAGGTGGTTTCGTTCTGCGCGCGTTGGTTTCGGTGATGGGCTGGCTGTCAGGTTTTGTCGGGGCGGTGCTGGGCGCGCTCTTGGTCATCTGGCTATGGCAGAAATACGGACCGAAACGCTGACGTCTTGGGAAAACTTCGCTTCACTGAAAACAAATCGCCAACGCAGCCCCGGACTTGATCCGGGGCCTCGGATCTACTTCGGCTTATACGGTTTCATTCCGGCCCGTGCCAGTTCGTCGGCGCGTTCGTTGCCCGGATGCCCGGCATGGCCTTTGATCCATTCCCAGGTCACCTGATGACGGGCCTGCGCGGCATCCAGCCGCTGCCACAGATCGTCGTTCTTAACAGGTTTCTTCGAAGCTGTGCGCCAGCCGTTCCGCTTCCACCCGTGCAGCCAGCTGGTAATCCCGTTTTTGACATAAGCGCTGTCTGTGACCAGTGTCAGCGCTGAGGGGCGTTCCAGCGTTTCCAGCGCGGTGATTGCGGCCATCAACTCCATGCGGTTGTTGGTGGTTTCAACCTCGCCGCCCTTCAACTCCCGTTCTTTGATGACGTCGCCGTTGCGCATCGCCTGCAACAACACGCCCCATCCGCCGGGCCCCGGATTCCCAGAGCAAGCGCCATCTGTATATGCAATCAGATCAGTCATGTGCTGCGGTTATCCGGCCCGCCGCTGGGCCGCAACCGTCAACCACCCTGAGCCACAAAAACCACGTCTCCGCCTTCGTGCCCAGACCTCGCAATGGGGCGATATTGTGGTTCCTGCCCGGACCGTCCGACAACAAAGGGCAGGATGTCCCGGTCAAACAATTCGCGGGCGGAAAACACGTCACGCTCGGACTGCCTCAACCCATTCAGGAACGCGCGGGCAAAAACGGAATGCCCATCACCGCCCTGATCCGCCACTGGTTCGTTTGCACCCGAGGTGATTAGGACGCGCGACCGTTTGTCAGCAAGCCGTTGCAGGGCGCGCAAACGATCCTCGTCCGCACCCGGTCCATCAGTTGGGGCTGCTCGCATCAACGCACCGGAATAACAACTGTCTGACACGACCAACACGTTTCCGGCCTGGAGGCGCAGCAACGCTTCGGAAATCGAAGATGCAGACAAGTAGGTCGGTGGCACACCCGCCACCGCATCCGATGGTACCCAGAACGCGGTATCCGTCATCTGCTCATAGATGCCATGGCCGCCATAGTAGATCAGCACCGTGTCTTTCTCACCCGCGATCTGGGACATGCGGAACAGCAGCGTCTCGATCTCGGAACGGCTGGCATCGCGTAGGACCAGTGGCAGTAACCCGCCATCAGGCAGATCAGCCTCGGTTCGAAAACCGAACCGCCCGGTCAGTTCCTCACCAATCGCGTCAATGTCTGCAAATGGTGTGGTCAGGGACGGCATGCCGGAACTGGCCCCGTAGTTCTGGTTCGCGATCAGGATCGCATAGCGCTGTCCGGTTCCTGTCAGCGCTTGTGCGTCGCCTTCAAAGGTGAACTCCAGCACCTTGCGGTGTTGCTGGTTGTCCCGGGTCAGGGCTACAATCTCGATGCTGTTCAGCCC
This sequence comes from Paracoccaceae bacterium, assembly GCA_040830545.1. GTDB lineage: Bacteria > Pseudomonadota > Alphaproteobacteria > Rhodobacterales > Rhodobacteraceae > HXMU1420-2. The sequence continues at coordinate 41,088 of JBFOMB010000002.1, read as the reverse complement.
CGGTTCCAGTTCGATTTCGTGGCTGAACGTCCCGTCAGGCCGCGATAGGGCCTGCGCCCGGTCGACCAGTACGATCATCGTCTGTTCCGGCCATACCACCTGTCCTTTGATCTCCAGCACAGGGGTGTCCAGTGGCGCGGCGGATCGAGATGGGGTGGGCGACAGGATGCGGATCACATCCGTCAGCGGTGGTTGCTCTGGCGCCGGTTCTGGCGGGGCCGGAAAAACGACGCCAAGCTCCGCAAAGATCGGCGCGCCGGGATCGGTCGATTCAATCTGGTGGTTTTCATATTCCGCTGTCCGCTCGCCGAACCGCAGCTTCTTGATCTCGCGGGCAATGGAGGCGGTTGTGGGGGCCTCATCCGCATAAAGTGCCGCCGCCAGTTTATAGGCAAACACGCTGTAGACTCGCGCATCAGGCGCGCCTTTGGGCAACTGCCACTGGGCGGCATAGGAAAACGCATCCGCCGTGTAGTGCAGCGAAAACGCGCCTGCGCCGCTGTTCAGCATGATCTGTGGCAACGTTTCGGACAGCGACGCGGACCAGAGAGCCCTGGGATCCCGTCGCGCCTGCCGTTCCTGCAAGTCAAACAACCCGGCAAAAGCCGTATCCAGAACCAGAGTTACGTGGGCCGACCGGTTACGCAGGTCGGTCACGATGTCGGTCAGGGCCTGCGCGGACAACAGGTCGTTGGGGCGGTCATCGGTGATGTTGAACAGGATGAAGGGGCTTGCCGCGGAAATGGCGCGCAATGTCGCGTTGGTGTCCGCACCTTCCTCGATCCAATCCCGTGGTTCGTCGCTGCCGTAGAGTTGCTGGGTCAGCAAACGAGTACTGGTCATTACGGCGGTGAGGTAGAGGAATACGGTATCGGTGCAATTCACGTTCTGGCGAAGTGTCGTCAGTGCTTTCGTCAAACCGTCACGCGTTGCCTGCTGACCGGTAAGGGTCGAAATACGGTCGGGTGCGACCCCGATATGGGTCAGTGTTGCCTCGACCAATGCAGCAGAATTCTCGGACCCGCCTAGCATGCGAGGTTTCATCGTGCCTGCATCCGCCGCACCCATGACAATTGCATGCGTGCGCCCCGGTGCTGAGTAGTCGCAGCCGGGCCCGGCTGAGGGTGTTGGGACAAGTGACTCCTGAAGTCCGTAAAACTGCGACACCACATACTCGGCCAGCCGTTGAAACGCTTGCTCCTGAGTTTGTTGCGCAAACGCAGGGGCAATGCACATCGTCAGCCAAACACTGACCCATCCGATACGCAAAGCACCAATCATGAGCGAAAGCTTGTCGGCAGCAAGCTCGAATGTCACGAAAAACCTGAATTCAAGTTTTGTGCGACAGAATGCAGATCCAATCCGCCATTGTTCCATCCAGGCCTATGTCTTGGCCGAACCGACGGTTGTCGATCACGAATCCAGCCGTCTCCAGCAACCCGCTCAACTCGGCATCCGTGTAGTAGGTGTAGAATCGCCCGATCCCGTCGCGCTGTTCGCCTTCACCCAGTTTTGTGCCGATGTGGAAAGTGCCCCCGGGACGCAGCGCGCGGTGAAGCGCTTGCAAGTGCCTTGGCATATTTTCCCGTGGGGCATGCAGCAGGCTGAAATTGGCCCAGATGCCATCATAAACGCAGTCATCCACGATGTCCTCGAACACGGCCACGCGCGCTGTCACGCCGCTGTGCCGGTTGGCCAGTGCCACCATTTCCGCCGAGGCATCGGTCGCCTCTACTGTGAACCCATTGTCAGCCATCGTGGCAGAGGCCGCACCAGGGCCGCATCCCAAATCCAGAACCGTGCCGCCTGCAGGGACAGCCGTCATGAAGGCGGTCAAGGATGGGTCAACCCGTCCGGTCGTGTCAGTCAGGTCGGCGTAGTCCCTGGCACGGGCATCATAGACACTGACGGTTTCATTATCTGTCACGGCAGGGCTCCTGAAAGCAACGGCGGCATGGGCGACACGCTATCAGAAGGTTTCCTCAGTTCGCAAACCTGATCCAAGGTCGCCGCCAGACGTAACGCAGCCCCGGACCTGATCCGGGGCCTCTACCTCTGATTTGTGCACAGGTCCGTCGGCTTTCACTCAGGCCGGAACCCTCAGCACACGTGGCACTTTGAATTCCACGGTTTCCTTGGCGGTTTCCACCTGCTCCAGCGTCACATCGTAGTGCGCGCGAAATGCGTCAATCACTTCGGTGATCAAAACGTCGGGTGCGGAAGCGCCTGCGGTAATGCCGACGCTTTTGATCCCGTCCAGCGCGCGCCAGTCGATGTCGGTGGCCCTTTGCACCAATTGTGCGTAGGAGCATCCCGCGCGTTTTCCCACTTCGACCAATCGGCGCGAGTTGGACGAGTTCGGTGCGCCAACCACCAGCATGGCGTCGATCAGTGGGGCCATCGCCTTGACCGCTTCCTGGCGGTTGGTCGTGGCGTAGCAGATGTCTTCCTTGTGTGGGCCGACAATGGCCGGAAAACGGGCCTGCAGCGCCGCCACAATGTCCGCCGTGTCATCCACGCTCAGCGTCGTTTGGGTGACATAGGCCAAACTGGACGGGTTACGCACCTCCAACGAGGTCACATCCTCGGGCGTTTCCACCAACAGTACCTCGCCATCAGGCAACTGACCCATGGTGCCCACCGTTTCCGGGTGACCCGCATGGCCGATCATCACGATTTGCAGGCCCTTTTCGGAATGGCGTTGTGCCTCGATATGGACCTTACTCACCAGCGGACAGGTCGCATCGACAAACAGCATCTCGCGCTTTGCCGCTTCTGCCGGAACCGATTTCGGTACGCCATGGGCGGAGAAAACGACGGGCCGGTCATCCGGACATTCATCCAGTTCCTCGACAAACACCGCGCCCTTGTCGCGCAGGCCATCGACCACGAATTTGTTATGCACGATCTCGTGGCGCACGTAGACAGGCGCGCCCCATTTTTCGAGCGCCATCTCAACGATTTTGATCGCACGGTCTACGCCCGCGCAGAATCCGCGCGGAGCAGCCAGATACAAGGTCAGAGGGGGTGCGGTCATGACGGCCTCCATCGCATGACCGCTACCTAGTGATTTCAGACCATATGTCCAGATGCCTCAACCCCTTGCGATGGGCAGTTTTGTCTGGGTGCGTAGGGGCCAAAGTGCCATCAATCCAATCGGGATCAGTAGGACCCATTGCGGCGTGGCAAAGGGCGTGCCCAGCCGTATCAGTCCCAGAACAAGGAACATGACGCCCATTCCTACGGTCAAAACGGCCAATCCCAGTGATACATCCCACCAGCGTGGCCACCCAAGTGCGGCTAGGCCAAATGCAAGTGTCGAGAATGCCAGAAATGCCGACGCAAAATGCCAAAGGAGCGTGACGTAAAGGGCCATCTCGTCCCCCGGGGCTGAACTCAACAAGGGTTGGTGGACGCTAGTGCCGCCGCCAATGAGGTGAAGGAGTGTTGTGCCGGCCATTAAGATGGCAGCCAAAGCAAGTAGCCGGTTCATTTGGAAATCCTTTCAATCAGTTGATTCCATACGGTACCGTATGGAGGCACGGGCCTTGCTTGTAGTCAATACGCATGCGCATGGTGCGACATGACAACCCAACGCCTCTCATCACTGGACTGGATTCAGGCAGGTTTCCGGGCGCTTTTGTCAGGCGGTGAAGGTGCTGTTCGCGCTGAACCGCTGGCGCGAGAGCTCGGGGTGAGCAAGGGGTCATTCTACTGGCATTTCAAATCGGTAGCGGACCTCCACAACCGGATGATCGACCACTGGGAAACGGCCGCTACCGCGACAATCATTGACATGGTGGAGCAGGGGGGCGGATCTGCGAGGCACCGTCTTTCGGCTTTGATGGACCTCGTCATGTCAGATCTGGACGCGCCATACGGCGGACCACTTGCAGAAATATCGATCCGTGATTGGGCGCAGCGGGCGGAATTTGTCGCGCGGTCACAGGAGCGGGTCGACGCCGCCCGCCTTGCGTATCTGTCGCAGCTTTTTGAAAGAGACGGGGTTACTTCTAAACAAGCAGAGGCAAACGCGCGCCTCACCTACTCAACCTACATTGGTGCCGCTAGTCTTCCGACAGCAGAGCGTGCGGCGACCGTGCAACATCTGCTGACCCTTCTGGACTTGGAAAAGCAAAACGCCGCGCACGGTTGAAACCGGTACGCGGCGTGAATGAAAGCAGGAATGAACTGCCTACTTGTTCGCAAAAGCGACCTTGCGCTCTTCCGGCATTTCGCGCGGCGGACGTCCGATCACGTCCTTCAGCTCTTCCAACTCGATGAAATTGTCAGCCTGACGGCGCAACTCATCTGAAATCATAGGCGGTTGGCTGCGGATCGTCGATACAACTGACACTCGACATCCCTGGCGTTGCAGGCTCTCGACCAGTGGCCGGAAATCCCCATCTCCGGAAAACAGGACGATATGATCCACGCGCGGCGCCAGTTCCATTGCATCTACGGCCAGCTCGATATCCATGTTCCCCTTGACCTTACGGCGGCCCATGGAGTCCGTGTACTCCTTGGCCGGCTTGGTCACCATGGTGAAGCCATTGTAGTGCAACCAATCTACCAGCGGCCGGATTGGTGAATATTCGTCGTTTTCCAGAAGCGCCGTGTAGTAGAACGCGCGCAACAGTTTCCCGCGGCGCATGAACTCTTGTCGGAGCAGTTTGTAATCGATATCGAATCCCAGCGCCTTCGCGGCGGCGTACAGATTCGACCCGTCAATGAACAGCGCGAGCCGTTCGTCCTTATAAAACATAAATTGTCCTTCCGGTCACACGCTTCGCCAAAATGTGTTCCGTGAGTGATAAAGGGCGGCGAAACGGTGGGATTAATTTAAGTGTATTCAACTATGCCGCAAGACCAATTCAGTAGCGAAAATCCGCCAAAAATGACCGAATTCCGGTCAGCAGCTCTTGTCGCGGTTGGCGGGAACATTGACTCAACGGTCGGGTCACCCAGCCAGACCATTGTGAAAGCTATAAAATCCATCGCGCGCGACACTATTCAGCTACAACGGATCAGCCGTTTTTTCAACACTCCGTGTTTTCCTGAAGGCAGCGGACCCGACTATGTGAATGGCGCGTTTTCGCTGATGACGTCGCGACACCCGGCGGATGTTCTACGTGTCTTGCACGAAGTTGAACATGAATTCGGTCGCGAGAGGGTACAGCGCTGGGGTATGCGCAGCCTGGACCTGGACCTGATCGCATGGGGTGATCGAGTAGAGCCGGACGAGCACACTCAACGCCTTTGGGTCGACCTTCCGGTTGCGCAACAGATGCAGGCTGCACCGGACCGTTTGATACTTCCCCACCCCCGTGTGCAGGACCGTGCCTTTGTGCTTGTTCCGCTGGCCGATATCGCACCGAATTGGCGTCATCCTCTGTTAGGGCGCACCGTCGCGGAAATGCTTGCCGACCTGTCAGAGGCCGAAAGGGCGTCCGTTCGACCTATTTGACGCGGTTTTGAAGCCATTCATAGCTTGTCAATAGGATCGAACGAGACTAAGTAACTGGCTCTGGCCCACAGTTTCTGGAGATGTGCACATGGCCCGTGTGACGGTCGAAGATTGCGTTGACAAAGTCCCGAACCGGTTCGAACTGGTGATGCTCGCCTCACATCGTGCGCGCGAGATTTCTGCAGGCGCTCCAATCACTGTAGATCGCGACAACGACAAGAATCCTGTTGTGTCCCTGCGCGAGATTGCCGACGAGACGCAAGGGGCTGACGAGTTGCGGGAACGCCTGATCGAGTCGAATCAGACGCAGATCGAGGTTGACGAACCCGAAGAGGATTCGATGGCTCTGCTCATGGGGGCCGAGGCCGACAAGCCCGCTGAGGACGATATGAGCGAAGAAAAACTGTTGCGCGCGCTGATGGAGGCGCAAGGCCAGGGCTGATGCGAGTGCGGACCATATGATTGCTGTCGATGATCTGATTGCGCTGGTCCGCAACTACAACCCCAAAACCAACGCGGAACGTATTGCCGACGCTTACGCGTTCGGCATGGAGATGCACGAAGGCCAGTTGCGTCACTCGGGAGAGCCCTATTTTTCCCACCCGGTAGAGGTCGCCGCGATCCTGACCGAACAACGCTTGGATGACGCAACAATCATCACCGCGCTGTTACATGACACGATAGAAGATACCAAAGCGTCCTATACAGAGGTCTCCGCCCGATTCGGGGATGAGGTCGCGATGTTGGTCGACGGCGTGACCAAGCTGACGAACCTGCAGCTGTCCAGCACCGAAACAAAACAGGCCGAAAATTTCCGAAAACTGTTTATGGCGATGTCAAAGGATCTTCGCGTGATCCTCGTAAAACTCGCCGACCGGTTGCATAACATGCGGACCATCAAAGCGCTGAAAACGGAAAAGCAAATTCAGAAGTCGCGCGAGACAATGGATATCTTTGCACCATTGGCCGGGCGCATGGGTATGCAATGGATGCGGGAGGAGCTGGAGGATTTGGCGTTCCGCGTTCTGAATCCCGAAGGGCGGCAATCTATCATGCGTCGCTTCATCACGTTGCAACGCGAAACCGACGACGTGATCCCCCGGATCACTGGCGACATGCGGACCGAGCTGGAAAAGGCAGGGATCGACGCCGAGGTGATCGGGCGCGCGAAGAAACCATATTCAATATGGCGGAAGATGCAGCAAAAGGATCAGGGTTTTTCACGCCTTTCTGACATCTATGGCTTTCGCATCATCGCGTTCAGCGAAGACGATTGCTATCGGACGCTTGGCGCGATCCACCAGCGCTGGCGGGCGGTGCCAGGGCGGTTCAAGGACTATATCAGCCAGCCCAAGACCAACGGCTACCGCTCGATCCACACCACGGTGTCGGGGCGTGACGGAAAGCGGGTCGAAGTTCAGATCCGGACGCAGGCCATGCATGATGTGGCCGAAACCGGCGTTGCGGCCCATTGGTCCTATCGCGATGGTGTGCGGGTGCAAAACCCCTTTGCCGTTGATCCTGCCAAATGGATCGCTGGCCTGACGGAACAGTTCGATGCCGAAGAGGACCATGACGAATTCCTCGAAGCTGTGAAGCTGGAAATGTATTCGGATCAGGTCTTCTGCTTCACGCCCAAGGGTGACGTGGTGAAACTGCCGCGCGGGGCGACGCCACTGGATTTCGCTTATGCGATCCACACGCGCATTGGTGGGGCCTGCGTTGGGGCAAAGGTGGACGGCATCCGTGTGCCTCTGTGGACACGCCTGAAGAACGGCCAGTCGGTTGAGGTTATCACTGCCGAGGGCCAGACACCTCAGAACACCTGGTTGGAAATCGCTGTTACGGGCAAGGCCCGCACCGCCATTCGCAGGGCATTGCGCGAGGTTGACCGTGAACGGTTCATTCGGCTTGGTCACGAATTGGCGCGGTCGGCATTTGAACATGTTGGTCGAAAGGCCACCGACAAGGCGTTGGATACGGCCGCGAAACACCTGCGCCTGGAAGATCGCGACGCGCTACTGGCCAACCTGGGCAGCGCGGAACTGACAGCCCACGACGTGGTGCAGGCGGTTTATCCGGACCTCGCTCCGGACGAAGGGGACAAAATCCCGATGGGGCGCGCCGTGATTGGTCTTTCGCCCGGTCAGTCATTTGAACGCGCAAAGTGCTGCCAGCCTTTGCCGGGTGAACGCATTGTGGGGATCACCCACCGGGGCAAGGGCGTGGTCGTTCACGCCATCGACTGCGACACGCTCAGCCAGTTCGAAGACGAGCCTGACCGCTGGATCGACCTGAATTGGCACGCTGGCACACACCCGGCGGAATACGGCGCCACGTTGGATGTCACGATCGGCAACGATGCAGGCGTCCTGGGACGTATCTGCACGCTTTTCGGAGAGAAGAAAGCCAATATTGCAGACCTAGCGTTTCTGGATCGCAAACCGGATTTTTATCGCCTTTTGATCACAGCTGAAATGCGCGATGCCGAACAGTTGCACTCTCTAATCCTGATGCTGGAGGCCGAGGCCGACGTTGCCGCCGTCGAACGGCACCGTGGCGATCCGTCGACCCGGCTTGCTGCGCAGTAACGCGGGGCGGGCCGAGCCATGGTTTTCAAGCGCCGCGATCCCCGTCCGCCTCTTCGTGCCATGTGGGAGTTCATCCACCCGCCAGGCGGCTGGGGGCGTGCGTTTCATTACGTAAAACACCGGGTTCGTCGCCTGCCTGACACGCCGGAACGGATTTCACGTGGAATTTGGGCCGGGGTGTTTGTGTGCTTCTCGCCTCTGTTTGGGCTGCACTTCCTGTTCGCCGCAGGGATTGCGCGGCTGATGAAGGGCAACATTCTGGCTTCGCTAATGGCCACGTTCTTTGGCAACCCACTGACCTACCTGCCGATTGCGATTGTGTCGCTGGAGACCGGCCACCTGCTGCTGGGTAAGGATTCCAGTATCGAGGTCGATGAATCGCTTGGGCATAAATTCGTCGAAGCATGGCGAGACCTGAAGCACAATGTGCAGGCCATGTTTACGGACGACGTGGCCGACTGGGATGGGTTGCATGTGTTCTACAACGATGTGTTCCTGCCCTATCTGGTCGGCGGGTTGATCCCGGGTGTGATTGCCGCCACGGTTTGCTACATGTTGAGCCTACCGTTGATCCGGGCGTATCAGAACGGACGCCGGCGCAAGATCCGGGCAAAATTCGAGGCCATCAAGAAGAAGGCCGCGCAGGAAATGGAAAGGGATGCGAAACATGGCACAGGACGAAAAGCTGCGTCTGGGCATCAACATTGACCACGTGGCTACGGTGCGGAATGCACGTGGCGGCGATTATCCCGATCCATTGCGCGCGGCGAAGATCGCGGAAAAGGCCGGTGCGGATGGGATCACCGCGCATCTGCGCGAGGACCGCCGCCATATCTCGGACGCGGACATTGCTGGGCTGGTCGAGGTGCTGGAGGTTCCGCTGAACTTTGAAATGGCCGCGACTGAAGAGATGCAGCAGATCGCTCTGCGTCATCGTCCGCACGCCGTCTGCATTGTGCCCGAAAAGCGGGAGGAAAAGACGACCGAAGGTGGGCTGGAAGTCGCGCGTGAAGAAAACCGTCTGGCACACTTCATCGCCCCACTGCGCGAGATGGGCAGCCGTGTGTCGATCTTCATCGCTGCCGATCAGCGCCAGATCGAGGCCGCGCATCGCATTGGTGCGCAGGTCATAGAATTGCACACCGGGGCCTATTGTGACGCTCATGCCGAAGGGCGCTATGAAGACCGGGACCGCGAACTGGAAGCGCTGCGCGAGATGTCAACATATGCGCATTCACTGGGGTTAGAGGTGCATGCAGGCCACGGGCTGAACTATGAAACCGTACAGGCCGTGGCAGCATTCCCTGAAGTGCGCGAGCTGAACATCGGTCACTTCCTCATCGGCGAAGCGATCTTTCGCGGACTGGAACCGGCTGTCGTTGAAATGCGCCGACTGATGGACGAAGCGCGTGACCGAACGTGATGACAAACGGCTGAGCAAGTTTCTGAGCTATGTTCTGCGGCATGACCCGTCCGCAGCGGGTGTTGAGTTGGATGCTGGCGGATGGGTAGAGGTGTGGGCGCTGCTGGACGGGGCCGCGCTGCGCGGTCGCGGGTTTGACCGCCAGCAACTGGACAGGGTTGTGGCCGAGAATGAAAAGAAGCGGTTCACCTTCAGCGACGATCGCATCCGCATTCGAGCGGCGCAGGGGCATTCGGTTGAAGTTGATCTGGGTCTGACGCCTGCTACGCCACCAGACACCCTGTATCATGGTACCGCCCGCGACACCGTTCCGGTTATTCAGGCCGAAGGTTTGCGCCCCGGGTCGCGACGCCATGTGCACCTGTCGCGCGACGTCCCCACGGCACGAACCGTTGGTCAGCGGCACGGGAAGCCGGTGGTATTTCACGTCGCGGCTGCGCGGGCTTGTGAGGATGGGCAGGTCTTTTATCAGGCCGACAATGGTGTGTGGCTGACTGGGCCACTTGCGCCAACATACCTTTCCCTGCCTGTAGGATAGGGCCTTGAACCCCTGTTCACATCTGCGGCACCTTGGAGCGAGTTGAAGCGAAGGTGATACCGATGGACTTAGCTGGATTGCTGTCAGCCGGTTTGGCGTTCTTCGTGGTGGCCGTGTCGCCAGGTCCTGCCAACATTTCGAACGCGGCTATCGCGATGAGTCACGGACGGCGGGTCAGTCTGACCTATGGGATTGGGCTGTCCTTTGGGCTCGTATTCTGGGGGCTGATCGCGGCCAGCGGTGTGGGTGTGGTGCTGCAAGGGTCCCTGTACCTGTTGATGGCGCTAAAGATCTTTGGTGGCGTTTATCTGCTGTGGTTGGCATGGAAATCTGCCGGGTCCGCCATGCGCGCCTCGGCTAACAGCGCTGCACAGGTCGGTACAGCGTCGTCCCGGTGGTTCCTGCGCGGCCTGATCCTCAACATGTCGAACCCGAAATCCGTGATCGCGTGGATGGCGGCTCTGTCTGTCGGGTTGGGCCCAAATGACGGCTGGCAGGCGCTGGTTGCGGCGACAGCGATTTGCGTGGCCATGGGGTTTCTCAACAACCTGCTTTATTCACTCTTGTTTTCCACGCCCGGTATGATGCAGGGCTATCAGCGCATCCGTCGTTGGGTTGACGGAGCAGTCGCCGGGCTGTTTGCCGTTGCGGGTCTGGGCCTGATCCGATCAGCATTTGCTAAGTGACAGCCCGACAAATGCCCGGCACTAGCCTAACGGATCAAAGAGGCTGTTCATGATCATCGGCATCGGCACCGACCTGTGCAACATCGAACGTATCGAACGTACGCTGGAACGGTTTGGCGACCGGTTCCGCAACCGTGTCTTCACCGACACTGAACAGCGCAAGGCTGAGCGCCGGCACGACACCCCCGGCACCTATGCCAAGCGCTGGGCCGCGAAAGAGGCGTGTTCCAAGGCGCTGGGCACCGGCCTGCGCATGGGAATTGCGTGGAAGGACATGGCAGTATCGAACCTGCGCACAGGTCAGCCTGTGATGGAGGTCACCGGCTGGGCCAAATCCCGCCTCGAGGAACTGACACCGCCCGGACATCGCGCCGTGATCCACGTGACCCTGACCGACGATCACCCATGGGCGCAGGCCTTTGTCGTGATAGAGGCACTGCCGCTGGGTGACAGCGACGCGGCGGACGCAGCGGGTTGACAGGCCGCAGCCTCACCCTCATGTAGCCCCGGCAGGCACAGCATCGAACAGGAGCGCAGGATGGCCACCAAGGACGGGGCGGGCAACGCCATCGTGGAAACGATCAAAACCGTGGTCTACGCCCTGCTGATCGCAGGTGTCTTTCGCACGCTGATCCTGCAGCCTTTCTGGATCCCTTCCGGGTCGATGAAGGAAACACTTCTGATCGGTGATTTCCTGTTCGTGAACAAGATGGCCTACGGCTATTCCTATGCCTCCTGTCCTAACCTTGGGATCATTGGTGTGGATGCCGAGGATCTGTGTGGGTTCATGAAGAACGAAAACACGCGCATCTGGGCCGGTGAGCCTGAGCGCGGGGATGTGGTGGTTTTCCGCCATCCTGTTACGGGACGTGATTTTATCAAGCGGCTGATCGGTTTGCCGGGCGATCGGGTACAGGTCACCGACGGCGTAGTACATATCAACGACACCGCCGTGACGCTGCAGGACGATGGTGTGAACGAAGAAGTGATGGAACCGCAGGGCCCGACCCGTGTACGTCCGCGCTGTGAAAACGCACCGGTGGGGCAGGGGGCAATATGTACCAAGTCGCGCCAGATCGAAACACTACCCGGCGGCACGTCACACAAGATCCTGAACATTGGCCCGCAGCGGACCGACAATACGGGTGTCTACGTGGTTCCGGCTGGTCACTACTTCTTCATGGGTGACAACCGCGACAACTCAACCGACAGCCGTATTCCGGCAACGGCGGGTGGCGTTGGGTTTGTACCGTTCGAAAACCTTGTGGGCCGTGCGGACCGCATCATGTTCTCGTCTCAGGGGCGGTCGATGCTGTTCTTCTGGACCTGGCGCGGCGGGCGTTTCTTCAAGAAGATCGAATGAGCCAGTCGCGCGAGTTGAGAGAGTTTCAGAACCGGATCGGGCATCAGTTTTCCGATCCTGATCTCCTGCGCCGCGCGTTGACCCATACATCCATTGCCAGCGCCACACGGCCCTCAAATCAACGGCTGGAGTTTCTGGGGGACCGGGTGCTGAACCTTGTCATCGCGGAATCCCTCTTGGATCAGGACCGTGAGGCAGACGAGGGCACCCTTGCGCCCCGCTACAACGCGCTGGTGCGCAAGGAAACCTGCGCGGATGTGGCACGATCAATAGATCTGGGTGCCGTGTTGCGGTTGGGCCGGGGCGAGATGTCGACCGGCGGGCGGCGCAAGAACGCCATTTTGGGCGACGCGATGGAGGCGGTGATTGCCGCGGTCTATCTGGATGCTGGCATGCAGGCTGCGGCCAAGCTGGTGCGCCGTTTGTGGGGCGCGCGCCTGACCGAGGTTGAGGCAGAGGCACGCGATGCCAAGACCGCGCTGCAGGAATGGGCGCAGGCCCGTAAAATGCCACCCCCGCGATACGAGGTCGTGTCGCGCACTGGCCCCGATCATGCGCCGGTATTCCTGATCCGCGCAGTGCTGAACAACGGTCAAAGCTCGGAAGCCGAGGCCAATTCGAAGCGCCAGGCCGAGCAAGCCGCGGCCAAGGAATTGTTGATGGCCGTTGACAAGGGCTAGCGCTCTTCAGGGTCGAAGGACGTTTCAAACAACGAACCGTGCATCGGGACTTGCGGGCCCCTTGACCCGCAAACAAGGTCGCAATTACCCGTCAGACCTTACGTGACACCTTGAACCCGCTTTGCCAGTCTTCGGTCGCCATGTACCGGCTCTCCGGCGGGGCCGTGTCCACAGCGGTCGGATGCAACCGTTCCGAGGAATAGCGTCCTATCCGACGCTTTCGACGCATGAAGAAAATCTTGGCCCACCCCCGCCACGTGCCGGTCGATGGTGCAGCGGGATCAGTAAATATCCGTGCGCGCCAGTTATCAGGAAGCGGCAGCCCCAGCCCCTCCGCCTTTTCCAACATCCAGACCAGCGAAAGGTTTGACAACGGGCGCGCGGCCTCGAACGTTCCCAGCTGACCGCCCACATCCCCGTGCGAGCCCTTGAACCAAACCTGTTCCACGTGACCCGGAAATCCCGGTTCATCCTCCCACATCACCGGTTCATAGATCCGGCGGGATTCGTTCATTGCCAGTGCGTGATAGCCGTTGCGGATACTGCGCCCCAGGCAGTGATTGTGGAACGCGTGCCGTTCCTTCACGAACCGCCAGACGATCGGCAACCGGAACCCCAGCGCCTTTACCGTGTCCCACACGCCCACCATCTCGATTGGGGTGTGACTGTGACAGTACCGGTCCTTGAACACCGCCGCCGCCGTACTGTGCGGGGTCAGCTGATAGTGGCGATAAACCGTGCGAATGTTGCGGGTGTTGGCGTGTTCGACCTTCAAGAGCCCCACCAGGTCAATCACCCCGGCTAGCGAACGCACCGCATAGGCCCCGCGCGAATAACCGATCAGGAATATCCGGTCGCCAGGCCGATAACGCGACGCCAGATAGCCATAGGCCCGACGGATTTGCCGGTTGATCCCGCGCCCCATCACGACATCGGGCGTCTTTTCCCAGCTTTGCCATTGAATGCCCGCCTCGTAAAACACGGACACGCGCGGGCGCATCTCGTGACACAGGCGATAGAGCGCCCCGGCATGGGTTTCGCGCCCCCGCTCCAACGAGGACATCGTGCCGTCCAGAACGATCACATGGGTCTGTGCGCCGCGCGGCTTGGCCTCCAGGGAATGCGCAGACCGGGGCGCTGCCCCGATCCATCCCAGTACCTTGTCACGCAGCAGTCTCAGACGCATCCTTCAGCAATTCCCATACTCTCTGCGGTGTGAACGGCATATCCGCCTGACGCACACCGCGTTCCCACAGGGCGTCCACAACAGCATTCTGCATCGCCGCCATGGCACCCACGGTTCCGGCCTCTCCGCAGCCTTTCATGCCCATCGGGTTCGCAGTTGATGGCACAGGCTCGGACGTGAATCCGATATTGGGCACGTCCGACGCACGCGGCAAGGCGTAATCCATGAACGTTGCCGTGAGCAATTGGCCATCCTCGTCATAGCCCACATGTTCCGTCAAGGCCTGTCCGACACCCTGCACAACCCCGCCATGAACCTGGCCTTCTGCCAGCAACGGATTGATAAGGTTCCCGAAATCGTCAACCACAGTGTAGCGCTCAAGTGTTACCAAACCGGTATCAGGGTCGATCACGACCTCGGCAACATGGGCACCATTGGGATAGCTGCGACCCGGCAGTGTGGCGCGGGCCTCGTGCACCAGCAGGTCGGTCCGACCATCCGCGCGCGCCATCGCGGCAGCCTCAAGGAAACTGGGCGTCAGGTTCGACCCCGGCGCGCGGAAGGTTTCATCGTCAAAGCTGATCTCGCTTTGCTCGACCCCCATCTTTTCCGCCAGATAGGGGACAAATGCCTCAATCATCTTGTCGACCGTGGCCAGTGTTGCGTTGGTCTGGTTGGTCACCGACCGCGATCCGCCCGTGCCACCGCCCTGCGCGATCAGGTCACTGTCACCCTGCACAACCTTGATCTGATCCACCGGAATCCCGGTCTGATCCGACAGGAACTGTGCATAGACGGTTTCATGTCCCTGGCCGTTGGACTGCGTACCCACATAGATCGACGCTGTGCCGTCCTCGTGGAATTCCACCTTTGCCCCTTCGGATGGATCACCCAGAATGGACTCGATATAATAACACAGGCCCTGACCTCGCAGCAGCCCGCGCGCTGCATCCGCCGCCTTGCGCGCGCCATAGCCATCAATGTCCGCCAACTCACCCGCCCGGGTCAGCACGCGGTCAAACTCACCCACGTCATAGGTTTCGCCCGTCGCCGTCTTGTAGGGGAATTTCGCAGGCGCGATGAAGCTCTTGCGCCGCAACTCCCACGGATCAACGCCCAGTTCCCGCGCCGCATAATCCATCGCGCTTTCCAGCACGAAAATCGCCTCGGGCCGCCCGGCCCCGCGATAGGCATCGACCTGCGTCGTGTTCGTGTAAAACCCTTCGGTGCGCATATAGACGTTCTGCACATCGTAAACGCCCATCACCACGCGGCTGAACAGGTTGGTCTGGATCGCCTGCCCGAAATGGCTGTTATAGGCCCCCATGTTCATGCGGTTGTGCACGCGATAAGCAGTCATCTTGTTGTCCGCGTCAAAGGCCATTTCCGCC
Organism: Paracoccaceae bacterium; assembly: GCA_040830545.1. Taxonomy (GTDB): domain Bacteria; phylum Pseudomonadota; class Alphaproteobacteria; order Rhodobacterales; family Rhodobacteraceae; genus HXMU1420-2. Next base: position 25,763 of record JBFOMB010000002.1, on the reverse strand, counting down.
AGCGTGACCAGATCGCGACCATGCTGGTCGGACAACATCGCCTCGGTCCGTTCGGACATCCAGCGCACGGGCTGGCCCAGGGTGCGCGCCGCGTGCGCCACAACAAAATACTCGGGGTAGGGCATCGCCTTCATGCCAAATCCGCCCCCGACATCCTGCGTCGTGATCCGCACGTTTTCCGCGTCCAGACCCAGCTTGTCGACGATCTGTGCCTTCATGCCCCAGACGCCTTGGCCCGAGTAGCTGAGGTGCAGGCGCGTGCCGTCCCATTCCGCATAACAGCCACGCGGTTCCATCGAATTCACGATGATGCGGTTGTCCACGATGTCTACGGACACGGTCCGGGCAGCGGCATCAAATGCGGCCTGCGTCGCCTCCGCATCGCCCGTGTGCCAGTCAAAGGCGCGATTGTCCGGGGCTTCTTCATGCAGCACCTCGCCCCCCGCAGCCACATCCAGCTTGGCGGGCAAGTCGTCCACGTCCAACATGATCATTTCGGCGGCATCTTTGGCCTGATCCAGCGTGTCTGCGATCACCACAGCCACCGGTTCCCCAACAAACCGTACTTTGCCCCTGGCCAGCATGGGCCGGATCGGGGCCGCGCCCTTGGTCCCGTCACGGTTGTCTACGGTGGTGCCGTCCAGCGCGTTTTTCAAACCCGCCGCGTCCAGATCCGCGCTGGTCAGGACCAGCCGCACGCCATCCGCCTCGCGTGCATCGTCCACGTCCAGCGTAGTGATGACACCATGCGCAAACGAACTGCGGAACACATAGGCAAACAGCGCGCCCTCAGGCGTTGTATCATCCACATACCGCCCTTGACCGGTCAGCATCCGAACATCTTCGAACCGTGTGACTGCCTGGCTTTTCCCGAATTTTTCCATGATCGCACCCTCCGGACGTTGCTGGTGCAGCTTCACGCACAAACAGGCCCGCAAGGTTCCAGCCTGAAATCCGGGATTTCAGGCGGTCCTTCGGGATCATTGGCATGTGAACTGCGTCAGGAGGACACTAACCTTCCAACCCGGATTGTCCAGAGAGCGACAGCACGGTGACAACATCGTGCAGCCCGTACCCGTTGAACGCACTGGTCATGCAGGCGCTATAAGCGCCGTGCCCGTCAAACAGCACGAAATCGCCCTCTTCTATGTCGTCCGACAGCTGCAACCCGTCGGGCAGCACGTCCAGACTGTCACAGGTCGGGCCGAATATGCGCACGGGACGCAGGTCGCCGGTGCGGGGTGTGCCGTCCGGCGCATAGATACGCAGCCGCGTTGTCGGTCCGGAGTCCTTTATGTCAGCCAAGCCGCCATAAATTCCCTCGTTCAGGAAAACTGTCCCGTCACCCCGCAGGGATTTGACCCGAGTGGCCAATGTCGCGGCCTCACCCACCATGGCCCGCCCCGGCTCGCAAACCAGTGCTGGCGCGGTGGGGCCAAATGCCGTTTGTTTGGCCCGTTCAATGGCGGAAAAAACGGGTTCCGGTGGCAATGTTCCGTCGTCCCGAGCCACCGGAAACCCGCCCCCGACGTTCAACCGCGCAATCCGAACGCCCGCCTGTTCAGCAATAGATGCCGCCGCGTGGATGTATTTTGCCCATGCCTCGGCCTCCATGCACTGGGTGCCTGGATGGAAGCACAACGCCGGAGTGTAACCCGCGTCAGTGATCTGCCGCAGCAGTTTTGCGGCCTCCTCGGGCGTCGCGCCGAACTTTTCGCCGAAATCATAAGCCGCGCCGCTGACGGGCAATTTGAACCGTACCGCAATCTCGGTCCTTGGGTGCAGGGCGGTCAGCTTCGCCAATTCCCCCGCCTCGTCCACCGACCAACTCACCACGCCCGCCGCGATACCTGCGGCGATCTCATCCCGCGACCGCACCGGGTTGTTGTAGTGCAGCGTGGCGTCCGGGTTCACCTCCCGCACCGCGCGCATCTCCGTGGGGGAGGCCACATCAAACGCATTGATCCCGGCGGCGGTCAGGTTCTCCAACACTGCGCGGTCCGGGTTCGCCTTGACCGCATAGGTCACAAGCCCGGGAAACCCCGCCTGAAACCGCCGCGCCGTGGCCTGCAACTTGGACGGACATAGGTACAACACAGGATGATCCGGCCTGACGCGGCTGAGGTGACTGAGGGGAGAGGGCCAGATTCCGGTCTGTGTCTGCATCACGTGCCTCCAGGTTTTTTCTTGATTGTTCCCCGCTTCCTTGTCGATTGCGCGTGTCACTCTTGCGATATTGACGGGAAAAACCATAAAACTGACGACATGACCGTTACTTTTGACGAAATCGACCGCACGTTGCTGGCCCTGCTCAGCGAAAACGCCCGCATCTCTGTGGCTGACCTGTCGCGGCGGCTGGACCTTGCGCGTACCACCGTCCAGGCCCGGATCGAGCGGTTGGAACGTGTCGGTGCGATCGCGGGCTATACCCTGAAACCCTCGCCAGCCTTGCGCCCGACCTTACGTGCCACGGCCCTTGTCGCCATCGAACCCCGGCGCGGGCCGCAAGTGCTGGATCGCCTGCGCGCGCTGGCCGCGGTCGAGGTCGCGCATACCACTTCGGGCCGGTTCGACCTGTTGGTGCAACTGGCCGCTGAATCCACCGAAGAACTGGACCGCACACTGGACAAGATCGGGGAAATCCAGGGCGTCCGGTCGTCCGAGAGCCTGATTCACCTGACGACGAAGATTGAGCGGCGGATCTAGGGACCGGTGGATTTGGTGATGCCGATAATTCGGCTTTTGTTCCGGCGGAACTTGGTCACTTCACACGGGCTCCAACCTCTCGACTTGCTCACTAAAATCGCTAGGCTCCGACCGATTGGGACGATCAGGTGCAAATATCTTGGAGGGTTCCGCCCGTGTCAGACTTTTTCAAACCCGTGTCCGGAATGGACCTGCCTCGATTTGCCGGTGTGCCGACCTTTATGCGACTACCACATTTGCCTATTGGCGATCCGCGCTGGACCGAAGTTGATATTGGCCTGATAGGTATCCCCTGGGACAGTGGCACCACGAACCGTCCGGGTCCGCGTCATGGGCCAAGACAACTGCGCGACGCTTCGACCATGATCCGGGCCGAGCATGTGCCAATGGGCGTGCGCCCGTTTGAAGCGGCGAATGTAGCCGACCTGGGCGATGCGGCCCCGAACCCTGTGGACCTGATGGATACGATGGACCGGGTGACGGCGTTCTACGATGCGGCTCGTGATGCGGGCATTCGACCGCTGACGGCTGGGGGTGACCACCTGTGCTCGCTGCCTGTGTTGCGTTCACTAGGCCGGGACGGACCGTTGGGCATGATCCATTTCGACAGCCATACCGACCTGTTCAACACCTATTTTGGCGGTACAAAATTCACCCACGGTACCCCGTTCCGCCGCGCAGTCGAAGAAGGATTGCTGGACCCCAAGCGCGTTGTTCAAATCGGCATTCGCGGCACCGCCTATGACCGGGAAGATCTGGATTTCGCTGCCGCGACAGGCATCCGCATCATCCGGATCGAGGAATTTTTTGACCGAGGCATCCCCGATGTCATGGCCGAAGCTCGCGAGATTGTCGGCGACCAGCCGACCTACGTTTCCTACGATATCGATTTTGTTGATCCGACCTTTGCGCCCGGTACCGGCACGCCCGAGGTCGGTGGGCCAAACAGTTATCAAGCATTGCAGGTGGTACGCGAATTGCAGGGGGTCAACATCGCGGGCGCAGACATGGTAGAGGTTTCACCGCCCTTTGATGCAGTCGGCGGGACCGCATTTCTGGGGGTGTCCATCATGTTCGAACTGTTATGTGTAATGGCGCAGAAAGAGGAGCAGTCATGAACGCAGATCCGGCCAATACGCGGCAGGCAACCGAAGAGGATTACGACCAGATCCACGAATTGCTGGAAGCGGCGTTCGAACAACCGGATGAAGCGACGCTGGTCCGGCAACTGCGAGAAGACGGCGACATGTGGCTGGAATTGGTCAAGGACTGGGACGGGCGCATTGCGGCCTATGCGGCGCTCAGCCGGTTGCATGGGCCAGAGACCTGGGCGTGCCTTGCTCCGGTGGCCGTGTGGCCCGCGTTCCAGCGCGGGGCCTGTGCACCCGAGGAAGATCTACGCGGCCATTTCTCGTTTGGGTCGCGGCTGGTGCGTGAAATTGCGGTGGTGGCGGATACGGACCGCAAGCCTGTAAATTTCCCGGATGCGATTGTCGTTCTCGGGGACCCGGGGTTCTACGGCAAGGCCGGATTTTCGCTGGAACAGGCGCAGAAGTTGAAAACGCCTTATCCGGTGGATCACACGCTGATCGTGGGCGTCGGTACGGACACCCCGGATGAGGAGTTGATCTATCCCCCCGCCTTTGGCGCGACCTGACGTGGGTCACTCATCTGTGATGCTCGCACGATTTTCATTGTTGTGCAGACCGGTTAGCTGACCTGATGCGACTGTTCCTGCTGACTTCTTTGACCATGGTGGCCTTTGCAGCCAACTCGATCCTGAACCGCGTGGCGGTGGACAGCGGGTCGGTGGATGCCGGGCCGTTTGCAGTGATCCGGGTGCTGTCTGGCGCGGTGATGCTTTTGGCGCTGGTCATGATGCAAAACCGCCAGATGCAGTTTGCGACCCCGCGGCGGCTGGTCGGGGCAGGGTCATTGACGCTTTACATGGTTGGGTTTTCACTGGCCTACCGCTCGCTGGATGCGGGGCTGGGCGCGCTGTTGGCCTTTGGTGCCGTGCAGATCGCGATCTTCGCCATCTCAGCCGCGCGCGGACAGCCTGCGACACAGCGGCAGATTTTAGGGTCCGCCGTAGCATTTGCCGGGCTCGTTTGGGTGCTGTGGCCGAGTGGTGGGCAGGGCAACGATCTGGTGGGTGTGATTGCCATGACGTTGGCGGGGCTTGGCTGGGCGATTTACACGCTTGCGGGGCGCGAGGAACCTGATCCGCTCGCCGGAACAGCCGCAAATTTCATCGTGGCGCTGCCCCTGACCACGATTGCAGTGCTGATCTTTGCCGAGGGCAGCACGGTCACCACTGCCGGTGTTGGCTGGGCCGTGCTGTCGGGTGCCGTGACGTCGGGGCTCGGTTATGCGTTGTGGTATTCGATCGTGCCACGCATGGCCCCTGCCATTGCCGCAGTGGTCATGCTGAGCGTGCCGGTCATTGCGCTGGCGGCGGGCATCCTGCTGCTTGGTGAGGTGGCAACCTTGCGCCTTGTCGGCGGCGCCTTGCTGGTCATCGGCGGCATTGCCTTTGCTGTTTGGACACCGGGCGCGCTGCGACGGGTTTAAGTGGCGCGAAGCATCGCTTATCTGCGTGCCATGATCCGATTGTTTGTCATCCTGTTTGCTCTCCTCCCCAGCCCAGTCTTCGCCACTGGGCATTGCGTGTTGCTGATCCACGGGCTGGGCCGCACGCCATTTTCGCTGGCCCCGATGCAGGTCTTGCTGGAGGCGCGAGGATACACCGTGGTCAATGTCGGTTATGCCTCGCGACAAGCCCCGGTCGAGGAATTGGCCGCCGAGGTTCTGCCGCCCGCCTATCGCGAATGTGGACCCCGGCGGATACATGCGATCACACATTCGATGGGAGGCATCGTATTTCGGGCGGGTATGACGCAGACGCGTCCACCGTTCCTTGGGCGGGTGGTGATGCTGGCCCCGCCCAATCAGGGCAGCCAGTTGGTGGATATGCTGGGCGAGATTGAGGTATTCGGCTGGGTCGGCGGCCCGGCGGGGGTCCAACTGGGCACAGGGCCTGACAGCCTGCCGCTCCGCCTGCCGCCGGTGGACTATCCGGTGGGGGTCATTGCAGGGTCACAGACGATCAATCCTTACTTTTCCTCCGTGGTGGACGGGCCGGATGACGGCAAGATCGCGGTGAGCGAAACCGTGGTCGAAGGCATGCGCGCGCAACTGATTCTGCCGGTCACGCATACGTTTATGATGAACAATCCGCAGGTCATCGCACAGGCGCTGAGCTTCATCGAAACCGGGGCGTTTGCGCGGCATCTGACGTGGTTTGACGCGGTCGGCGATTTGGCCATGCGGCGGTTGCTGCCGTGAGGACGTTGGATTGTGATCTGCACGGGGCGCAGGTGCTGCTACCCGGCGAAGGGCTGGTGTCTGCGGGGCTGAGCATCGCCGATGGGCGAATTGCATCGGGCACGACCGGACGGGCCGTGGACTTGACCGGGTTCCTTGTCCTGCCGGGCATCGTGGATGTGCACGGTGACGGGTTCGAACGCCATTTGGCCCCCCGACGCGGTGCGATGAAACAGATGGATCAAGGACTGGTCGCAGCGGAGGCTGAACTGGCCGCGAACGGGATCACCACAGCAGTTCTCGCGCAGTTCATGAGTTGGGAAGGCGGCCTGCGCGGGGTGGATTTCGCGACCCAGATGTTTGACGCATTGGCCCGAACTGCCCCGACGCTGGTGACCGACCTGCGCGCGCAACTGCGGATGGAAACGCATCTGGTAGAGGTGTTTGCGACGCTCCCTGAACGATTGGCGGACTGGGGCATCGATTATGTCGTGTTCAACGATCACCTGCCGCATGACCGTTTGGCGGCAGGGAAAACCCCGCGCCGGATGGTTGGTCAGGCGTTGAAGGCCGGGCGTAGTCCCGAGGCGCATCTGGCCCTGATGCAACGTTTGCACGAGGCACGTGACGCGGTGCCCGCCGCACTGGATGCCCTGTGTTCCCGCCTGGGTGATGCAGGCCTGCGAATGGGCAGTCATGACGATCAAACCGCAGCGCAGCGCGCGGCGTGGCGTGCACGCGGTGTGCAAGTGTCGGAGTTCCCGGAAACGCTAGAGGCGGCAGAAGCCGCGCGCGATGGCGGGGACACCATTGTTCTTGGCGCGCCGAATGTGGTGCGGGGCGGGTCGCATAATGGCAATGTCAGCGCGCTGGACCTGATCACGATGGGGCTGTGTGACGCGCTGGCCTCGGACTACCACTATCCCAGTCCTCGCCGGGCAGCCCTGATGCTTGCAGACAGTGGCGTGTTGGCATTCGAGGCCGCGTGGCACCTGATCTCTGCCGGTCCGGCGCGCGTGTTGGACCTGCCGGATCGAGGGACGTTGGCGGAAGGTCAGCGAGCAGACATCGTGATCCTCGACGCAAAAAGCCGCCGGGTGGCCGCAACCCTTTCAGGTGGCGTCGTCAGTCACATGAACGGAGAGATTGCCTCACGGTTCACAGCCGGTTGAGGCGACACGATAAATCAGGTCAAATCATGTTCAGCCATGAAGGCCCGGATTTCGTCGAAAAACATCGAAAAACAGGGCCGTCCCGGCAGTGCGACATGATCGTTTCCGGGCAGTTCGACAAAACTGGCCCCGGGGATCATGCGGGCGGTGAATCGGCCCTCGGACACGGGCACCACCCGATCACCGCTGATGTGCAATATCAACGTTGGCGCGTCCACGTGCTGGGCCGCGTCGACTGCGTCGATGTTGTTGTTCATCTCCCACAGGCGCAGGGCGTTTTCGGCATTCGTCGACATTCGTTGCAATTCGTCCCAACTGTCCGCCACCTCTCGTGATGCGTCCGGCACAAACGTGTTGGTGAAGAAGTTGCGGTAAACTGGGCTGGGCGACCCCCAACCGTCCCGCAGCATCAGGCTGCCGGCCTCCGCGAATTTCTCCGCATCTGCATCGTTCCGCTTCATGCGCCCACGCAGGTAACTGCCAAACAGGATCAATGCGGACACGCGATCGGGATGCTTGGCCGCGTATTGTACGGCGGTGCTGGCCCCCTGGCTCATCCCATAGATCATGAACCTTTCCAGCTTGGCGGCATCGGCCACCGCCTCCATATCCGCAAGCATCGAGGCATGGTCGATCTGCGGCGGGTCCCAGTCGGACAATCCGTTACCGCGCTGGTCAAACCGGACAAGGCGGTGGTTTTTGGTCATCTCCGCCAGGAAGTCCCCCCAAACCGGGCTGCCCCATTCGTATTCGATATGGTTCAGCCAATGCGGGGCCTTGAGGATCGGATAGCCGTCGCCGACGCTGGCCCAGCCGATTTGCGTTCCGTCAACGGACCGTGTGAACTGCACGCGTTGTTTCAGTGCCATGTCAGGCGGGTCAGGGCGCACAGGTTGATCCGGGGCCCATTGCCAGACGCGGACCGGGCGTGAGATGTTTTTGACACGCTGGCTGCCCATGTCCCGGAATGAATCGTTCAGCCGGTCAGCCACGGTTTGATGGACCACATCTGAAATGCAGACCCCGCCGGGTTGCGCCAACCCCTCCAGACGGGCCGCGATGTTGACACCGTCCCCAAACACATCGTCGTCGTCAAACACTACGTCGCCCAGATTGATGCCGACCCTATACTTAATGCGCAGCTCGTCATCTGTATCCGGTTCGCGGGCTGTCATGCCCGTCTGAATATCAATGGCGCACCGCACCGCATCCTGGGCCGAGGCGAATTCTGCCAACATCCCGTCGCCGGTGGTTTTGACGATGCGGCCCCGATAGCGCTGAATTTCCGGATCGATCAGCTCTTTGCGATAGGTTTTCTGACGGGACAGCGTGCCGACCTCGTCCATCTCCATCAAACGCGAGTAGCCCACCATATCCGCTGCCAGAATTGCAGCCAGTCGCCGTTCCATCGGAGTCTCCTTTGACGCCGAAGGTAGAGGTGAATTTGCGGCACGCCTATGAAAATCCGTCCATTCCGCCGGAGCGATTACTTATCCTGTCGGATGATACGGTTCACATGCCCCATCTTCCGCTCGGCGCGCGTTTCCGCCTTGCCGTAAAGGTGCAGCGCTGTGTCCGTGTTACGGGACAGTCCCGGCACGCGGTCCATGTCATCGCCGATCAGGTTTTCCATCACCACGTCCGCATAACGTCGCCCGTCACCCAGCGGCCAGCCGACCACGGCGCAAATGTGTTGTTCAAACTGGTCGGTGGTGCAGCCGTTCTGCGTCCAGTGGCCAGAATTGTGCACCCGTGGGGCGATTTCGTTGACGATCAGCCCGGCAGGGGTCACGAACAGCTCCACCCCCAAAACACCGACATAGTCCAGTGCGTTCAGGATGCGCCCGGCCAGCAGCACCGCGTCAGTGCGCTGCGCGCTACTGAGACGGGCGGGAACGGTTGTGGTGCGCAGAATGCCATCGCGATGTACGTTTTCGCCGGGGTCAAAACACACGACCTCGCCCGACAAGCCCCGTGCCGCGATGACCGAGACTTCGTGCGAGAAATCGACGAACCCTTCCAGGATGGCCGGGGCGTCCGACATGTCAGCGTAAGCCGTGTCCGCATCCGCGTCAGACAAGATACGCGCCTGCCCCTTGCCGTCATAACCGAAACGCCGGGTTTTCAGGATCGCAGGCGCGCCGATCTGCGCCAGCGCATCACCCAACGCCGCCCGGTCCGGGATGTCCGCATATGGCGCGGTTGACAGGCCCAGACCGGTCAGAAAGTCCTTTTCGGTCAGGCGGTCCTGACTGATCCGCAAGGCTTCGCGACCGGGACGAATGGGGCGGTGCGCCTCCAGAATATCCAGCGCCTGTGTCGGGATGTTTTCGAATTCATAGGTGATGACATCCACCGAAGCCGCGAACTGTTCCAGCGCGGCGCTGTCGCCATAAGACGCCGTGGTCACCTGATCCGCAACCTGCCCGGCGGGTGGATTGGCGCCGGGTTCAAAGATATGGCTGCGAAAGCCCAGCCGGGACGCGGCCACCGACAACATGCGGCCCAACTGACCACCGCCAAGAATGCCGATCACGGCCCCGGTTTGCAGTGGCTCAGTCATCGGTCGGCTCCTCGGGGATGGAAGCAGACAGCGCCGCGCGCCAGGCATCCAGACGCTCGGCCAAAGCAGCGTCCTGTAAGGCGAGGATGCCAGCGGCCATCAGGCCAGCATTCTTGGCCCCAGCCGCACCAATCGCCATGGTTGCAACAGGGAACCCTCGCGGCATTTGCAGGATGGAATAGAGTGAATCGACGCCGGACAGCGCGCGCGTCTGAACCGGCACGCCAATCACCGGCACACGGGTTTTCGACGCCATCATGCCCGGCAGATGCGCAGCACCGCCAGCGCCTGCGATGATCACCTGCAATCCACGCGACACAGCGGTTTTGCCATAGTCCCACAACCGATCCGGCGTGCGATGCGCAGACACGATCCGCGTTTCATAGGCCACACCCAGTTCGTCCAGAACGGTGGCGGCCTCTTTCATCGTGGGCCAGTCGGACTGGCTCCCCATGATGATCCCGACAGGAGGTGTCTGCATCGCGAAATTGCCTCGGCTTTCAAAGAGCGCGCACTATAGCGGGCTGCGTCGCACAGGCAACGGTTTCGCGCAGCTCAGGCGATGATATCGGGCAACAACCGGTCTTCAATCAACGCGATCTGGTCCTTCAGTCGCAGCTTCTGCTTTTTCAGCCGCTGCAGCGTCAGTTGGTCGGCCGTCGCCTTTTCAGCCAACGCGGAAATCGCTTCGTCCAGGTCACGGTGCTGGCGGCGAAACACCTCCAGCTCGACCCTCAGGACGTCATCGCTTTTCATGGCGAGGTCGCTTGGCGCGTTCATGGCTCTGGTTCCGTAGAATTGGCAGACGGACACAGAATACTCCGATTGGCCGGTTTCGCCTAGCCCTTGTTAATCGGCGTCTTCCTGCCCATATTCTTTCCATGCGGTTGCCAGAAGGGACCGCCCAACCCGTCGCTTTCAAAGGACGTGTCGATGACAAAACTATCCCTGGGGACCCACCCGCAGCTTTTGGGGTTCGACCAGCTGGAACGCCTGCTGGAACGCACCGCCAAATCCGGGAACGAGGGCTACCCACCGTACAATATCGAACAGACATCGGACAATTCCTATCGCATTACCTTGGCCGTGGCCGGGTTTGCAGAGGAGGATCTGGCCATCACGCTGGAAGACCGCCAGTTGGTCATTCGCGGACGTCAGACCGATGACAGCGCCGGGCGCGTGTTTCTGCATCGTGGCATCGCAGCGCGGCAATTTCAGCGCAGTTTCGTTTTGGCCGATGGCGTCGAAGTGGGCGAGGCGGTGATGGAAAACGGGCTTTTGCACGTGGACCTGACACGGGCCGTACCGGAAGCCGTGGTTCAGAAAATCTCGATCAAGAAGGGGTAAACGTCATGCAGACACCATTTGATTTCGGACAGGATGAAGGCAAGATCGTCTATGTGAAAACCGTGGATGTTGCCGACCTGCCAACCGAGGTTCAGGAAAACGCCGGGGACTTGGAGCAGCTCTATTCCGTGCACAACGCGCAAGGTGAGCAGCTGGCATTGGTTGCGGATCGCCGCATGGCCTTTGTGCTGGCCCGCCAGCATGATCTGGCACCGGTCGCCGTACATTGACCAGCTACAACTTCGACTGGGTCGACGCGTTTTCTGACCGCGCCTTTGGCGGCAATGGCTGCGCTGTTGTCCATGATGGGGCGGGGTTAGCAGATGACGTGTGTATGGGGTTCGTACGCGAAACCTCTTTGGTCGAGTGCACGTTCACCGGTCCGTCAGACATTGCGGATGTAAAGGTCCGGTATTTCCTAGCGAGTCGGGAGATACCGTTTGCGGGTCATCCAACGATTGCCACGGTGACCGCGTTGCGGTCGCGTGGGCTGTTCAGGGGAGACAGGATCGTTTTGGAAACGGGTGCCGGGTTGATTCCGGTCACGGTGACAGCTGACGGCCAATTCGAAATGACACAGGTCGCGCCGGAGTTCGGGCAAAGCTCTGATCCCGCGCTGGTCGCTGCAGCTGTGGGGTTGGAAGTGGATGACATCATCTCGCCCCCGCAATTCGTCTCAACCGGTTTGCCGTTCTGCATCACCGTCTTGCGCGACCATGATGCCTTGCGCCGTGCGAGCGTGGACGTTCTGGCTCTGGAGCGGTTGGCTAAGGCGGGTGGTTACAGCGGGTCCGATATGGCAGAGCCGTTTTTGGTCACCCTTCAGGGTGCAACCGAGGCTGGACAGACCTTTTCTCGTCTTTTGCTGGCCCCGCCCAGCCCGCCAGAGGATCCGTTTACCGGTTCGGCAACCGGCGCGATGGCCAGCTATCTGTGGCATAACGGGCTGATGCAACAGGACAGTTTCGTCGCGGAACAGGGACATTGGATGGGCCGGCCCGGGCAAGCCCGCGTGACGCGCGTGGGAAGTGCCGACCAGATCGAAGGCGTGCGCGTCACGGGCGCGGGGTTTGTGCTGATGAGTGGTGACGTTAACCTGCCAGGGTAGGGAGGCAGTTCGTCTTCTGCCGCTCAAGTGTCCAGCAACGCCAAAGCGGCGCGTTCAAAAGTGCGGCCCCAATGGTCGGCCTGTTCTTTGATCGCTGTGAGCTTCGGCAGCAGGGATGCGTATTGCTCTATCGACGCCCCTTGTACAGCCGCGCGAATATCCTTTTCGGTCTCACACAGGATCAGCCCGCCCGTGTCCAAGAAATCCGCGATATTGGGACATCCCCAATAGATCGGCACCGTGTCGCACAGGATCGCGTCGATCAGTTTTTCGGTGAAGTAGTTCTCTTCTCGAACATTCTCAATCACGACCGAATACATATAGGGCGCTAACCCGTCTCGCTTGTGTTCAAACGGTTTGTAGCCACCCCCGAGCGCGTCCAGGTCCATCCCGTTTTCCAATGCCCAGGCAATCGTCGAATGTCGTGGATAATGGCCAGGCTGGCTGCGTTTGGCGGAGGCAATCACGGACATCAGCCGTGTCTTTTCAATCTGCAAGTCGCGCCATTCCGGAACCCAGGTGCTGCCAAATGGTAGAAACAGCGCGTTGGGCAGGCTGGTTAGCAAAGCGGGATAGTAGGTCAGCACCCGGTGAAACCGCCAGTGAAACCGCTGCAAACGCGGTATGTGACGGGCCTGCACGATTTCAGGTTCCAACACCATCACCGAGGTTTTGGCCCGCGTACCATAACCGGGCCGAATATAGTTTGTGGTTCGCGGAGGCAGAACTAGGTGATCAGAAGGCGCAAGGTCGCGCAGGGTTCCACCGCGCAGTCGCTCTGGCTGGCCTAAGGGCCAGATCAGGTCATCCAAGGCAAACCGGCCGGGCTTGGGGCCGAGTTTGCGCGCGTGATCCAGGAAACCGACAGCGGGGTCGGACATGGGCTGACCTCTTAGAAACAGGTTATCAGAAGGTCGGGTTAGGGGGCATTGCCTGACTTGTCCAGCCGCGCCAATCGACGTGCGGCGCGCTGTGCTTCGATCCGTTTGCGCAGATTATGGCTGCGCAGCTCGATATTCGGCGCGACGGTCAGGGCAAGGTTTCGGAGCAGGAACTCACCATAGCTGCCACGCGTGCCGGGTTCAGGGCGGAAGCTGCGTTCGGACCACAGCGTATGTCGGGCCTTTGGTTCGTCCTGAGATTTGGCCAGAGTGTGGGCCAGACGGACAAACAACCGCGCGATATTCTGCTGTTCCAAAATCACGCGCCGTGCCTCAGTCAATGCGTTCAGGCGCGCCTGCCACAGCCGGTTTTGCATCATCTCAACCATTCGGCGCGCCTCGGCCTCGGGCGCATCAAGGTCCACGACCACAGCGCTGTCCGGCGGAAAGTAGCGGCCCAAATTGGTGCAGCCAGCGTAAAATGGAATCGCCCAGCACAGGTAGCTGTCCGCCAGTTTCTCTGTCCATGTGTCCGGCCCCGCCCCGTTTTCGATGGCAAGGTGATAGCGGTAGGGCAGCAAGGCGTCCGCCTTGTCCGCAACACTTCGATACCCACGGCCGAAGATTTCCAGATGCTCCGGGATCAGCTCTTTCAACGTGTTTAGAAACTCAACCCTTTTGCGATGGTACGGCGTGAAAACCTTGCTGGAGGTCACAACTGAAATTTTGTCCTGCTTTTCGCCCGGTTTAAGCGGCGCGAAGAAATCATAGCCGCGCATGTCTTCGATCGGCTTTTCGAAGTTGATGCCAGCGAACCAATACCAGCAGGTTGCGGTTTGCCATTTTTCGGTGTCGAGCGATGCGTCGCCAACCGACACGACGATGCCGTACTGGTTCAAGTACCGCGTCTTGTATGGATGGATCACATCAGGTTCCGCCGCGACAAACGCGGTGCGCGCGCGGGGCAGTGGGGTGCGCAGCGTGTAGGACGCGCGGTTATAGACGATCAATACGTCGATGCCGTCTGGTGGGACAGACAGGCCAAAAGTGAAACTCACCCCGTCCAGTTCAGGCGACCTCCCTGGAAACTGTTTCAGGAAGTGCAGCGGGTCTGTGTCAGTGAACACATGCGCCCGAATGTGCCGGGTATCAGGGGGCGGGTTCGAGTCTAACACAGGTCACAGGCCGCTCAGCATATGTTGCAACATCTCAGCGCCATAGACCCCGTTCATGTGCTGTGTGTCGTCTTCTTTGAACACTTGACGCATTCCGGTCTGGGCATCCGCGGCACCTCGCGAATACTTGGCCCGCGTGAATAGTTTGCTATCGTCCAGCAGGTGATCGGGCGCGCGCATCAAAGTCACATTGTCTGGAAGGTCACTGTTTCGCACGGCGCGAGACAGGCGCATCATGAGCGTGTCCAAAACAACCGATGCGCCAACGGCATCCGGCCCCTCCAATTGAGGTAAAACACGCTTGGCCAGGAAGTCCCTTTCCGAGTTGAAAGGACGCCCTACAAAAAACACTCGGGCTTTTGGAACAGCTTCGGCGATGCTGGCAGTCAGGTGGATGCTCCAGTCATCCAGAAAATCAGTGTGTATCGCCTGGACCATGGCATCGGAGAGAGGTCCCAACTGAGTATCGAGCAGGTAGGGGCGTATCCAATAAGGAGAGTTGCGCACTGTGATCACAAAGGCCGAGTAGCGTTTCAGATCAATCTCGCTTTGCCCGCCTGACGTCTTTTGGAAGTTCTCGGTGACGTTTTTTTTCTGCGGGACCAATTTGCCGTTGATGATCCGTGTGTGGTTCAGCGACGCGCGGATTGATCCGAACGTGTCAAACTCGAACCTGTCGGACACGTTTGGGATGTCCGGGCCGTCTATGGCCAGTTTGTATGCGCCCAAGTGGCTGTTGCCGATGATACAGACCCGGTTCATTTGCCAAACGCCTCCAGCATCGCATCTTCGCAGATCACGTCGTCACCGTCGCCTTCGTCTGCTGTGTCAATATGCGCTGTGTCGGCCTTGGGTGCTGGCGTTTCAGAGCCGTGGGCCGCGAAGAAGGATTTCATGACCGTGTCCACACCGGCGGATGTGACCGAGCGCAGGTTGGCGGCATAAAACACGCCGCGTGCCGCCGGGTTTGTGACGATTTCGTAAGATGGGAAGTAATCCACATTCTCGCGTTCGGCCTGAATTTGCCCTGCCACAGCCCGCAGCACGGATTTGGAATAGGTGCTGGATTGCAGAACATGGCGTTCCTCGGCTGTCGCGGTCAGCGGCACCGGGGACACAGTCAGCATCACGTGCAACGGTTTGTCCCGGAGCCGGTCCAGAATGTTGAACACTTCGCACAGGTCCTGATGCACCTCGGCAAAGGTGAAATTGCGGAAGTGATAGAGTGCCGGATCGAATTGTCCCGCTATCGTGCCCGGCGCCGTGGGGAAAACAGTACCGCTGGATGTGTGTTGCCAGGTTTCCGTTAGGCCCAGCGTGAAAACCAGCAGGTCCATTTCCGTCAACATGCGGCGGACCTGCGCGATGTGATAGGCGCGGTGGTCCAGCAGTTCTGCTGTGCTGTCGAACCCGTTGGGTTCGATATTCGGGCGCTGGCTGTCAAAAAATCGTCCGTCTTTCTCCCAGGCGAGGTCAGCGGGGCGGTCGCCATCCACCGCCTCGCGCACCAGTTGCAGCAATTGGCGTGCGGTGTAGATATTGCCGTAGCGGGCAGAATAGATTTGGTACCCGAATTGTGGGGCCAGCGCGTCCGGCAGGCCGTTGGGCTTCGGCTCTACATCCAGCACTTTGTAACCTGAACTGCGCATGTAACGCGCGATGTGCTGGGCAAAACAACTGCCCGCGGTCGCGATTTGCCAATCCGGTTCGATGTCCCAGCGTTTCTTGTAGATGTCGCGCAACTCCAGCGGGCTGGTTTCAGCCACGGCGCTGCGCCAGAAACGGTTCGCGGGGCGGTTGGAATAGGGGCTTTGGGTCATGTCAGGCTGCTCTGCCTCCGGTTGGAATGATCCTAGGCAGGGTTCGGGGGTCGGGCAAGGCGCAGCTGATCCACACGCGACACAGGGCGCGGTGTTTCACGCGCCCTGTGTCGGTCATTCATACGGTTCAGGCGCTGATCAGACCCATGCTTTCCAGTTTCAGCAGCACCTGATGCGCGCAGGTGTCCACATCCACGTTTTCGGTCTCAACGCGCAGTTCGGGATCTTCGGGCACGTCATAAGGGTCCGAGATGCCAGTGAACTCCTTGATTTTGCCTTCGCGCGCCAGCTTGTACAGGCCCTTGCGGTCGCGGCGTTCGCACTCCTCGATGGAGGTTGCAACATGCACTTCGCAGAAGGCACCAAACGCCTCGATGTCCTCGCGCACCGCGCGGCGGGTCGTAGCATAGGGCGCAATTGGCGCGCAGATCGCGATACCGCCGTTCTTTGTGATCTCGGACGCGACATAGCCGATGCGGCGGATGTTGAGGTCGCGGTGTTCCTTGGAGAAGCCCAGTTCCGACGACAGGTTCTTCCGCACGATGTCACCGTCCAGCAGGGTAACAGGACGACCGCCCATCTCCATCAGCTTCACCATCAACGCGTTGGCGATGGTGGATTTGCCCGAGCCGGAGAAACCGGTGAAGAACACGGTAAAGCCCTGCTGCGAACGCGGCGGACGCGTCTTGCGCAGTTCCGACACCACCTGAGGGAAGGAAAACCATTCCGGGATTTCCAGCCCTTCGGACAGACGACGCCGCAGTTCCGTGCCTGAAATGTTCAGGATCGTGACGTTGTCCTTGTCGTGGATTTCGTCCGCCGGTTCGTATTGGGCGCGTTCCTGCACATAGACCATTTGTTTGAAATCGACCATTTCGATGCCGATTTCTTCCTGATGCTCGCGGAACAGATCCTGCGCGTCATAGGGCCCGTAGAAATCTTCACCTGCCGAGTTTTTGCCAGGCCCGGCGTGGTCACGGCCCACAATGAAATGGGTACAGCCGTGGTTCTTGCGGATAAGGCCGTGCCAGACAGCTTCACGCGGGCCGGCCATGCGCATGGCGAGGTTGAGCAGGCTCATCGAGGTGGTGGAAGCCGGGTATTGATCCAGCACCGCCTCGTAACACCGCACGCGGGTGAAGTGATCAATGTCGCCGGGTTTGGTCATGCCGACAACCGGGTGGATCAGCAGGTTCGCTTGTGCTTCCTTGGCCGCGCGGAAGGTCAGTTCCTGATGCGCACGATGCAGCGGGTTGCGGGTCTGGAAGGCCACGACCTTGCGCCAGCCCAGCTTGCGAAACAAGGCACGCAGTTCGTTTGGCGTGTCGCGACGCCCGCGGAAATCATAGTGCACAGGTTGTTGGATGCCGGTCACCGGGCCACCCAGATAGACCTTGCCCGCCGTGTGATGCAGGTAGTTCACCGCCGGATGCGCAATGTCATCCGCGCCAAACACCTTTTCCGCCTCGCGCGATTTGTTGGGCGTCCAGCGATCCGTCACGGTCATGGTGCCAAGGATCACGCCCTCCTGATCGCGCAGCGCGATGTCCTGACCGATTTCCAGACTGTTGGCAAAGTCTTCGGACACGTCCAGGGTGATTGGCATCGGCCACAGCGTTCCATCCGCAAGCCGCATGTTGTCCACGACGCTGTCATAGTCGGCCTCGCCCAGAAACCCCTTGAGCGGCTGGAACCCACCGTTCATCAGCAGTTCCAGATCGCAGATCTGGCGCGGTGTCAGGTCGTGGCTGACCAGTTG
This sequence comes from Paracoccaceae bacterium, assembly GCA_040830545.1. GTDB lineage: Bacteria > Pseudomonadota > Alphaproteobacteria > Rhodobacterales > Rhodobacteraceae > HXMU1420-2. The sequence continues at coordinate 7,905 of JBFOMB010000002.1, read as the reverse complement.
GCCGGCCTCGTCTTTCAGCTTGAGGGCAGAGTCATAAGATACATAAAGTTCCGGCACCGGGACCAGATTGCTGCTCATTCGCATAATACTTCTCACAATGGCCTGAATGGGGCGGCTTGGGGCCGCACGTCTTTGTTGTCAGCGCATAGACTGCTGATGCTGTGAAATCCACCACCGGGGCAAAGAAAAGGCACCAATGTGGTGTTTTCGCGTAATTGTGGATGGTTATTCCGCTGCTACGGGTTGTTTCGCGTCCAGTTGTTCCAAAAGAGGTCCCAGATCGGTCCCCTTTTCCAGCGGTAGGGCACACAACAGACGCGCCACGCCCCGCAACTCCAGCTCGCGCATATCCAGACCCGTTGTTTCGTACCCCGCCGCGTGCAAAACAGCGTCCGAAACCAACAGTTGAACGGCCAGTTCCTTTGTTTTCGCCTCCAGCCGGCTGGCTGTGTTCACTGTATTCCCGATCAGCGTGCGCGGTGCATTTCCACGAGCCCCGATCTCTCCGATCACGACCTCTCCCAGATGCAGGCCGATGCCGACTTTCAATTGTTCGATGCCTTCAGCCTTCAGTCCCGCGTTGAATTGTTCCAACGCCGCGCTGATCCCCTGAACTGCCCGCAATCCAGCCTGCGCCGACGATTTCGCGTCACCTGTTTCAAAGAGAGCCAGGAACCCGTCACCCAGGTACTTGTCGACTGTTCCCCCTGCCTCTGTCACTGCAGGAACGATGGCGTCAAAAAACCGATTGAGCAGGAACACAACGTCATAAGGCAATTGCCCAGTTGTACGCGCCGTAAAGCCCCGGATGTCGAGGAAGATCAGCGCAAGTTCCTCTTCGGTGCCTTCGCTGGCATGCGCGCGTCGCATGGAGCCATCGGGACGGAACACACGGTAGACTGTCATCGGTTCAACTGGCCTGATCTGACAGGCCAGCCGCGCGCCCGGCGGTGCACCGACCGCCTTCAGACTGCGTTCTTCGGTGGGGCTGGGCGGATGAAGCAAATCGCCCCCTTCTTCAACGATGACCCTGCACGTTGTGCAGCGACCGCGGCCGCCACACATGGATGTGTGCGGAACCCCATTGGTGCGAGACATTTCCAGCAGCGTCGCACCCTTGGGCGCGTTGATCTCGGGGCCGTCGACATATTTGATCCGCACCGAACGGCGTTTGATGGCAATCCGGCGGATTGCCAATGCTCCGACCGCCGCGATCATCGAGGCCGCTACAATCCACCAGATCGTATCCGACAGATCGATCAGTGACAGGATGCTGTCGCGGTCTGGCCAGTTCCACTCTGTCAACAAATCGGTTCGGTTGTCAGGGTCCGACATTTCATTGGCGACTCGCCGACCTTCGACCAGATACCCCACAAACGAAAACCCGGGCACGAGGGTGGCGATCCCTGTCAGGGTTGGAATGCTATTGCGCCACCAATCCTTGCCAGCCAGCCAGAAATGCATGCCGATGCACCCGTGAACCCAAACAACCAGCAGCAAAAGGTTCTGGATCAACCCGTCATTTGTGCCCCAGATCAGGGCGATCAGGTAACTGTATTCATCCTCGACCCCGTACATCTCGTGGGCAAACTTGGTGAATACGATATGTTTGACCAGGAACAGGGGGATCAGCAGACCCAAGGCGGTTTGTACGGCCTCCCAAACAGGCATCCTCAACGTGCCCCGTCGTGCAATCCGCCAAAGCGAAAGGCCGAGATGCGCCATCAACGCGGCATAAAGGATCACTTCACCGACAAACGTCCGCGTCAAGGTTTGGCGAAACTCCTGAAACGCTTCCATCGCATCGGGGCCAAACAGGCCCAGGCCGATATTGATGAAGTGCAGGAACACGTAGAGCATCAGTACCAATCCGCTGGCGATGCGGATTCGTGTGGCCCAACTGCCGCGCCAGAGGTCACGCATGGTCCGGTTCCTTTTCATGGCGTTGCGCCCGGGGCCAAGTCTATTGTGCCGGTTCGGGCAGCGCAATTTCACGCTATGCACTTATTTGTGTGCGTAGGATGTGGTCTGACATACTGTGTAGCGGCGCGTGCCGTGGGCGCTGCGCGGGGTCTCGTCTGGATAACGCAGTGTCCGAGCCTGTCAGTCGTCCTGCTCTGCGAGGAAGCGTTCTGCATCCAGCGCTGCCATGCACCCCATGCCCGCGCTGGTGATCGCCTGGCGGTATACAGGGTCCGTGATGTCCCCAGCCGCAAACACCCCAGGCACGGATGTTTCGGTGGTGCCCGGCGTGACCTTCACATAGCCGCCCATATAGGTTTCCAGCTGATCCGCGACCAGTTCATTGGCCGGAGCGTGCCCGATGGCGATGAAAACACCTTTGGCCGGAACTTCAGTGATTTCGCCGGTGTCGACATGTTTGACCCGGACGCCTTCGACACCCTTGGGCATGTCCGTCCCAACCACTTCGTCCAGCGTATGGAACCACAGCGGTTCGATTTTGGGATGTTTCAACAGGCGGTCCTGCAGGATCTTTTCGGCCCGCAATTCATCACGGCGATGGATCAGCGTGACCTTGGATGCGAAATTGGTGAGGAACAGCGCCTCTTCCACAGCGGTGTTGCCACCGCCGACGACTACGATTTCCTGCCCGCGATAGAAGAATCCGTCACAAGTGGCGCACGCACTGACGCCGAACCCTTTGAACGCTTCTTCTGACGGAAGGCCCAGCCATTTGGCCCGCGCACCGGTCGCGAGGATAACCGCATCAGCGGTGTAGGTCGTGCCGCTGTCTCCTTTGGCCACAAAAGGGCGCTGGGAGAGGTCGAGGTCCGTGATGATGTCACCGATGATCTCACACCCCATGGCTTTGGCGTGTGCTTCCATCCGGACCATCAGGTCGGGGCCCTGTACTTCGGTATCACCTGGCCAGTTTTCGACCTCGGTCGTGGTGGTCAACTGACCGCCCGGTTCGATGCCCTGCACCAGGACCGGGTTCAGCATTGCGCGGCTGGCATAGACCCCTGCCGTGTAACCGGCTGGGCCGGAACCAATGATCAGAACCTTCGTGTGTCGTGCGTCGCCCATCGCGGTCATCCCCTGCATGTCATGCGAAGAGTGGATATAGCCAAGCGGGCAGGAACTTAAAGCCCCAACGCATTCCCTGTGACAGCTTTGTGTATCGCTTAATATTGTTGCGGTGTCGTGAAACATTATTGCGCACGGTTGCGCCCCGCGATAAGAATTTGCCGCGAACAGGAGAATTCATGGCCACCACCCGTCTCGACCCGATTGACCGCAAGATTCTGGCCGAATTGCAGGCCGATGGGCGGATGACCAACGTGGAACTGGCACGCCGTGTCGGAATCTCTGCGCCTCCTTGCCTGCGTCGCGTACGTGCCTTGGAAGAGGCGGGGTTGATCCGAGGGTATCACGCCGAGGTTGATTCCCGCGAACTGGGCTTTGAAGTGCAGGTGTTCGTGATGGTCGGTCTGGACAGTCAGGCGGAAACCGAACTGCGCGCGTTCGAGGCCCAGTGCAACGAGTGGCCGCTGGTGCGTGAGTGCCATATGTTGAACGGCGAGGTCGACTTTATCCTGAAATGCGCGGCCCCCGATTTGTCCAGCTTTCAAAGCTTCCTGACGGGGCAGTTGCTGACCACACCGAATGTCGCCAGCGTCAAAACCTCTCTGGTGATTCGAAACGCCAAGCAGGAGCCCGGCGTTCCGTTTGACGTTCTCGAAGATCGCCTGTCACAGGACGCCTAAAAGCGCCGGTTAGCCAATGGCATCGATCTGCCCATCACCCGCGCGGGGATAGGCCACCGGGCCAAAGCCGCCCAAGGTATCCACATGCGGGAACAGGTCCAGGAACAGGGCGCGCATTGCGTGGCTGATCATCCGCGCGGATTGCGGGCCGGGATGGTAGCTTTCGAACTCAAGCCCACCGATTTTTAGCGTCGCGTGTCGCGGCAGGCAAATGTGGTAGAGCTCAACCGGAGTCGGCGGCGCGCTTTCGATCACGTTCACTCCGTCGACAAGCGTACGCACCGGGCTCAGCACCTGATTGCCACCGGCCATCGCGCGGATACGGTCGGGCGTGTGCAGCAGGCGGGCCGAGGGTCCGCACATGATCGAGGTCATGGGCCGGGCCAATCCCAGACTGTCTGCTGTGAACCGGGTCAGGCGCATGTCACGCTTTTGCACACTGGGCTTCAGACCCGGCACGATAGTGACGTTGCCTTTCCAGATGACTTCTTCGATTGCGCCATCCCCGGTGACAACGCGGTCGCCGGGCAGCAGGTCTTCGATGGCAATCGGACCCATATCCGTTTCCACCAGCGTGCCACGGGCAAATGCACAGAATGCGTCCTCAAACAGCGGCAGGGCCGGAGCCAGATGGCGCGTCTCGCAAATGTCCCCATTCGCCAGCAACGTGGTGGTTGTGTAACGACGAACCTGTGGGCGACCACTGGTGCGGGGCTGGTTTGGCAGGTGAAGCGGCTTTGCCGACGGCGCGTGCGCAATCGCACGGGTAGGAAGCATAGACAATGTACGGCCCTCTCAATCGGGTCGCATCTGTGCTGGCCCCCACCAGCAACACAGACGGACACTACATGTGTGAACATCTGATGAAGAGGTAATGGCGGATTTCCGCCGAGATTGTCAAAGAAAGGGTAACATTGTGCGCCGATGGATGCGCAATGGGCCTAGCCGACGCCGGATTGTTTCCAGGCATCGGCTGAAAATTGCCACAATTTGATTCTGTCTGTCTGTTTTTCCGGGGCTTGAGACCCCGGAACCGACTCAGGCGGTGCGCACCTTGGGCAGCGCCAGTTCACCACGGCGCGTCATCTTGTTGACGTCGCGGATTACGCCGCGGGTCCAGGGCATGCGGGTGGTTTCAGCTTCGGCAGACTTGATGACCGAGCGGATAAAGCGGGTTCTGACTTTCATGTCCTTGTCTCCTTGAGCCCCGGTGTCCGGGTTCTTTGTTCGTTGGAGCCAAGATGACCCTGCAATCGGGCCGGTTCGTGTCGGAGAAGGGGAAATTCAGGGCAGGTCGAGGGTTATGGAACGGCGAATTGCGACATCGTGCCATCTGCGTAACACCTTGAAATCAAACACCAGTAGAGTGCCAGGTGGGATTTTGGTCCCGGGTTTGAGGCGGGATTGTGTCATGAACACGCCAAGTGTGGTCCCGACAGTTACGTTTTGAGAAGCTCAGAGACGGATCGCGGAAATCAACCGACCATAGTCTGCTTCTTTCGCATGCGTTGTGCGACGGAAGGAAAAGAAGCGGTCCGCATCCGAGTATGTGCAATGGCGCGTCCACTCCGCGTGACCCACCCCTGCTTCACGCAGGCGGTGCAAGCCAAACGCGGGTAGGTCGAATTGCATCCGATCGTCCTGCCCGTTGGCAAAGAACCGGGCATTGTCCGGGTTTTCGTACATGAAGCGGTCGAAAAACTCCGGCCCAACTTCGTAGGCGCGTTGGCTGATTGTGGGGCCGATTACAGCGGTTATGTTTTCACGGCGCGCGCCCAGAGCTTCCATCGCCTCAACGGTCGCGTCCAGTACGCCCTCCAACGCACCGCGCCATCCGGCATGGGTCGCGCCAATGACCCCGCCATTTGGGTCACTGAAAAGGACGGGTTGGCAATCAGCCGTTAGAACGCTCAACGCGATCCCGGGCGTGGCTGTAACCATAGCATCCGCACGCGGTCGCGGGTCCAGCGGGCCATCTACCGTCACCACGTCTGGCGAATGCACCTGATGCACGCCGATCAATTCGCCCGGTTCGACTTCCATTGCCTGCGCCACGCGGGATCGGTTGATTTGCACCGCTTCGGCCTGATCAGACGATCCTTGCCCGCAATTCAGACCGGCAAATACGCCCGAAGACGCACCGCCCCGCCGGGTGAAAAACCCGTGCCGCACATGGCCCAGCTGATCGGATGTCAGAATTTCCAGTGTCATTCATTCAAACCCGGAGGTGGCGCAGCATCGCGGGGAAACAGCCCCAAAACCTTGAACAGGTTTCCCATTTCGTCCGGGTGCGTCAACCGGCGATGTTGTGACAAGATTGTGTGCTGTGTGGTTTCATCTGCACCATGGGCCAATGCCTGCGCGCGGGCGGTAATACCCAATCGTTCCAAGAACACACCCTGAGGGGTCAAAGCGCTGTGGGCACAAGGCGTTGCGGCTGCAATCGCCTCGAAGTCCACATGTGCGGTCAGGTCGGCCTGGCCGGGATTTGCCAACGGGTCCACGGGCGCATGTTTTTGCAGCGCTTGCAGCGTGTCCCCCAGGGAACGCCAGTCACCATAGTCGATGACCAGTGCCGCGCCGCCGTTATCCGCGATTCGCTGCCCAACTTCTTGCGCAATTGGACCCGCAGCGGGGCAGTGTTCGACCAAATCTCCATCACCGGTACCGGCCAGCCTGTATGCCAGAACGGGCTGTGGCTGTCGTTGAGCCTGAACAAAGCTCAGCGTGTCATCGACAAGGCCCACGCGCCGTTCCCGCCAGCCTTCCCCGTCGCGCAGGAACTGGCGGATGGGCAGGGCGTCAAAGAACTCGTTCGCGATCAGGAACAGAGGCGCGTCAGGTAGGTCTGCGGCTGTTTTGATCCATTGCGCCGTATGCGGCGCGAGCGTTTTTGCCTGAATGTCCCGCAGGACAGGTGAGGCCTCGACCAGAACGATCTGAGCGGCCTCCAGAAACCCCGGCACGGCTCGCGTCGCGCTTAGCAGGTCCGCCATAAGCGTTCCGCGACCGGGCCCGATTTCGGCCAGCGTGAGCCGTTCAGGTCGACCCTGATCCAGCCAGGCCTGCGCCAGCGCCAAACCCAGAAGCTCACCAAACATCTGACTGATTTCGGGGGCCGTGATGAAGTCCCCTTGCTGGCCAAACGGGTCCCGCGTTGAATAGTAGCCGTATTCCGGATGCAGCAGGCAGTCGGTCATATAATCTGCCACGCTGATCGGGCCATCAGCCCGGATGCGTGCGCGCAGGCGGTGTTCCAGCGGCTCCATGACCCTAGCGCCGTGCCCGAAGGATCAGCCACAGACCCAGCGCAAACATGGGCAGAGACAGCATCTGGCCCATGGTCAACCCGTATCCCGCGACGTGGAACGCCAGACCCAAAGGATTGCCATCGGTCACAAACTGCGCGTCGGGCTGGCGGAAGAATTCGACCACAAACCGTGCGGCACTGTAGCCGGCCATGAATACGCCAGTGGCCAGACCCGGCCGGGCAAACGCGCCACGCCCATAAACCAGTACCAACAGCAACACGCCTAGCAGCAGCCCCTCGAGCCCCGCCTCGTACAGTTGCGAGGGGTGGCGCGCGCAACTGCCGGGCTCCACGCCCGCGCAGGTCTGCGCGGCGTGACCGGGGAAAACAACACCCCACGGGACATCCGTCTGACGGCCCCATAATTCCGCGTTGATGAAATTCGCAAGCCGCCCCAGCAACAACCCCGGCGGGACGGTGTGTGCGATCAGGTCCGCAGTGCTGAGCAGCGGCAGATCGTGTCGATGGATGTACAGCCAAGAAGCGAGTACAACACCCAAAAGCCCGCCGTGAAAGGCCATGCCACCCTGCCAGACCTGAAGGATTTCAGCGGGGTTCTGCAGGTAGTATCCAGGCTGATAAAACAACACAAAGCCCAGCCGCCCGCCAACGATCACGCCAATGATGATCCAGGTCAGCAGATCTTCGACTTGGGCCGGTTTCATCGGCGGTGGTTGTTTTTCCCCCAACGAGGGACACGCGGGCGCCATGACCGCCACAAGCCCTGCCATTTCACGGACCGCGCAACAGGCCACCGCCCACCATGCCCGCGCGCAACCGAACCCGCAAAAAGCGCAGGTTTAAAAGGTCGGGGGGGTTGTCGGGGAGGGAGAGGGAACGTGCAAATCCGGTCCAGCCCGGCCCCTT
>JBFOMB010000001.1:0-11512 GCA_040830545.1 Paracoccaceae bacterium | reverse complement strand
GGGCAGTGCGCCAGGAACCCCTGGACGGGCGGGCCGGGGGGGACGTCCTGAGGGGGGGGCCATGGACACGCCGGGAGGTTGGGCAGCCAGCCGCCCGCCGACAGGTTTGGGTCACATGTGTTCAGACAGCCGAGCGGGTGATTTTCTGGGCTGTGATTGCCGGGATTGGCCTGGGCATGTTGCTGGTCGCGGAATCGCTCCTCTGACGTTCAGCCAACGACGAGGCCCCGGATCAGGTCCGGGGCTGGGTTGTGGCAGTTCAGGCCGACTTGCCCGTCAACTTGGCCAGAACCTCTAGCGTGCGCGTGTTCTGCTCTGCTGACGCAACGGGGAACATCACATATTCACCGTCGTAAAATTCAAAGAACGGCAACATCAGGCCCGCGTCACTGAACGCCTCGCGGTATTGATCCATGGCACACGGGGCCTCGATCATCATGAACGGTCCCTGGCTGTCGATGGCGCGCAGGCCCAGCCCCCGCACCGCGTCCGTCAAACGGCGGCGCTGTTCTGACACTCCGGCATGTACTTTGGCGCGGTGGTCGTGATCGGCCAGCGCAGCCAGCGCCGCCTCTTCCGCCATGCTGTTGACGCTGAAGATAAAACTTTGCCGGGCCAGCATTTCCGCAACTTCGGGGCGGGCATAACTGTACCCTACCCGCATCCCCGCCAGCGCGTAGAATTTCGAAAACGTGCGCACGCCAATCACCATGCGATCCTCGCGCTGCACCCAACGCGAGGTGCGGACCAGATCGGGAATGTCCGCAAATTCGGCATAAGCCTCGTCCACAATCACCGGCAGGTTGGGTGGCACCTGTTCGATGAACCGTGCGAAATCCGCGTCCCGCATCGGCACACCTTCGGGGTTGGAGGGCGTGACGATATAGATCAGCCGCGTCTTGGGCCCAATCGCCGCCAGCATACCGTCCAGATTATGCGGATCACCATTGGCCCCGGCATCCAGCCGCATGCGCACCCGACGGTTGTTGACGCCGTACCGGGGGCACAGGATGTGGAACCCGAACCAGCCCGGATCGTTTGACACAACCTCATCGCCAGGATGGGCAAAGAGCCGCAGGATTTCGTCCAGCAGCACCCATGACCCGTTGCCAAAGGTAAAACACTCGGGGGCGAGCCCATGTTCCTTGGCCAGTGCCTGCCGCAGGCGGGTGTAATCCTCGTCCGGGTAGTAATTCGTGGGCCGTCCGGTCAATACAGCGTTCACCGCTTCGGCCACCTTGGGTGACGGGCCCCACTGGTTTTCCGCCCGGTCCAGCAACGTCAAATCCTGCCAGTCGCGCGGCACCTCCACCCCATGGCGGGTCAGCTTCGGGTATTTCATCGCCGGGGTCGCGGCGATTGGCCCGGCAATTGACAGTTCCGCCTGAAAATCCGCGCTCAGCCTTGGGGCGGCAAAGGACCGACCGTGTATCATCTCGGCCGGCGCGCTGGCGAGGTTGACGAAGACCGGCGCAACCGTGTCCGGGTCGGGCAACAACGCGTGATCCTCCCAGGACATGTTCGCGCGGGTCATGTCGGTGCGCAGACTGCCGAGTTTCACGGAACACACGGCGATGCCCCCGGCCGCCAGATCCTCGGCCGCGTAACGGGTCAGTCCTTCAAGCGCGAATTTCGAGATGCCATAGCCCGACATGCTCGGAAAGCTCTGCTCACCTGCCCCGCTGGACACGTTCAGCACCCGACCGCCCTGCCCGGCCTCCATCCAAATCTGGATCGCGCGACTGAGGGCCAGGAAGGGACCGGTCACGTTGACCTGCAGGTTGTCCGCCAGTTCCTGCCTAGACATGTCCCACAACGGTTTGCCTGTACCCGCTGCGATCCCGGCGTTGTTGACCAGAACATCGACCCGACCAAACACCTCTATCGCTGCGGCAAACAGACGGTCGACACCTTCACCGGTGGACATATCCGCCGCGATACCAATTGTCTGGCCACCGAGTGCCTTGGCAACCTCTTGGGTGGCCGTTTCGTTCCGACCATTTACAACAACCCGAGCGCCAGACTGCACAAACCCATTTGCAATCGCCCGACCGACGCCCCGCGTCGATCCCGTTACCACAACAACCATATCCACTGTATCGGTCGCCGACGGAATCGTCACGGGCGCGACTGGTGCGGCGCCGCCAGACGGCATGAACTGTGACGCGACCCGTTTGCCAAAACGCAGCGCCTTGGCGCTCAACCGACGTCCACGGCGGCTCAGACTGCTGAGATCACTCATGCGGAGGCTCCTTGAACTTGGGGATAGGGCGCAGGCTCGGCCACGCGGTCCGGTTCCGGTACGATGCGCCCGGTCAGGTCCTGCGCCAGCACTGTCACCGCTATGGCGGTCGTATGCTGGTTGGCAACCGGCCCGCGCAACAGCGGCTTGCCCCCCCAACCACCATCGTCCAGCTGTGCGACTGTCATGCGCTCGATCCAGACCGGATCAATCAGGTCGTCCCGGCCCAGCCATTGCAGCACCAGAATGCGTTCCGCAAACAGATCCCCATGACGCGCACCACGATTGGCCGCCGCAATCCGGGGCGCGGTTTCCTGCATCACGGCGCGGATCGCCCCGGCTTCGATATTGCTGAACCGCAACAACAGCCGCCCGCCAACGATAGCGTGGGTGGTGCCGTACCCCCCACCGTCTTCCAGCGACTTGAGCTCTTCCAAAAACTCCGCCCCCAGCCCCAGCCGGTCGGAATACAGGCAGCGACGCATGATCGTGTCGAGCGGATGTTCAAACACCTGCCAGCTGTTTTCATCCCTGTAGCGCAGGCCATAAGGGTCCTGTGTCGGATCATAAGCGAAGGACGGGTCAAACAGACGCTCACGGAACCCAGGATTTTCCGCACGGTACCGCGCGATGGCGTCCTCGATGAAGCTCAGTCTGTTGTCCAAACCCGCCTCATAGGTCGCCTGCAACAGCATGAGGCCCGAAACCTCGATCATGCGTTGCTGTTTGAACCACTCGATCCCGCGTGTCAGGGCCGCCGCTCGCCGGTCGCGCACAGCCTGCGGGTCGGCCTTGGCCCGCGCGGCCAGCCGTGCATTGCCGATGGGGATCGTCACAGGGTCCGTTACAGCCAACGCCGCGCGGTACAGATCACCGGGCCGGATCATGCTGCTGCCTCCGCCTGCAGGGCCTCGCCACTGGCCGCGCGGCGATGGACGATGACCCAAAGGATGACCAGAGACACGGCAATCGACACCACCTTGACCCCGAAATCCACCCAAGCCGCGCCAGTTGCCCCGTATTGCGGCATGACCTGCACGTTCGCCACAACCCGCAGCGCCATTTGCGCCACCACGGTCAGCGCATAAAGCGGCACCAGACCCAGCGAAAAATGTGCCATCAGGGCCGGATTGCAGACCAGCGCCAGCAGGGCCGAGGCCACCAGCAGGTTCAACGGACCGACCACCGACACATAATCCTGCCCCAGGGCAAGAGGCACCAGAAACGGTGTGATTGGCACGATCAGGACAATGCCCACCGGTGCAACCCACAGCCATTTCAACGCCTTGCGGAAATGCGCCCGAACCTGCACCGGGTCTGTCATCTGCGCCGACTTCGGCAGCAGGATCGTGACCAGCGCGGTACTGAACAGCGTGATGACCAGACACAATTGCAGTGCAGCGGCGTAATACCCGGCCTCTGCCGCCGTCGAATAGTGGGCCAACATCGCGATGTCGATCCGCGCACCCAACAGGCCGATCGCCGCAATGGCCATCCATTTGTTCACATCAAAGATTTCGCGCAGGATCGACCAATCCATCCCCGGCGCCCGCAGGAACCCCAGCCCTGCGACTGCCATGGCCAACCCCATGGCCAAAGCTCCGCCAATCACCATGGCGCCCATCGCCGCTGATACATCGAGGCGACCCAGCATGAATAACCCACCCATCAGGGCCAGTCGGAACGCGTTTTTGAACGTCGTGGCCAATGCCAAAGACCCGAACCGCTGCCGGGATTGCAGGGCTGTGATGAAAAACGAATGGACCGTCAGCAAAGGCAACGCCAAACACACCAGTCGCATCGGCCCTGCCAGATCCGGCGTGCCCAGCATCAACATCGACAGCGGCTCTGCCGCGACCTGCCCGGCCACTGCGATCACCAACGCAATAGGCAGGCGCAACAGAAACCCGATCTTCAGCGCCATGTCCGCCTTGTCCGGATGGTCCTGCGCGTATTTGGACACGGTCACGACCACGCCCGCAAACAATAGCGCGTCGATCACGATCAGACCGAAATCCACAAGGTTTATGAGAACGGCCAGTTCCCCGAAACGCGCCGGGTCCAATGCCCGCGTCAGCACCATCAGTACGGCAAAGCCCATACCGGCACTAACCGCGTTCCCGATCAGAACGTAACTGTAGGCGTTCCTCAAAACTCGCATAACAAAATGTATTGTACAAAATCAGATGATCCCAAGCTACGACTTGCCCCGAGATGTGGCAAGCTTGGACTTTGTCGCGTTGAACCGGGTTGGCGCAGGGCATGCCATCGGCTAGTCCTGAACATGTCGACAGGATGCCACCCGAACGGGAGACCCTCATGACGCTGTCACGCGATGGGTGCACAACACCTGGTCCTCCTCCGCTGGGTTGGCCGTTTGCCGCCGTACACGGCTTACCTGCATATTCTGACGCGGTGCGAACGGCCTATGAGGCCCAAGCGCGCTGGATCGACGTGCAGGCACCCGGACTGGTCGCGCCCATGGTGTCCGTATTGCGGCGACGCCCGCCCTCGCTGGCCTGTCGGTTTGATTTCCTTCCCGGGGACGCGCGGTTCGTGCGCGAAAAGGAACGTCGCCTGATCCCATTGCGCCAGTTGTCCCCACCCATGTCCCTGATCGCGGGCAACCTGCGAGGTGGATATCAGTTTGACGGGGCACCTGAGGCGTTGCCCGGTGTGTTGTTGCCCGCAATGGCAAAAACCCGGGGTTGGGATTTCATCAACCTGCCGATCCCAAAACCCGATGTCGAGGCCTGGATCAGCACCGCACAAGCCGCCGGATTTGACACGCTGATCCGGGACAGCGGCCGGACCTTTTCGGCCCGACATGATTTTGACGGTATGGAGGCTCTGCTCAAATCCTCCTCCCGCAACCATCGCCGAACCGTGCAACGCGCGCTGCGCGCGGTCGAGGAGTCCGGGGCCAAAAACGTCCTCTACGCGGGCGAGACTTTGGGCGAAGGGCTGGACCGGCTCAAAACCTGCGCCGACCAAAGCTGGAAAGCAGAGGGAGAGCAGGACTTGCCAGTTCTGGTGCCCCTGACCGACACCAAGCTGTCCATGCTGCGCGCGCTGGACCGTTCAGGGCAGGCTTCGGTGCTGATTGCCACGGTCGAACGGGACGGCACTACGCTCGCTGCTGCGTCCTGGCTGAAATGGGGTGAAACGCTAATGGGGGCCGACATGTACCACCTGCCGGATGCGCGCGCGTTGTCCCCGGGTCACGCCATGCTGGGTGCTTCACTGACACATCCGGTGTCTCAATCTGTGCGCACCATCGACTTCAATGCCACGTCTGCCTGGTTGCGTGGCTATGCCAACACCGTCGTGGAATTTGTAACGCTGCTTCTGTTTCCGCGCGGCCCCATCGGGCGGCTGACCCATGCCATGGCCAGGTCTCGTGATCCGGGGATGTCGCCTGATGCGTTCGCTGCGGGCGCGCAATCCGATTGATCCGATTTCCCTATTCCTCAAATCCCGCGACCGTCGTCTGCAATTCCACTTTGGTCTGCGCCCACGTCTGTTGAATCCGGTCGGACAGGTCCCCCGCCACAGGCTCATCCGATTTCAGCTGCGTCTCAAGCGCGGCCAGGCATCCGCGTAACTCGGACGCGCCCAACAGGGCTGCCGACCCCGCTGTGTGATGCACCTCTGCAATCAGGTGGTCGTCCAGTTCACCTGACGACAGGCAACCACAGATCCGCTCAATCGCCGGATCGCTCTCCAGAATGAAATCACGCACCAATCCGGCCAGCTTCTTTGTCCCCAGCGTGTGTGTCAGCTCCTCGATTTGCCGAGCATCCAGAACGGAGTGCGCACCCTGGTCTTCGGCTGGGTCGATCCCGTCAAAACCCTGCCTGTCCCGTGGTCCGAAACGGCCCAGCACCTCGCGCAAGGCCGCCCGCGAAATCGGCTTGACCAAGACATCATCCATCCCGGCAGAAAGGAACCGTTCGGTTTCGCTCGCCCCTGCATGCGCGGTGATGGCGACAATGGGCAGATGCACGCCGGGCGCCTCGCCCGCACGGATCGCCCGGGTCGCTTCGATCCCATCCATTTTGGGCATCGAGATATCCATCAGAACCAGATCATAGGGGCCGGCGCGCTGCACCCGTTCCGCCCCTTGCTCGCCATCGAACGCATCCTCAACCACATGCCCGTCCAGTTCCAGCATGTCGCGCAGCACGATCCGATTGTTGCGATTGTCTTCGACGATGAGGATGCGAAGCGGGCTGGATACCCTCGCTTCGGGCGCATCAAAGAGTGGGCGTCTGCTCCACTCGGTCTCAGCCCGATCCACCTTGGGCATGGGCAGCGTCACGCGAAAGGTGCTGCCCTTTCCTGAGTCACTGTCCAGTGTCACCTGCCCATCCAGGGCCTCAACAAATCGTTTCACGATTGCCAGACCCAGCCCTGTACCGCCGATTTCCCGGCTGTAGGACGCGTCCAATGTCACGAAGTCCTCAAACACCCGCTCCTGATCCGCCGGGGCAATGCCGATGCCCGTATCGCAGACACTGATTTCGACCATGTCGCCCGCCCCGATTCGGGTCACGTCAACGGAGATACGGCCATCACGTGTGAACTTGGTGGCGTTACCAACAAGGTTCAGCAGAATCTGGCGCAACCGGGTCGGGTCGCCCAGCACAAGGTCGCCGCACCCATCGCTGACCGAAGCCTGCAGCGTGTTCCCCCGGTGCTGCGCCACGCCGCGTTGGCCTTCCACCAATTCGCGGACAAGCTGGGGCAGGTTGAACACCTCGTGTGCGGTTTCGATCCGCCCAGCCTCGGCCCGCGACAGTTCCAGAACGTTGTCGACGTGATGCAGCAGCAGTTTGCCGGAGGCACGGATGATCTCCAGATACTCCTGTTCCTTTGCGCTGCGCGCGCCAGCGTCCAACAGGTCCAGCGTGCCCAACATACCGTTCAAAGGCGTGCGCATTTCGTGGCTCATCACCGCGATGAATTCAGCCTTAGCGCGTTCCCCCGCCACCGCGTCATCGCGCGCCTTAACCAATTCTTCCTGCGCGGCCACCCGGGCCGAGATGTCGCGGATGAAGGACACGAAAATCTCACCATCATCCGCCTCGGCGGTCGAGATGGACAGTTCCACCGGAAACACTTCGCCCGACTTGCGCTTTGCTTCCAGCTGGACAAGGCCCGTGCCGACCACCCGCTTTTCCCCAGTGGTCAAATAACGGGTCATACCCGCGCGGTGGGCGTCGCGGAAATGGTCCGGGACAATCAGCGTGGCCAGATCACCACCAAGGGCCTCGTCCCGGGAATAGCCAAAAACGCGTTCCGCCGCACCGTTGAAATCCATGATCCGACCCTGCCTGTCCACCACCAGAACCGCGTCCAGCGAGGTGGACACAACAGCAGCCAGGCGCGAACGCACAAGGCTTTGTTCCCGCGCAATCGCCCGTTCTCGCCGGAAATGGCGCAAAAGGAAGACCAGCATCAGAAGCAGGATCAACACAACACCAAGCGTCAGCGCCGACACCCATGACAGGGTCTGCGCGGTGGCCAGCCGCTGGGTGTCTGCGGTTTCGGCCAGGATCGACACGCCTTTGAGCGTGACGGTGCGCACATGGCCGCGCACCTGATCGGTCTGGGCAGACAGATCAGACATCGCCCCGGCCAGTTCGGCATCAGAGCTGTCGATGATCGGCACGGCCTGCTTCAAAAACCCGTCGATCTGTTGCAGCGCGGCGGCGACCTCTGGATCTTCGCGCAGCGCCGCATACAGCGGGCTGCTGATCAGCGTCTGTGCGCGGCTGTAGAATATGTCGAACCGGTTGCGCAGGTCGGTGAGCGGCGTGGATGGGTCCAGCGTGGCTGACAGTACCTCGGCCTTGAGCGCCAGCACCTCCACATCCGCCTGTGCCAGCGACCATTGCGCGCTGTCCGAACGTGCCGTGGCCAGCGCGTCAATCTTGCGCCGAATATCACCATTCAGCAGGACCGCCGCCAGCAGCGCAAACGCCAGAACGGCGACAACCGACACGGCGGAAATGATCCGCGCGCGCCGGTGGCTGCCATCCGGGTTTTGCCTGTTGTCGCTCAGCGCTGAACCTCGATCCGATTGAGTTGCCAGATGCTGCGGGAATAGATCAGTTCCGACTGGTATTCCGTTTTGCTGTCATAGGGGTAAACGATCCAAAGCGGCCCTTTGTTGCGCAGGCTCATTTGCTCACCATTGTGCAGAAACGCGACAATGGGTCCACCGTCCACCGCGTCGCTGACCGGGATTTCGACCACGTAATCGTTCACGGCATAGGCCTTGAGCGTCCCACCCTCCGCACCGACCACGGCCAACAAGTCATCCAGTTCGACACCCGTGAAGCTTTGCACACCCTCGGTCCAGATGGTTGAGGTTTCGAATGTCACGGTCTCCAGCGCCGCCAGCATGTCGAAGTCGAACTCGGCTACACCGTCAGAGTTTGTGTGTTCCATGTCGCCCGAAACGGTGAGGATGGGCGTTCCGGTCACAGGCTCCAGTGCTGCTGCCGGGCCGGTTACAACCACACACACCATGGCAGCTGCTCCCAACAGGGTGCGGAGATTTGAGTACAAGGATGCCATACGCTGACCTTTCTTTGACGCTGCCCTTGGATCGCACAAGTTCCTGCGCGCGTCATCTGACCATGCGTATACCGTCCTATACTTTCGGATAGGTTTGGCGCTCTCAAATGGAGCACCCGGCTGTCCGCTTGGGACAAATACAGCGGTCAAATGCGTGTGGTAATCCCTGCGAAACGCAATAGGCTTAGGGTTGTGTGTGTCACTGGCCGGGCGTCGTTGGGCGGTCTGAGGAAAGGGAAATTCATGCGGATACTTGTTGCCGATGATCATGATCTGGTCCGCGAGACCATTGCCGCGTTCCTGATCGCCGAAGGGGACGCAGAAGTTGAAACCGCCGGCACCCTGGGCGCAGCGCTAGACGTTGTCGCGGCAACAGGCACCTTTGACCTCGTGCTACTGGATTACAATATGCCGGGAATGAACGGTCTGGACGGGTTGGCGCAAATGCAGGACGCAAACGAAGAACGTCCCGTTGCCATCCTCTCGGGCACCACCACCCGCGCTTTGGCCGAACAGGCGATTGCCGCCGGGGCTGCTGGGTTTGTGCCCAAAACGCTGGGGTCAAAGTCCATGATCAGCGCGGCCAAATTCATGGCCGCTGGCGAAACCTATGCCCCGTTCAACCTGATGCAGCAGCAGGAAGAGGCAGAACCCGGATTGCTGACCAGGCGGGAAATGGACGTATTGCGTGGCATTTGCCAGGGCAAGGCGAACAAGGAAATCGCGCGGGACTATGACCTGCACGAGGCCACGGTGAAGCTGCACGCAAAGACCCTGTGCCGCAAGCTGAACGCCAAGAATCGAACACATGCGGCCATGATCGCGCGCGACCGCAATCTGGTCTGACGGGGCCTGACCGCTGCCAAGGAACCACCGCCTATCCGATTGGATAGGTCGCCCCCTCCATCAGGTGCCGGACCTGACCTGACGCGCAGCGGACAGGGGTAAGGCCACCGGGCTAACGTCCTCGCAACATTAGCGAGGACCGTCATGATCACTTTATTGAATGCAGCACCGGATACCGGAAACCAGGGCGTCAGCGCGCTGTGCCATGCGGTTGTGGCCGGTTTGGCCCTACGCGGCGCGACAGAGGTGACGGTCGCCGATCACGGGCGTGGATTGCGACAGGCGAATTGGGGGTATGCCCATGTCAATCTGGTCGGGCTGACCCATCACCGCCGGTACTGGCGCGGTGACAGCCTGCGCACCGCCCATGCGATTGTCCGCGCCAAAGGTCGTTTCAATGCGCCCGCGCGCGCGGTTCTGGGATCGCGCGCCGTTCTGGACATTTCTGGCGGGGACAGCTTCACCGACATTTACGGGGCCAAGCGGTTTCAGGCCATGGCCCTGACCAAGCGGCTCGCGCTGGATGCGGGTGTGCCGCTGATCCTGCTGCCCCAAAAACTGGGCCCGTTTCGCGATGACGCTGCGCTGGAAGAGGCCGTGTCGATCCTGCGCCGGGCCGAAGCGGTTTGGGTCCGGGACGCGCAAAGTTTCGAGTTTCTGCAAATGGCGCTGGGGACCTCGTTTGATGCGGATCGCCATCGTCTGGGCGTCGACGTCGCTGTTGCCTTGCCAGCGACGGAACCCAAATCCCTTTCCAGCCGGGTCGCCACCTGGCTGACGCAGGACAGGCCGTACCCCGTCGCGGGGCTGAACGTTTCAGGCCTCCTTTGCAACGAAGACGATGCCGCGCGACAGACCTTTGGACTGAAGGGCAGTCACCGCGATCAGCTGGATGCGCTGGCGGCGGGCCTTTTGCAGGCTGATCCTGACCTGCGACTGCTGCTGGTGCCGCATGTGCAACGCCCCGATGGTGACCCGGAAAGCGATCTGGATGCCGCGCGCGCCCTGCAAGCGCGTTTGGGCGAGGATGGGCGTTCCCGCGTTCAGGTTCTGGATGACCGACTGAGCGCGATGGAGCTGAAATGGGTCCTGTCCCGGCTGGACTGGTTCGCAGGCGCACGCATGCACGCGACCATCGGGGCGTTTTCCTCGGGCGTGCCAACGCTGGGGCTGGGATACACCGACAAGGCCTATGGCGTCTTTGCGCAATGCGGCATCGGGGACGAGGTTGTTGATCTGCGCCGCGCGGATGCGCGGCAGTTGGCGGGGCGAGCGGTCGCATCCTTCACGCAACGCGGCGCGATGAAGGCCAATCTGCATCAACGCCTGACCGGTGTAAAATCCCGCGCGGCCTATGAAATGGACGTAATTGCCCGACAGGCCGGGGTGGCCGCGTGAAATCTGGTCGCTGGATTCCGTGGGTCGTTCCGGTTCTGGCCGAGGCCGCGGCCTTGGCGCGGTCGGTGGCCTTCGCATGGTTGCTGGGACCGGAACAGCTGGGTCAGGCAATGATGCTGGCGCTGGTGGTTCGACTGGCAGAAATGAGCTGCGATCTGGGCATCGACCGGCTGATCCTACAGGCGCGGGACGGCAACACGGCCCGGTTGCAGGCGGAATTGCAGGGGGTCGCCGTGATCCGGGGCATTGTGGGGGCGCTGGTGTTGCTGGCGCTGGCCCCGATACTGGCGGCGGTCTTTGCCGACGGGCCACAGGCGGCGACCTATGCGGTATTGGCAATCATCCCACTGGTCCGAGGGCTGACTCATCTGGATTTCCGTCGGGCAGAGCGCCGGTTTCGTTACACCGCGCTGGCCGTGGGGGAGGGCGGCGCAACGCTGG